>JANWZS010000042.1 GCA_025054855.1 Candidatus Nitrosocaldus sp. | reverse complement strand
ATGGCTATGCAAGTAATGTGCAACTTGATATAGTCGTGGGTGATAGCAAGATAATAGCAGTGGAGGTAGCCTTACATGTTAAGAGGAGCGACCCATTGATACTCAAGAGGAAGGTTGAACTATCAGGAGGAAGACAGGCAAGGATGTGAGCAAGGTCATCTTCGTAACCCCCTTTATAGATGATGAGGCTAGAGAGGCATGCAGTAGATTCGGTATAGAGTATATACTGCATAGTTAGTTTTTATGTACCATAGCATAGTTTTGTACCATTTTGTACTATACTGGTACTGCTTCGATCATACTATCTATCTCCATATATCTCCATGCCTGTAATAATCCTCACATTATGTATACTGCTTGAGCGTGATTCTTTATATACAGCAAAGCTAGCTTAAAGGATAGGTTGGCAAGGGTAAATGTAGAGATAGAGGATATAGATTACGAGATAGAATCAATTATTAATGATAGTAGGGAATTAATAAGTGATGAGGTAATTAAGGCTATATATGCTATTCAGGTAATGCCTGAGGCAGTTGAAGAGGCAAGAAAGAGGGGTATATG
>JANWZS010000041.1 GCA_025054855.1 Candidatus Nitrosocaldus sp. | reverse complement strand
AATCCTACTATAGTTCGATTCAAACGAGGAGACAATAGCATTCCTTCCGTAAGTGATTATTACTTTCAATCCTACTATAGTTCGATTCAAACAGTCGTTCGTTATCCTTGCTTATTGATAGCATGCAGTCTTTCAATCCTACTATAGTTCGATTCAAACTGAGGAAAGACACTGTTACTAAGGACGGGAAGCAAAAAGCTTTCAATCCTACTATAGTTCGATTCAAACTTACAGGTTGTAGAACGGGGAATAGAAACTCTACAAACTTTCAATCCTACTATAGTTCGATTCAAACTTACATTCACCGACGTAGGGGTTACGGAAACTCCTGCCTTTCAATCCTACTATAGTTCGATTCAAACAGTAACCCTACCCCTGATTGGTTAAACGTGAAAGATTTCTTTCAATCCTACTATAGTTCGATTCAAACTGTATCTGCTAATCGCCGTTATCATGCTGGCGACTAACTTTCAATCCTACTATAGTTCGATTCAAACACGCATGTATCGTACGAAGAAGATGAACACTAGACCAACTTTCAATCCTACTATAGTTCGATTCAAACAGATTAATCGAACCGGATGAGTGGTGTCTTATTATTCTTTCAATCCTACTATAGTTCGATTCAAACTACACGCTGTATTAGACGTTGCTTGGTTGCGTCGACCAACTTTCAATCCTACTATAGTTCGA
>JANWZS010000040.1 GCA_025054855.1 Candidatus Nitrosocaldus sp. | reverse complement strand
GGTTTCCCGGCAATGCGTCGTCAGCCGGGAGTAAGCCGGTCCTAAGGCCGACCTTAACCGGGTAGGCCGAAAGGGAAACCGGTTAAGATTCCGGTGCCTCCGGAGTACGCGCGGCGACGCAAGCTCCGCGTCCGACGCTTCGGGGTAGGCCGAGCGGGGCCGTAGCCCTGTCTAAGCGTATAAGCCTGGGGAGTGGCGTAAAGCCGAGAACCAGGTGAAAGCGCGAACGGCCGCCCGTACGGGTGGTTCGGCTGATCCCCGGAGCCCATGAAAAGGACGCGGGGAAGGACCTCCGGAGACCGTGCCAAGAACCGACACAGGTGCCCCTGGGTGAGAAGCCCAAGGCGTCTGGGGTCACTCCAGGGCGAGGGAACTCGGCAAATTAGCCCCGTAACTTCGGGATAAGGGGTGCCTGAGGCCTTGGCCGCAAGGCTGGGGCCTTAGGTCGCAGTGACAAGGGGGTCCTGACTGTTTAATAAACGGGCAAGATCGCTTGATGAGGAGACGGTTTGGATGCTTACGTCTTAGGCCTTCTGTACGGCGACGGTAGCTGCATAAAAACCAAACGGGGCGCGTATGCGATTTGGGTCGACCAAGTAAAAACCAAGGACGATGAAGTGATAACTTACGCCGCTAAAAAGTTGACCGAAATGGGCTACAAGTTCACGATTTATCAATACCGCTCAAAGATGGATGGCAAA
>JANWZS010000003.1:124459-141998 GCA_025054855.1 Candidatus Nitrosocaldus sp. | reverse complement strand
ATAGCATCCTCCAACAGCCTAGCCGTATCCATGTTGAGCGCTGTGGAGTACCTTCTGAACTCCTCCCAGAGTTCCTTATCCACAGTTATATTGGCCTTGATCCTCTTCATACTCCAGTATAAGAGTCATACATATAAAGCTGATATGACAAATGAGGTATGTTATCGATAATTCACGTACGACTGTAGGGGAGTGCATATGCGTAATGCTCAGGGATGGGGTTATAAGTATAAGCGTAAGCATAAGCGTAAGGAGACCATAGAGGCTGAAGTAGATGATTAGGGATGGATATGGGTGAGGTTAAGGAAGGAGCATGGTAGGAGTGTTAGTCGGTGGATGCTCCCATAGTATGATTAAGGTACTGGCAAGGCATGGGTATTACTGCAGTAGGTGGATGGGGGGTTGATGATGGTGGTGATGATTATGATGGTGTGGTGAAGGTGGTATAGTCTTCATAATCACAGTAGTAATCATCATGCATCATATGATATCAGGTGATCTGCCTTATCCTCTCCTCCATCGTATCATCGAGGTACATCTCTAGCACATCCCCAAGCCTCAGACCCTTCAATCCCTTGGCAAGTTTCTCAGCCTTCACAGCATCAACCTCCAACCCCAGTATGCTCAGGAGGAACGCTGCCCCATTCTTCCCTGCAAGCTCACCAAAGACTATCCTCCTCCTATTCCCAACCATCCTGGGCTCTATCACCTCGTATGCCCTAGGGTCCCTGAGCACAGCAGCAAGATGTGTCCCTGCCTTGTGCTTGAATGCGCTCTCCCCCACTATCGGCTTGCTCTCTGGCGTCTCTATGCCAGTGTACTGCTCTATCAGCCTTGAGAGGTCCTTGAGCATATCCAGCCTAAGGTCATCCCTGCACCTGTACAGTACGGTTGATATCACGGCGACCTCAGCAAGCGCAGGGATACCATTCCTCTCCCCTATGCCATCTATCGTAGCATGTATCTGATCGGCACCAGCATCTATACCTGCCAGGGCATTGGCCAACGCTAGACCAAGGTCGTTGTGGCAGTGTAGGTCCAGCCTGGTCCTGCCCTGATCTATGCCTGCTCTAACCATGCTCACCAGCCTGTACATACCCTTTGGGAGCATTATACCTACGGTGTCAGGTATACTTATCCTATCTATCCCTGCCCTGCTTATATCCCTGGCTATCTTGGCAAGGAATACGGGCTCTGCCCTACTTGCATCCTCAAGCGTGAACCTTGCCTTGAGCCCATGTGCCCTAATGTAATCAACCACATCCATTGCTCTAGCATAGGCCTCATCCCTGCCTATCCTGAGTTTGGATCTCAACTGGACATCTGATACGCTCATGTACGTTGCTACCCACTCAGCATCACATGCAAGTGCAACGTCTATATCCTGCCTTACTGCTCTGCAGTGTGCAACTATATCTGCACTAAGACCAGCATCTATTATCATCTTCGTTGCCTGCCTATGATCCTCAGAGATCACTGGGCTTATCTCTATCTGGTCTACACCAAAGTAGTCGAGCATCCATGCTATCTGTACCCTCTGCTTGACAGTGAACGATACGCCTGGGTGCTGCTCGCCCTCCCTCAGCGTGCTATCCAGTATGTTTATCCTTGCTATACCCCCACCATTGCCCTGCTGCACTGCCAGTAGATCCCTGTACCTCTCATCCCTTATGATGCCATTGTAAACCATGGCATAGTAGTTCGGATCGCTCTCATCTATAGCATGATGCATACACACCTATATCGTGCTAGGATATATACAGATTTCGCTATGATATCAGCAGTTAGTAGAATCAAAAAGTGTGGAAATTGCCGTTATTTGCAATTATATGCAGGAGTTCGTACAGCACAGCGCTGGATGTGCAGATGGGCACATGGTTCTCTTCTATCTACAGTAATTGCATGTTGCAACGTAATGCACGCACATCTGTCTTGCAGGGAATTGACCAAAAGCTTTTATGTACTTAAGTACTAAAATAATGTATGGGTAAGGGTAGTGTCGAGATCATCAAGGCCGAGGTACCCAGATGGCTTGCTGAGAGATTCAGGAGGTACGTTGCAGAGAAGTACGGTCTAAGGAAGGGTGCCATCTCCAAGGCCATAACAGATATGATAGAGAGGGAACTTGGGGTCACCGAAGGCCCAGGTACAGTAGAGGGTATAGTTGGTCTGGGTCTATCATCAGATTACAGATGGGATGGTGAGGATCTGCTTGAAGCGCTCAGCAAGAGATACGATGATGTACCTGATAGACGCCAACGTGGTACTTGAGACACTATACAAAAGGGATCGCTGGGAGGCATCCTACCTCTTACTTAACAGGATCAAGGGAGGGTCAATCAAGGCATACATGCTACGCTTTACCATTCATGGGATATCAGCGATACTGGGCAATCCAGGATTGGTAGCGAGATTCCTTGGAGAGGTGATGACATGGCGTGGCTTAACCATAGCAGATCTATCGATACACGAGGAGATCTCTGCATGCAACCTAGCCAGTGATGCTGGGCTGGACTTCGATGATGGCCTACACTACTACTATGCAAAGAGTAGAGGCGTACCCATAGTCAGCTTCGATACAGACTTTGATGCGCTAGATATCAGGAGATTAGAACCACAGGATATACTGCATACTGGATAGTGCTTCAAGATCAACAATGGTGGATCAGGTTATGGTTATGGTGAGTTATGGTTATACATGGTCATGTTACGGTCCTCAGTATTATAACCGTGTTGGTATCGTCAACCCCATCTATCCTCCTCACATCATCTATGCACTTGTTTATCTCGCCTATGCTTGGTGCGCTTATTATAGCTGCTATATCGTACTGGCCAGTTATCTCATATACCGTCTCAACACCCTTCAATGCCTTGAGCCTCTCGGATACCCTCGCAGTATCTACCGAGGGCTTGACAGATACCAACGTTATGGCACTGGTCCTGTTGCTCATCCCCAACTCTATGGTGAAGCGCTTTATTATGCCAGAGTCGAGCAGTTGCTTTATCCTCCTCCTCACGGCAGACTCGGATAGCCCTACTGCCCTTGCTATATCCACGTACGACCTCCTACCATCCTCCTTGAGTATGCTTATTATCCTCTCATCTATGCTATCGAGGTTCACGGATCTATTGTTGCCTCTATCGCTCATGCCCACCTACCCATCCTCACCCTCATCCACATACTCACAGGCCTCTCCTCCTCTCCTCCCTGCTCAGCAGGGTATCGAGCAGTGATAGTGCCCTAGATGCTATATCCTCATCTATAACAAGGGGTGGGAGCAGCCTTAGAACGTTCCTGCCAGAGTAGAGCATGAGTAGCCCATGTGCTATACCATCCATGAGCACATCCTTAACATCGAACCTCAACTCCACACCAAGCATAAGCCCTAGGCCTCTAACATCCCTGACCACCCTGTGCCTCTCCTTCAGTGCCAGCAGCCCATCCTTCAGGTACCTGCCTATACCTGCAGCATTCTCCACGAGCCCATCCTCTATTATGCACTCCAGCGTTGCGTATGCTGCAGCAGATGCCAGTGGATTGCCACCGAAGGTGTTGGAGTGCTCACCTACCTTCAGGGCATCCATGACATCATGCCTTGCAATAACTGCACCCATGGGTACCCCTCCAGCCATGCCCTTCGCTATGCACATTACATCTGGCACTACACCCCAGTGCTCCGATGCCCATAGCCTACCCGTCCTCCCTAGCCCAGACTGTATCTCATCGAGTATGAGGAGTACGCCATACCTATCGCATATCTCCCTCACCCTGGGAAGGTAGCCATCCTCAGGCACGTTTATACCCCCCTCACCCTGTATGGGCTCAAGTATAACTGCACCTATGCTCTTGCCTGCACTGCCATCCTCCTCCAGTAGTGCCTCAAGCCTCTCAGCATTACCGTATGGTACAAAGTGCACACCATCGAGCAGGGGCTTGAACGGATCTCTGTACTTGCTTGCGTGTGTTACGGAGAGTGCGCCCATGGTCTTGCCGTGGAATGAGTTCGTAGCAGCGACTATGCCATGCCTCTTGGTGTACCTCCTTGCTATCTTCATCGCTGCCTCACAAGCCTCTGCCCCACTGTTGCAGAAGAATACCTTGTTTAGGCCTTTGGGTGCTACACTCACAAGCCTCCTGAGCAACTCCAGCCTAACATCGTTGTAGCATGAGCAGTGGCACGTTATGAGCCTCTCAGCCTGGGCCTTTATTGCACTGACTATCCTCTCATTGCAGTGCCCCACGAGGGCAACACCGTAACCGGCCATGAAGTCTATGTACTCCTTGCCAGTGCTATCCCATACATATGCGCCCTTGCCCCTAACCAGCTCCACAGGATAACGCTGGAACACATTGGCTAGATACGAATCCTCCTCCCTCATCCTTGCGCTCTGCTCCAACTCCATATCAGGCACCTACCACCACTACACTACACTATCCCCTGCCATTGCTTATAACTGTACAGTTGATATGCTTGAGTGCGCTGCTTATGGGGTTCTCGACCTTGCCAGATGCTATTATGGCCTCCTTGACACCCATGCCCAGTGCCTCAGTACATGCAAGGACCTTCTTCTCCATCCCATGCCCTATCCTTGGGAGCATCCTCCTGGCCTCATCCAGTGTGAGGTGCTCCACGAGCCTACCATCCATGATCAGCCCATTCACATCCGTCATGAAGAGCACCCTATCAGCCTTCAATGCACCAGCAACGTACGCTGCAGCCCTATCACCATCGACGTTAAGCATCTCATACTCATCCCCAACTGCCACAGGTGCTATCACTGGTGTGTAGTTGGATGATATGAGCATGTTGAGCAGTGCTGTATCAACTCCTGTTATCTTGCCAGTGTAGCCCCCCTCTATAGCAACCTTCCTGCCCCTCTCATCGACTATTATGAGCTTCTTCTTCCTCTCAGCATGTATCATCCCAGCATCTATACCAGATATGCCGACGGCCCTCACACCATGCCTGAGGAGCATGCTCACTATCTCCTTGTTTATCTTCCCAGCCATGACCATGGTGAATATCTCCATGGTCTCCTTGTCCGTGTACCTGCTCCTTATACCCCCTGGCGAGACCACGAAGCGCTGCTCCTTACCCAGTAAGCCTGCTATCCTAGTGACCTCCTTGCCCCCACCATGCACTATGACCAGTCTATCACTGCTCAGCACGTCCTGCACATCATGCAGTGTACTTGCATGCAACCCATCGACTATGCTACCACCTATCTTTATCACTATCATAGCGTACACCCCTGCAAAGTAGATGAGGCTAAGGTGATGTTCATGTGGATGCACCAGAGGATCAGACTGGGGTTAGCGGTGTTATAAGCAACCCCTCAACCTCGTTGAACCCATACATAACGTTCATGCACTGTACAGCAGACCCAGCTGCACCCTTCATGAGGTTATCGCTTGCGGATAGCGCAACTATCCTGTTGTTCTTCTCATCTATATCGAAGCCGACATCGCAGAAGTTTGAACCTACCACGAACTTTGGATCTGGGTACTTGTAGAGCCCCTTGGTATCCCTTATCAGCCTAACGAACGGCTCGTTCCTGTACATCCCTCTATACGCTCTCCACAACTCCTGTATGCTCGTGCTCCTCTTCAGGAATGCGTGGTTTGTGCACAGTATGCCTCTGACTATGTTGACTGCATGTGGTGTCATGCTCACACTAACCTTCCTGCCTGCCATGATGCTCATCTCCTGCTCTATCTCTGCAGTGTGCCTGTGCTTCACTGGCTTGTATGGCCTCACCACACCATAACGCATGGCATGATGTGTGCCAGAGGATGGCTTGCCTCCAGCACCGGACGAGCCTATCTTGCTATCCACGACTATGTGATCAAGATCTATCAGATCATTCTTCGCCAGTGGGGCAAGTGCTAGGAGTGATGTGACTGCCATGCACCCAGGGCACGATACCAGTCTGGCACTCCTTATCTCATCCCTGTGGAGTTCGGGTATACCGTATACTGACTTGCTGAGCAGGTCTGGGTATGGGTGCTCCCAGCCGTAGTAGTACTTGTACGCCTCCTGATCCTTGAGCCTGTAATCTGCGCTAAGATCAACTATCCTCACGCCCTTATCGTACAACCTCTTCACTATCTCAACTGCCTTGCCGTGTGGCACCGCAGTGAATACCAGATCACACTCACTGCCAAGCCTATCTATGTCGACAGGGGAGAAGGTGATCTCAGTGAACCCCCTGAGGCTTGGATGAACTCTATGCACGTACTCCCCAGCGTACTGCCTGGATGTCACCATGGCCAACTCAACCCTCGGATGGGTCACCAGTAGCCTCAGGAGCTCCCCTCCAACGTAACCAGATGCCCCTACCACCCCAACCTTGACCCTTCTCCCATCACCAACACTCATGCCCTGACCACCCTCATTGCATAACTGACTATCTCATGCGCTATATCAACGCTACTCACGCTCGCTGCCCCTCTGAACTCTACGGTGTTGTTGACCTCATGCACGAGCAGCCCTCTAGCCTCATCCTCCATTATGTCTATGCCCAGAACTCCCCCTCCAACCGCCTCTGCAGCCCTAAGGCAGATATCCTCCAACTCCTTCGTTATCTTACATGGTTCTGCCTTTCCCCCTCTGGCTATGTTGGTCTTCCACTCCCCCTCTGCTGCATACCTGTACACTGCAGTTATCACCCTATCCCCAACCACTATGGCCCTTATATCCCTTGGAGGTCTCCTCACGTACTCCTGGAGGTAGTATATCTTGCTCAATGGGTTAGGCATCTCCTCCCTCATCTCGACTATGCTCTCCATCATCTCCCTATCCTTGACGGGTATGACCAGTCTACCCCAGCTCCCAACTATGGGCTTGAATACTATTGGGTAGCCCAGGTTGTTGGCCATCTCTATGGCCTTCTCAGCGCTGAAGATGAAGTATGTGCTTGGTGTAGGCACGTTGTGCCTTGCCAGTGCGAGTGAGCAGAGCAGCTTGTTCCCACACGTCTCAGCGACACCGTACCCATTGATGGTAGGTATGGCTAGAGACTCTAGGCATGCGGTTATGTACAATCCCCTGTAATGGCTTATGCACCTCTGGATCACGACATCACCAAGGTTCATACCATCGATGGCACTACCAGCACGGGTACCCTTCCCTATACCACTGGTACTGAATACAAGGTCCTTGGCATCAACAAGCCTTGCATTGTAGCCTAACCTGAGTGCCTTCTCGAGCAGCTCCTTCTCCTCCCACCTGAGCCTATCGAAGACTATTGAGAGTGATGCTCCATTGCTGGTCATGCTACTACTCACCATCGCCTACTCGCCCCAGTCCTCGCCCACGCTCTCCGCAGGCCTCAACTCTATCCTGCCGTTGGAGCGTGCAACCTCATAGTTCGCTCCACAGTCTGGGCATGTCACTATCTCACCCTCTATGGCATCGCTAGGCACGTTCAATTCCCTGTCACACTCCAGGCATCTAACCTTGGCCATGCATGCTCACCCTCCTAGGCATGCTCTCCTGCATACCTGCACCACTCTCATACGCAACACCCCTGACCCTGTTCGCTACCATGCTCTGGAGCCCCCAGAGCTCAACGAAGCCCCTAGCAAGGCTCTGGTCGAAGGTTGAGCCCTTGGTGTAGGTTGCAAGCCCCTCATCGTATAGGGAGTAGGGTGATGACCTAGAGACCACCCTGAACGAACCCTTGTACATCTTCAGAGTGACCTTGCCACTGACATACTCCTGGGTGGAGGCTATGAACCTATCTAGATCCAACCTCAAGGGTTCGAGCCAGAGACCAGAGTAGGCGAGGATGCTCCACTGCTGCTCCACAATCTGCTTGAACCTCAACTGATGACTGGTTAGTACCAACTTCTCAAGCTCCCTGTGCGCCTCTATAATGGTTAGGGCTGCTGGTGCCTCGTACACCTCCCTAGACTTTATACCAACGACCCTATCCTCTATGTGATCCACTATACCCACACCATACCTACCTGCCCTCTCGTTAGCATACTCTATCATCTCAACCATCCCACTGCCAGATGGATGGGCCTTCACACCATCTACCGCAACAGGTATGCCGTGATCGAACTCTATGCTCATATAGGCAGAATCATCGGGAAGGAGTGCTGGATCTACATTGACCCACCTGAACGCATCGGCCTTGGGCTCGCTCTCGGCATCCTCCAGGTCCCCTCCCTCTATGGCTCTCCCCCAGAGGTTCTGGTCTATGCTGTACCTCTTCGACTCTGCTGCCAACTCTATCCCCTCCTGCCTAGCGAACTCCAGCTCCTCATCCCTAGTCATGTTCATATCCCTTATGGGTGCGATTATGGTGCAGTTGGGCATGAGCGCCCTCATGGTCACATCGAACCTCACCTGATCATTCCCCTTGCCAGTGCACCCATGTGCGAGTATGCTTGTACCCTCCCTCCTTGCCACCTCGACCACCTTACCAGCTATCAGTGGCCTTGCTAGTGCCGTGGCCAGGGGGTACTTGCCCTCATAAAGCCCATTGGCCCTTATGCATGGCATTACGTAATCTCTAGCGAACTCCTCCCTAGCATCTATCGTGTAGTGCTTGACCGCACCTATTGCCCTTGCTCTATCCTCTATGGCCTTGAGATCATCCCCCTGCCCAACATCTACCGTTACGGTAACAACATCGTAACCATACCTCACCTGTAACCACCTTATCGCTACGGATGTATCTAACCCACCAGAGTACGCCAGCGCAACCCTCATAGGGTGTAATCTGCAGATAACGCTACATTTATATTTTTTGTTCTTGGATTACCAATATAGGTGATAATGGCTGATGTTGGTCAGACAGAGTATAACCAAAACAGTCAAGGCCATAATCGACAATGATCTGGCCTTCCAGGACGCACTACAGAGGGGCTACGGGAACTTCAGTGCCATGGCAAGGATGATCAAGCCCAGCGTAGATGCTATACTGAACAGGGATGTGAGTGTGGATAGCATAGTAACTGCACTGAAGAGGATAAGGCATAACTACACCCTGCCGAGCAGGAGCGTAGAGGCCATAGTTGCCGATAGCAAGATAAACGTTAGGACGGATGTTGCAAAGATCTCCATAGTGAAGAGCAGGAGCACCATAGAGAGGATCTCCCTTCCATTGAAGGAGCACTACGACTCGTTCATAAGCGTATCAGAGGGCATAAACTCTGTAACCATGATATTCGATGATATAATACTGGAGAGGATGAAGGATGCCTTCCATGACCATCTACTCGAGGTTGAGGATGACCTTGCTGCCATAATAGTGCAGAGCCCAGAGGAGATAATAAAGACCCCTGGATGCGCTCTAGTCTTCTACAACCAACTGGCCAGGAGGAGGATAAACATAGAGGATACCGTGAGTTGCTACACCGATACCATAATGATAGTCAAGATGGATGATGTTGCAATGGCATTCAATGCGCTGACAGATCTCATAGCTGAGAGCAGGAAGCAGGTAGCGAGGGTCTCACAGCGGTTATAGACGCAAATTTACTCCATATAAGGGAAAAAGCCTAAATACTTCACCAGCCTTACTACTGTGAATGAACCGTGGCAAGGAGGATGCCAATGCTCTGTACATCAAGGGTAACATGCTCATAGAGTCTGGTAGGTTCGACGAGGCTATAGAGTGCTTCGATAGGGCTATAGAGATGGATGGAGGTAATAGTATGATATGGAACCTAAAGGGCTCGGCCCTGTACGGTCTGGGTAGGTTGGAGGAGGCCATAGAGTGCTTCGATAGGGCTATAGAGATGGATGACAGGAATACCAAGGCCTGGTACAACAAGGGTGTCGTACTGCTTGAGATGGGTAGGTTGGAGGAGGCCATAGAGTGCTTCGATAGGGCTATAGAGATGGATGACAGGGATGCTGGGGTATGGAACAACAAGGGGGTTGCACTGTACAGGCTTGAGAGGTTCGATGAGGCCATAAGGTGCTTCGACAGAGCATTGAGGATAAATCCTAGGGATGTCAAGGTATGGAGGAACAAGGGTAATGCACTGGTGGAGTTGGGTATGCTGAACGAGGCTGTGAAGTGCTTCAACAGGGCCATAGAGCTTGATGTGGGGGTATCCTGATGGAGTGCTTATGCGTGTTGGATGATCCTACATTGGAGGCATGGGATTAACGTTATTAACCAGCCATAGGATAGAGTATGCATGCAGATACTGCATCTATCTGATACACATCTAGGTTGCATGCAGTTCAACCTCAGGGAGAGGGAGGATGATGTATACGATGCGTTCAACGAGGCTGTAGAGACTGCTATAAGGGATAAGGTGGATGCTGTGGTACATTCTGGGGATATATTCCATGTACCGAAGCCATCTGGCACAGCCATGCTCAAGCTCGGTGAGGCACTGAAGAGGTTGAGCGAGCATAACATAAGGTTCTTCTTTACTCTGGGGGAGCATGATATAAGCAGGGTTAGAGATACCCCAGCCCCATACGTATTCCACAGGCTTGGGATGGCAACGTACATAGGCGATGGTAAACCATATACATACAGGGGTCTAACGCTCGTAGGCCTACACAAGCATAGGAGGGGTGAGGGTGAGCAGTTGAGGGAGAGGTTGAGGGGCATAACCCCCTCTCCCTCTGGTGCAAGGAGCATCCTAGTACTCCACCAAGGTCTCGGTGAATTCCATCCATATGCGTATGAGCTGGTGATGGATGACCTCCCAGCAGGCTTCGACTACTATGCTATGGGACATCTCCACGATCATGCGGTGAAGCAGCACAGTAACGGTGGTATCGTATGCTACCCTGGCTCGATAGACCCAACCCCTGGAGAGAGTATAAGGGAGTTCAGGAAGGGCTTCTGCATGGTGGATCTATCCGGTGATGAGGCTAATGTTGAGTTCATACAGGTACAGTCCACAAGGAAGCAGTTGCGGTATACGGTTGAGTATGATGAACTTGATGGGTTCATTAAGGATATAGAGCCCAGGATACGTGGCTTGCAGAAGAAGCCCATACTGGCACTGAAGGTAAGGGGCAGGTCCTTGGATGGTGCGAGCGTAGCACGTACACTATCCAGGCTCAACGATATATGCCTGTACTACATCTGGGAGACCGAAGAGTACGGCAGAGGTGTTGATGCTGGTAGAGTGTACGATAGCAGGCCTGATGTGGACAGGGAACTGCTCGGACTGGCTATCAAGGCACTCGGCGATGAGGATGCTGCACGCTTTGCCATAGATGAGCTGCTGGAGTTGCTTAACAGCAACGATACAGATGGTGCAGTAGACCTTGTATGGAGGAGGTTCGAGGATATGATCAAGCAGAGGCAGTGATGCGCATGGTGCATACGTATGCTTAAGAGCATAACGCTCAGGGACTTCATCTCCCACAGGGATAATACCATAAGGTTGGGGGATGGGGTTACCGTATTCATAGGCAGGAACGGTTCTGGCAAGTCATCCGTGATAGATGCTATAACATATGCCCTCTACGGGGAGCATACGAGGAGCAGTAACAGGAACCTCGTGAGGTATGGTGCGTCTAGGGCCTCCATCGTACTCGAATTCTCCATGAGCAACAGGGAGTACAGGGTCGAGAAGAGGCTCAACACCAATGGCAATCTAGAGTCAGCGATACTCTCCGAGTTGAGGGATGGCTCATGGAAGATCGTTGCTGCTGGTGAGAGGAAGCAGGCTGGGGATACCATGAGCAGGGAGATAGAGAGGATAATAGGTCTTGACTATGAGAAGATGAGGGTCGCAGCGATAATACAGCAGGGCGAGATAGATAGGATAATTGAGTACAGACCAAAGGACTTCAAGGAGCTCATAAACAGCGTGATAGGTATAGACAGGCTGGATGATGCGTGGAGCAAGATGAGCGATGTGGTGAATGGCTTCAGGGAGAGGTTGAGGAGGGTGTACAAGTACGATGACAACAACATAGGCACACTGTCGGATGATTTGAGCAGATATGAGAGGGAGGTTGAGAAGATGAGAGCGATGGTCTCAATGATGGAGGAGGAGAGTCGTAAGGTTGAAGCAAGGAGGTCTATGCTTGAGAGCGAGTACATGGTCATGAAGCTGAAGAGGGAGAGGTTCGAGGTGCTGAAGGCACAGATGAACAATCTACACAACTACATAGAGGAGAGGAGGAGGGCACTGGAGAGGGATGTTGTGGATATGAAGAGTACGCTAAGGAGGGCAGAGGAGTACATTGCACTCGTGGAGAGGGAGGCTGGTATAAGGGCATCCCTCAAGGATGCAGAGGATAGGTTATCTGCACTGAACGATGAGATGGGTAGGCTGAGTCAGGAGTATGCAAGGCTTGAGGCAACGAAGCAATTACTGAGAGCCAAGTCTGATACACTTGGGAGAGCAAGGGAGCAGATGGAAGTGGTTGAGAGGTTGAGGCATGTGCATGATGAACTCTTGACCCTGAGGGCGAGGCTGGAGGAGGTGAGCAACTCCATAACCAGCAGGAACAATGAGATGGGTAGGCTGAGGGGGCTGATGGAGTGTGCATCCAGGCTGGAGTTCAAGGATAACGTATGCCCAGTCTGTGGCAGTAGGGTAGAGAGGATAAACCCGCTGTTCGACAAAGGCATACTGGAGAGGCATATGCAGGAGATCACGGAGGAGCTCTCGAGGTTGAGCAAGGAGAGGTTGGATGTGGAGAATAGATTGAAGAGGATGGAGAGGTTGAATGAGCAACTGCAGAGGGCGGAGGGCTTCCTCAGTATGCATGGGATAACAAGTATGGATGATATAGATGCTCTAGCGAGAGAGGTGAGTAAGATGATGGATGATGTAGGTACCATAGACTCGCTGAAGAGCAGGCTAGATAGCCTCATGGCTGAGAGGGATGCCATGGCAAGGAGGCTTGAGGAGTACAGGAGGAGGCTGGAGGAGGTGAGCAGAGCGAGGGCATTCCTTGATGCAAAGGGTATAACTGACAGGGATGCACTCGAGGGTCTGAGGGCTACCATCAGGGGCCATGAGGCTGTGCTTGCGAGGCTTAGGATGCTCCCAGAGGTGAGGGATGTCCATGAGTTTGCTCTATCCGTAGCAGCATCAGCATCCAGCATCCAGGAGTACGCTATAGATGAGTACTCCACATCCCTGGTCAAGGGGATAGTCGCACTTGCCGATGAGTGCAGGGGCTTCTCGCACGAGAGGTACTCCATGCTCGAGAGTGAACTGAGGGATGTGGAGAGGGAGGAGAAGGTTATGGGCGAGGAACTCTCTAGGTTAAGGGGTAGGCTCGATGAGCTGAGCAGGGAGATAGAGAGGTTGAGGCCCATACTGGTGGTGCTTGAGCATGCCCGCAGGTACATAGGCCTCCTCGAGGGGATAAGGAGTAGGGTATTCCATAGGGATGGTTACGTTGCTACAAGCCTCAGATCATGGGCGTTGCAGCAGATATCCGAGAAGGCATCAGAGTACGCCAAGGTATTCTCCATGGATATATCGAGGATAGAGTTGAAGGAGGAGGGAAGGATGGGGAAGGGAGTTGAGGAGGGTGAGAGGGGTAGGGGTGAGGTGCACATACAATGCTATGGAAGGAGGGGGCCTGTAGATGTAGCATCCATGAGCGGAGGAGAGAAGGTAGCGGTAGCACTAGCACTCAGGTTCGC
Source organism: Candidatus Nitrosocaldus sp. (assembly GCA_025054855.1). Taxonomy (GTDB): domain Archaea; phylum Thermoproteota; class Nitrososphaeria; order Nitrososphaerales; family Nitrosocaldaceae; genus Nitrosocaldus. The sequence continues at coordinate 128,396 of JANWZS010000003.1, read as the reverse complement.
AATAGCATATGTGATGGGAGGTTACAGGCTAGACTTTGTGATAATGGATGAGCCCACAGTGCACCTGGATGAGGAGAGGAGGGCATCGATAGTGGAACTCGTGAGGCGGCTTGCTGAGGGCTCAACGCTCAGGCAGATAGTGATGATAACGCATGATAGTGAGATATTCGAGGATGCAGATGTTGACCACCTCTACAGGTTCGAGATGACTGATAACGGTTCGATCGTGAGTGAGGTTAAGTACTGACCAGTTGGTCATTATGGTTGGTGGGCCACCATCATGATGCATACTAGAGGAAGACTACCATACCTCCCTTCTTTGCTGCTGGTAGCGCCTCGTTCAGGAAGCCTATGACATCCTCGAACTCTACACCTTCCTCGAGCGTATCCCTCCTTATACCCATCTGGATGAGCATCTCCTTGCTTGGGCCGCATGCGGTGACCTTCACCCCTGCTGCTATGGCATCCTTCAGGTACTTCTCCAGTGGAGGTGCACCCGCCAGCGTTATTCTGGATGCGCCCCCCTTCCTCACTATCTCCAGTGCATCCATGGTGCAGTAGACCTTGCACTTTGCGCCCATGGCAACGCTCCCCAGGGCAAGTACGAATGCAGGATATGCCCTGCTGGGCTCCTTGGATACCAGCACTATATGCACCTCCTGCTCCTCACCCTCGCCCCCTGCAGAACCTCCTTGTCCCTTACCTTTACCCCCTTCTCCCTTCTTCATATTCCATGGTTTATGCACGGTATCCTTTTAAATATTCTCTCCCAATCTATTGTAGGGTAATTATCCCATCTAAATGGTGTCAGGATGGGAATAGAGTGCTTTTCACCTACTAGTAGGTTGTTTAAGTGACATTTTTCTTCTAGTTGTGTATATGCAATGATATGCACTACAAGCGTGAAGGGCTAGATATAATGATGATGCTGCTGAGCAACCTGAGGGAGAGTAGGACCATAACCCAGGTGATGCATGCTGCAAGGCTGGATACGAGGACAGCCAGCAAGTACGTCCAGATGCTCCTGAAGAAGGGACTGATAGAGAGGGTAGAGGATGAGGGTAGGGTATGCTACACCATAACCGAGAAGGGTTCTAGACTACTCTTCCTATGCGAGGAGTTGAAGGGCATGCTCAAGGACAGCACTATTGAGGATGAGAAGGGGATAAGTCTGGTCTATATATGATCTGCTCATATAATAATTATACAGGGATGGTGGTAATTATGTAGTGTTGATAGGCTCTATTGAGAGAATATAGGTTATGCCGTGCGATTAAATCGCCTTATGGAGTGAATAGGACCGAGTTTTCCCAAAGAATAGTTTTTACGTAAGTGTAAGTTAGTAATATTATGAACAGGCATATTAAAGCCTTCGTTCGCCTCATCAAGGCAGAGGATCAGATAGGCAATGCTATAGCGTTCTTCACAGGCTACATATACGCTGCAGGGCTAAATATGCATGGAAATCTAGTTCCTGCATTCACAGCAACTTGTCTGAGCCTCATGGCCGCAAATGCACTGAACCAATGCACTGATGCAGATACAGATGCCATAAACAAGCCTGATAGACCGATACCATCTGGCATGATATCGTTGAGGGAGGGGTATACCATAGTTGCTATGCTCTATGCAGCAACACTGGTCCTTGGTGCGCTAGTGAGCATGGAGTTCTTTGCCCTAGTGTGCATAGCGGTCTTCCTAGGCATAGCATACTCCATAAGGCCGTTCAGGTTCAAGGACAGGTTCGTCATATCCAATCTGTCGATAGCCATAGGATATGGAGCGATCAACTTTCTGCTCGGATGGAGTGTTACGATGCCACTTGGGACTGCCCCACTGTATATACTGCTCTTCCTCACCCTGAAGGACTTCTTTGCGAGCATAAGCAAGGACTACAGGGATATGGAGGGGGACAGGCTGTATGGGGCAAGAACCATACCCATAGTTCTGGGTAGGAAGAGGTCTATAATGATGCAGTTCATGGCTCTGTACATAGTCTTCTCTACACCCATAGCATTCAGCATGATGGTTATGGAATATGATCTAGCAGGTATGAACCAGTACCTGATGGTGGCAGGTCCCATAGGCCTGATACTCACCGCAAAGGCTCACAATGACGTCCTGAAGGGGAGGGATGTCTCATGCTACAAGGTCATAATGATGCTATACCTGTGCATAAGGGGGGCGATAATTACAGTGGCTATATTCAAGTAAGGGTCGATAGTGGTGCAGGCATATAATGGAGGTCTTGATGACCCACTAGGCAGGGCCATTATTATCTATGAGCCTACATATATCAATATCCATGGACCTATTCCATATATCCTCGAATGTGTCATAGAACTCAGCAACCACATCCTTCTTATCAGTGAGTAGGTGAACCACATACCTGCCTGTCTTTGGCGACTGTACTGTGAACCCCACCCTCTCCCTATCGAATATACCGAACGGAGTTACATTAAGCAGATCGCTTATCCTGAGGGAGATCCTACCTGATACGCTGCCTGCCTGTATAAGCCTCAGTATCATAATCTTACTCTCCATCGCTTCATCAGAGTTCAGTGCCATGAGTGAGTCCAATGCATCGATCGTTGTAAGTCCCCTGAACTGTACCCCACGCTCAAGGGCTGCTATAGACTCTTCGACCATCCTCCTGTTAAGCGTCTCAACTATGTTCCGACCGACTATTATAACCTCACTGCTTGATGCACGGATGAGAGATGGTATGACATGCGTGTATATGGCCTCCTCGCTGTCGTGTAGCGTCCATGCAGAATATGATAAGCCAGAGTCCATGCACCTCTCCTTGTACAACTTTGTAAAGTACTCTATCTGCTGCTCCAGCATGGTCATCTCGTTCTCAAGACTGGTCCTGTATGAATTGAGCAGGAGCATGAGCGAGTATGCTGGATCGTTGAGATAGTACTTGACTGGCTTGCTCAGCTTGTTCTTGGTTACTAGAGCCTTCTCCTCTAGCGACTTCATCACATCGTATACCCTGGTCAAGGGTATACCCGTGCTCTTGCTTATATCCTTGGCAGATAACCCATTGCCCAAGGTGAAGAAGCATATGTATGCCTTCGACTCGAAGGAGGACAGACCGAGCTTCTTAGTTAATAAATAGAGGTTATCCCTTGCTATGGGGTTCGACACCATTACTCTAGTATATGGAGGATATAGTAATAAAGTTTTCTCCATTCGATATAAAAATTAATGAATATTAGTATGCTGAGACTATAAATGGATGTCGTTGGGGCTACGCTATAACATTTAGACCGAATGCTATTGTAGGTGCTGGCTGAGAGGTATCATTCACATGGCATCCCATCATCTCCAAGCATATCGCATGTATGGAGGCTGTAAAGGATCACAGGAGAAATGTACCATGAGGCTACATATGTGTACACTCAGAGGCTTAGGATATCGATCTCTTAAGGGAGAGATGCGATGGATACCATGCTTGAGCATGGTATGGTATGGGATGCCTAATGATGCAGGTATACACGAAGGTTCAGGACTTGAGATGATGCATATTGTTTGGAATACTATCCTACCTATTCCCAATTATATAACCCATATTATATAACTTCTAGCATATAACCCGCAGTATAGTGCTTAAGATACATACTGCTTTTAATACTTGAATGCGAAATCTTGATCATGGCAGATAATGCAGGGCTTAGGACTACAGGTATAGTCACCGGTCTAGCACTGTTGCTACTGTTATTCTTCCCGTATGATGGAGAGTATAACCAGCCTGTGATAGAGAATACCGTGCTGAACGATAACGACAATGAGAATAGCAATGAGAGCAGTGGCAATAGCAATGATTCCAATGCAGATACTATTCTGACATTTGACGATGGAAGCGATGATACCATACCGCAAAATGATGAAGATGGGACTGTGAATGATGATACTGATGAGGGTACTGGAT
>JANWZS010000003.1:0-124362 GCA_025054855.1 Candidatus Nitrosocaldus sp. | reverse complement strand
GATCAGGGTCTGGTTCATCTGGATCAGGCTCTAGCTCAGATACTGGTACTGGATCAGGGTCTGGTTCATCTGGATCAGGCTCTAGCTCAGATACTGGTACTGGATCAGGGTCTGGTTCATCTGGATCAGACACTGGCTCTGATGAGGGTACTGAAGTAGATGAAGAGATGCCTGACGGAGGTTTCATGGTAGTACCAGAGTCCATGGCTGGTGCAGTTCTGGTCATGATAACATCCATGGCTGTGCTTGCTGCATATATGCTGAGATCTGTACTCAGAGTATAGATTCCAATAACTCTTTCTTTTCTATCTCCCCTTTATTTCTTAAGCCTATACCACGCTATTTCATAACTCTTATAATCAGGTTACACATCCTATACACCATGGGCCTAACAAGAAGGATCTCCATGCTTGTGAAGCAGAAGGTCAACTCCCTGCTGAATAGATTCGAGGACCCGAAGGAGGTACTCGACTACTCATATCAGAAGCAGACGGAGCTTATGATAAAGTTGAGGAGGGATATAGCTGAGGTTGTGGCAGCAAAGAAGAGGCTTGAGATGCAGAAGACCAAACTGAAGGAGAATATATACAAGTTGGAGCAGCAGGCAAGGAGTGCACTGGATATGAACAGGGAGGACCTTGCTAGGCTTGCACTGGAGAGGAAGAACATGAACATACAGCAACTGCTCGATGTCGAGAGGCAGATAGCAGATATGGAGAAGGAGCAGGTGAGGCTAGAGGAGTTGGAGAGGAGGCTATCCGCAAAGGTCGAGCAGTTCAAGCTCCAGAAGGAGGTCATAAAGGCAAAGTACACCGCAGCGGAGGCTGAGGTGAGGATAAAGGAGAGCGTCACGGGGATATCTGAGGAGATGGCTGAGGTGGGCATGGCAATACAGAGGGCGGAGGAGAAGACGGAGCATATGAAGGCTAGGGCCATGGCTCTTGACGAGTTGATGGATAGCGGTGTGCTTACAGATTACACAACGAACAAGGATATGATAGAGAGGGAGTTGCAGGATGTTATGATGAAGGATGCGGTTGAGAAGGAACTGGAGAAGCTGAAGAAGGAGATGGGGAGGGAGAAGGATAAGGTGAGGGAGAGAGGGAGGAGAGGGAAGAGGGTAGAGGAGGGTACTGAGGTAGAGGGCGAGGCTGGAGAGGTCAAGGAGGCAGAGAGCAGGTAGATGGAGTGGTGGGTGAGCGTATAGGGGTAGAGGTGAATAGCATGGCAAGGGCAAAGGGTGGGCGTAAGACCAAGGGTAGGGGGAGAGGTAAGAGAAGCAAGGAGAAGGGCGAGAAGGTAGTGGTGAGGCTGATGGGCGAGGGGCAGTACTACATAGACAAGGATACATTGGATGAGGTGAACAGGATAGATAACAGGATGGTGAGACTGCTTGATGAGGATGTGGATGAGCATACTATAAGGGAGAGTATAGCAGCTATGCGTATGCTGGTAAAGAGCAGGGGCAGGAAGGTCAAGGATGATACCATAATCCCATCCCACATAATCATCCCCAGCGTAGATATAACGGTGGAGGAGGCTAGAGAAGTATTCAAGGGGGAGGGGTTGGTACCAGAGGGTATGATCGATTGACCTGCTGTGCTGCAGCAGATCTGTCAGCATCCATTGCCAACCCCTTTTATATTAGAATGGTATATCCCATATAGGGTACCATCTTGCCCTATCCTTCTCCATGGGCAGTTCATCCTTCAAGAGCGAGTATATAAGCATCTCAAACTCCACATCCCTATCCCTTGATGATGGAGCGAATGGATAGAACCTGTTACTCCTGTAGTTGTAGATGAGGTAGAACCTGCCCCTCCTCTCTGAGTTGAATGCGAATACACCAGCAAGTATCTGCTCCCTGAATCCATGCTCAGTGAATGTATCTGCTATAGCATCCAGCGCTGCCATAGCCCCCTCGATACCAGAACCTATGATGAACCACATGTACCCATACCTGTCCCTCTCAACCCTGTACGATACATCACTGCTGGCCTCAAGGAAGCCCTTGGCATCCTCAACAGCAGAGTCGAATACCCCTGTGGACTCCTTCACGCATAGCGCAGCACTGCCAGTGAATCTAGCATTAAGCTTAACATCAAGGGTTATGTGTGCCTGTGTGAGTGCGAAGAGCGATACATCCTTATCCTTCCTGCCCCTGCCCCTCCTGAGTATCAATGCATTGTTGCCTCCATCTCCATAAGCCTCCTTATCCTCTCCTCAACGGGAGGATGGGTTGAGAAGAGCCTGCTCAGGGTATCGCCAGAGAGCGCTGGTATTATGAAGAATGCGTTCATCGACTCTACCTCCCTCAGGTCCCTGCTAGGTATCCTGTTCATCATACCGCTTATCTTCATCAGCGCACTTGCCAACCTGCTGGGCTTGCCAGTGAGCAGTGCGCCATCCCTATCTGCTATGAACTCCCTGTACCTTGAGATGGCCCTTATTATGAGGAAGCTCACGAACCATGTTATCGCTGCTATTATTATGGCAAGTATGAGCCCTCCGGCCTGATCCCTGCTCCTTCCATACGCACCATACCAGCCGTAGTGCATCATGTACCATGCTATCGTTGAGAATATGCTCGCTAGGGTTATTGCAAGTACATCCCTGTTCTTTATATGTGCAAGTTCATGGGCTATAACCCCCTCCAACTCCTCATCGTTGAGTAGGCGCATCAGCCCTGTGGTCACTGCTACTACCGAACTCCTCCTACCCTTGCCCGTTGCGAATGCATTTGGCACATCCGTGTACATGACGGCAACCCTCGGCTTTGGGAGCCCAGCTCTAGCGACTAGCCTGTCTACGATGGCATGTAACCTAGGATACTGTTGCTCGCTCACTATCTTGGCACCAGTGCTCCAGAGCACTATCCTGTCGGAGAGGAGGTACTGCATTATTATGAAGAATGCTCCAAGGAAGATCAATGGCACCATGCCTACACCAACATATGCTAGCACTGAGAGGAAGATCAGGTAGAGGATGGAGAGCACTGCAAAGCATAGCACAAGCCTCATCGTTATCCCTACATCCCTCTTCTTCCACTCGTACCTCTGCATAGTACTATTATATGCTTATGGGGATTAATACTTTGTGTGTAGCATAGATAGTATCCTGCTTGCTGCCTCGTTGGCCCCGTTACTTACTGACACATGCCTCTTGCTCTTGGACAGGTACTCCAGCATGATATCCTCGAGCCTATAGACATCCTCGTACGAGAACCCATACCTCCTCGCATTCTCCTCCTGCTCAAAGTGCCCCTTTATGGGTATGAATACGGATGGTGTACCATACACCCTGGCCTCATCCATGGTCGATCTCCCTGCTAGGGAGATGAGGAGGTCAGCAGCATAGACCATCTCATGCATGTTCCTCACGTAACCATGGCACTCTACCCTCCCATCAACTCCATCAGGTATACGAACATCTATGGATGGTCCAGATACTATAACCAGCTTCGTGGGCATACTGAAGCTATCCATAATGCTTGTATATGCATCTATAGCCCTCTCTACGAGGAACCTCCCAGATGATGTGCCACCAACGGATACAAGTATAACCCTGTAGCCATCGAACCCGAAGACCCTCCTCAACTCATCCCTGCCCCTGCTCACCCTCCTCACCATGGGCCCAACGTACACCACATTACCAGCAGCATATCCATGCACATACTCATCTTCTTCGTTCACGTTCATGGGCACGATCACCATATCCGCCATGGCTATTATACTCCTGAGGTATCTGTTGAGGATGCGCTCGAGGAGCGAGGATGGGCCATGGAGGAACCTGCTCTCAAATACATCTGTTATAAGCACGCTCCTCGTGCCTAGAGTGCTTGCTGCTGCTACCCCTGCAAAGTCCTCATCAGATACCACCAGTGCTGGTCTATAGCTTGCGATAATGGATGATGCTATACGCTTACACTCCCTGTAGAAGGATAGGTAATCGAGTAACCATATCAGTCTATGCCTGAATACACCATCGGAGGCATCTATGCTCTTCCCCCTGTACGCATCCAGCACGTTGTAGCCACTATCCCTTATGTGCGAGTACGCTGCTCCACCAGTGACGAACAGGATCTCATCCATGCCAACCCCTGAACCCACCAGCTCATCTGCAACAGCGATATCCCTACTCGCATGCCCTAGCCCTATGGGGCTCGTGAGGAAGAGTATCCTGACCATAACCGTTCTTACAGGTGTGTCTATTTAGGTTAGATGGTGCCTAATAACCCATACCACTACATCCTATCTATTATCCTCCTGCCACTCCCTCATCATCCTCCTCCTGTTGAATACGAAGAACCTGTTATGCCAGAAGAGCGCACCAGCTATGCATATGTACTGGATGCTGAAGAATATATCCGCCATCCATGGTTCCCCTCCATATATCATCGTGTAACCATATATCATATCTGCAACCATGCCTATCAGCAGTGAGGAGGTAAGGAAGAAGAAGGTTACCGATGCCAACTCCCCACTCCATAGCGTCCAGAGTATGGCAAGTATGAACACGAAGAGGAAGAGGTCGAGTAGTATGTATGCTACAGCAACTGCCGTAGCCCCATCCACATCCTCCATACTCAGCCCATGGAGGAGCGAGCCCAGCATGAATACGGAGAGCATGCCAACAGGTATGGTTATCACTGCCATCGTCCTACCCTCGATCTCCCTGCAGTAGAACCTGTATAGCCTGAGCACGTAGTAGATGAACGGTCCATAGCCAGCAAGCCATAGCATATCAGCGATACCCATGGATGGTACATCATCCCCTAACACTATCTCGTAGTAGCCCCATGCAAACTCTGCAGCGAACCATAGCAGTAGCCCAGCCGCAAACACAGCATATGCGATGCCGTTCACTCCATCGAACCTCTGTCTTAGCACTATCATTATTGCGTATGAGCATGCTACTCCAGAGAGCACTATGAGCACTACATCACTGACATGGTTATTCCTGAGCCCAAACGAGTCGGCGTAGAGGATCAGGGATGTGGTTAATACTATTAAAGGCACGAGCGTCGCTACTATCTTGATACGCATACTGTACACTTCACTGCCCTTGCCTCTACTCCTACATATCATCTACCTGTATTACTACACTGCCGAGAAAACGCTTTGTGTGTAACTCATACTACATATGGTTGTAAGTATAGAGAATGAATTATTGCTATATAGAGGCTGTTGCGCCTGCTCTATAAGTCATACGTACTACCCGCTTCAGCGATGATGGATGCGATCAGGTGTAGCAGTAGTAGATGCCGCTTTTATCCTCTACCTCATGCGTATCGACTACGTTGTGGTATGTTCTTCCGCACCTGGGGCAGTGTATGGTGAGCATCATCATGGTCCTGCTCCTACTACACGTACAGCCCTTCTGCACATCCACACTCACCATCCTTGGGAGTTCGTAACCACATGCACAGAAGATCGTTGCGTTGGTTGCTCTGGTTAGGGATGATAGTATGTTCAACCTCTCCTCTATATCTATGGAGATGCAACGCAGTACGCTCCTTATGTGAGACCTGAGTTGGTTGCTGTAACCTATGGGGGCAGGGCATGAGGATCTAGGGCCATCGTTCAGGTTATCATCATCGTAGATATCATCCTCGTCGTAACAGCAATCATGGGCTAGGTTCTGGCTGAGACCCTTCTCCATGCGCAGTACACTACTCAAGAGATCGAGCATGTTACCCCTCCCTCTCCCATCTCCATTGCTCACATACACAGGGGTTCTATCTACTGCGAGCGTGCTTATTCCTCCGTCCCCAACCCTAGACAGTATATCCCCAAGCACGGATAGGTTCTTGTACGTATCGAGCATGAGGTAGTTGATGACTGCAACCAACAGATGGTCGTGCTCATCGTCGCTACTCATCCCCTGCAGAATGCTGCAGTATACCCTGTTCATCCTGCACTCCCTAGCATAGTACCCCTTCAGCATATCGATAAGCCTATCCATGGAGTTAGGCTAACCTAATCATGTATTTAAACACTGTGAAGGTTATTATTAGAGCATTGGATCTAGCCTACCATGCTGAGCATGCTGGATGATATACGCAATGCTAGGGAGATGCTCAGGGGGGTCATACACAGGACACCCTTGGACTACTCGAGCACGTTCAGCAGACTCACTGGATGCAACATCTACCTTAAGATGGAGTGCTTCCAGAAGACCGGCTCGTTCAAGGTCAGGGGTGCATACACAAGGCTGCGCATGTTGGGTAGCGAGGAGAGGAGGAGGGGTGTAGTGACTGCATCTGCTGGAAACCATGCGCAAGGTGTTGCATATGCGAGCAGGATGCTCAACATCCCATGCACTGTGGTGATGCCCTTCAATGCTTCGCCAGCGAAGGTCTCTGCGACCAGAATGTATGGTGCTGAGATAGTATTCCATGGGAGCATATACGATCAGGCGTGGGAGAGGGCCATGGAGATCGCAAGGGAGCAGGGCAGGGTGTTCGTGCATGCATTCGATGATGCCAATGTCATAGCAGGGCAGGGCACCATAGGACTAGAGATCATGGAGGATATTCCAGATATAGATGCCATAGTTGTGCCAGTGGGTGGTGGGGGGCTTGCAGCAGGTATAGCGCTTGCGGTGAAGGGCATCAGGCCAGATGTCAAGATAATAGGTGTGCAGTCCAAGGCATTCTCTGCCATGAAGGAGTCTCTGGAGCAGGGTAGGATAGTTGAGGTGAGCAATGGATCAACGATAGCAGATGGTATATCTGTGAGGAAGCCCGGGGAACTTACACTCTCCATACTCAGAAGGTACATGGACCACATAGATACTGTGGATGATGATGCCATAGTCAAGGCCATGTTCCTGCTCATGGAGAGGGCCAAGGTGGTTGTTGAGCCGGCAGGTGCTGTAGGCCTGGCATACATGCTCAACACCCCAGATGCTAACCTGAGGGGTAAGAACATTGCAGTAGTTCTTAGTGGGGGTAACGTGGATATGTTCCTCCTTGGCCAGATAGTGCACAAGGGCTTGGTAGGCATAGGGAGGTTGATAAGGATAAGTGTTCAGTTGGTCGATAGGCCTGGGGAGTTCAAGAGGGTCGTAGATACCATAGCAGCGAGTAGGGTGAACATAGTAGATGTCATCCACGATAGGCTTGGGCAGGATGTCAGGGTTGGGAATGCCAAGGTCATACTCAGCCTGGAGGCTGAGGATATGGAGCATGCAGAGAGGTTGATGAGGATGCTGAGGGAGCAGGGCATAAGGTATGAGTTGCTCACCTAGCAAGTATTAAATACCCTAGGAGGTACCCAATTAACTATAACGATACATAGCGGGTACCTTATTGCAAGGCTTTCCCAGCTCCATGTTCAAGGGAGGATAGGGATATGAAGGCTTACTACATAGATAGAAGGGATAGGGTTAGGAGACTTGCCATAGATAAGGAGAGAGGAGACACCGAACTGCCAGAGGGGATAAGGGATGCGATAGATACACTTGCAAATGAGGTTGATAAAGGTATAGTTCATGAATATAAATAAAATTCCCAGATTGCGAAAAGGGAAGGGGATGTGATATACTGATTCAGGTTAGGGGTGAGGAGTATGCGTATGTGCTGGTTGAGGTTAAGAGCTGCAACCTATCTATATCGGATATGGATGATATAGCGAGACAGTTCGATGCAACGATCACTGATTATAATATAGGGATTGAAAGGATAATGAAGAAGATAATCCTACATGAAGGTAAGAGGTGTTATACAGGTAGTATATTTACCCAGGTTCGTAAGCAGTCTAACATGGATATAATCTATGAGGATCAGATGAGATATACGAGAAAGAAGAAGAAGAAGGATAGATACATGAACCCTACATATACATTGTATGATCTGATCATGGAGGCTTATGGCATATGGAGGAATAGGAAGAGGAATAGTTATAGATAATAGATCATCTAGACGTTCAAGCGATGTGAGCAAGGATCGTTACAGAAGGATCATATGGGATGCACTTGCCAGGGAGAAGGTTGCGCTACCACCATATCCAGTGCATGGTAGGATACCCAACTTCATTAACGCAGACAAGGCTGCATCACTGCTGGCAACGCTGGATGAGTGGAAGAGGGCTAGAGTCGTGAAGGTCAACCCGGACAGTCCACAGCGATGGGTGAGGATGAATGCGCTGAGGGAAGGTAAAGTGCTCATCATGCCAACACCAAGGATAAGGGATGGGTTCCTTATCCTCAAGGGTGTAGATGCAGTGAGGGCATCCACCATAAAGGGAGCATTCATGCATGGTACCATGCTGAGGAGTGTAGATGAACTCAGCCACATCAAGCATATAGATCTGATAGTTGAAGGTAGCGTCGCTGTAAATGCGTATGGTGAGAGGTTGGGCAAGGGTGAGGGTTACGCAGAGTTGGAGTTCGCCATATTAAGGGAGTTGGGGCTTGTGGATGGGGATGTGCCTATAGCAACTACTGTGCACGATATACAGGTTGTGGAGGATAGGCTGCCACAGGAACCGTACGATGTGCATGTGGATGTGATAGTAACACCTACGAGGCTGATAATGGTGAATAGGATGGGCAGTAGACCATCTGGCATCATCTGGAGTATGCTCGATGGTGCAAAGTTGAGTAGCATACCATTACTTCAGGAGTTGAAGAGCATGAGGGTTAAGAGGGACCTATCCTAGAATACAGCCGCAACAGATTTACATATGGTAATTATAGATGTAATAATTTCTCCCATGGAAAGGCATAATTATTACCTAACATACGTTACATAACTCAGCCTACACAAAATAAAATTATTAGTATGTGTATCGGATAGGCATGGGGGATACTGTGAAGGGCATACTGGAGGTTCTCCTACAGAAGGGGGAGGTTGGGCTTGTAGAGCTGACCTCATCACTAGATGCAAGTGCTGAGAGCATAAGGAGCGCTCTAAGTGCTCTAGAGAGCCTTGGGCTAGTTGCGGTTGAGAGGAACGATACCGTAAGGGTAAGGCTTACCAGCGAGGCGAGGAGGCTTCTGGAGCACTAAGCGGTGGTTAAGTATTATTATAATTATAATCATAATTATGTTAATTGACGTTGTTTAACCGCTTATCCCCATCTATTCTAGAAAGATTTAAAATTATGTATGATAAATTATAGATAAGATGGGCAAGAGGGTAGTGCTGACCAACGATAGAACGCTAACGAGTGAGTACAGGAGCATACCGCTCTTCGACTTTCTGAGCTGTGCGCCATCAGAGAGGGTACCAGATTGGCTCTTCGAGTTCCTCGCCCCTAACGTGAGGATGCATGATGGGATACTGAGCAAGGCACCTTACGGGTTGAGGAAGATAGAGGCTGGACTGCTCAAGGGGTATAGGAGGGATGAGGTTGCAGTAGTCCATCCAGATCACCTCCATGAGTACATAGATGAGGATACAAGGGTCGTGGGCATATACGCAATGGACCCATTAGGGCTTGCACCAGTGAGCATGATGTTCACTGGAGGGCAGGTGTACTTCACTCCCATAAACCAGAAGTACTTCATAGGCCTTGCAAGGATGCTCAAGGAGATGCGCCTCAGGAACGGTTACAGGTTCAGGGTCGCCGTTGGAGGACCAGGTGCATGGCAGTTCGAGTTCAGGGTTGAGCAGCAGGAGGACCTCATGGTCGATCATGCGATAATAGGTGAGGCAGACCATGTTGCATCTGAACTCTTCCAGGATATAGAGGAGGGTAGAGTTCAGCCGAGGATCAGGGTGGGGAGGCAGCCGAGGATAGAGGAGATACCAGATATAGTTGGTGCAAGCATACATGGAGTGGTTGAGGCTATGAGGGGCTGTGGTAGGAACTGCGAGTTCTGCGAGCCCAACCTCAGGATAGCAAGGTTCATGCCTTATGATAAGGTGAGGAGGGAGATAGATGTGAATGTCTCTGCTGGTACGCACAAGGTATGGCTGCAGAGCGATGATATCTTCCTCTACGGGTTAGAGGATAAGAAGGGTTTCATGCCCAATAGGGATGCGATAGTAGACCTCTTCAGGGCAGTGATGTCTGTGAAGGGTGTGAGGAGGTCACAACCTACACACGGTACAGTATCTGCTGTAGTTGCAGATCCAGACATGGTCAGGGAGGTATCCCAGGTTATAAGGGCTAGCCCAGATAACATAATAGGGATACAGCCTGGGCTTGAGACCGGTTCAGCTAGGCTCATCAAGCGCTACATGCCATTCAAGGCAAAGCCATTCTCGGCAGAGGAGTGGCCAGATGTGATATTCCATGGCACGAGGATACTCAACGAGAACTACTGGATACCTGCATACACCCTCATACTCGGCCTTCCAGGGGAGACGGATGAGGACTGCTGGGATACAGTGAGGCTGATAGATAGGATGGAGAGGGAACTGCCAGAGCGCATAGGCAGCAGGGCCCACTTCACAGCAACACCCCTGACATTCGTGCCCATAGGAGTACTCAAGGGCGATGAGTTCTTCAATGCAGATAGCATAAGCGAGGGGCACTACGCTGTCATATACAGGACCTGGAGGCATACCATATACGAACTGTACAACCTGCCTCCATCAGTGATCAGGCTGAACCCATTCCTGAGGTTCATGCTGATGAGGTTCTTCAAGTGGGGTGTGAACATGATACTCAGAGTCATAGAGGACTGGGGCAGGAAGATGGGATACGATCCAGATAAGGTACTGCTCGTAAGGTATGCGAACTGAGGTGCAAGGGCATGCCAGCTCCTGATAACGGTGGCAAGGGTTACAAGGTAGTACTCACAGGGGACAGGTGTGCAATAAGCAACTACAGGGGGTTCAACTGGATAGGATTCATAGGCTGCATACCATCCAACTACCCCAAGATGCCGTGGAACAGGAGGATAATGGAGGATATATTCTTCGCTACCAGGAGCAGTGATGATGGGAGGCTGAAGGTTGCCCCATACGGTATAAGGAAGGTCGAGGCTGCACTGCTCGAGTACGGGTTCGATGAGGATGATGTCATAGTTGCAGATCCACGCAGACTAGATAAGGTGATAGGACCTGATACGAAGGCCATAGGCTTAACTGTACATGATCCCATGGGCTATGCTGCCGTATCACAGTTGGTAGCGTGCATGTTCAGGCTGATAAACTGGTGGCCAGCAAGATCATACACTGCAATGGCATTCAACGACCTGATAACGAACCCATTGCTGAAGAGGTACGGCTCAAGGCTCATAGTTGGAGGCCCAGGGATATGGCAGTTGGAGGAGCATCCAGAGAGGATCAAGGAGTGGGGCATAGACTGCCTAGTAGACGGAGAGGCAGAGGGGATAGTAGGTAAGATATTCGATATGGCTGTAAGGGGGGAGAAGATGCCAGCGAAGGCGAGGGGCATACCCATGAACAGCGATAGCATCCCGCTGATAAGGAACCCCTCATCGAGTGGGATGGTGGAGATAACCAGGGGGTGCGGGAGGGGGTGCCAGTTCTGCTCCCCAGACCTGCTCATGTTCAGATCGATACCGAAGGAGAGGATACTCAAGGAGGTCGAGTTGGAGGTGAGGCATGGGTTCAGGAGCATAACACTGCACTCTGAGGATGCGCTCTTCTATGGGAGGAGGATCGGGAGCTTCGAGATAAACCATGATGCGATAGTGGATCTGTGGAGGAGCGTGAAGAACTTCCCTGGAGTCAAGGGTGTTGGTACTGACTTCTTCTCATGTGCAAGTATCAGATCCAGCCCAAGGACGCTCAAGGCTATAGCGGAGATCATGGAGTTGGATGAGAAGAACCCTGGATTCGTTGAGACTGGGTTGGAGACTGTCAGCCCTGAACTGGTCAAGATGATAATGCCTGGTAAGGTGAAGCCCTACACTATAGAGGAGTGGCCAGATGTCATAGACGATGCCCTGAGCATACTGGACGATAACCACTGGTTCACCATAGCATCTATGATGACTGGACTCCCTAGGGAGAGTGAGAAGGATGTCGAGAGATGCCTCGAGTTCATAGACAGGATAAAGCATCATAACGTGTTCGTCTGGATGTTCCCGCTGATGCCACTCCGATCCATGCGTAAACAGGCAGCGAAGTGGATGCCAGAGTACACACCACTCAGGCAGCAGCTGATACTTGAGGCTACCAAGCACTCCGTCGGCATGATAGAGAGGCATGCGTGGACGCTGCTCAAGCCCCTGCCAGTGCACATACGCTCCATAGCATACACCTTCCTGAAGTACGTATCAGGTAAGATGCTCCAGTACCTTGAGGAGGCTGAGGATGCTATAGAGCGTGGGCATGAGGATAGGCTGATGCTCTACAAGGACCTAGGGGTTGATGTAGATGATGAGGGCGAGGCTGTCATGTACATAGCGGAGATGGTCAACGAACTGACCAGCCTGAAGAGGCTTAACAGCAAGGATGGATGATGGCCCTGAAGCACTGCATGCAACCTATCCATATTTATATTCTGTATGCTCTGCAATGCACATGATAATCACACGTGTAACGCTCTGTACTCCTCGATATCTTGCAGGCTCAACCCCTTACTACTCCTCGCCACACTCCACCTATAGCCTATGGGCCCTGTGTGGAATGGGTAGAGCGTGTATGCCAAGGCAAGCATCAGCAGGCCCATAGGGTCCTCTCTTGCAGCCTTGATGCCCTCTGCCAGCATACTCCTCAGAGGTAGCCTTATGTTCAATCTATCTATCAGATCCCTCAACTCCCTATGCCCTATCATAGCCCTCCTTACCTGCTGTATGAACTCTCCTACACTCTCCACCGGCTTGAACCAGACCAGTGCATCGTCTATATACCTGACATGATAACCCATCTCGAGGGTTACGCACTGCATGTACAGGTCTATGGCTATTATATCGGGTATCCTAGTAGCCCTTGCTATACCACTCCTTATAGCCATAGCCCTACCCATGGCCATGTACTGGTTGGTGCCGAGTAGCCTCACCCTCCTCAACCATGCTGAGTTGAATACGCTTGCCCTTGCAGCTATCCTTCTACTATAGCCTGATGTGCTATGGCTGACATGCACAGGTACAGGGTTCGCTGCGCACAGCCCTACATGCTCATCCTCCATGGATGATGCGAGTAGCATAGTAGCATCTCTAGCGGGTATGACATCGGCATCGTAAAGCACTACCGCATCGCTCCTCCCGCTCAGATTCGCGAATATCTCATTCCATGCACTTGCAGCACCCCTCCTCTCATCATGGTGCATCAGCCTTATGCTCAGCGTACTCCTACACGAGTAGTCCTTGATCACATCTGGAGTAC
Organism: Candidatus Nitrosocaldus sp.; assembly: GCA_025054855.1. GTDB lineage: Archaea > Thermoproteota > Nitrososphaeria > Nitrososphaerales > Nitrosocaldaceae > Nitrosocaldus. The sequence continues at coordinate 111,110 of JANWZS010000003.1, read as the reverse complement.
TATCACTAGAGTCATCTGAGATGAGAACCTCCACAAGCTCATGGTCATGGAGATGCTGCAACTCGAGTGCCCTGAGGAGCGAATGTATGCTATCCTGCTCATTGTAACTTGGTATGCCTATGCTTATCCTCATGGCTCTAAGTATTTATCGAGGTTATTAATTACTAATCTTGGGTCCCGCGGTAGCTCAGCCTGGTAGAGCTTCCGGCTGTAGTGGTTGGCCCAACTGGTTTAGGTAGGCTGACCCGTTCAGCCCTACTAGGCAACAGAACACCATGGATACCGGAGTGTCGGGTGTTCAAATCACCCCCGCGGGACTACACGTTAGTAAATTCAATCAATCACTCATTCAATCAATCAATCAGCCATCGCTGCTCAGTGCATATATACCCCCACTGGCATAGGCAACTGCTATGAACAACCTTGAGAGCATCTGCAGTATATCTGCCGGCAAAAGTGATGACGAGCCTACAAGTACTGCCACTGGCAGGAGGGATGATGAGACAAGCCCAACTATCAGCTGTTCCCTGCCTACAGTGTTTACATTATCACCGCTAATTCCCTCATTCCTTTGCTCTTCCTGCTCTTCTTCACTCTTATCCTCTCTCTTCATCCTACAACCATATCCCTTCAACCCATCAGCAATTCTAGTCATCCTCTTACTAAGCAGGTATGTGGATATGTTACCGCATCCTATGCCTAGCAGTATAAGATAGGAGTAATCTGCTGGATAGAATACTATTAATGCGAATGGCAGTGCCCATGATAAGCCATTTACAGCCTTTGCCCATCTAGGCCATGAGGCGCTCTGCCTTAACCTCATACCCATAGCCTTGAACATATACGGGTTCTTTAACCTGAAGAGGTATATGCTCAGTGCCAGTATGCTTAACCACAACAATGGGTATATGTAGAATGATGCATGGTAGTAGGTATATACTATCTCGCCTATGTAAGATGCTGATGCTATGCCTACTGCTACACTTATGAAGAATATACCGGATGCGTACCTCAAACCATGCCTGTGCCTCATCCTATACCTAATACACTGGCTTGCATGTTACTTATTAGTTAATCATTAATCTAATCGTCCATAGAACGCCTGTTACCCTCATTGCTGGATGGAGGATGGTGGTATGAGTCTAGGATGCCGGTTTGATGTACTGCAAGGTTGGTTGGGTATCAGTATTATCTTCACATGGGCTGACGGTGATGATCGATGAGACTAGTGCTAGATAGCAAAGGATTAAATAATCTATGGGAAGTGCATTACACATGCCTAGATTCAAGACAGTGCAAGAGGCGTTGAAGATAATAGGGCAGAAGGACCAGATTCGAAAGGTGTGGAGTTCATAGGACTGCTCCATACCCGAATGATTTTGGTGTCATAGCCCATGTAGACCATGGAAAGACAACTATGAGTGATAGCCTGCTCGCTGCAACTGGGATGATAAGCCCCAGCGTTGCTGGAGAGGCTCTGGCACTGGACTACTGGGATCTAGAGCAGCAGAGGCAGATGACCATCAAGGCTGCAAATGTTACACTGTACTATGAGCATGAGAACAAGCCATACGTCATAAACATGATAGATACCCCAGGGCACATAGACTTCACTGGCAGGGTCACTAGAAGCCTAAGGGCCATAGATGGTGTATGCGTTGTATGCGACTCTGTAGAGGGTATAATGACGCAGACAGAGACGGTTACAAGGCAGGCGCTGGAGGAGAGGGTTAGGCCAGTACTCTACATAAACAAGATAGACAGGCTCGTGAAGGAACTCAGGCTCACACCAGATAAGATGCAGGAGTGGTTGGCAAGGATAATAGCGGACTTTAACAGGCTCATCGATATATATGCGGAGCCGGAGTTCAGGGATAAGTGGAAGGTGAGCATACAGAGTGACAGCGTTGCATTTGGATCAGCAAAGGACAGATGGGGTATAACCGCAAGCATAGCAGCGAAGAAGGGCTTCAAGTTCAAGGATGTTTACGATGCATACACTACTCCAGATGGAGGGAAGGGACTGGCAGAGAGGGTGCCACTGCACGAAGCGATACTTGGAATGGTAGTGAAGCACCATCCACCTCCCCATGTTGCGCAGAAGTACAGGATACCTAAGATATGGAAGGGCGATCTGGAGTCGGATGTTGGTAGAGCACTACTAGAGTGCGATGAGAATGGTCCAGCGGTTATGATGGTCACCAATGTCGTGGTCGATCCCCAGGCAGGACCTGTAGCTGTGGGCAGGTTATACTCTGGGACCATACACGATGGTGACCATGTATACCTCGTAGGGAGCAAGAGGATGGAGAGGGTTCAATCTGTCACAATGTTCATGGGCCCGTACAGGGAGATAGTCGGGAGCCTTACAGCAGGGAACATACCTGCACTCCTTGGCCTAGAGCATGCCAGGGCAGGTGAGACCATAGCCAGCATAAAGGATATAGTGCCATTCGAGTCGATAAGGTACGTATCTGAGCCAGTGGTCACTGTTGCAATAGAGCCCAAACACCCCAAGGACCTTCCGAAGCTCGTAGAGGCGCTCAGGAGGATAAGCATAGAGGACCCCAACCTGGTAGTGAAGATAAACGAGGAGACTGGTGAGATGCTCATGGCCGGTATGGGTGTGCTACACCTTGAGATAGCGACCACACTGCTCCAGCAGCAGGGGTTGGAGATAGTCACATCCAAACCTTTGATAAACTACAGGGAGTCGATAAGGAGCAAGGCAGGGCCCGTGATGGCCAAGTCCCCGAACAGGCACAACAAGGTCTACGTCAGGATAGAGCCGTTGAGCGCTGATGTTGTGGATATGCTCGTTACTGGAAGGATAAACGAGAATATGGATAGGAAGCAGGTTGCTGCACTACTGAGGGAGAAGGGCTGGGATGCGGATGAGGCCAAGGGTATAGTCGCTATAGAGGGGAGCAATGTATTCGTTGATGCTACAAAGGGTGTACAGTACCTGCAGGAGTCCATGGACTCTCTACGCTCAGGGTTCACGGATGTGATGCTTGCTGGTCCCCTAGTGCAGGAGCAGTGCAGGGGAATCAAGGTCGTGCTACATCACTTCGTACCCCATGAGGATCCAGCGCACAGGACCCTTGCACAGCTACTCCCAGCATCGAGGAGGGCCATAATGGGTGCTATGCTCAGTGCTGATCCGGTGATACTCGAGCCCATACTTGGTATAGAGATAAGGTGCCCAGCGGAGATGATAGGTACCGTTGCTGGAGTGCTCTCAGGCAAGAGGGGCAAACTCCTCAACATAGACCAGAAGGGTGTCATAGCGATAGTCCAGGGTGAGATACCTGCAGCGGAGACGTCTGACCTCTCAGAGGTTATGAGGGGTGCAACAGCAGGCAAGGCCATGTGGAATACACACTTCAAGATGTGGCAGGCTGTGCCAGCATCGCTCACACAGCAGCTTATAGCAGATATAAGGAAGAGGAAGGGGCTGAGCCCGGAGCCGCCTAGAGCGGATGAGTTCATAGATAAGGAGTAGTTGTGCAGTGTAGGAATGCACCGTACTCACACGCAACCCTTATTATTGTTGTTGCTGCCATCGCACTACATGCACTCTACCATTGCGCTAGAGTATATCACGGGTTGATGTGTGCTGTAGCAATAGCAGTACACTCGGCCAGTCTACGCTGATGCCTGTACGGCAACACAAGACTTAATTCTACCATCCCTGCTATATACTGTTATGAGCAAGGAGTACGATGAGAGTGATGGTGGTAGCGGTAACAGCGAGGAAGATGATTACATACTCGCAAGTATAAGCGATGTTGGGTTCGTGGACCCATACGGTATAGAGGGTGCGCTGGTCCTCAAATCCAACGATGGGAAGGTATTCCACATGCGTGCGTTCTCTGGTGAGGTGGCAAGGCACATAGACAGGTTCAGGCAGGGCGACAAGAACAGCATACCAACCATATACAATCTCGTGAATGAGATAGCAGAGATGGAGGATCTGCTGCTCACTGAGATCAGGGTGTATCCAAGTGGCTCAGCACTGAGGGCAAACCTCTACTTCAGGGGCAAGAACAAGAGTATCATACTCAGGAATTATAGGGCGTCGGACTCCATAGCCCTCGCTGCCTACTACGATATACCTATAAAGGTCAAGAAGGACCTCTTCTACGATGAGCTTGATGTGGAGAAGTTGAGGTGAGGTGCTGGTCGACCTACTTCTTATTCTAATCCGATCCAATGATTATGAGAGGGATCTAGTCAGGTCAGGATGGAGTGCAGTCTGCCCATATCCATCGCCCTCCTGATCTCCATGGCTATCCTCCTGCCCACACCGAAGACCTCGCCGTACATGTACTTGGTGTAGGGGCTGGTAGTGGCAAGTATGGGGTTCCCTGGTACCCTTGGTGATACATCGTACACGATCACATCAAGATCACTCGTGACTATGCTCTGCAGTGAGAATACACCTATCATGCCTGGGGGGTACTCCTGCTTCGCTACACTAGCGAACCTATCCCCTATCTCAAATACCCTCTCAAGCATGGACTCCCTTATGCTGGCAGGTGTATGCCCTATCTCTATATTCTGTATGGCAACATCCAGCTCATCCATGATCTCCAACTGCTGCCTTGCTGGTATGCCTGTAAAGTCGTGCAGGTTGGTCTGGAGCCTACGCTCTATGCCTAGGAACTCCACCTCATCGCTCAATGGTGAGTAGAAGTAGTTGAGGTTGAAGTACGTGCCTATGATGAACTCCTCTATAGTAGCATTGGCAAGGTCCTCCCTAGTTATGAGCCCCTTCTCTATCCTGGACTCCGCCTTCCTCATGTAATCCTCGTAGGATGATGCTATGAAGAATGCCCTCTCCAGCCTGCGCCTTGCTTCCTGCACCTTGACCATCACTGGCCTATCTATATCCCTTGCATCCCTTATTATCTTGGGGTGCCTTATACCTGCTCTGGCGAGTAGGTAGTACTGGTTCCTCTCATACTGCCTATCCTCTACCCTGAGCATGCTCCTGTTACCGAAGATAGGGAGCATGAGTTCATGCTCTACCGCATCGTATCCTAGGTATGCTGTGAGTGCCCTGTGAGGTACGATTATGGAGTTCATCTCCAGCAGCCTTGCCTGAACCTCCCTGTTGAGCATATCCCTGAAGCTATCAAGGACTATGACCTCATCGGCAAGCCTCCTGAACCTCTTGTATGGCAGTTCCCTTCCCTTCTGGCATACTACCACTGTCCTGAACCCCTCATCCTTTGCCCCATCCATTATCTCCAGCGCTGAATGACTGCCTAGAGAGCATATGCTCACATCCTCTCTCCTCAACCTACTGTACCTGTCTACAACGCTCATCACATAGTCTCTATCTAGCATGTGCATATACCAGAAGGGGCCCATAATCAGTATTTCTATCAGGAGATGCACGAACGACCATTCTCAGGCATGGGAATTGTATACATCCTTTATATCATAAGAGATGGAATGTTGATACATGTTGGTACTCTCAACTAGGCATATAGTACTGCTAACTATTAGCCTCTTTGCAGTCTTCATCCATGATCGCTGTTATTGCGAGTGAGATGCTTGAACCACCATCGAACTACAAGGAGACTACGTACATAACACTTGTATTCAATTCTGATGGTAATGTAGAGGGTATCAGGTATAACCGGGACCGATCCTCTACTCGTAGCAAGGAGTTCTAGCATACATCAGTTGGTTATAACTGAAGAACATGGATGATGATGCAAGGCATCGACTGGTTATAGACAGGGTTACGATGAGCAGGTACTTGCTGGTGGAGAGGAGCACTATACACATAAGTGGGATACCTGAGGGCGGTTATAAGTACAGGGATGGTGTAAGCAATAGAGTGCTTGGGAGTTGAAGGTTGTGAAGGTGAGTGCACGTGGTTGATCATACAGGTAGGTAGGGAGGTAGGTGGATGATTGATTATCAGTTGTGATGGATGGACACTGTGCTCTACTCTACTCTACTCTACTCAGTACTCAGCCTTCCTATCTATTGTGCCCTTCATCCTTGCCAGTGACTCAACCCTGTTCATGCATGCTAGAGATATAACTGCAAGTGCCAAGGTACTAAGCAGGAGGTAAGCCATGCTGGTGTATGCATGGTCACCCGCCAGAGCCTCCCTTACAGCGTTGAGGAAGTGCGTGGTTGGTAGTGCACCGCCTATGAGTGATGCTGGGTATGGTAGCATGCTGGTAGGGAATACTACTCCAGATAGCAGGAAGAGCACGCCAGTGGTATACTCAGCAAGGGAGTACTGCAGCTTGAATGTTATGAGGTTTATTGCATACAGGATTATGCCCAGGAGTATGGATGCTGCCACACCCAGTAGTATCGATGCTACGAGCGCAGGGTAGTCTACCCTTACCACATCTATGCTCAGTGGGAGCGAGAAGTGGTTGGAGAAGATGATGCTGCCTATGATCAGTGATACTGCAACCGATACGCTAGCATTAATGGCAGATGCCATGCCCCTTCCGACTATGTATGGCGTGAGCGATGCTGGTGTTATGTATATATGCTTGAGCGACTCATACTTTGCCCTATCCTCATGCACCAGATATGCTAGTGATACTGTCATGGTTGCAGGGTATATGAAGAACACTGCACCGATGAAGACGTAGAAGAATAGGTCCTCCCTGCTGCCCATGCCAGACGCACTGCTCCCTATTACGAATACCAAGCCCACGAGGATCACGCCTGCTATCGGCTTCGCTATGAGATAGGTTAGGAATACGAATGGATTCGTCCAGTTGGACTCTACCTTCCAGCCCAGCCATACCCCCTGCACAACTGTCCTTATGACTGTACTCATACCCCTGCCTATGGGTGACGGTCTATGCCCTTCTACTGCCATCTGAGGGTCAACCTCCCATGCCTCTTACTCGTATCCTCCATCCTCCTAAGCGCAATGTACGCCAATGGTATGAGTACTATTATCAGCAGGGATAATCCAACTATGTGGAGCATGATATCCCCCATACCCTTGCCCATTATGAGCAGGAGCCTTATGGCATCTATCCCGAATGTCAATGGTATGATGCTTGCCACCAGCCTCACAGCGTAAGGTAGTATCTGGTTGCTGAGTACAGGGTAGTATATGCCAGAGAAGAGGTATATGGGCTCCTGTAGAAGATCTGCTATATGCGTTGCCTCCCTACCGTAGAGGAGGAAGAGCGATGCGAAGAGCATACCCATCCCGTAGAGTGCTGTGACCGTTAGCAGGAAGACTATGAGTAATGCGACTGGCTCTACTATGTTATACTCTACTGGGAAGAGCAGTGTACCTACCATCAGTATGGAGAGGGAGCGTAGTGTGGTGTTCAGTGCACCACCTGCCGCCATGCCAAGGAGTATAGCCATCCTGGATGCTGGAGCAAGGAGGTAGTATGTAAGGGTCCCAGTCTCCTTCTCCCAGTAGAGTTGTGCAGACATGCCCCAGAGCACATTGCTCCAGAAGGCGAGCATGGCCCCTCCTACCACGACGAACGCCATGTACTCCGATGGTGCACCCAGCATGGTGTACATGTACACGTAAGCGCTGAGTGAGAGTAGCGGTATGGTGACCTCTGCTATACTCCAGTGGGGCTCCCTCAGTAGGCCCTTCAGCCTAACGTATGCCCTGGCATAGACCGCCTTCAAGTTCAGCATAAGATCACCCATTACCATATCTATCAAGCCTCAATCAAGGTAGCATACCAAGAGCACACCTCCTCCCGCCATAGCCCAACCAACCAACCAACATCACGACTCTTCATTGCCCATGCTGCCTACGTACCTCATGTACACATCCTCAAGAGTTGGCTGGTCCCTCCTTACGGATAGTACCCTGTACCCATTCATAACAAGCATACTTACAAGATCTGGTATCTTCGAGTCATCATCCAGCATTATCCTTAGCCTAGTCAGTCCATCGATACTACCATCATACCTTGCGTTACCACCATGATCTCCCTGCTCAACCACATTCTGTGATGGCACAAGCATGCATGCAAGCACTCCGTCCCTACTGCTTATCTCCTCCACTATACTTCCCTTAGTGGTACGGTTACTCAAGAGTTCAACCTGGATGGATACGCCATCGCTGAGCGAGGCCTTCAATGCGAGGGGTGTCTCATACGCAACTATCCTCCCCCTGTATATTATCGCTATCTTATCGCATACCTCCTCCGCCTCTGCCAGGTAGTGTGTTGTGAGCAGTATAGTCCTCTCCTCTCCATCGGCATCGACCCAGTCCCTTATGTATCTCCTCATATGCTTTGCGTTTATAACATCCAGCCCTAGAGTAGGCTCATCGAGGAAGAGTACCTTGGGGTCGTTTATGAACCCCCTGGCAAGGTTGAGCCTCTGCCTGTACCCTGTTGATAGCCTGTGCATCCTGACATCCCTGTACTGCTCCAACCCCATATCCCTTATGAGCATCTCTATCCTCTCCCTCGCTATACCACTGGATAGACCATAGAGCTGGGAGAAGAGCCAGAGGTTCTCCCTCACCGTAAGCATGCCATATCCTGGGGTCTCACCACCAGATACGAGGTTTATGATCCCTCTGACATACTTGGCATCCCTCACAACATCATGCCCATGGATGTATGCTGAGCCACTGGTTGGTAGCAGTAGTGTTGAGAGTATCTTCACCAGAGTGGTCTTGCCTGCACCATTCGCCCCAAGAAGCCCTAGTATCTCGCCCTTGCCTATCCTTATGTTGATACCATCGAGGGCGAGTATTCTCCTACCCTTGAGCTCGAATACCCTGCTGAGATCTATGGTCTCTACGGCATACATCTCTATACACTATAGTTGCTATGCATCAGCCATTCTTATTCATTCCTTCTTCTCTCTCCTCTCCCTTTACCTCTATCTACCTCTTCCATCACTTCTTGCTGTTGTTGCTGCTACTGCCTATAACCCTCTCTATCTCTTCCCTGAGTTCATCATCATCCTTGCCAGATGGGTCTATGCCTAGAGTTCTTGCTATCTCCTCAAGCCTATCCCTGCCTATCTTGCTGCCATCTGCCCTATAGCCCCTGATCTCCCTCTCAGCCTCAAGCCTAGCCTTCTCATACTCGCCAGTGGCCCTGCCTAGTGATCTTGCAAGCTCTGGGATCTTCTTGGCTCCAAACAACAACACACCAACTATAACTATTATCCAGATCCACTCCGCACCACTTATGAATAGCAACACCTTATTAATCGGAGGCTGGAGATTTAAATCTACCTGACCTCTATCCTGTATGAGCGATAGCAGTAGCTTGCCCTCCCTCTGCATGATCCTTCTACCTACCTCCTACATCCTACCTCCTACCTAGCTCCTTCCATCCTTCAGCTCTACCACAACCATGCCCAGTGCATAGAGTGCCATAAGTGGGAGTGCAACGAACCACATGGTTATTCCGCTCCCATCGGGTGTGATCAGTGCCCCAAAGAGCGCTATGACTACTATAGCATATCTGACGTTCCTCCTCCAGAAACGCTCATCAACGATCTCCGCACTGCTTGCCATCCACATAGCGATAGGGAGGAGGAACGATAGGCCAAATGCTATTATGAACTGCATGACGAAGTTTATGAACTCGCCTATGCCGAGGAACGTCTGTACTCCTAGCATATCACCGTACCTGTAGAGGAAGTCGAGCATGAATGGCACTATGACGAGGTATGAGAAGATACACCCAGAGGCGAAGAGTGCTAATGCTGGCAGTGTTACCCTCCTCACAACCATGACCTCATCGTCGTACAGCGCTGGTCCTATGAACCCTGTAACCTCCCTGACCACAACAGGCATGGCAAGTATGGATGCGAGCATGATGGCAACCTGCAGTTGTGCGAAGAATGCCTGCCCAGGGGCGAGTTGCACCAGCTCGACGTGCTCAGGCACGAGCTGCTCACTCATAGCATGTATAACCTGAATGGATATGCTATCAAGCGGATCTGGGTATGGATACGGTATGGGTAGGGGTACACCATCCATCTCGATCCACCTTATGCTCACCGTGAGGTTCACTGCTGAGAGTATGATTATGGCGAGCGCTATCCTCACCACCCTACTCCTCAACTCATCAAGATGCTCCCTTACCGTTCGCTCCTCCACTGACTCTAATTACTCAACCGTGAATTTTATCTTTTATATGGGGAAGGCTATACATGGGCTACGCTACGATACAGGCACGGCCTTTGCCGTATACAGTGCCTTGGCCTCCACATCACTCAGCCCATCGAGCTCCAGCCATATCTCGCATACGGCATTGAACCTCTCAGCGATGCTCAACGCCAGCCCTGCCACATACTCGTTATCCGACCTTATCCTGGCCTCTGCGAAGAAGGTCCTGTAACTCCTCCTCATCAGCCTTCCTCCAACCCTCTCATGCAGGAATCTGATGAGGTCCTCCTCCAACTCCCTGCTCAGACCATTGGCGTAGAATGCTATGCCGAGTATGGGCTCCTTGTCGTATGGTACGCCAGCCCTGAACCAGTACACGCTACAGTAAGAGTCCCTCGAGAATGTGCACCTGACCTCCCAGTGTATCAGCTTATCCACAGGGTACGGTTTGGCCAGAACCTCCTGGGGGGTTAGATGCCAGTAGAGCATCCTAGCCATACAGGGATGCTGTGGGTTGGGTAATAATAAGCATGCTGTATTAAAGTCTTCTATATTATGTATAGGTCTTACAATATAAGATCCCTCAAAAATAAAAATATGTTGATGGTGCAGCTATGCCAGTATCTCGTACAGGCTCAGGCGCTTGCTGGCATCCTCCTCATCCACATCCTTCGCATGAAGCAGCAGTATGAGGCTCTCTAGCGCATCCCTCAACTTTGCACCATCATCCGTTATGCTTATCGTACCATTCTTCAGCTGAAGGAAGCCCTTGACCGATAGTTCGCTAACCCTCTTCATGACCTGATAGTAGTCCAAGCCAAGCAGCCTAGCAAGCTGGTACAGTTTGAGGTTGGAGTTCATAGATACACACTTGAGCACGCAGTAACACTGTACATACGCTGGCCTACGCTTCAGACTCAGTGCTATCTCCAGTGCATCCATCTCCTTAATATCCCGCTTCCTTATATTATGCATGCTTTGCATATTATTTCACTACATTATATTATGAGTGTCCTCTTTATTAATGTTACGTTCATAATATATAATATATAGTAATAAAGCATTATGGGACATTGTATACAGGTGATATATTAAATATGACATGTTATTATATCAATAGAACATAATACAAGGAAGTATTCTAAACCTTGATATAAAGTACAGGGATAGGATAAGGGGATAGAGAGGGTTATGAGTAGGCGGGGTTCGAGGGGAATAGGTACGGGCAAGAAGATCATAATATTTGGGGTTATAGCAGCACTAGTAGCATCTACATTCGCCATAGTGTACTCATCCAGGCTGGCGGAGGAGCAGCAGGCTAAGCAGCTTGAGGAGGCGAAGAGGAAGCAGGAGGAGGTCCTCAAGTTGGGCAGGTGCGGTGATGGGATAGTCAGATACACCAGCTTCATAAAAGAGTACATGCTTCCAGCAGAGTGCGCTATGCCAGTAGGCATAACCATAGATAGAGAGGGTAACGTATGGGCTGCATCAGCGGTAGCTAACTCTGTGTTCAGGTTCGATCCAAGCACAGAGAGGTTCGAGGAGTTCAAGCTCCCAGGCTCTTCAGATGCAGGTTCAAACATCCCACTACCCATGTGGGCACTTGCATTCGATAGCCTTGGTAGGTTATGGATAACAGATACAGAGAGGAACAGCATATGGATGCTCAACACAACTGCAGTAGGAGATGGTCAGCCTGCAGTAGATACGTTCAGGGAGTTCAAGCTGCAGAGTGCAGAGCCATTCGGCATATCCATGCCTATAGATATGAAGGTGCATGGGGATAGGTTATGGTTCGTTGGTGTGTACAGCAAGCATATAGGCATGATAGACCTCAACACACTGGAGTTGGTTGAGATACCCATAGAGGTTGACCTTAACGCTCTGGGCACCATGGATATCGATGGGGAAGGGAACGTATGGTTCACCGCACTAACCCTGGGTGCCAAGGGCATGCTCTACAGGCTCGATCCCGAGAGCAGGGAACTGAAGGCTTACGATCTTCCCATAGGTAGCCCTGTGGGGATAAGCATAGATGAGGCGAGGAACAGGATATGGATAAACGACCATGGGAGCAACACGTTCATATCATTCGATCCATCCACCAACGATGTAGTAAAGTACTCAACATCGCTACCAGCTAGGTACACGAACGTAGGGCTGTATGAGGAGTGCATAAAGAGCAACCCAAGGATCGAGTGCTCTGGCTACCCTGTATCGCTACCATACTGGAATACCATGGACTCCAGAGGGAGGTTGTGGTTCAACGAGCACCAAGGCAATGCGATCGCTGTGTTCGACCCAGATGACCTGACGCTCATAGAGTACAACATACCCTCGTACAACAGGGCATGGGGGAGCTGTGAGGGGTACGATGGGCCTTGTGGGATAGCCAATGCATTGAAGTTCACACTGCAGGATGACGGTAGGAGCATCAGGGTATGGTTCACGGAGTTCACTGAGAACAAGGTAGGAGTGCTGGATCCAGATGCCAAGGAACTGCCATTCACCATCAGCACTGATACAGATACCATCAGGGTGAAGAAGGGTGAGAGTGTAAGTGTGAAGGTCAGCGTCTCTGCCAGAGAGCCTGTTACGGTTGAGATGCTGGCATCGGGTAGCATAGAGGCCAGTGGTAGGCTCAGTAAGAGCAAGGTATCTGCTGGGTACGATGAGTATACCCTTAGATTCGATTCACCATCCAGCAAGACTGCAACCCTAACCATAAGACCGAACGAGTTGGATAGTGGAGAGTACACACTGACCATAGGTGCAAGGAGTGATGAGGTGACATACTCCAAGGTGATCAGGATGATAGTCGAGGAGTGATCATGATACATGATATGACACCAAAACGACACGCTAGATGGGCGTGTGGACTGGGTTAAGATGGTGACCGTTTGAGGTGATAGTACCCGATCTGGACAGGATGATAGGGCTGGAGGTCTACTCGACTGGGGTAGAGGGGGTCAAGGGTAGGGTGATGAGGAGGAGGAGGGGGAATGATGGATATCATAACTTCATAGTTGAGGAGGTTATAGGTGATTGGGCTAGCATATCCAAGGTCAGGGATGAGAGGCATAGGTACCCCGTGTACCTGCTGAGGAAGGAGGGTATAGATACTATACATGCGCTTAAGGAGTTAGAGTCCACGCATGGGATCAGGCTCAATCCACTGGGTCTGAAGGATGCCCATGCTTCCACCATTCAGTATGTGACATCAGGTAGTAGGGTGATCGGTGGTGAGTTGCGTACAAGGCACTGCACCCTCACACCAATAGGCTACTCGGATAGGATGCTCAGGAAGAGGGACCTTGTAGGCAATAGGTTCACCATAACCATGGAGTTGGAGGATGATGGGGGTTATGGATCGCTAGAGAGGATTCGGAGCATAGCAGCCTCTGCAAGAGCCAGGAGATTGGCCAACTTCTACGGCTACCAGAGGTTCGGTAGCATGAGACCAGTGACGCACCTAGTAGGCAGGGAGATCGTTAGGCGGAGGTTCAGGGATGCGGTAGAGCTACTCCTTACATATACTAGCGAGTATGAGGATGAGAGGAGTAGGGGTGTTAGGCTCTCGCTCAGGGGACTCGACCTCCATGCTGCGTTAGAGCATATCCCATACCACATGGATATGGAGAGGGAGGTTGCCATGGGCATGCTGGAGAGCAGTGACCCGATAAGGGCATTGAGGAGGCTGCATATAGGGGTGAGGAGGCTCTTCGTTGAGGCGTATCAAGCATACATATTCAACAGAGCCCTGAGCATGATCATAAGGGATGGATACGATATATCCACTCCATGCAATGGTGATATCTGCTTCAGAGTGGATGAGGGCAACAGGGGCGGTGAGTTGGTCAGGTACGATGGGTGCAGTGATGCCTCCAGAGTCGTTCCAGCTATGCAGCTTGCAGGCTTTGCATTCAAGCCCATGGGCAGGTTCTGCAGAGCAATCTCCAGCGTGATGATGGATGAGGGGGTTACTGCGAAGGACTTTTACGTAAGGGAGATGCAGGAGGTGAGCGTAGAGGGCGGGTTCAGGCCACTACCACTGCTACTCCTCGACGGGAGGTTCGATGTGGAGGCTGATGAAGGTAGGGGTAGGAGCGTTCGCATGGTATTTGCACTCCCGAAGGGTAGCTATGCAACAATACTACTGAGGGAGATAATAAAGCCAGTTGACCCAGTGGCAGCGGGGTTCTGATCTACAGATAACATGATCACATGACTGATGCCTATTAGAGGCTCAGTGGCTCAACTGGTGCACCAGCTCCCTGTCATTCTTTACTGCTCCATGAGCCCTATCTACAAGTATGCACTCGAACCAGTAGTACCTCCCATCCTCGAAGAGGTAGTATGAGCCTCTAACATCCATGTTTGGGTAGCGCTCTGCGACCCTGCGCTCAGCAACACGCTTCATGCTCTCCGCCTGCTTTATCTTAACCACGCCTATATGCTTCGGCCTCCTCCCTGCCCTCGCCCTCTTCCTCCTCATGCCTCCCTTGCCTACCCTGATCCTCACGACTATGAAGCCCTGCTTCGCCTTGTACCCCAGTGCTCTAGCCCTATCAAGCCTGGATGGTCTCTCGACCCTGACTATGGCATGCTCATGTCTGGCAGCAACTATCCTCTGCTTCAGTGCATCGTTCCTCTCCCTGTATAACCTCCTCCATGTCTCCGCTATCTTATGGTACATGCCCTCTACCATGCCTCTTGCATGTGGAGATGGTAAAATTATTCTTTACTGTTGATCTCTATCTCCACCACTACCCTGCTCATACCTGCCCTTGCAGCATCGCCCATGTACTTCAGACGGGATATGGTTCTGCATAGATGCTCATCATCCACAAGGCGTGCGGTACCCTCAAACCTCTCACCATCCATCTCAACTGCTACGTGCTGATCATGGAGTATGTTCTTCAACCAATCACTCTCCATGTTGCGCCTGGATGCGTAGAGCCTACCATTGTATCTTACGAGTCTGAGGGGTACCCTGTGCTCCCTCCCGCTCCTCCTACCCTTGGTTATGAGGTATGCTATGAACGACTCCCCTCCCACTCCTGCCATACCCACTCGCCATATCTGCGCCAAATAAGATATATCTTACCATTGCAGTAATACCCCTGATGGATGATGGATGAGCAGGGTATCGTATTCAACCCAGAGATAGACGATAGATGCACATCCCCACGCTACTACTGTTACTGTGATGGTCTCATAATATACAGCCAGTGGTGTGCGTATCACAAGAACACGTACTACTACTGCTACAAGTGCAAGGGGCTCTACAAGCGGGACAAGAGCCAGTGTGCAATAGATCTCAACAAGGAGTTGAGATAATAAGGTAAGGAGTAGTAGTAGTGGTGGTGGGTGTGATGCGCATAGAGATGCCTCTGCCTACCTCATCACCAGACTCTTCACCATATCCTGAAGGGATGCGAGTGTATGCTCAAGCCTCTCCTCCCTTGTAGATACCATACCCCTATACCCCTTGCTCCTCTCCTTCCTTGCATGTATCATCCTCTCCTGCTCTCTGGGGTTCGGGGAGCCCTTGGATGATCTCCTGCTCAGTGAGACCTCTGGAGATACACTGCTCAGTATGGATGCTATCAACTCTGCAGTATCTCTGTAGAGGGGTTCATGGAGTGCACTGTTCAGATCTTCCATGCTGAGTTCCTTGAGACCCTTGTTATGTGCGTGGGCATATGCCACGAGCGCACCTACCAGCCTGTGCGCAACCCTGAACGCCATGCCCCTCTGCACCAACTGCTCTGCCACATCCAGTGCGATGGCATAACTCCTCTCTGCAGCATCGAGCATGCTCTTCCTCTTCACTATCAGCCCTGAGACTATCTGCTTCATTATGATGAGCGACTCATACGTTATCCTGAACGCATCGAATACGAGCCTCTTGCCCTCCTGAAGGTCCCTGCTGTAGCCAGATGGCAGTGCCCTGACTATGCCCATGGCTGCAGCAAGTACCCCAAGCATGGTCGATGCCCTTGCACGCATGAGCTCAAGGGGGCATGGGTTCTTCTTCTGGGGCATCACGCTAGATGTTGATGTGAGCTCATCTGGGAGTTCTACGTAGTTGAACTCTGTCGATGACCATAGCATGATATCCTCTGCCATCCTGCTAAGGTCCAGCATGGTTATGCACAGGGAGGAGCAGAACTCTAGGATGAAGTCCCTGCTGCTGGTCGCATCTATGCTGTTCTCTACTATGGAATCGAAGCCTAGGAGGGATGCTACCCTCTCCCTGTCTACAGGAAGAGAGGTGCCTCCTATGGCAGATGCGCCCAAGGGGGATAGGTTGACTCTAGCATAGCATGACTCTAGCCTCTCTATGTCTCGGAAGAGCATATCCGCATATGCCAGAAGGTAGTGTGAGAAGGAGCCCAACTGTGCATGCTGCAGATGTGTGTACATGGGCATGACTGCATCTACACACTCCTCTGCCCTGAGCAGTAGAACATCTATGAGATCGAGTATCGCAGACTCTATGCTGGTTATATCATCCCTGATCTTCATCCTTAGATCTAGCGCTACCTGATCGTTCCTGGATCTTGCCGTATGCATCTTCCCCCCAGCATCCATCCCTGCCCTCTCTATCACATAAGTCTCGACTGCCTCATGCACATCCTCATAACGCTCCCTCATAACCTTCAACTCTTCTGGTGAGATCTGCTTAGCATCCTCCAACGCAGAGAGTATCCTTGAGAGTTCGTCCCTGCTTATCAATCCCTGCTCGTAGAGCATGATGGAGTGTGCCTCACTCCCAACTATATCGTAGTGGAGTAGGGATGAGTCCTCATCCATGGATGATAGATATGCAAGTACATGCTCATCCAGCCTGCCCTTGAGCCTCGATCTGTACATACACCCAGTTCGATCGAGTATCCCAATTTTAACTATTTGCTGCATGGACTCGCAGATAGAGGGATGGTTATGCTATGTGGTTATGGCCTCCATCTGTGTGCTTATGTTGCTCCCAAAGTACTGCAGCGTAGAGCATCTGGCCTTGATCAACCTAGCAAACTCATTAACATCAACATCCTTGATGGAGGGCATTATGGTGAGGCTCTGCATATCATCCTTGCTCCTTGCTGCTCCAGCACGCCTCAGATCCCTAAGTATCTGCTTCCGCAGCGCAGGGGTGCAGAGCCTGCTGAAGTATATGCTTGCAAGAGAGCCTCTAAGCATCTCCTTCACATGCGATGAACCCTTCTCCTCATGGAGGTGAGGGTTCCTGCTCTCTATCTGGAGTATGTTCACACCCTCATACATGGCCTCTGCATGCCTGCTCTCGAGTACGCCTCCAAACTCCTCCATCATGTACACCAGTTCATACGGCTCTACGGCGAATCCTGAGGAGTAGTCCAGTAGTTCTGCCAGTCTCATGCTCATGGCATGCTCCCCAGAGTTCCCAGTCTTCACCACATCGGTCTCGAACCCTGTATGGCTGGCTATGAGCATGTTGAGGTACCTGTTGGTATGCTCGGATATCCTGCCCCACTTTGCAAAGTATAACTCGCCCTGAGCAACCTTCGGCTTGTACCTCCATGCTATCCTGACCATCGTGTATGGCGACTCCGATATGAGCATGCCAGCAGCGTATATCTTAACGTACTCATTCACTGCTCCAGGCATGTAGTTGTCGGAGTCTATGAAGCCTATGTACTCCTTGCCCATCATCCTTGCCACGAGCAGGCCTATGAGCATGCCCTCGCCCTTACCATCCCTTACCATACCCCCCTCCAGGATGTATGGGTAGTTGAGCGCCTCGAATACATGCGCAAGTTCTGGATCATGTTGGTGGATGAGTATGACATCCCTATCGGTGAGGAGTACATGGTGCTTGAGCGTATCCCTCTCCAACTTGTACCTGTCCACGGGGCTTCTACTGCTGTTCGATACTACTATTACTAAGCAGTCATGTGGTATACCACTTATCACACCCTCTAGCAGCTTCAGCCTCTCGTTCTTCACTGGCACCACTATGGCAAGCCTGCTGTACACATCGTACAACTCCCTCTCTGATACCTGTGCCACTGTCCTGCTCCTATGGTACTCAGCATTCCCAGAGTCGAGTTCATGCACATGCTGAACCGAGTTTATGGTTAGGGCGCCGAACCTCTCGCTGTACCTAGCGTAGTCCAGCTTCATTCCATGGGAATGGAGGTGATGTGATATAAAGTTACTGTGGCAAAGTAAGACTAATCTATGGAAGGGTGATGAGTAGTATAGATGAACAGGAGGAGTAGGAGGGTTATAATAAAGAGGAGTGCGCTCGATAGCATAATATCATACTGCAAGATGAGGCATCCTAACGAGGCCATACTCATCCTCTGTGGCAAGAGCAACAAGGACACAATCACGGTTGAGAGGCTCATGATACCACCGTTCTCATACTTCGGCCCATACTACTCTGGCTTCCCAACGATGCTGCTCCCATTCGACCGCTCCATACTCGGCACCATGCACTCCCACCCCAATGGCTCTAGCGAGCCATCGCTCACGGATCTTAACTCTGACTTCATAGGATACATAAGCATCATAGTGAGCTACCCTTACGAGGATGGGGATGTGCATGTGTATAACTCGAGGGGAGAGAGGCTGGAGTACAGTGTGGCTGAGTAGCAAATAATAATAATATATTTATTTGCATGCCTGATAAGAAGTATGGGGTGGATGTAGAGAGGTTCACAGAGGATATAAACCAGATAGCCATGAAGTTATCGAGCAATGAGGACCAGCTGGTCATGAAGAGGGTCAACTATGTCAAGCAGAGGCTGGTTGACCTCTACAGGCGCAACCTCGTGAAGATAAACCACTCTGTTCTAGAACTTATATGCGCTAAGCACCTCATAAAGTATGGGTATGATGTCGATGTGGAGAGGCAGTTGAACGATATACTCATATGTGATGTTTATGCAAGCAAGGGCGATAACGTATTCATAGTAGAGATAGAGACTGGGTTCGTGCCTCCAGAGCATGCTCTTGACCCTATAGCGTACAGTGCAGCAAGGGTAGCTAGCAAGATAGCAAGGTACAGTGCATTCGCTGGCAAGTTCGCACTGGCAACCCCTGCACTGAGCCTTCTACCTGTACAGGAGATCTTCCTGAAACCGCCAAGGTATAGGAGTAGGGATGAGGTAGCAAGGGTCAAGGCACTGTGCGATAGATACTACTCCAACCCACCGATAAGCGTGGAGGAGATAAAGGGCGCTAGGTTACACTCTATAATGGTAATAGATGCTGATGATGCAAGGGTGGTAGAGGTTGATCCAGAGACGTATCTTGAGAGTATCAGGGCTAACCTGCATGGGGTTGGGATCAAGTTCTGTTGAGCGTAAGGTCAAGATGATAATCAGCAATGTTTATATCTCTCCTCCTCCATAATATTGGTAGGTCATCCAGCGGGTGAAGGAGCGATCCACCAAGCAGGCCTGGCATCAAGGGAAGCCTTGGTGTCCGTATGGCTGGTGGTCGCCCCTATCAGGCAGAGGGGGATACGGGGCAACCCGTAGAGACCTGCAGGGTAGGGGCGAGGGCCAACTGTACCCATGCTGGGGTTGAGCCCCCAACTAGCGTGGGTGCAGAAAGCCACATACTCCTGAATCTGGATGACCACACATTAATTATTATTATCCTCGATTATACCATATCGTTATCCAGCTCAGCGTCAATCAATGGTCCCTATACATCTATAGTAGGTATGTATCGTCTTTATACATCCTATGGCGATACAGCCTACCCAGCAGGAAGCCTAAGATGAAGCCTCCTATATGCGCAAAGTATGCTATAGATGATAGCCCTGCGATGGCGAATACGAACTGAACCCCAAGCCAGATGTAGGCGAACCTGTCGCCCAGTGCTGCCGCAAGCCCTATTATGCCGGATATGGCACCAGATGCACCGACCATTGGTGTGTTGAGACCTATGCCCGTGGCTAGGGAGTAGATGGTATGGAGTGCGACACCACTCAACCCAGATATCATGTATGCTATGGTGTACCTTACCGAGCCTATAGTCTCCTCTATAACCCTCCCTAATGCCACTAGGGCAAGCATGTTGAAGGCTATATGCACTACGTTCGCATGTAGGAACATGGAGGTGAACGATGTTACCAGGAACATCTGTGGATCATTAACCAGATAGGATGGTATGGAACCGAACGTGTACCAGTTGGTACCCTGTATTGACACGAACACGATGATGTTGATTGCAAGGAGTATAAGTGTCACTGGGGGTAGCATTGGATGGGTTCCCCATGGAGGGTATTTAATCATTTATATAGAGTTATGGCATGGTCACGTCATAAAGTCATCCAGTCTGGTCGGGCGAGCACCATCATCATTATTATCACCATTAGGATGGTGATGGTATGATACCGTCTTGCCGCTGCTGTTGCTGTTACTACTACTACCATCATCACCACCACGGCTGGCATTGGATATCATCCTATTCACAGCATATGCTATGCTCTTCACCTGCTTAACCTTCCTCACACCTATCCAGTGGTAAGCCTCATCTATGGTATCCTTTGTTACTAGCACTATGACCCTGCCAGGCATCCTCCTCCCAGTCCTACCCTTCCTCTGCACGAACCTTATCGCACTGGGCACGTTATCGTAGAAGATCACGAGGTTGCACTCCGCTATATCAAGGCCCTCCTCTCCAACGCTCGTCGCTACCAGTATATCGTACTTCCCAGTCCTGAACCTGTTAACCGCCTCGACCTGCTCATCCTGCCCAAGTCCATGCTCCCCTGCCTTGCCTATCAGGTAGCCTACCCTGAACCCCGCATCCCTGAGCCTGGATGTTATGGCATCCACAGAGTCCCTGTAACTCGTGAATATGATGACCTTGCCCCTCTTGCCTTCATCGCTAGGTAGCATGGTATTCAGTATCCCTAAGAGCCTTGAGAGCTTCGGATGCTCAAGCCCAGAGACCTCCGCCCCCCTTGCCAGCTCGAAGGCAGCGCTCAGATCACCATCCTCCAGAAGGCTCCTTACGCCTATGCCCCCCTTCTCCCTCAAGCGTTCACAGAACCTAGTGAATGCTGTTATGCCTTGAGTGTCGAGTACCTTGAGCGCATGGCTCAGTCTTATCGCACCATAGAGTGGTCTTGCAGAGCCCTTGATGCCAGATGTATACTCCCTTGCACTTATGAGGTACCTTAGATTAACCCTTCTGCTATCCCTTATGATCCCCAGCCTCCTCAACTCCTCAAGCCTCCTCTCTAGAGCCCTCTCCACGTACCCCCTTATCCTCCTCATCACTGGAGTCAACTCTACTGTAACGAACTCCACCTTGGTATCCTTTATGTATGGCCTGACATCTGGACTACTCTCATCTCTGACCTCTATCCTCTCTATCCTAAGGTTCCTTGCTATCTCTAGCACCCTCTCCCTCTCATCTGGGAGGGTTGCTGTGAATCCTACTACCCTTGTTGCACTACTACTCAAGAGCGATACTATCCTGCCATACGAGTAGTCCCCGACTGCTCTATGTGCCTCATCGAACACGAGCAGGGCAAAGTCACCAGCGCCCATGAACCCCCTCTCTATATCGTTGAGGGCAACCTGGGGAGTAGAGCATATGACGCTAGCGTTACTCCACGCATCTACCCTCTC
Source organism: Candidatus Nitrosocaldus sp. (assembly GCA_025054855.1). GTDB lineage: Archaea > Thermoproteota > Nitrososphaeria > Nitrososphaerales > Nitrosocaldaceae > Nitrosocaldus. Next base: position 89,360 of record JANWZS010000003.1, on the reverse strand, counting down.
ATGCCTTGGTGTAGCACCAGTGATCACCTCTATGCCATCATGCAGTAGATGCTCCTTCAGGAAGCTGTAATGTTGGTGCACGAGAACCCTGGTCGGTGCGAGGAAGAGAGCCCTCCCGCCCTCATCCAGCACATCTGCTATGAGGAGCAGTGCTATGGTAGTCTTGCCCAGACCAGTGGGTAGCACCACAAGAGTGTTCCTCTGCTTTGCTACACCTGCTATGCTCACCTGGTACTCCCTCCTCTCTATGCTCCCTGGCCTTATCAGAGCATGCTCTATCCATGCATCATCACCATTACTACTACTATTACTACCCATACCTATAACCAACCTCCCTCCATACCCACCATCGCATGCTGCCTGTACTCACTCAACACAATATGCTATAAAAAATATTTGTGACACATTGGTTAATAAGGGTGTCATGTGATGTTACATTATGCAGAGTACCGTTAACATGAACCTTGCAGAGAGGATAAGGATGCTCTGCTCCGATACCAGTAACCTTGCACCCTCCCTGCTGGTATCTGCAACGTATGATGGGGAGAGGAGGCTTGCATTACTCAAGTTCTACAACCCTGAGGATGGTATGATCCATGTATGGTATGACAAGACTGGTCACAGACCGTACTGCTTTGCTCTAGGTGAGCAGATGGTGGAGGGGGTAAGGGATAGGAGGGATATAGTTGCCATAGAGAGTGTGAGGAAGGTAGACCTGCTGAACGATAGGGAGGTTGATATGCTGAAGATAGTTGCCACCGATCCCCTAGCCATAGGAGGCACTGAGAAGAGCATCAGGAACATGCTCAGAACATGGGAGTCAGATATAAAGTACTATGAGAACTACCTTTACGATAACGGGCTGATAGTTGGATTATACTACTCGATAGAGGATGGAGCATTGAAGAGGCATGAGTACAGGGTTGCTGAGAGCGTAGATCTTGCACTTAAGAGGCTTATATGGGATAGCATAGCAAACGATAGGACCAGCAGCGAGGAGTTGAGGGGCTACCTCCAGGAGTGGGCCAATCTGCTCAACCAACCCATCCCTGAGATAAGGAGGGTAGCACTGGATATAGAGGTCGTCTCTGAGGATGATAGGATACCAGATGCCAGTAGGGCAAGGAACGAGGTCATAGCCGTTGCTATGGTAGGGAGTGATGATAGGCATGAGGTCTTCCTGCTCAAGAGGGGTAACAGCCTAGGCAGGAACGATGCCATCTCTACCAATGCCAGTGTAAGGTTCTTCGATGACGAGAGAGAGTTGCTAAGGAGCGTATTCAACAGGATGCTCGACTATCCGTTCATAATAACGTTCAATGGTGATGACTTTGACCTCCCATACCTGTACAATAGGGCACTGAACCTCGGTATAGCAAGGGATGAGATACCTATAGTACTCCAGAGGGATGCAGCGGCCGTCAAGCATGGCGTCCATATAGATCTCTACAGGACATTCACCAATCGCTCAATACAGATATATGCATTCAGCCACAAGTACTCAGAGTACACGCTTAATGCGATCAGCGAGGCGCTGATCAACGAGTCCAAGGTGAAGTTTGAAGGCAGCATAGGCGATCTGCCCCTGTACGAACTTGCGAACTACTGCTACAACGATGCAAGGATAACGTACAGGTTGACGACGTTCAGCAACAACCTGCTCATGAAGCTGCTGATAGCAGTGGCAAGGATAGCGAAGATGCCCATAGAGGACCTCTCGAGGCTAGGAGTATCGCAATGGATAAGGAGCATGCTCTACTTCGAGCATAGGAGGAGGAACGCACTCATACCCAGGAAGGAGGAGTTGGAGCAGAAGGGCCATGCATCTACCACAGCAATAATAAAGGATAAGAAGTACAGAGGAGGTTTTGTGGTTGAGCCAAAGCCTGGAGTGCACTTCAATGTTGTAGTTCTTGACTTTGCCAGCCTGTATCCAAGCATAATCAAGGTCTACAACCTCTCCTATGAGACGGTCAGGTGTGTGCATGAGGAGTGCAGATCTAACATAATACCTGAGACCGAGCACTGGGTGTGCAGGAAGAGGAAGGGCATAACATCACTGCTCATAGGCTCTCTGCGTGATCTGAGGGTGAACTACTACAAGCAGTTATCCAAGGATAAGACCCTCAAGCCAGAGGAGAAGGAACTGTACGGTGTGATCAGTCAGGCACTGAAGGTCATACTCAATGCAAGCTATGGTGTCATGGGTGCGGATATATTCCCCCTCTACTGCCTACCAGTTGCAGAGGCAACCGCAGCCATAGGCAGGTACATAATAACGAGCACGATAAGGAAGTGCCATGAGTTGGGTGTAGAGGTCATATATGGGGATACTGACTCACTCTTCCTCAAGGGTCCATCGAGGGAGCAGATAGAGAGCATAGCAAGGTGGGCAAGGAAGGAGCTTGGCGTTGATCTGGATCTGGATAAGCAGTACAGGTACATAGCGTTAAGTGAAAGGAAGAAGAACTACCTTGGTGTGCTGATGGATGGGAACGTTGATGTCAAAGGCCTGACAGGTAAGAAGAGCCATACTCCTCAGTTCGTGAGGGATGCGTTCTATGCTGTAGTTGAGATACTCAGCAAGGTGAATACGGAGCAGGACTTTGAGTATGCTAGGGAGGAGATCAGGAGGATCATCAAGGATTATGCTAGTAGGTTGAAGAGCAGGAAGATTCCTCTTGAAGAGTTGGCATTCAACGTCATGGTTGGGAAGGCACCAGAGGATTACAAGAAGACTGTTCCTCAGCATATAAGGGCTGCACAACTGCTACAGGATCATGGCAGGAGGGAGGTGAAGGCTGGTGACATAATCTCCTTTGTGAAGACCACAACACCCCCAGGTGTCAAACCTGTAGAGCTTGCAAGGGTTGATGAGATTGATGTGGAGAAGTACATAGAGTACATGAGGAGTACTTTCGATCAGATACTGAGTGCGTTGGGCTATGAGTTCGATGTGATATTGGGGGCATCGAAGTTGGAGGACTTCTTCTTCACAGATAGATGATTGTGGTGAGTGGTGGTCTATGCGTATTGTGTATTCATACTACGTCTGAGCAGTCTATCCTTGCTCCACAGTTTGGGCACATGAGAAGGCATCTACCTCCCTTCAACTCTATCATACTGGTAGAGCAGATTGGGCATATCTCTCTATCACTACTCTTCTGCATGCTAATGATCCATTATGATCGATCTACGATATAATCCTTCCTTCCTTCTTCTTCTTCTTATTGCATCATTACACATACACCAAGGAGGTATGCCACGAATGTTATCGATATGTAGGAACTTCTTCCAGAAGCCTCTGGACTCCCTGTACGTGCATCTATGTGCCCTCTCCATCCATGGCCTATCGAGCAGTACACCACACCTGCATCTGTATGCCATGACATCTCCACCTTTACTCCATTAATGCCTATAACAAAACAAATGATATAATAGTAGTAGCTCTAGCGTAGAATATGGGATGGATGCTTATGGGATGAACATACTTAGAGATAACATGGATATACTGAAGAAGGAGTTTGCAGTCACTAGGATAGGGATATATGGTTCTTATACAAGGGGTGATGAGCATGCAGGTAGCGATGTAGACATATATGTAGAGTTTGATATGGATGAGCTTACATTTGACAAATACCTTGGGCTTATAGAGTATCTAGAGATGCTACTACGGGGGAGAGTAGATCTCATCACAAGGGATGGTGTAAGAACCATAAGGATACCCTATATAAGGGAGAGTATCGAGAAGGGCATCATATATGCATAAGAGAGGGATAAGGAGTTCCTCCTAGACATACTTGAAGCATGTAGAAGGATAAGGAGATACGTAGAAGGTATATCGTACGAGGATTTCATGAAGAACCAAGAGAAGCAGGGATGCTGTAATACATAACATATAGGCGAGGCTGTGAAGCGCTTATCCAATCAACTAAGAGATGCGTATCCTGATGTTGAATGGAAGAAGATAGCTGGGATGAGGGATAAGGTTGTACACTTCTATTTTTGGTGTATCTCTGGAGGTAGTATGGATCGTTGCTACAAGGGAGATCCGAGATTGGAGAGGAGGATAGGCAGTATAGTAGATGATTATAAAGACGTATGAGATTTATTGCTGCTCTACTGATCCTTATAATGTCATGGCCTCTTCACTTCTTGGTAGATTAGTGGTCTTCTGATTCTGATGGCTGTGGGGATAAAATGATTTAACAGGCTAGCAAAGCCACCGCCATACCTACGAGATGCATGTCTATCCTTATATGCCAAGTAGGTATACTATTGCAACGAATGTTATCAATATGCACTCTACAAGTAGGAACTTCTTCCAGAAGCCTCTGGACTCCCTGTACGTGCATCTATGTGCCCTCTCCATCCATGGCCTATCGAGCAGTACACCACACCTGCATCTGTATGCCATGGCACATTCACAAGCCAGGGGATGAAATACTTTAGTAAGTAGGTGTAGATACATTCAATTGCTGAAAGTCGCACATGGCTGTAATGTGCTGACAGAATCCAATTCACCCAAATATCAAATGTATTTTGCCTATTTTTTATCAGCAAGTATCACAATTATTACTTAATGCAGCAACAAATAATTAAAGGAACTACATATATAGTAGCAGTGATGGTATTGACGCCCCCTCTTGCAGGATGGGTAATAGATTTTCTGAGTACTGCAAGGAAGTTAGGTAGTGGTCCACCAACATACACTACGGATGATTGCATCACCGATGCTGTGGACTGGGAACCAGGTGGTGAGCCATGAAGGTTACAGTGTACATACTTGCAACTGTTATAGTGCTTGGTATAGCAGTAACAGTGCTCAGTAGTTACTCTGCAGCAGATGATAAGCCTAGAACCAAGAATATCTGGGATGAGTATAGTGTATGTGATGTTGATGCACTTCAAGATGTAGTAAGGGAGCAGATAAGGGAGAGGTATCCATTCGATGTCAAACTTGCATTCCCAACCTATATACCAGAAGGATACAGGCTGATTGCTATGGACTTTGTCGTTGATGGACCTGATACACCAAATGGATACGTTAAACTCATCTATTGGGATAAGGGTGACTGTAGCATACTATACAGAACTGGTGAAGATGCTCTGTATGCATTGCATGGTGGGTTTGGGTACATAATAGATCTACCTAGAGAGGAGCATGTTCCAAAGGGCATGAATGACATCGCTGTAGGTGAGGCACTTGCAGAGTATCAGGCTAGAAAGGACTCTATACTTGCACCAATGCAAGAGGTCAGGCTCAGTAATGGGTATAGAGCACTGGGATGGGAGCCATTCATGGGAGCAAGTGGTATGGCAATGACAAGGTGCCCAGAGTCTGAGGGCAAGACCGTTAAGGATGTACTTATAGATGATGCGGATAACGTTACATGCACGTACGATGATGGTACAGTTGCTGAAGGTTACATCACATACTCTGGCAAGGATAAGCAGGCTGGTATGGTAACCTATTGGCATGAGGAGTACAACCTTGGTATCACAGTAAGAGGAGGATTACCGCTTGAGGAACTCGCAAGGATAGCAGGTTCGGTCAAGGTACAGGAGTAGGCCGATGGCCAACTATTTTTACATACATTCAATTATTATCCTCAGTTGTTTATGCCATTATACAAGCAACAAGTTTAATTAGTACACTACTTGATGTAGATGAAGATGCATAAGGCCAACTGGGGTAGCAATGCAAACGACAGTAACAGCAACAGTGATAACAACATCAGCAACAGGCACTCCTTCACTGGCAAGGATATCCCATATGCAAAGATAAGCAAGGATATGAGTATTGAGCAACTGATAGAGCTCTATGCATCTGCAGGGTACAATGCCAGAAGGCTAGGAGAGGCAGCAAGGCTCTTCTACAGGATGATAGATGATGATGCTACAATATGCCTTACAGTTGCAGGTGCGATGACGCCGATAGGCTATGGAGGTATCATCAAGGACCTCATAGATCATGGCTTTGTTGACTGGATAGTATCCACTGGGGCAAATGTATACCATGATATGCACTTTGCATGGAACCTGCCAGTGAAGCAAGGGCACCACGATGTAGATGATGATATACTGCACAAGAAGAACATAGTAAGGATATACGATGTGTACATCAAGGAGGATGAGACGCTACAGGCACAGGACAGGATAGTACAGGAGATGTTTGCAAGGGATAGAAGGGATACCATGATACTCACTACAGCAGAGATATCACACATGCTGGGCAGGTATGTGAAGGAGTGCTCCAAGAGCCCAGATAGGTCGTTCGTTGCGAGTGCGTATGAGCATGATGTGCCAGTGTACATATCAACGTTCAAGGACTCATCTCTAGCACTCGATCTCATCCCTTTAAGGCTTGAAGGTAGAACAGTGCTTATAGATGCTGTCAGGGAGATAGTGGAGCAGGCAGCCATAGTCTACAACTCTGAGAGGAATGGAGCGTTGGAGATTGGAGGAGGGGTGCCAAAGAACACAGCACAGCAGACAGGCCCAGCACTGGATCAGATACTTCACATGAACCATGGAGGGCTTGATTACATAATACAGTTGACGGATGCTAGGCCAGATAGTGGAGGTTTATCTGGGGCAACTCTACAGGAGGGGAAGAGCTGGGGCAAGGTGAAGAGCTCGCATGTGAACGTTGTTACTGTCTACGCAGATGCAAGCATAACATTCCCGCTCCTCTGCCTTTACGCTATAGCCATGCATGAGCCGAGGAGGCATAGGAGGCTCTACACAAGGCTTGGGGAGTACTACAGGAGGCTCAAGGAGGCGTATGAGATGCACATCGTCAGGGATGAGGGTATAAAGCCTACTGACTGATCATCTAGGATCTAGGATGAATAGGTGGAGTGGCTGTAGGTATTTATGTGGTTCATGCTGATGCCTGCCAGTGAGCTACATAGATCTGTACATGAATAGGGCACGAACCATGCTGAGTAGCAGTGGTAGCCGTTATGGCACAGTGGTCTATACACTTGGGGTACCATTCGACTCTACAACATCCTACAGACCTGGCACAAGGTTCGGGCCAGATGCCATAAGGGATGCGCTAGCAAATATCGAACTCAATTCTATACTGTGCGATGCAGATGTTACGCTGGAGGATGTTAATATGATCGATCTAGGCAATCTGAAGGGTACCACGAACCCAGATGCGATGCTTGATATGCTTGGCAAGGTGATGGGCGAGGTTGCAGGTAGGGGGCTGGTTACCGTGCTTGGGGGGGAGCACCTGCTCACGCTGGCAACTTACAGGGGTATGGTAAGGGGCAAGGGCTCCAGTAGAGATGGTTCAAGTGGGGATGATGGTAGTAGTAGTAGCAACAGTAGTGGCATTAGCAATAGTAGCAGTAGTAAGGGTAGTGATGGAGGCACCATGCTAGTTGTATTCGATGCACACTTTGATCTTAGGGATGAGTTCCATGACTGTAGACTCAACCATGCAACGTATCTGCGTAGGATAGTCGAGGACCTTGGAGGGGATGCGAGCAACATACTCCACATAGGGGCTAGGGGGTACAGCAGGGAGGAGCTGGATTATGCTAGGAGGAGTAGGATGAATACCATCCTTGCAAGGGATATCATGCTTGCCTCCATCGATTCTGCCAGAGGTACCATAGACAGTGAGGTCAAGAGGAGTATAAGTGATGTAGTATCAAGCTACGATGATCTCTACATCAGCATAGACCTCGATGCTATAGACCCAGCGTTTGCACCAGGTGTAGGTACGCCAGAGCCATTCGGCCTGCATCCACTGCACGTACTTGGGATACTTGAACTGCTAGTGGAGAGTGGCAGGAGGCTGATCTGCCTCGATGTGGTAGAGTTATGCCCCCCATACGATAATGGGATAACATCCGTGCTAGCAGCAAAACTCATGCTCGAGACCATAATCATGCATGTCAAGAGTCAGCAGTAACTAGTGTAGGTAGAGATAGGATTCAAGCATACAGGAGTGAGCCTCACCATAACCGGACCATCATCATTATCATGATCGTCATGATGATGATGATCAGACCATGATCTGAGGCCTCATGCTGATGTACCTTGGCATGTTCAGTGGCATGTATGGCTTATCCTTAACTGCATCCCTTATCTCACCTATAAGCTCCTCTATGCTCATCTCCCTAACCTTGCCAGATCTCCTATCCCTAACGCTCAACCTGCTGCTCCTAACCTCCCTCTCGCCCACCACGATTATGTATGGTATCCATTCCATCTCAGCCTCCCTTATCCTCTTGCCTACACTCTCATCCCTATCATCCACATCCACCCTTATGGATGAGCCCTCGAGCCTGCGCATGAGGGAATCACAGTACTCCATGTGCTCTGAATCCTGATGGCCTCTACCACCTCCATCTCTACCCTCCATATCTGCATGTTCATCCCTGTCCCCACCCCCACCTCCAACATCACCCTTGCCATTACCCTTGCCCTCACCCCTCCTCCTTGTACTCACAGGTATCAGCCTAACCTGTGTAGGGGATAACCAGATCGGGAGCATGGGCGTCTTGCCCTCCCTCTGCATCCTGTAAGCCTTCTCCAGAAGTGCGTATATAACACGCTCAACTGCCCCGCTGGGTGAGTTATGGAGTATTATGGGGTTCCTCCTGCTCCCATCCTCATCCACGAAGAATATACCGTATCTGGCGCCATTCTCAACATCTATCTGGTCTGTAGATAGGGCTGATGCCTTTGCTATGTTGTCTATGAAGTTGAACTCCCACTTCAGCACGAAGTAGAAGAACCTCTCAGCCCACTCTTCAAGGAGTACTGGCTTGCCTATCCTCCTTACCAGTTCTGCTATGAACCCACTGTTCTCACTGTAAAAGTCAGATGTGACCCTTATTGCAACCTCAACATCATCCATGCCTATCCCTAGGCTCTCTATAACCTCCTTCGACAGTTCGAGCCTCTTGAGCATCTCCTCCTTCACCTGCTCCATATCCCTGCAGAGTGCATGGCAGTCAGGCATGGTGAATGCCCTCAACCTCCTAAGCCCTACGAGTTCACCGCTCTTCTCCCTCCTGAATGAGTACCTCGTGAGTTCGTATATCCTTAGAGGTAGGTGCCTGTAGGATATGGTGAAGTCCTTGGCCATCAGGAATTGACCAAAGCAGGCTGCGAAGCGCAGGAAGAACTCCTTGCCTTCAGATTCGAGCATGTACTGCCTGGCAGGGAACCTGTTGAAGTAACTGGCAAGGCTCGGGTGCTCTACATCGTACATTATTGGCGTTTCAACCTCCACCGCCCCATACTCTATGACCTTCCTGGTAACATACTGCTCTATGAGCGACTTGATCAGCCTCCCCTTGGGATAGAACCGCAGGTTACCTGCGTCAGATGCTGGCTCATGGTCCGCTATAGCAAGTTTCCTCATGAGCCTGACATGTGGGGGCTCCTCATCCACCTCCCGCCTCTTCTTGACCTCGTACTCCGCAAGCATCCTGAGCCTTGGGCTCCTGCTCAGATCGTACTGCTCGAGCGGTATCCTGCTACCATCTGGCTCGAGTATGTACCATCTCGATGTAAGCCTCTCCTCCCTCTGGAGTGCCTGCGATACCGCCTCCCTTCCAGCCTTCTCCCCTGCTACTCCTACTACTCCTGCTCCTGCCCCTACTCCAGTGCCTGTATCCTCCCCCCTAACCTGCTGCATCTGTAACCTGCTTACGGATATCGAGTGCTCTGCTAGAGGATGGCCCTTTATGCTTATTGTGAATGCCTTGTTCCATCCGAATGGTGCCCTGTGCACCGATATACCATCACTGGCATTGAGCATCTGCTCAACCTGCACCATGATGCTCAGAGCACTCCTAGCATCAGCAAGATCACTGCTGAGATGGGCATAGGGGTAGAGCAGTACCCTACTGCAGCCTACTCTACCCATCCACTCCCTGATCTGCTCAACCGTACTCCTTGCTACGGAAGCATCATCCCCCTTCTCCACAGCCATGAATGCTACAAGCACCTCATCGAGCCTAACCCTCTTGCCCCTCTCTGCAGGCTCTGCACCATCTATCTCCTTCTCTATGGGCTCATACTCTATGAAGTTAGAGTGCAATGCAAGTACCCTCATCCTTTATCTATACCCTGATCCTTACAGGTTAAATAAAAGGGTTGGGACAGGTAGTAGAGAGGCAAGCAAGTAAGATCATCATCCTCACTGCTACAACTTTAAATTATACCTGATGGGTTATTAACCTGTGCACAAGGGTAAGGATGAGAAGGGGAGGAGGGAGAAGGAGAAGAAGGCAGCAGAGATAGCAAGGAAGAAGAGCATGTACAAGTTCATAGCCATAGCAGCAATAGCAGCGATAGTTGGTATAGCAGCTGCTGTATCCTATGCCTACTACCTCCATACTGAGGCTGAGAGGAGTAGAACCGCAGCATTTGGGCCAGTGGATGAGAAGGAGCATGTACATGCTGTCTTCAAGCTGTACATACACGGCAAAGAACCTGTGGACTTTGCACAGAGGAAGTACCAGTTACGAAGCCCTTACATACACTTCGAGAACAACAATGGATTCATAATACATAGGCATGCTGCCAATGTTGATATAGGCTACCTCTTCGAGAGCATGAAGATGAAGTTCAGCAGAGACTGCTTCACGCTCGATGATGGTAGGTCATACTGCAACGATGGTACGAATACCCTAAAGTTCTATGTGAATGGTATGCCCAACGATCAGTACAACAGATATGTTATACAGGATGGGGATAGGATACTCATAACATACGGTTCGGAGAGCGAGGAGCAGATAAGGGAGCAGTTGAAGGCAGTGGATAGGCTTGCTGGTATCAATGAGTGAGTTGATCAGTCGGGTTTAATATTATTCAAGGGCAGTAGCCACTGAACTCCTCGACGCTTATTCTAGCAGTATCTATGCCTGATGCTACAAGTAGTTGCCTAACAGCCCTAACGTATCTGGGCTCCCCAGATATATACCAACGCTCTATACCATCACCCTGCATATCCCCAATCCACTCCTTGATATCAAGGGAGTTAGAGAAGAACTCAAAGAGTCTGAAGTTGCTGCATACTAGATGCTCAAGCTCATCTATGTATGGTGCATGATCCCTGTCATGGTTGATGTAGAGTAGTGCCACCTCATGCATTCTAGTCTTTACCACATGTCTTATCATACTCATGAATGGTGTTATCCCTATACCATGTGCCAACATGGCCACCCTTGCATGCTCTTCTGGGAGCAGAAAGAGCCCGTATGGACCCCTGATGCTGACCTCATCCATAGGCTTCAGCATCATCGCTGCTCTCTTCCATATGCTATCAGATACCCTGAATGCAAACGACAGATGCTCATCCTCTGGCAGGGAGGTTATGTTCATCTCCCTGAACCTCTTGGGATCATTGCACTCTATATAGACCCTAACATACTGTCCAGGTATATAACTGCTCAAGCATCTAGTGACCCTAACCTCAACCGTATCCCTTGCCCTTGTAACATACCTCCTGCCTAGAACCCTTGCTGTATACATGGTAATCCTCCATACAACATGTATGGCATGTCAGTACCCATTGGCATAGTTATCGTATATCCTGTATGTTCCTAACCTCAATCCCTCTACGATCTCCCTCATCCTTACATCCACCTTCCTTGCCTTGCCCTGTGAGATCAACCTTATCGCATCCTCAACACCTAGGCTGACCATCAACTCTGTTACTGGCGTCCTCACAGCAACGTAACCATCTATGCTACCATTGCCATCATAAGTTGGCTTTATGACCGCCTTGACCCAATATATGCTCCCATCCTTTGCCCTGTTCCTCACATATCCTATGAACGTGCCTCCATTGCTTATAGTCTTCCACATACTCTCGAATAGGCTTGTATCGTGGAAGCCAGACTTGAGTATCCTGTGATTCTGACCATAGAGTTCGTCCTTGCTGTACCTGCTCACGCTAAGGAACTTCTTGTTCACGTAGTTGATATCTCCTTCGATATCTGTCATTGATACTATTGATGCATCTGCTATACATGAGAATACATCCACTATATACCTCAACTTGCTTGCTGCACTGCTTATTCCTGAGATGGTGTTCATCATATCCTTCAGCGAACTACTTATCTCATTAACATGTCTCATATTTGCATCAGTAGAACTCTTCAGCTGCTCTGTGGTCGCTGTCAACTCCTCGCTCCCTGCTGCAGCCTCTTGGGATGATACCGCTATCTGTCTTATATTCTCATTTATGCTCTTTACACTATCTGCGATAGACTGTAATGCGTTGAGTATATCGGTAACCTTAGTAACCATGTTGTTAAGTACTTCAACATTCTCGCTTATGCTCCTGCTCAACTCATCGAATAGGTTAGATATGCTGGTTATCATCTTCGCTATCTCATTTGCGTTCTTGCTAGTATCCATTGCCAAGGCCCTAACCTCCTCAGCAACTACAGCAAAACCTCTCCCTGCTTCACCTGCCCTTGCTGCCTCTATAGCAGCGTTGAGCGCAAGTAGATTCGTTCTATCGGCAACCCTGTCTATGAACTTGACTATGTTGTTTATAGCCTTGAACTCGTCCCTTACCTTCATATTAGCCTCATGGAATGATCTCACAACCCCGTTTATCTTTGCAATCTCAGCCAGTACCTGCCTTGCATTCTCTGCTGAATCACCACTACTCTTTGCAAGGTTACCTGCTATGTTACTAGTATCTGATAGTGCGATAGATATGCTCTGTATACTGTTAGTTATGGTATTTACGGCGGTCGAGATATTCGCTATACCATTGGCTTGCTCGTTCATCATAGAAAGCATCTCATCCATGTATATCCTGTTCTTATCTGCACTCTTGACAAGCTGGGCTATGTTAGTGGTTATCCCGTTGAGTATAGCCATCCCGTCATCCTCTACATCAAACCTGCTTACTTGCGCCTGTACCATGAATCAGATCAATAATCAGGCGATTTATAATTAAGTTAATCATAGATTATACTTACAAAACATTAATTATAATTTATAATCTATAAGATAATTTATAAATTATAAGAGGTTATTGGTGATGGCGTGAAGATGTTCTAGCATATCTAGCCTCTATACTCTTCAGACCATCGAGCCCTATGAGCCTGTTGAACTCATCGAAGATGAGCATCCTCCTACTATCCCTCTTCACCGCATCCACAAGCGTATCAGCCTTGAGGAGTGAGAGCATCTCCCTCATGGCGTACGCTGCTGATAACAGTGCAGTTAGAGGGAAGAGTATGAATCTGTAGCCTATAGCCCTCAACTCACTCACGCTCAGCAATGGTGTCCTCCCTCCCTCTATCATGTTCGCCACCATAGGTGCCCTAACCTCCCTGCATATCCTCCTCATCTCCTCAACGCTTCTAGGCGCCTCAACGAATACTAGATCTGCACCTGCATCAGCGTACATGTTAGCCCTCTCTATAGCCTCATCTATGCCCAGTGGCTCCAATGCATCGGTTCTAGCAACCACGATGAACTCACTGCTGCTCCTTGCGTCTAGCGCAGCGTACAGCTTCTGCATGTACTCCTCAACGGGTATAACCTGCTTGCCCTGCATATGCCCACACCTCTTAGGCCAGACCTGGTCCTCAAGGAATACGCCCTTGGCCCCAGCCCTCTCCAGCTCCTGCACAACCCTCCTAACGTTCAACGCATTACCATATCCAGTATCTATATCAACGATCAGGGGTATGGAGACTGAGGATGCTATCCTCCTAGCCTGCTCCACAACCTCGTTGGCGTTGAGCAGCCCATAGTCTGGGAGGCCGAGCATGCTAGCAGCAACACTGTACCCCGACTGGAAGACAGCCTCGAACCCCACCTGCTCTGCTATCCTTGCGCTTAGAGCATCGTATACACCTGGCACCACTACTGACTCCCCGCCCCTTATCCTTGATAAGAGCATCCCTCTCCTCCCTTCTCCCCTTCCTATGCTCTGCATGAATAAATATTTTAATGGTGCAGTGTGGATGGATGGGTGGATGGATGGATAGGATGTTGTATGGCTACGGTTGATATGCTCGTGAGGGATGCAAGGGTTGTGATCCCAAGGGTAGGAATAGTCGAGACTAACATAGTGGTGGATGATGGGAGGATCAAGGGTCTAACCAGGGATATGGTCTATGCAGATCTCACCATAGATGCATCTAGGCCAGGGTTGTATGCCATCCCTGGGGCCATAGACCCCCATGTGCACTATGGTGTATTCACACCTATAGATAGGGCTGCAGAGACGGAATCCAGGTCTGCTGCGGTTGGGGGGGTGACGACGATGATGCGCATGCTGAGACTCTACTCAAGGTACAGGGATAGGCTCGATGCACATCTAGAGGCCAGCAAGCACTCCCATATAGTGGATTATGCCTATCACGCATCGATACTGCTCGATGAGCATGTAGAGGAGATGGAGTACTGTGTGAGCAAGGGCATAACATCGTTCAAGCTCTACATGAACCTGAGGGGTGAGATAGGAGGCATATACATGGATATAGACCCTTATTCAAGTGCCCTGGTGCATGGGAGGGTTGATACTACGGAGGAGTTGGTTGAGGCTACCATTGCAGGTGCAGGGGCGCTCTCATGCATAACACTCGTACATGCAGAGGACCCTGAGGTATGCTCTAGGGAGATGAGGAGGGCTAGGGAGCAGGGGCTAGATGGGCTCAAGGCATGGAGTGATTCAAGGCCAGCATCGTCTGAGCAGAAGGCCATAGCCTTCGTTACAGATGTTGCTAGAAGATATGGTGCAGATCTCTACATAGTGCATGTAGGCTCATCACAGGCAATAGATGCTGTCATGGAGGCCAAGCACAGCAGCAGAGGCAGGGTGTACGTTGAGACATGCCCACACTACCTCACACATACATACGAGTTCGATCTCAGAGGCAAGGTAGTGCCTCCATTGAGGAGCAGGGATGATGTTGCAAGGGTCTGGGATGCCCTTAAGAAGGGGCTGATAGACTGCATAGGGAGCGATCATGTAGCGAACAGGCTTGCTATGAAGTTGGGTGATGGAAGCGTATGGACTGCACTTGCAGGGTTCCCTGGGGTAGCTACCATACTCCCTGTCCTACTCAGTGAGGGTGTCAACAAGGGCAGGATAACGCTCGAGAGGCTTGTGGAAGTGACGAGCCACAACGCAGCGAGGATATTCGGGCTAGAGGGCAAGGGCTCCCTGACCATTGGTAGCGATGCGGATATAGTGCTTGTGGATATGGATGCGGAGAGGAGGGTTACGCCAGAGATGTTATGCTCCTACTCTGACTACACCATATACGATGGGATGGTGCTCAGGGGCTGGCCCATATGCACCATACTAAGGGGCAGTGTTATAATGGAGGATGGGCATGTGGTGGGTAAGGGAGGCTATGGGAGGTATATAGCGAGGAGGAGGGTATGCGTATCCTGATGGTACTAGTTCACAGGGCTGTGGATGGTAGGCATATGGCAGGAGAGGAGGAAGGCATCAACCATCGATGGATGACCCAACCCTGCCCATACTCATCCTCCTCCTCATCACCCTGCCCTGCTCCCTCCATATAGCCTCAAAGCAACCATCCCTCATGGCCTTGTAGTACATATCTGCAACCCTTCTGCTGAAGAGCCCAACCTCGACCACCCCTGGTATGCACTTCAGTCTATACTCAAGGCTACCTGCATCCTCGTCTATGCTCCTGAATGCAGAGTCTATTATTATGTTCCCATTCTCTGTAATCACTGGGTAGCCCCTCTCATTGGTCCTCACACGGGGCTCAGCGCCCATGCCCTTGAGTACGTTGCTCACGTACACCCTTGCATAAGGCACAACCTCCACAGGTATGGGCATAGTGAGCCTCTCAACGTACTTGCCCTCATCTGCAAGTATTATAACCTTCTCTGCTGCATGCATGAGTACCTTCTCCCTGAGCAGTGCGCCTCCCCCTCCCTTTATCATTACCAGGTTCGCATCTATCTGATCTGCACCATCTATGACGAGATCCAGTATGGGTATCAACGACTCATCCCCAATGGTCAGACCGATCTCCTCTGCCTTCATCTTTATCTGGAGTGATGTTGGTATGAACCTTATGCTTGATTTGTTTATGGTAGTGCTACCAGCGAGTGAGTCCAGTAGTGCTGCCATGGTCCTGCCAGAACCCAGCCCCACTACCATTCCATCCTTCACATGCACATCGACCACAGCCCTGAGCATCTCAGCCATAGGGATGCTTATACCACTGTTACTATTCATACTTGAGGTAGGTGTACAATCGCCTATTCATTTATTTGTTATCCACTTACACCTTCACTCATCTGCCCCCTTCTCTAACCTAGCAAGAGCATCGAGTATCTGCCTCTTTATGCTCTCAAGCTCCTCATCACTGCCATCATCGTATCCAGCGCCACCACCGACCATGCCAGCGCTACCTGCAGATGCACTGTTCATGCTCCCGCTATCATCCTTGCCATGATCATCTCTCAGACCATGCACACCAACGTTGCCCACAGCCAGATCCTCCCTGTTCACATTACCCATACCCTCATCCCTACTACTAGTATCTATAACCAGCACATCCCCATCCTCTCTCTTCCTCCCCTCCTCCCTCCTCTCATCGCCCCCGTACCCATCCCCCTTCCTCCTCTCCATAGCCCGCTTACTGGGGATCCTCTCCTCCCTTACACCTCCACCCCCTCTCCTCCCTCCTCTCATCGCCCCCATACCCATCCCCCTTCCTCCTCTCCTCCCCTCCCCCCCAGAACCCTCATGCTCACCGTACCCCTTATGCACGCTCGACTGCTCATGGCGAGTATGTGCAGATATTACAGGCGCATGGTATGAGCCCATCCTCAACCCTGCATCCATCCTGTACTCGAGCGCACCGAGCCTAGAGTGTAGCATATCCAGCCTGAGCAGTATCTCCTTGATCATCATGCTATCGCTACTGCTCCTACCGCCCAGACCATCCGCTCCTCTAGCATCATAACCAGCCACGCCACCGTACTCAGCATATCCACCAATCTTCGCTGGATAGCCAGTGAGTGCTCTATACTCCTCCTCGCTTATCTTCCCATCGTTCAGGTACCCCCTGAGCCTGATATCTGCCATGCTCCTTATCCTATGCTCTATACCCTTATGCATAATCACGCTCTTCTCACGTGCAGTATCTGCAGTACCCGCATGGGCATCCAAAGGGGGAGGGGCATGGGTATGGGCCTCTCCATCTGAACCTCGCCTCCCTCCTCTAACCAAAGCTGTTACTGCCCCTGCTAGAGCAGCAGCAATGAGCGCCTCTATCACTCTTCCCTATTCCATCTTCTTCCTATTATTCATTCTGCTTCAGCTGTTACCTTCCTTACTTCCATCGACTATCTGGGAATCCACAGCTCGCACAGCGCTTCCTCCTAACATGGAACGAGTTGTTGCCACACCTCCTGCACCTCACATGTACCCTTCCCTTGTTGTGCTTCCCCATCGAGGGGGTGCCTCTCATAGGTCATCACTTACTTTGGTGGGGAGATGAGCACTACGTTATCCCCTCTCACGACTATTGTGCCCAGCTCTACTGCCTTGCCATCATCCAGTATCTCCTCAGACTTTGATAATAGCAGGTTCATATGCTGATCATAGCCCAGCAGTGTTCCTCTTATCACCTTCCCTCCCTTCATCTTTATCAGCACTACACCTCCAACGCTCTCATCCAATACCTTTACAGCCATATCTACAGACATGTCTATCGCTCATCCTCTGTTGATTGCATATATAAATCATCTTGATTT
This sequence comes from Candidatus Nitrosocaldus sp., assembly GCA_025054855.1. Classification (GTDB taxonomy): domain Archaea; phylum Thermoproteota; class Nitrososphaeria; order Nitrososphaerales; family Nitrosocaldaceae; genus Nitrosocaldus. Next base: position 71,600 of record JANWZS010000003.1, on the reverse strand, counting down.
GATGCTCAATCACCGCTACTACTGCTACTGCTGCTACTACCAATACTATAGTTATCTACCTCTAGCGCTCATCTGCTCATACACACGCTCTACCTCCTCTATAACCTTGAGTATCCTTGAGCAGATCTCTTCCAGCAGGGCATTACCCCTATCCCTGCTAGCCATCCTAGGATCACCTACTACACCATCTCTCGCAACACTTGCCATTGAGCCTGGGAGGAGAGTTATCCTTGAGAGCGAGACTGCATCCAATCTGCCCATCATGTCCTTGCCATCAGTAACATCATCCTTCTTACCCTCCTCCTTCTGCTTCTGCTTCTGCTTCATCTCACCTCTACTTACAAGGTCCATCCTTACAAGATCTGGCCTTATGGCGAGCATTAGCGATGTCTCATTCTCCCCAGCATGATCTGCCCTATCAAGGAAGAGCGAGTATGTTATGCTGTACACCAGCATCCTGCTCCTGTACCTCTCAGCAAGCTCCTTGGTGCATGAGAGCAGTGCATGCTCATTGCCATAGTGTGCATTCAGCACTATCAGCCTATTTACACCCATGTTTGCAAGTGATTTACACACATCATCTACAAGCATGCACAGTGTAGATGCGCTTATGCTCACATGGAAGAGTGGCTCATGCTCATACGATATCCCGTAGCCTATGCATGGCAGTAGTAGAGCATTGATCCTCTCCGCAACCATTGCTGCTATATGCTCTGCTATGATCGAATCTGTAGCCAATGGTAGATGCTTCCCATGCTGCTCAAGTGAGCCTATGGGGAGTATGGCTCTAACCTTTCCATCCCTTCTAATCGCATCCCTTGCATCATCATCCCTTGCATATGCCAGGTTCATACACACGTGTAGTAACCTTTATCTTGTTATATATGGTTGTATGATCTGTGCTCCGAGAAGAGAGCCTAGCGTATGGAGAGTACGTGATAGAGGGGGATGAGTGGAGGAGCAGGGTAGCAGATAGGATGATGCTGAGCATAAAGCGTGTTGAGCATGGCAAGTATGTCTATGAGAGGTATGAAGGTGAGAAGAGAGCTGCAAGCAGGTTCATAGACACAAGTGTATCCAATGAACTGCACCTCTGCATATACCCCGTTGCACCTGTGCATACACCACAACCTGCAAACTATGCTAGACACTTGCTACTCAAGTTCAAAGACCCATTGGTCATGGATACAAAGTCAGCGCTCGAGTGCTACATAAAGATGCCAGTCGAGGTTGGTATATTCGAGAAGTACGATAACAGGGTAACCATGATAGATGTACTTGCTACCAAACTGATGAAGTATGCTCTATATGGCATGCCAGATAATGGCGTTGTATGCAGGTACAGGGAGTCTACCGTGTACTTCAAGATGCCCAAGGCAGAGCCATTCGCAGAGGCAGTAGCGCATGTACGCCTTCATAACTACCTTGACAGGATAGTCACTGTTAACATGCTGGTCATACCCATAGAGGGTATAGACCTCTACTACAGCGGTAGTGAAGCCATGCTGGATACGGTTAACGCTGTGATAAGGCAGGGTGTACGCAATGAGGTGGTTGATGTGAAGGTTGAGGAGGGTAGTGAGTCAGGGTGGAGTAAGACCCATGTAAACCCTGCAGTAGTCACAAGGAGTTACACCATGGAGCTGGGGTTCTAGTCATGGTTGAGGGGATAGCACTAGGCACCATAGAGATCCTTGGGACAAGGATAGAACTGCTCAGGGTGCTCATCTCAATAGCCATAGTTGCTGCTGGCATATTAATAGCAAGGCTTGTAAGGATACCTGTATCCTACTTCCTCACAAAGTATGCGCCTCAGGCAGCACCCCTAGCAAGCAAGGCGGTATTCTGGATAATAGTTGGGATAGCAGCACTATCAGCAATAGGCAATCTGGGCGTAGAGTTGACTGGTGTGCTCCTTGCTGGAGGCATAGCAGGTATAATAATAGGGTTCGCTGTGCAGTCTACAGTAGCTAACCTGTTCTCTGGGCTCTTCATGCAGATAGATAGAGCATTCAGGATAGGTGATGCGATAGAGGTTGCTGAGATGAACGTGGCTGGTGTTGTTACTGATATAACTGCATTCTCCGTGGTGCTCAGGAGGTTCGATGGCGTGTATGTTAGGCTACCGAATGAGAAGATATTCACATCCCAGGTAAGGAACTTTGGGAGGAATGTAGCAAGGAGGGTTGAGGTTACAGTAGGGATAGCGTACAGGGAGGATATGAACAAGGCAATAGAGGTGATAAGGAGGATAGTTGATGAAGATGCTAGGATACTTGCTATTCCTGAGCCGAGGATCATGGTCTGGGATCTAGGCAGTTCAAGCGTTAACATAAACGTGTGGTGCTGGGTTCCAACACAGGAGTTCTTCAATGTTAGAGGCGATCTTGTGAAGAGGATAAAGGAGGCTCTCGATACCAATGGTATAGAGATACCGTTCCAGCAGGTGACTGTATGGTTTGGTGATAAGGGCGGTAAGGATGGTGAGGATAGGTTGAGGCTACCATCGCTGAATGAGTAGGGTACTGCATAACTAACTTACTTACTTACTCACTCACCAGCATGTTGCTGCCCTTGCCTAGCCTTGTTACTGCCAACATCCTTGATTCTACTCCTGTTACCCTTGATATGGACCTTGCCCCAGTAGACCTCCAGCCTCCCCTCTATGTACAGTTTTATGGCCTTGAGCAGTGCCTTTGCCTCGAGGCTCTGACCTCTCCTCTTTATACTCTCAAGACTCTCCCCGTTCCTTATCCTGAATGCCTCCTGCCATATTATAGGCCCAGCATCAAGCTCCTCAGTTACAAAGTGTGCAGTGCAACCTATTATCTGTGTACCCCTCTCATGTGCCTGAAGATACGCATATGCGCCAGGGAATGCAGGGAGCAGGGAAGGGTGTATGTTTATTATCCTGTTCGGGTAGCGCCATACGAAGTTTGGTGTGAGTATACGCATGTACCTTGCAAGGACTATGAAGTCCACGTTGTACCTCTCAAGGAGTCTTAGTATCCTGGCCTCTGCACCTGCCTGATCCTTGTGGTTGACATGGTAGAATGGTATGTTGTACCTGCTTGCCAGGGGCTTGAGCGTGCTCTCCGTACCAACTATCAGGGGTATGTTAACAATCAACTCACCACTCGCCTTGGCCTTGAGTATGGCTTCAAGGCAGTGGGGCTCCTTGCTTACGAGTATGGCCATGTTCTTCAGCCTATCTGGCTCATCGAAGTGAACCTTAACATCCATGCCTAGGCTCCTGCATAGCCTCTTCAGCCCCCTGGTGAACCCATCCTTGTCTATGCCATTGAACGATGCCTCCAACTGCATCCCGAATAGCCCCCTGACTACGTTCTGGTCTATCTTCTCTATGTTGCCTTGGTTCTCGAAGATGTAGTTAGTAACGCTGGCAACTATGCCCTTCCTGTCTGGCCCTATGACAGTTACCTCGCATATTATCTTCCTCTCACTCTGCATGTTACTAGCGTTTACAGATCAATACTTAAATATATGTTACTGGTAAAAGAGCATGTTGAGTGGCGAGAGTGGTAGTTGGAGTAGGAGTGAGAGGGTTATAGGTGTGGACTACCCTCCTATGTGAGGTCAAAGGTAAAGGATGAGGAGTAAACCACGTTATCTAGATTACAACAAGCCGGTCGCTGTATGCAGTACATGCTTCACCATAGGCAAGTGGCACTGTTATGAATGCGGTAGGGACTTTTGTGTGGAGCACTTCCATGCTCACAAGTGCATTGTTACCATAAACGATAGGGATGGTAAGAACAGTCGTAATAGGAATGAGGACTAACTAATGATAGAGGGGATCACTACTGCAACTTCTACCATCATACCCCTGTAATGGTAATGGTGATTCTGTACCGCAACGTTCAGCAACGGTAGCATCCACAACACTGAAGCCTATGACGTAGACCTCAAGCATAGGGTTCCATGAATCTTTACCGTAGCATCTGATCCATACATCCCTGAACTCCTCCAGAGAGGAGAACCCCTCAAGCATGGCATCCCTATCGCTCATCTCCCCAAGCCTCTGCCTCTTCACATACCTTATATATAGATGAGCGAATATGCCCTTCCTGCTGTAATCTGTGCTAGCAGTGTATACATTGCCTGGTTTGACTATGCAGCGCTTCCATACCCTCCTCGTCTCAACCTTCCTGCCAGATACTATGAGCTTGACCAGGTGCCTATTGAATAGCAGCATGGGTATGTTTGCTCAGCATGGATTATAAGTTTAATCGATTTACAGATGATAATTACAAGTAAGATTAGAATGATGATGCTAATAAAAAGAAGGAGGATGTTGCTACTAACCTATTGCTCACCTACCCTCTCGCCCCTCTTCCTGTAGAGGTAGAGTGTGCCTAGGAGTGAGCCTACTATACCTATGCTACCGAACAGGAACTCTGGCACTACCATGAATGAGTGGTTCCTAAAGTCTACACCTGCAAGGTCTATTATGTTGCCATCCTTTGTGAACTCTGCTACAAACCTGTAGTGGCCTGCTGTTGGAAAGTCAGATGCTGGGAAGAGTACCCATAGACATATATCACTAGCCTGGAAGCCTGCACCTGTTGGGCATGAGGCTATGTTGCTAGAGTCGCCATCCCTCTTTATAACAGCTGGATGTGTCTTGTACTGGGGTGTTGGTACTCCATCTGGTAGGAGGTAGCAGTGTATATCGTTTGCGTTAGAATCCCCATCTATGCCTCCAACACACCATAATCCTCTAAGTACTCCAGGATTCGTCATATCGAGTGAGTTGCCACTCTGTATTGCCCTAACCTTGGCGTTTATAGGTCCACCATCACCGCCGCCACCACCGCCACCACGTGCATACACCTACTCCGCAAACACAGTTCCAAGTACTAGCACTGCAGCAATGGTTAGTATTGCACCTATGTACAGTCTAGACTTCATTGCTAGTACATTATTAGCATACTATATAACCCTCATGTAACTTCTGTTATATAATAGGTCTTACATGGTAGAATCACATCGAAGTATCGTTTATATAGCATCCTGCTGGAAGGTTAGCCATGCATGTACTCTTGCACAAGACGAGCAGCGAGCAACCTTCACTGCTAGATGTGAGCATAGCGAAGAGGATAGATACAAGGGGTATGTCATGCCCATACCCATCGTTCGAGGCCGTCAAGGCTCTGAGCAGTCTAGGCAAGGGAGATGTACTTGAGGTTGTAACCGATAGTGAAGAATCCGCACTGGACTCAATACCAAAGGTATGCGAGAGGAGGGGTCTAGAGTATGCAGTTATAAAGGTAGATTCAGGGCTGTGGCACGTGAGGATAAGGAAGTAGTATTGGTTATGGTGGTAAAACAGCAATGTTAGCAAATAATAAAATGAGCATACCACTATCGAGTTGGGTTGAACGATAGGTACTTTGAACTAGAACTCATGATAGAGAACCTGGCAAGGAACTTTGGTGTACCAAATGCCAACTGCTACTTCAGGTTGAGTAGGGCGAGGAGGCCAAGCAGGAATGAGTACAGGAGGAAGGTTGCAGAGTTCATGCTTGAGTACCTGCGTGTGCTGGATGCGTTCAAGGGCCTCGATGGATACGATGACCTCAAGAGGTTTGTGGATGAGAGGCTCAGGCATGAGGTTGAGCGTGTTCTTGACGGAAGGAACAGGGATGTTGAGAAGCGCTACGACTATTACGTCATGAACGAATGACTTTAACAGTTTATTACATGCGTTGGAGGAGTATGGTTATGGATGGGGTGAGGATAGAGGGTGCTGATGTTGCAGATGGTAGCATGATCACTGCGAGGATAAGGGTGAACCGTTCCACTAGGTACGATGGCGTCCAGGTCAATACACATGTCTACGATGCTAAAGGCGTGGTGAGGTTCACTGAGGTGAACGGTAGGCAGGTGAGCCTGTACAGGCTCTTCGTGGGCAAGGATGAGATAGATAGGGGCGGGGGTCTGCTCGTACTCAAGGCGGTGATAGAGGGCAGTGCTGAGAGGGTTAGGGTGAGGGCAAGCATAATACAGGAGCATAAGGAGGTAGAGTACGATGAGAGGGTACTCGATGTGACCTGATCAAGATGGTCTCACAGGAGGGAGCATATATGGTGATTATGATCAGTTCACCATCCTGACCTCAAGTACATCGAAGTACATTAGCGTAGCACCGCCTCCTAGCAGGTCATGCATACTAGGCTCAACATCTACACCCTCAGCGAACCTCTTCACCATGAACCCGCCATCCACGAGCAGATCGAGCAGAAGAACCCCCGTGCTGGAGTCGTAGATGGCATCTATTATTTGCATCCTCTTAGCCACCTCTCTACCATGCTCACCGAACCTGACCGTCACATCCCTTACCGCACTCACCCTACCTATCATGCTGGGATCACTGCCTGCTATGTGGAGCCTTATCCTGCTCACGAACCTGATCTGCCTCGGGAAGCCATCCACCTCCCTCACTATGGTCACCTCTACACCATCGCCACAGAACCTATCTGGATACCTGTACCTCCTCTTCGCATCTACGACCTTGATGAAGAACGGCCTACCATCGTTCAGTACCAGGCTCTCCCTATCCTCACCGCCTACCCAGAGGAACCTTGCGTCACTTGCCCTGAACCCCCTGAGCAGCCATCCCCTCACCATACTCTCTATACTATTCTCATCACCCTTCTGCCTGAGCCCCCTCCTGCTCTTCCTGTACGTTGCAAGTAGGTATATCGGCCTTGCCCTAACATTGACTGCCATGCGTATGAGATCAACATGTACATCGATATCAGGCCTCTCATAGTCTACCCTGAGGCCCCGTGCAGATAGCCTCATGCCCAGTTCCCTGGTTATGTTGCTCTTTATGCTCTCGAGCCCCCTGACCTTCAGCCTTGCCCTGACCTCATCCTCCCTCTCAATCATGCGGGTAGGCAGTGTGGCGCCTATGAGGAACGATCTGAACTCGTAGTCCTTGATCGCATCCTCAACCAGGGCAAAGATATCATCCAGCCTGCGCATTAGGCCATCGCATATGTAGCATGAGTCACCATCGGCCAGGTACATACCATTACTAGCATCAAGCCCCTGCCTCATTGCACAGTGGTGGCACAGCCTCAACATATCTTCTCTGCCCTACGCATATATAATAACCAATCATGGTTGCTGAGCATGCATAACGAACAGTGCTACATGCTGGTACAGACCACTCTACGACCTCACTCCTTCCCGAAGCCGAGCCTCTTGAGGAAGCCCATCATCTGCCTCCCCTTCATGGCCTTCATCATATCCTTCGACCTCCTGTACTGGGTGAGCATCTCCTTCACATCCCTCTCGCTTGTACCAGATCCTCTGGCTATCCTCCTTATCCTCGATGCGTTTATCGTATCTGGGTTTGCCCTCTCCTCCTTGGTCATCGACTGGATCATGTACCTCCACCTGTTCATCTTCTCCTCCATGACATCAACATCCTCATCCTTGACCATGCCTGCTACCCCAGGGATATGCTCGAAGAGTGCCCTCAGAGAACCCATCTTCCCTACCTGCTCTATCTGGTAGTAAAAGTCCTCTATGGTCATCTTCCCGCTCATTATCCTCCTTATCTTGACCTCATCCGCCTCCTGCTCCAGCTGCTTGGCCATCTCCAGCAGCGCCTTTATATCGCCCATGCCGAGGAGCCTCCCAACGAACCTGGTCGGGGAGAACTGCTCCAGATCATCCACCCTCTCCCCTGTAGAGATGAACATTATCCTTGCGCCAGTTGCTGCAGTGGCAGAGAGTGCGCCACCACCCTTGGCTGAGCCATCGAGCTTGGTAACTATTATCCCCCCAACGGGTACGTTCTTGTGGAACGCATCAGCCTGAGCATACGCCTGCTGCCCTATCGTACCATCTATCACGAGGAGCACGAGATCTGGCCTCACAGCATCATGCATGCTCCTCATCTCCTCCAGCAGACCCTTCTCCTCCTTGTGCCTGCCAGCAGTGTCTATTATCAGAACATCCTTCCTCCTGCCTCCAGTGAAGTACTCTATCCCTCTACTCGCTATCTGTATAGGATCCCTGCTCCTCTCATCACCGTATACCTCAACATTTATCCTCTTGCACAGGGTCCTCAACTGCTCGAGCGCAGCAGGCCTGTATGTATCTGTGCCTATAACACCAACGCTATAGCCATGCTTGAGGAGCCACTTTGCGAGCTTCGCTGTGGCACTGGTCTTGCCAGAGCCCTCTATACCAACCATCAGTATGATGTTGGTTTTGTCCTTCCTCAGCGGTAAGCCTACCTCATCCCCTCCAAGCAGCCTCGAGAGCTCCTCGTAGAGTATCTTCACCACATGGTCCTTCCTCGAGAGCCCTGGAGGGGGTTGCTCCTTAAGAGCCCTCTCCTGGAGCCTGTTGGTCAACTCCAGCACTAGCCTGACGTTAACATCTGCCTGCAGCAACGACCTCTGCACATCCCTCGCAAGTTCCTTTATTATGCCCTCATCCACGCTTGATGCCCCTACGAGCTTCTTGAGGGTTGCCCTCAACCCCTGTTTGAGGTTATCGAGTACCATGCCTGATGTTACTAGCATACCTGCACTTTTAACCTTATCTAGTTCTTATCCAGAGGGCTGAGCCCTATGAACTCTATATACCCTCTAACTCCATCCCAGTGCACAGTGTAGCCATCAACGCTCAGCCTCTTCCTGAACATCGGCATATCGAGCACGAATGTCTCTGCCTCACCACCCTCGAATGACACGTTGAATCCATGCCTGATGCTCAGGTCCTTAAGCCTTGAGAGCATGGCCCAGTCTATGATGCGACCCAGCATGCTGGCATCCAGGCCATCTGCAGAGACCGATGTTATCATGATGGAGAAGTTGTGCTCTAGCAGCTCGCACATGTGCATGTACTGATCCTCCCCGTAGCATGGCGCTATATGCCTCAACCCAAGCCTCTCCGCCATATCGTTGAACATCTCATACTGGTACCTGCTCGCTATAGCCCCAGTAACCACACCGTCTATAGCGAACCTCTCCATTGCATGGATGAGCAGGTCCTCAAGCACGTAGCGCTCCACATCATAAGCATCAACATGCCTGGATACCAACGGTAGCCCTAAGCACTCAGCCTGCTCGGCTGTATGCGCTGCGTTTGGGTAGTGGAAGAGCATGCTCTCGTGACCTGCTGGTACTATAGTCACAAGGCATGCGATCTCATAGCCCTGCAGGTGAGCCTTGTACATAGCCATGTTACTGTCCTTGCCCCCCGAGTACAGCACGCCTACCCTCATGCCCCTCCCTTCCTCCCTCCCTTTCACTGGTCTAGCCTGGATATCATCCCTGCCAAGGTATCACCATCCCATAACTCTATGCCATGCTTCCTAGCAAGCTCCATCGCATCCCGTGTGAATGATGAGGTTGTAACGTATATACCCTTTGCTGCCTTGTACTCTGTGACCATCATCCCTATGAACATCTGCATCTCAGGGCTCGTGACCTTCCTCCCAGTATACCTCTTGCACTGGATCACAACCCTATCCCTGCCGAGCCTTGCAGTGATGTCCACGGCAAGGTCACCTGAGCCTCCGACTACCCTCACATCCCTGTAGTTCATGGCCCTCAGCACATCTGCTATCGCATGCTCAAACTCCCCTGGGCCCATGCTCCTCAGCCTCTCAAGCGTAAGTCTCTTGAGCCTCTCCCTAGCCTTCCTCTCTCTACTCCTCCTCACCGCTAGTGCTATCGCTGCTGCGGTGATTGCACCTGCCACCAGCATGAGTACATCAGACCCGAGCAGGTCGATGTAGTGTAGGTACTCTGCTATGCTCATATGATTACAGCATATTGGCATTTATTTGTATGTTGGTTGCCATACACACAAAGTATTCTATACTGGGATGGTGGAGTATACTCATACCGTTTATTTTTTTCTCCTTCTCCCTTCTATGGTGTGGTTCAGATCCCTCAGATTGAACTGGTATCATCACTGCTCAGACGGCTCTTCCTCGACATCATAGGGATCGATATTATATTACATTGCGGTGTATTTAGTTCTATCACACCTCCATGTGCATGCCATGATCATAGCCATAAGCCATCTAGCGCAGACCCCATCTCTGCTCAACGTACCTCTCAACCCTTGAGAAGAGTATAACATCCACCAGCAGTCCGATGGCCATTATTATCAGTACTACAGCGATAACATGTGCCATGTTGAATACCTCTCTAGCGCTCTCAAGCATGAATCCTAGGCCTAGGTACCCGCTGACCACCTCAGCGTTCATGAGCCCTCGCCACGAGAACGACCATGCGTTCCTGATCCCTATGAGTATGCTTGGGGTGGCTGCTGGCACCATCACATAGGCTAGCATATGGAAGCCCTTCGCACCCATGTTCCTTGCCGCCTTGATGTATATTGGAGGTACGTTCTTTATGCTGGTGTAGGTTGAGAGCATGAATGCGAATACAGTGCTGGCAACTATGACGAATATCACCATGGCCTCACTGTAACCGAACCATATCATCCCTATCGGTACCCATACTATGCTTGGTAGAGAGGCTAGTGCTATGATGAGAGAGCCTACGGTATCGTACAGTGTCTTATTCCTGGCCATCGCATAGCCGAATGCAAAACCAGCAAGTAATGAGATGATGAAGCCTATGAAGAGCCTCTGCATGCTTATTGCCAGGGATGTGAGGAGCCTTGCGCCAGACGATGCATACTCCTGAGCAACCTGTATGGGCGAGGGGAGCACGTAATCTGGCAGAATCCTGGCCTCAGCGACTGCATACCATACTAGCAAGAGGGATGAGTAGAATGATAGCTTGAGCGCTACTGACCTGATGCGTGTACTCAACATGAATGCTCCTGTAGAGTCATATATTAATCATCGTGGTGATGGAGTTAAGTATATAATAGGAACTCTGTCTTTTTGCTGTATAAACAGCATAAAATTAGCGATTATCCTGATTAAGGAAAATTCCTCTAGCTATCAACCAGAATTGACCAAAATATTTATATAGTTACCGGTATACTGTACATCTAAACCCAAAAAGATCGCTGAGCACTGCAGGATCTAGCCTTGGACTGCAGAGAAGCAATAAAGCCACAAAAACTTTTTTTATTTGTTATACGGGGAGTGAGTGGAAGAGATAGGCTAAGAGGTCCCCAGCGCACAGCATGATTACGAACCCTATAGTGATGTAGATTATGAATGGTAGTGCCTGAGTAACCCATATCTCCCCATCATGCCCTGCAAAATCACTGTATGCCTTTGGTGATAGACTGAGCACTCTCCTCCCATCCCTAACCTCCTCCAGCGCAAACATGTAACCCTTTGGCCTCGTGACGAAGCCCAACATGAATGCAAGCATCTTCCTATGCAGTGGCTCATCCATGCCATCGAAGAGGTCCTTACCCCTGAGCATGGCAAGTGAGTTCCTGGCTACGTTGTGCAGTAAGTTGACTATGGTCAAGAGCGATGCGTTAGTCAGTACAGTTAACGCTGGTATACCGTGTATGCTGTACTGCATCTGATACGAGGGTACTAGTATGCTTATAACTACTAGTGCCTTGGCATCTGCACCACCGAAGAGTCCCCACCTGTAGGCAATGTAGGCCAATGGTGCTGTGATGCATATGCTCGTGATATACTTGATTACCGACTCATCAGACTGTACAGGGAGTACAGGTATGTACGCAACTCCTATCACCATCACTCCTATCCCTACGGCCCCTGCTATTACCCATACCCAATCACTCACCTCCCTCCTCCTTATATCCATGAGAGATGCAACTACAAGCATGGCCACACATACAGCTATGTTGATAGCATACATAGGGGGGAAGATGTCTGGTATCATGGCTATAGGCTGGTCATCTGTTGGTTGATCTGAGCTTCCCTACTATGGCCTTTATCCTATCTGAACGTCCGTCTTGCCCTGGCAGTGCAAGGAACTCCTCCTCGAGTGCCCTAGCAACCTCATTCTCAAGCAGTATGGCAGCATCCCTGAATATCATGTGCAGGTAGATCTTCACCTTCTCTGGGTCTACGCATACCTCCTCTAGCCCCCTGCACCCCCTCTGCTTAAGCCATGAGTCTATCACGAGTACTGTACTCCTCCCAAGGACCTTGGTCAGGTGCTCCCTGACCAGGTTACCTACCCTTGCTACGAACTCATCACTGCTGGTATCCTGCTGGCTCTGCACTTATACCACCTCTATCAGCCTGTACGCTGGGTAACCCTTGGCACTGCTCTCAAGCAGCATGGCATAGACACCATTGTATGGCCTTACCAATCTGAGCATGGTAACTCCATTCTCCTCCCATATCCTCATGTGCACATCCGATACACTCTGCACAGCGTTGAAGAGTGGCGAGTCCTTGCCACTTATCATCAGCAGGATGCCATCACTTGCCTTCACCTTCTTCATCCCGTTGAGTACATCATCCAAGTTGTAGTTCACAGTTGCAAGCGATGTATCGCATGTGAGCAATGCGCTCCTGTACCTGTTTATTGCACTCATGTATAGACTGCATGTCTGATTCACGTTGAGAGTTGCATCGTCGGTCAACCTGCATACATTGACATCATCATTATGCTCTTCATCCTTGGTGAAGATGGTGTAGAGCCTGATCTCCTCACGCCTGCAGAACGGTTTTATGTACTTCATGATGCTCTTCACTGGCACGTATGGTGCTGGCGTGGTGAACGCTGGTATCCCGCTCCTGAGTGCGTTGAGTACTAGGCATGCGAATAGATGCGTTATATAGCTCTTGCTCACGCTCTGATCCCTCTCAAGTAGCACTATGCTACCTTTCTTTATCCCTCCATGGAGGGCCTCGTCCAGGTCCCTGTTGCCCGTTGATATGAACCCATCCCTGGCAGTTATATGCTCGAAGTACCTTGGGTGCTCGGGATAGCTGTAACTTATGCCAACGGGCAGTGGTGTGAACCTTGAGCCCTTGAGTGTGTATGGTACCATGCTGTGCTTCACCTCGACACCCCTCATCTTATCGAACATCATCTTCCTCATCCTGAACCCATCCCTGTACTCCATATCGAGCGTTATGACGCCATCGACCAGGTAAGATACCGTATTCTCCTCTGGCTCCTCACTTATGAATATCAGCATGCCATCGTTGGCATCTGCCATGTAGACCATGCTCTTCTCTGCCTTGAGCCTCTCGTTCTTATCAGCCTCCTTCGCTATCGCATCCCAACTGTCGAGTATTATCACACTGCTACGATGCATGAATATAAAGTCTAGCACCCTCTCGAGTATGCCCCTAGCACTGCCGAGCCTGGCATCCACCACTGGCACATTGCCATCATGGTTACTACCATCATGAACATCGTTGGTGCTGGTGATGGTGTACTCATCCTTGAGGAGGTCTGCGACCCAGGGGAACTGTGCCCTTATCCTCTTCAGTGATACCCTAGTTGAGATGTAGTATCCTGGTCTATTGCTAGCCCTCAGCAACTCCAGGGCAAGCGTGGTCTTCCCTGCCCCAGGCGGACCCCGGATCAGTAGTGATGTTGGTCTCGTGTCAAGGAATCTATCTAGCAGGTTCTCTGCCATGCGCTCCCTGCTATCTACACCCTGCCTTATCACTTCACTCTCCATACCATTGGAGTAGGGTATGTGTATGTCAATGTTTGTATGTAATACTGGATACTTATGCAAGTAAAGATTATTTATTATAATAGGAAGGAGATTGTTGGGTATCGATTGGGGGTGCGTCGTCTAGATGGTTAGGATACCTGCCTTACACGCAGGTGGTCGGCGGTTCGAGTCCGCCCGCACCCACTCACTCAATATGCCATAGCCATCCAACCTCGATACATATATGGGCAATGACTCGTAAGGTACTACATGTATCTGTATGCGGTAGAGCGGTCTTAGCGTTATACGATTAGGATAACATGATATCTATATCAATCCCTAATTATATGACCATATATACACTCTATACCAAGCTCCTTGGCCTTGTCTAGGGCCTCAGCATCCATGTGCACCGCCACTGCTACCAGTCTCCTTACACTGTAGCCTATGGCTGGCCTTATGCTGTTGACCTTCTCATAGAATACAACAATATCCTCCTCACTCATTCGACTCTTCACCTCTATTATATCTGCATGATCGTTGCTGATCACTATATCGAATTCGTACCTCTTACCCTTCAATCCGTATAGCCCTGCCTCATCTGTGTACTCGAACCTCCTAGCCTTATCCTCATCTATGCCAAGTTGCACGAGTTGGTCCCTGTATATGTTAAGTATGAGCCTCTCCATATCCCTGCCTACCCTTCTACCTAGAGAGCCTATGCTTATGCTCAGCTCTTGAAGTAGTATATCATGCCTCCTGAATCCTTCAAGCATATCCCTCCTCATATCCTCTATGCTCTTCCATACCCTAGCGAACTCCTCATCATGCCTCCTGAATCCTTCAAGCATATCCCTTCTAAGGTTCCTGATCTCCTCCTCTATCGTGGCAGTCCTCTCCTCCAACTTGACTATCCTCTCCTCCAATGCTACTATCCTCTCCTCTAGAGTGGTTATCCTCTCCTCCAGTGCAACGACCTTCTCCTCCAATGCTACTATCCTCTCCTCCAACCTGACTACCCTATCCTCCAGACTGGTTATCCTATCAAGTATCTCCTTGTAGCCTATCAGCCCTGCTACGGCATGCCTGAACTCTGTATCCTTATCAAGCATATCCAAGAGCGTCTTCTTCAGTTTCTCCCTGTCCTGTCTCTGCATATAGGAACATGGGATAGGGCAGTATATTAGTATTGGGCAGGGGAAGGGGAGTGATGGAGAGGATGGAATAGTATATGCCCTATCAGTTGATGATCATTACAGCACGATAGTAATAAGGTATGGCAGAGGTTGGGGAACCATAAATAGATATGCATAGCATGCATGAATCTATCTGATAGCGATACCTGCATTACATATTCTAACCTGGAACTTCCAGCACATCTCGCCAGAATTATGAACCGATGGGTTAGGCCATACAAGAAGGGTGGATATAAACACAAATTGACTATGGTATTAACAATCTTCTACTATAACGATAATAATCCTATACTTTTATCTCATCTCATGCCAAAGGCGAGAGAGGCAAAGGCAACGTTCACCGTGGGACAGACGTGGGGGGCATTGAGGAAGGCCTGGAAGGGGTACAAGATAGCCAAGGTGCAGGGAGATAGGGAGAAGATGATAGAGTATGCTCAGAAGATAAGGAAGCTGCAGAGCGAGCTGAAGGTACCTCAAGCAACGTTCCCTGAGCTATCAATATCTTAGCATATTACAACCTCATCTTTATTTTTATTTTTATTATTATTATTATTATTTGTGCTATCTACCAGGTCCCTGCCTACAGTTATCATCTAGGATGGGTATATGGAATAAATCTTAATAGATGCTATACGAGAGATCATACATGATTGGTATGTATGCTAGGATGGTAGTACCCATGCTGCTGGTACTGCTACCAGCACAGCTACAGCATTCTAACGCAGTGGATGCTAGGGCTATAGATCTGATCATACTCGAGCACTACCACCCAGACGCAGAGTACGTCAGGATAAGCGTGGTCGATGGGGATACCGTCAGACTCCTCGATAGGGGTGAGAGTGTGAGGCTTGTAGGCTACAATGCTTATGAGTTGAGGGAACCCCTGGGTAAGGATGCAAAGGCGTACCTGCAGGGGTTATGCAGTGATGGTCATGCATACATGCTAGTGGACAGGTTGGAGCCTAGGGATAGGTATGGAAGGCTACTGGGCTACCTCTGGTGCAGTGTTAGGGTTGATGGGTACACAGCATGGATATCCGTGCAGAGGGCATTCCTCACATCCAACCTTATCAAGGACGAACTCTACATAAGGCCAGACCTCTACCCGTACTGGGTGTGGAGGGAGAAGATGGAGATGGTGTTCGATGGCGCAGAGGGCAGGATAGGGAGGGTGACTGTTGTGGATGCCGATGGTGTTAGGACCCATAATGCTACAAGCGTTACTCTGCCTGTTGGTGTATACAGGGTATGCCTAGCCTCCGGTGATCCGTGCATGCTGGTTAACACACTGGATAGGTATGATGATAATGATGATGGTAACGGTGGTGATGGTGTGTACAGGGTAGATGTGGATGAGCTGATACATACCAAAGAGACCATACATGTGAGCAGTGTAGAGGGTAGGAGGATGGCCTTCATACACATCGATGTACCCTCCCTGTATATAGGGTCTGTGAGGATAGTCGCTGATGGGGGCTTTATGGCAAGGGTCAAGGTGGTGACCGATGATGGTAGGGTCATGGCCTCGGTGGTCAGGGATGGTAGTGATGAGGTGCAGATAGATTCCAGGGTTATCCTGGTGAAGGTGTACATGGTGAAGAAGGATAGCAGGGAGGTGTGCATAGATGGGTTGGGTGGGAGTGTTATGCTCAACGGTACAGGTGTGGATAGACCATGCGTGAGGTTTGGCAGATGAGCCGATGCACCACTATATTTAATTATACAAGCATACATCTACACATACGTACATGCAGGTAGGTAATAGTAGTAGTAGTGACAGCAGGGGGGTGTATGAGGCTGCATGCAGGGAGATAGTCAAGACACTGCTCGATGATCCCTGCATGGATAGGGTGAGGGTGAGGAGCGTCATCAAGGCAGTGGCGAGCAAGTACTCCCTGCCTACACTACCAAGGAACTCAGATATACTTGCATATCTTGACATCAACCCTAATGATCATGGCGGGGGAGAGGATGGGGATGTTGATGAGCATGCAGGAGGACCGTCGGGTGATCTATTGGCTAGGCTCAGGATGCTCCTGATGGTCAAGCCATCGAGGACGGCATCTGGTGTAGCAGTCATATCGGTCATGCCGAAGCCCTATCCATGCCCACATGGGAGGTGCATATACTGCCCTGGAGGCGTTGAGGTCAACATACCGAACAGCTACACAGCATCCTCCCCAGCCACCATAGTTGCCATGAGGTACGGTTACGATCCTTACATGCAGATAAGGTCCAAGTTGGATGCCCTAGCAAGGAACGGGCACTATACTAGCAAGGTAGAACTGGTTATAGTTGGAGGTACGTTCCTCTTCATGCCAGTGGAGTATCAGAGGTGGTTCGTAAAGTCGTGCTACGACGCCCTCAACGGGTTCAGGAGCAGCACGCTGGATGATGCCATGGCACATAATGAGCATGCTGATGTCAGGAACGTCGGGTTCACGGTAGAGACCAAGCCAGACTACTGCAGGCAGGAGCATGTTGACCTGATGCTCTCCTACGGCATAACCAGGGTAGAGATCGGGGTGCAGGCACTGAACGATGGTGTGTATAGGCTGGTCAATAGAGGGCATACTCTACAGGATGTCGTTGATGCGTTCAGGGTAGCAAGGGATGCAGGGTACAAGATAGTTGCGCATATGATGCCTGGTCTCCCAGGCTCAAGCATGGAGCAGGATATGGAGGAGTTCAGGATGCTCTTCTCAGATCCTAGGTTCAGGCCAGATATGCTCAAGATATACCCTACACTGGTGCTCAGGGGCACACCCCTCTACGAACTCTACAGGAGGGGGGAGTACAGACCGTACGATGAGGAGCAGTTCATAGACCTGATAGCAGGGATGAAGAGCATGGTGCCGAGGTGGGTGAGGATAATGCGCATCCAGAGGGAGGTAGATAGCAGTGAGATAGTGGCAGGGGTAAGGCATGGGAATATCAGGCAGCTCGCACTTAGGAGGCTTAGGGAGCTGGGCCTACGCTGTAGATGCATAAGGTGCAGGGAGGCTGGGCTTAATGGCGTTGATGTAGACCCTAGCAGGGCAGTGCTCATGCGTGAGGAGTACGATGCAGGGGATGGGAGGGAGGTATTCCTGTCATATGAGGATGAGGAGCATGATCTGCTCTTCGGCTTCCTTAGGCTCAGGATGCCAAGCAGGTATGCGCACAGGGGAGAGGTTAGGGGAGGCGCATGTATAGTTAGAGAGCTTCACGTGTATGGGCAGGTCATACCACTGAGCAGGCACTATCAGTGGAGTTACCAGCACAGGGGATTCGGTAGGATGCTCATGCAGGAGGCTGAGCGGATAGCGAGGGATGAGTTCCATGCGGATAGGCTACTGGTCATAAGCGCTGTGGGCACGAGGGAGTACTATGGTAGGTTGGGCTACATGCGGTATGGACCATACATGGCCAAGATGCTCTGAACCATGATGCACGTAGAGTAGAGCACTAGCATCCATCATCATATAGTCATTCATCTAGTGCCCTTTGCATGTTCCTGTACCTTCATAACCCCCTTGTGCATATGATATGGTGTGGAGAAGGGTGAGCATATGCATGGCATAATAGGCAAGGGCACATGGCTGGACAAGGTCGCCCATGCACTTGTAGAGAGGGAGAAGAGGCTTGGAAGGGATCTATCGCTCATAAGGGTAGAGTCTGGGCTGGGTGCGTCTGGGATACCACACATAGGTAGCCTTGGTGATGCCGTCAGGGCATACGGTGTCAAACTTGCCCTAGAGCATATGGGGTACAGTGCTGAGCTTGTAGCGTACAGCGATGACATGGATGGGTTGAGGAAGGTCCCGCACGGGCTACCAGCATGGCTCAAGGACCACATAGCTAGGCCAGTCTGCAACATACCCGACCCGTTCTCATGCCACTCATCGTACGCCATGCACATGTCCAGCATGCTCATGGATGCTCTAGATAGGCTCAACGTAAGGTACAGGTTCCAGAGCGGGTATGAGGCGTACAGGCAGGGGCTACTGAACAGGGAGATAGATGTGCTGCTCAGGAGTGCCAGGGTCATAGGGGAGAAGATAGCAGAACTTGTGGGGCAGGAGAAGTTCAAGCATGTACTGCCATACTTCCCCATATGCTCAAACTGCGGCAGGATATACCTTGCTCAGGCTTATGAGTATCTGGAGCATGAGCACAGGGTTCTGTACGAGTGCAGGGGAGGGATGATAGGCAGGGAGCAGGTTCAGGGCTGTGGCTACAGGGGAGAGGCCGATGTATTCAAGGCGGAGGGTAAGCTGAGCTGGAAGGTGGAGTTCGCTGCCAGGTGGAGCGCTCTGGGCATAAGGTTCGAGGCCTATGGCAAGGATATAATGGATAGCGTCAAGGTTAACGACTGGGTCTCTGATAACATACTCAACTATGCGCACCCACTGCACGTCAGGTATGAGATGTTCCTGGACAAGAGCGGGAGGAAGATAAGCAAGAGCGCTGGTAATGTGTTCACACCCCAGGTATGGCTGAGGTACGGTACCCCAGAGTCACTCATGCTCCTGCTCTTCAAGAGGATAGCAGGTACTAGGCATGTTGGTGTTGAGGATATACCAAGGCTTGAGGATGAGTACGATAGACTAGAGGATACTTACTTCAGTACCATGAACGTGGTCCCTGCTGGTACTGATGCGATGAAGGTTGTGAAGCAGAGGGGCATATACGAGTATATAAACCATGGGAGGCCCCCAAGCAGGGCAGGCGAGCATGTACCATACATGCTGCTCGCCCAACTGGCATCCCTTGCGATGGAAGGCAGGGAGGTAGAGTATGTGCTCAACAGGCTTAGGGCATATGGTATGCTCAGGAGCAGTGATGTATCCGAGCGGTTCAGGGAGAAGGTGATCAAGGCTAGGCTTTACGCTCTAGAGGTGCTACAGCAGAGGTCAGACTCTTTAAGAGCAATGGTACTGGATGAGAGGCAGAAGATGGCCGTAGAGGACCTCATCCAGGTTATAGATGGTAGTGATGATGCGAAGGTGATACAGTCGAGTGTATTCGATACTGCAAGGAAGCATGGTATAGAGCCGAAGGAGTTCTTCAGGTTACTGTACATGCTCCTAATAGGTGCAGAGTATGGCCCCAGGCTTGGACCATACATAATCGATGTGGGGAGGGAGAATGTGGTGAGCATGCTCAGGAGACGCATCGCTGCTGGGGGCAGAGATGACGCTGGTAAGGTATCTGAAGCAGGGTGAGCATGGCATGAATACACTCATGCATGCATGTATGTATGTATGTATTGGTGGGTGGATGGTGGGTGGTGGGTGGATGGATCGATGGGTAGTAATGGATGATGGTTGGTAGCCCCGGGCAGATTCGAACTGCCGTCACCAGGTCTCTCCTCTCCTCTCCTCTCCTCTACATAGCCCTATTCATAACCTCACGGGATCCAGAGCCTGGCACTCAAGGGCCGAGCCCTCCTTGGCCGCTAGACGACGGGGCTACCGTAGATATAGAAGGATGGTACTCCATTATCTGTCTTTCTTTCTTTCTTTCTTCCTACCTATCTACTACCTACTACCCATCTATTTTCTCCCACGATATATTCATGACTCACTTTGTGCTTATCAGCCTTATAGCCTCCCCATAATCGAGCCAGAGCCTCTTGCGCATGTACGGCACCAGCTTCCAGTGTATGCTGTACACCTCCCTGTCCTTATCCTTGAGTAGTAGCCCCTTGACTATGAGCGATACGAAGCCCCCAGCAACCTTCCCCTTCATCTCCTCGCTATGGGAGGAGCAGAATGCATCCCTCCTTGCATGGTACTCCTCTATGGTGAACCAGGGTTTGTTCAGCTCTAGTATGAGCGGCCAGATTATGCTGTTCCATACAAGCCTCCTATTCTCTGTGCTCGAGGCGTACTTGCCCTTCTCCCTGCTCCTGCTTGCACTTGACTCATCTGCACCCTTGCCCCGCCTTTTATGCTCCTTCCCGTTCCTATCCTCTCTCAGCACATGGATGCTAAAGTCTTATACAATATAATTATTTACTTCTCGCATGGAATCACTCACTCCATGTATATCGCTGGCCTATACGGTAGGGCGACCTTCTTCATCTCCACACCTCCATCCTCCAGCACCACCTCCATCCTCGAGCCGTACTCCCTCTCCAGGAGCGGTATGGCATCGCTCAGTACTCCCGCTTCATCGAGCACCCCTATGGTAGCCCTCCTCTGCCTAGAGTCTGGTGGAGTAGAGAGTATGCTCTCAAGCATCCTCCTCACCAACTCTGGTTTACTCTTCGCATAACCTGCTACAGCATCAGATACAGAACCAGCACCCTTCACTAGCATACGCATGAGCTCACCATAGTTGGTAGTACCAGCATTGACCATCCTGAGCATGCTCAGGTAGAGCTCCCACTTCAACCTCCCTGCAACGTACACAGTCATCCTCCTAGGCTTCATCCCAGTCACCTTGATTATCCTGTCAACATCATCCATCACATGCATTATAAGGGACTCGCCCTCATCTATAGCGTCGTTGATCAGACTACGATCGACTGTGGGCCACTCAGCCGTGGATACGAACCCCTTGCCACCGAGTATGCTCCACATCTCCTCGCATATGAATGGCATGAACGGGGATAGCATCCTTATCCTGGCATCGAGGAATGATAGGATTGTCCCTGCTATCTCATCATCGCTCCTTCCCTTGCTCCTTGCCCTCTTGAGGTACCACTGCATATCCTGATCCATGATGTAGAGTAGGTTGCTGAGTGACTCCCTAACCCTTAGCCTGTCCATTGCATCTGTCGTGCCCTGTATCATGTGCTGTAGCCTGCTCATGAGCCATGCATCCTCCTGCTCCTGCTTCTTCACCTGTTCCACCTTGGCCCTCCCTCCATCCCCCCTAGCACCATCCCCTCTACTCCTCCCAGCGAACTGCACACATGTGCTGTACAGCCTCTCGACCTTCTCCCTTATGCTCTTCAGCATATCAAGCGTAAAGTCGGCATCCTGGAGCAGTTCGGCAGATATGAGTAGGGATGCCCTTATAGCATCACTCCCATACTCCCTTATTGCCTTGCGTAATGGCACTATGTTGCCTAGGGACTTGCTCATCTTCTTCCCATCCATCAGCACACTCCCATTCACGACTATCTGCCTCGGCCACAACTCCCTGGGGAATAGGGCTACGTGGTTGAATATGAAGAATGTGAGGTGGTTGGGTACTAGGTCCCTACCGGAGTGCCTGCTATCTACTGGGTAGTAGTAGAGGAACTCCCTCCTGATCTGCTCAACCAACTCCCTGCTCAACCTGCACCGCTCTGCGACGCTCCCAGCATCACCTATGCCTAGGAGCACGTAATCGAAGAACTCATCTCCAACATCACCAGCGCCAAGCGCTCTAGCGTACCTTGCTATTATGTAGTATGCCATGTATATCACAGAGTCCGAGAGCGACTCTATTATCCAGTTCTCATCCCATGGCAGTTTGGTACCCAGCCCAGATCGTCTGGCGCATGCCCTCTCCCTCAACCAGTCTATGACGTGCCTGAACTCCTCCCTTATATCCTCTGGCAGTATATTCATGCTCTCTAGGCATGAGTGTGCAAGCCCCTTCCACCTATCGTTGGAGTAGTCTATGAACCACTGATCCGTGAGTATCTTGACTACGCACTCTGCACCACACCTGCACCTCACTGGCCTTGCAAGATCGAGCATGGTATCTGCCATCTTGCCTCCAAGCATATCTACCCTGACCCTCTCCCTTGCATCCCTAACACTCATGCCAGCGTAGCCCATGGTCACGCTACTGGATGACATCCTGCCCCTGTAGAACTCGTGCGTGTAGAGTTCGTTGGTAGCATCCTCCAGCCTTGGGTCATCCTGGCTAGACACACCATGGCGCTCCACAGCGATGGCTGCAGGTATGCCACCGTTCGAGTAGTCGCTCTCTATAACCACTATGGGCTCTATGCTATCCAGATACTTCTTCAACTCACCATGCATGCTATGCTTCAGGTCCCTAAGTGCCTGATAGTCGTATGGCGCATGTGCTGGTACAGACATGACCACACCAGTACCGTTCCTCGGGTCCACGAACCTGGCAGGGAGTATGGGTACATGCCTGTTGGTCAGAGGCACGCTCACCCTCCTTCCTATTAGATCCCTCCCCTTGATCGTGCTCTCGACACGCACATCCCTGTTGAGGTATGAGAGCCTCTCAGCAGCGCTCACGCTTATCAGCCACCTCTCCCCATCCACCATAGCGATTGCATAGTCTGCATCTGGGTTCAACCATATGTTGGTAGCGCCAAATACGGTCTCCGCCCTCAGGGTGGCTGCAGGGAGCATCAGCCCCTCTTCACCAGCATCATCCACGAGCCTGAACTTTATGAGCAGGTACTCCATGAACTCTGGCTCCACATCCCCAAGTGTATCGTGCTGGCTGACTGGGCTCTGGTCCCTTGGGCACCACCCAACCGGATGCGAGCCCTGCGATATGAACCCCTTATCCCTCAGCCTCCTGAACTGCCATGTTATGAACCTGTTGTAGAGCGGGTCTATGGTGGTGAACTCCCTCCTCCAGTCTATGGAGTAGCCCATCTCCCTCATCCCCTCCCTGATCTCCGCATGGAAGTACCTCGCTATATTCACTGGGTCCTTGAACTGCTCTATGTACTCTGGCTTCACACCGTATAGGTTCACGAACGTCTCTATCAGCTCCCTGTCCTGCTCCGCTATACGCCTCGACATGGCAAGTATGGGTGTGCCAGTGTAGTGGAAGCCCATGGGGAAGAGCACGTTGTAGCCCTTCATACGCATGTACCTTGCATGCACATCTGCTAGGGTATATGTCCTCCCATGCCCTATATGCTGTGGGGAGTTGGGGTATGGGTATGCTACAGTTATGAAGTACTTCCTCTCGCCCGTAGGGTCGCTCTCGAATATCCTTGCCCTATCCCAGGCATCCATCCACCTCCTCTGTATCGCTAGCCAGTCTAGCATGTGTGAAGAGCACCTGCAGGTGTGCTATACGCTACCCTTGATGATACTCTCTACCATGGCAATGGCATCGCCCACCTCCCTGTACGAGCCTCCACCCTGTGCAAACCTATCATCACCCCCAGCAGAACCTCCGAATACCCCTGCTATCCCATTAGCTATTGCTCTGGCCTTGAACCTACTCCTCGCCGATCTGCCAGAGAATACTATTATCCTTATGCTCTTACCCTTCTCGTTGGACTTGCCTATCAGTGCACAGTATATGAGCCTTGGCTCCACCTCTATCGCCCTCTCCCCAACCGCTATATGGTACTCCTCATCCATGAGATCATCGTAGACGGCGTAGAGCCTGATATGCTCGCCTCCATCACCCCCATCGCTACCATCAGCAACTGCTATGCTCTTCGCACTACCAACTATGCTATTGACCATCTCATCTGCTAACCTCCTGACCATGAGCCTAAGCCTCCTCCTCGCATCATCAGCCTCCTCCACCTTCCTTGCCACGCTGGCAACGACCTTCTCCCTGCTTGAGCCGAGCATCTCCGCTATCGATGATATATGCTCCTCCTGTAACTGTGCATACCTCAAGGCTGCCTTGCCTGCCACAAACTCAAGCCTGACTATACCATCCTGTATCCTCTCAGCCCTTGTCACCTTGATCATGCCTACCTCCCCACTCCTCTCACAATGCGTGCCTCCACACGCCTCTATATCCCAGTCCCCTATCCTCACTATCCTTATGCTCCTGTTTGGTACATAACCCCCCTGGTATATCCTGAACCCGTACATCTGCTCTGCCACATTCCTGTCCATGAGGGTCACCTCCACTGGGATATCTGCAAGGACTATCTCGTTGGCATACTCCTCTATCCTCCTCACATCATCCCTGCTCAGGGGTGAGTGATGGGTTATATCGAGCCTGGCGTAGTGCTCATCCTTGTATGCTGAGTGCTGCCATATCCATTGGCCAAGGGCCCTCCTGGATGCTGCGTTGATTATGTGTGTAGCTGTATGGTGCCTCATTATCAGCCCCCTCCTCTCACCATCTATCCTGCAGGTAACCATGTCGCCCTCCCTGAAGCTTATCTCCGCATCCTGTACCCTGTGAAGGATCACATCCCCCTGCTTTATGACATCCACAACCCTTGCTTCGTTTATGTAGCCATGGTCAGGCTCCTGCCCCCCAGCTCTAGCATAGAATGCTGTCCTGTCTAGGATGATGTAGGGCATCCTCACCTTGAGGACCCTTGCCGTGAACTCCAGCATGTACTGGTCCTCGTAGAAGAGCAGCCTCGTGGGCTCTATGCTGCTCACGTCCATGACGGGCTTGGGCTCAGCGGCGAGGGGCCTCTCGCTGTGCCTCTCGGCCAGCATGGTGTAGAAGTTCTCTGGCACCCTATCTATTATCCCCTGCTCCTTGAGGAAGTCTGGTGTTATGCCATCAGACTCGTATAGCCTGATGAGATCATCGCTGCTCAACCTCCTCCCTTGCAGCCTCCTCGCTATGCCCTTCATCCTCTCTATGGCCTCTGCATACCTGCTGCTCTCCACACCAAGTATGGTTCTTACGCTCTCCCTCTGCTCCCTCAGCTCTGGGTACATCGATGCGAGATAGTCTATGTGCATATCCGCTACCTCATCCAGCCTTATGCTCCATCCGAGCCTCCTGAGCATTGCTAGCGCCCTCCTGAGGACCACCCTGAGGTTGTAGCCCCCTCCAGTGTTGCTTGGTAGCGCACCATCCGCTATGGCGAATGTCAGTGTTCTGACGTGATCTGCAACAGCATACAAAGCCTCCAGTGGTGTAACCATCCTCTCCAGCCTGGCAGGGTCCATGCCCAGTACCTCTGCTACCCTGACATAGTCAACGCTGTAGTTGCTGCTTGATATTATGCTGAAGTACCTACTGAGTATAGCAGGATCGTACTCCACACCAAACCTGTCCATCATATGCCTCAGCACTGGGCCGAATGTGCAGTCATAGCTGGTTGGTGTGCCCATGGTCACCCATGAGAACCTCTCTAATCCAGCACCCATATCCACTACCCTCTCCCTCATAACCCTGTAATCCTTGGGGCTCCCCTCGAACTCAGTGAATACAGCATTGCCAAGCTCAAGCCCCCTCACATAGTACTCCAGTGAGTACCCGAAGGCACCATATCCAAGCCATACATCCTCGACGAAGACTATCTCATCCCTCCTTATGCCAAGTACATCCGTGAGCATCCTGTAGTCGAGTTCTATGCATCTATCCTTCCAGTAGCCATTCTCAGCATCCGCTATGCTGTGCTGGCCTATCATGCAGAAGGATGTGTAGTGCTTCCCCGTCCTCCCAACGTTCTCTATATCATTGAACCTAAGGCACATCTGGGGCACTATCAAGGGGTTCGCTGGGAGCTCGAATACAACCTTGCCCCCTATCACACGCTGAAAGTCGACTATGGATGCTACTGTGAAGAAGAGGTCATCCCTCCACCTGCATACCACTGGGTAACGCTTCACTGATGCATGCCCGTTCTGGGTGAAGAAACTCTCAACGGCCCTCCACGCCTCTATGTAGTCCATCCTCTTGCTCGTTGGAGGGTCGCCTATGAACCCATATGGCTCACAGTTGGGGCACCTCTCCCTGCTGTTGAGTGCCCAGAAGTGACCCCTGCATACTCTACACTGCTGCCTTCTGAACCCGACATCATCGAAGAGGGATACCCTGTAGTACCTGTCAGGTTCTGATGAGAACCTTGCAAGCAACTCCTCCTTACTCAATGCTATTGCATTCCATGAATAATCTATTAATTCTTTCTATTGGCATCGCTATTCCGTTATGCATGTGAATAAGGCTACTTGTAGCCATCCCTTACTCTCTCTATCCATCATCCTTCACCCTATCCTATACCTTATCCCGCAACTCATCCCTGCTTATAGAAGGTACTATATGGTACTCGCCGTTGTAGTACTGGAGTACCTTCACGTTGCTCATCTCCCCAACTATCTGCCCCAGCTGGAAGACCAGTGCCAACGGCCCAGATAGTATGAGCCATACCTCACCATCATCACTACCGCCTTCGCCTGGGGAGGAGATGGCATCGTTTATCTTCTGGTATGCCTCCTTCAGTATCTTCTTGAACTCGCTTATGTGAACCTCCCTGGGATAACTGACCACAGCGTATGGCCTACCAAGGTGCTTTATTACAGCACCAACCACCGATTTTCCTATCTCTATCACCACTATTTTGGCCATCTCGACTACCTTATTTCAGGTGAGTGTGAGTAGCACATGGCCTAACTTATTCCTTACTTCATCCATCAATAGATCAACCATACCAGCACCATTACTGCACATGACCATTCAGCAGTGCCTTGAGGTCCTCTATCCTCTTCTTCACAGTGACAACGCTCACACCAGTGATCCTTGCCAGATTCCTGATACCAACAGCCTTCCTACACCTCTCATCCAGCGAGAGGTAAACTATGGCAGCTGCCATGCCAGCAGGGTTGAAGCCCCTGCCATTCATCATGCTATTCACATAACCAGCCAACCTATACGACTCCTCCTTCAGCCTTGCAGTATCTACATCTGTGTACCTATCCTGTGCACCACCATCCTCCTCCAGCCATCTCACAACCTCATCTATGTACGCATTGAGGGATGGGTTTGGTACGGTCAACCCTAGAACCCTCTGCATCGCCCTGTAGCAGACTGCTAGCCTCCTCACATCCATCCCTACCCTATCTGCAAATGCGTTGACGGTTATAGCATACCCTGCGAGTCTGAGCGCTGCATATATCGCTGTGCATATGATGGTCTTCTTGCTCCTTATCCTGTACCCCCTGCTCAGGTCGATGTAGAGCCTCATCGCATTGGATACTATAGAGGCGTACCTACCATCACCAACCAGATCTACACCATCATCCACCCCAAGGGTATCCTGCAGTACCTGCGTGAACAGATCGTCAATCTTATCGCTGATCTGGATATGCATCAGTTAGTCACACCTAATTAGTCTCACCTAACTAGGTATTTAAATATTCGCCCTGCCAGTTATGGCCATGCGCCTGACCAATCTGCTCATCAGGTAGCCCAGTGTGGCACCATAGCCGAGGTGGTACGGGAGTGCGCTTACGGTTATAACCCAGACCATGCTCAGGAGTGCAGATACGGATACTGATGTGGAGTAGAGCATGCTCAGATCGCCAGCAGCCCTGGATGCGAGCGATGGCTCGACGATAAGGAACGTGACTGGCAGGAACAGTACAAGCCATATTATGAAGCCCAGTATGAGCCCAACCCCAGCGGCCCTGTACGAGCAGACTATGCATACCTTGCCCCTGAGCCTCCAGTGCCTCAGTATGGTGACCAGGAGGAGTGCAGAGAGCGAACCTACTACAGTGCTTGTCAGTATGTGCAGTGCCAGACCTGCGTAGAGCGCATCTGCACCCCTGAACCCTGCAACCTCACCTATGACGGTGTAGAACGTGCCCATGGGGAAGCCTATCTCGTACTCACTTGCCATCAGGAGCACTGTAACATACCAGCTCGCTATGAACCCAGCCACTGCCCCTGCATACATAGTCCTTGCTATGGAGAATGCGTAGAGTGGCTCACTCATGCTCATCACCCATCGCCAGCGCAGCATCCACAGTCACACACCCCATCCCCATACATGTTGCAGTGATATACGCTCATGGTCTATGATGAATGATAGAAGAATATATGATTTCTCACATAATAATGGATAGATATGCAGAAAATTAGAAGGATGTTGGATGAGTGTGCAGTGGAGATGCTGGGGAATGGTACCGTGCTGGACGGATGTGAACTAGGAATACTCACTCCCCGCTACCCTCTAGTGCAGTTATGTTCTCAAGCAGTGTAGGTAGGAATACACCAACATCGGATACTATCCCCACAGCCTGCCATGTACCCCTATCCATCAGCTTTGTAACCACTGCATGGTTTATATCGACTACAACAACCTTCACATGTGAGGGGAGCATGTTCCCTACAGCTATGCTATGGAGCATAGTGCTCAGCATAAGCACCATATCTGCTCCTCTAAGCACTTCCCTGTACATCCTCCAGCCCTGCACCACATCAGTTATCACATCTGGTATCGGGCCATCGTCCCTGGGCGAGCCTATGAGCACGTATGGTACATTGTTCTTTACACATTCATACATTATACCCTTCTTCAGAGTACCATTCTCAACCATAGCCCTTATGGAACCAGCCTTGAAGACCTCGTTGATGGCACGCATATGGTGCCTATGCCCTCTAACCGCTAGAGTACCATCGTGAACGTACATGCCTAGTGAGGTTCCAAACAGTGCATGCTCTATATCATGCACTGCTAGAGCATTGCCAGCAAGCAGTGCCTTGATGTACCCAAGCCTTATGAGCGCTGCTAGGGCATCTGCGGCACCAGTGTGCACGACTGCAGGTCCAGCAACGGCAACTATCTTACCTCCATCCCTCTTCAACGCATGCATGTCCCTTGCGACCTTCCTTATCATCTGGAGTGTAGGCCTCTCGCTCGATGCATCGCTGCTCATGAACTGGAAGAGGTCTACTCCCTCCCTGGGCCTCTCTGGAGGGATGACCTTTATGCCCTTCTCCCCAACGACTATCAGATCCCCCTTCTTCACCTCCCTTATTGCTTTGCAGTACGCCCTCCTGCTCGATGGATCGTAGACTATACACTTGTCCATCATTATATCCTCAACCTCTATCCATTGACCATCGACGTATATCATGGTCCTGTTGTTGGTTGTGCTGTAGAACTCATCTGGTAGAACCATATCCCTTGCAGAAGGTTCGAGTATGACCTCCTCCACCTGCACTGGGGTAGCGCCCTCCCTATAGACCTCCTCGAGTATCTGTGCAAGGTGCTCCCTGCTCCTACCTCTAACCATAAGCCTAGCATAACTCGGCGAGGTCTTCTCCTTGCCTATCCTGAACTCTAGCACTTCAAAGTCACCCTTGAGGTCCATGACCTTATCGAATATCCTGGTTAGTATCATGGAGTCTATGAGGTGGCCAGTGACCTCAACCTCCTGCTCATACTCCATACTAGTACCTTCAGCATACAAGGATAAAAATCATTATCGCTTAGACTGGGAGCCTTACCCTCCCTGTGTACTCTTGGATGCTATCAGCACGCATCCTTGCTGCTATGCCCTCAGCCTCCTCCCTCGAGTACCATGATGCTATGGCCTTTGCATTACCCTCAGCATCGCACAGGCATATTATGAGCCCATGCTCCCCCTCAACTATCGAGTAGAGGTTCTCTTCACCAACTGGCTCCCATCCCCTGCCTGAGCCCCTGTTCTCCCTCAACGCTATGGCAGGGAGTGCATTGCCAGTGTACCTCTTGAGCAGTGCTACCGCATCCCTTATCCTTGCCTGCCCTATCTGGAGTGCCTGGAAGTACTGCATAAACTAACTATACTGGGATGGGGTTAATACTTTTTCATCTGCAGTAGTAGTTCCCTAAGCGATGCATATGTAATGTACGGCTCAGCGTATGAGTAGAACCTATCCAGCGTGCCTCTGTAGCCCATCTCCTCATAGCATCTGGCCTGAAGAACCATCTCAAGTTTGTCAAGTTCATGCACAAGCCTTGCCTCATCACTGCTACAGTTCCTGTACTCATCCCATAGCCTTGAATACATACCCCTAACATGCTCTGGGAGCGGTGCAAGCATCTTCAGCATCGCATCATGCTCCATAGCCCTCTTCCTCTCTCCATCCATCTCCTCTGGCATATGGTCTCCTGTGAGTGCCTCAGCAAGGTCGTGGAGCAGTGCGAACCTCATCGCCTTGCATGCATCCAAGCCCTTGACATCTGCCATAACCATGGCCATCAACGCTAGAGTGTAGGAGTGGTCTGCTACAGATTCAGCATGCTCACTGCTGACCCTAGCCTTGACGAGCCACCCCTTCCTCTTGACCCTCTTCAGCGTACATGCTTTAAGGAAGAACTCAAGCATAGGGGTGGTGAATACAATGGATAATAAAAAATAATTGATAGATACTTATCTATGGCCTCTCAAGTGATTCAAGTATCCTCCTTAACTCATCCAATGGAAGGTAGCCTCTAACGCTGTAGTACACTAACTCCTTTTGGTCTATCATTGCTATCTCTGCTGGGTAGGATATCGGTTCACTGCTCACAACCTTGTCATCAAGCATGACTATGCTGTTCTTGTTGCCTGCTTCCCAGCCCATCGCAGGATTACCATCTATCTCGAATATCTGGATGAGATCTCCCCTTGCAGAGTTTGCCTTGTACTCCTTGAAGCCCTCAACGCCTCTATCTATTACTTTTTCCTTAGCCTCCTTCATATGCTCTGCGCCATGCCATATGGCACCAAAGTAGATAGTATGCCTTGCTATCAACCCTGCTGCGTCTACATCCTTGGGTATGTTGTATGGATCAACGCTCTCATGCAGGGAGTATAGGTTCAGATCTGTACTATTACCATAATCACACTCTACCAGCCTGAATCCTTCTGGTATGTATGTTGGTACCCTTCTGGAGGTAAGGGTTCCTCGGTCTTTGGATGCAGACACTTCCACTTACCTATCTGTACCTCTACTACCTCAGGCTTGTTGCTTGCCTGTACACTCTGTTCATAGCCTGAATTCAAGGTTAGATATACTAGCAGTAGTGATGATGCTATAACTACTGCAACCAAACCGATCATGAACCTGGCCAATCCACTCACCCTTACTATCGAGATTATATAATAGGGTGTGATATATAGTGGTTATATAATTAGCAGTGGTTACAGCTTCCTTGTGTCTCCCTCAAGCACTCCAGGACCTATATGCATCCTATCTATATGCTTAGATAACTCCTCCTTGCTGTTGAATGTTGATTCGCAGTAGGGGCACCTCACCTTAGCGCTCTCCTTGCTCATACATAGCATATGGTGGATGATGTATATATGCTATCCATAGATTATCATCTGC
This sequence comes from Candidatus Nitrosocaldus sp., assembly GCA_025054855.1. Lineage (GTDB taxonomy): Archaea > Thermoproteota > Nitrososphaeria > Nitrososphaerales > Nitrosocaldaceae > Nitrosocaldus. The sequence continues at coordinate 39,879 of JANWZS010000003.1, read as the reverse complement.
AAGAACCTGCTGCTATGTATACCTGCTGTATATCTCTCCATGCTTGATGCTGGATGGATGCTTGAATGATTGATGAATGGATGGATCAGTTGCTAGCTATATAGTTGCTATTGCTCCTACCCACATCACTACCCGCTATCCTCGAGAGCTCGTTTATTATGCTCTTCAGCACGTTACCCTTTATGAGGTCATCCGTAGCCTCCATTATATCCATCCTTATACTGCTATCCTTGCCTAGTAGGTAGTGATCTATTATTAGGGCTGATACAGCAAGGGTTATGGCCATGCTGAAGCTCATCATGGTTAGAGCAAATACATACCTTGCATGACCCATGCCCATTATCCATCGAGGGAAAGCTACGTTTAAACCTTATTGCGTAATACCATATACATGGCAAGGATATACACTAGGGGGGGTGACAAGGGCTACACCTCGCTGCTTGGAGGCAAGAGGGTATCCAAGGCATCGCTTAGAGTTGATGCATATGGGAGCATAGACGAGCTCAACTCAGCCATAGGCTTGTGCATATCGTTCATAGATGAGGAGGATGTGAGGGCTACCCTGGAAGGTATACAGGGCGATCTGTTCATTGCTGGGGCAGAACTGGCAGATCCGAGTATGGATAAGACAACTCCAAGGATAGGCAAGGAGATGATCAGCAGGCTTGAAGGGGTTATAGACAGGTATGAGGGGGAGGTAGGCTCCATAAGCTACTTCATACTCCCAGGCGGGAGCAGGGAGGCCTCACTCCTACATCTTGCAAGGGCAATAGCAAGGAGGGCAGAGCGTGTCATAGTTGCGCTCAGAGATGAGGGTGAGGGCGAGGATGGTGGTAACGTGAGCGATGACCTCATAGCCTACATGAACAGGCTCTCATCACTACTCTTCGTGCTTGCGAGGGTTATGAACAGGCGCAAGGGCATAGGGGATGTACCATGGAAGGGCTCGAGCAGGGTATAAGGGCTGGGAGAAGCAAATAAATCCGTGGCTTGATGAGTATCCTCTTGCATGCCGCCGTAGCTCAGCCTGGGAGAGCACTCGGCTGAAGACCGAGGTGTCGCGTGTTCAAATCACGCCGGCGGCACCACCACCATCATATTACGATCATCCCACTACTACTACTATTATTATTATTATTATACTGCCATGTCATACCTGCCATCATCGGGCTAACCTGCTCACAGCATCCAGCACATCCATAGCCTTGTCCATGAGCATATCCAGTTCCTCCCTGCCGATAGCCAGTGGGGGGACCAGGAGCATTATATGCCCTAGAGGTCTCAGGATCAACCCCCTCCTGATGGCCTCCTCAGCTATGGCATAGTTTATCCTCCTCCCATCCACAAGCCTTTCCAGTGCCTGCTTTCCATCCTTGACGAGCTCTATCCCTGCGAGCATGCCCTTATGCCTCACATCCCCAACTGTATCATAGCGCTTGAACTCCTCTAGCCTCCTTGCCATTAACATAGCGTTATCCCTGAGCCTAGGGATCAGGCCCTCGCTCTCATACAGCCTGAGATTTGCCACTGCACATGCGCATGCTATAGGGTTGCCAGTGAACGTATGCCCATGGAAGAGGTGCCTCCTCTCCTCGTACCTGCCAAGGAAGGCGTTGAACACATCGTCCGTTGCAAGGGTCACAGCCAGTGGTAGATAACCTGCTGTAAGCATCTTCCCGAATGCGACTATATCTGGCATGCTATCCTGTGCTATGTACTCCACCATGGAGCCCAACCTACCAAACCCTGTAGCAACCTCATCAAGTATGAACAGGGTACCGTACCTCCTGCATATCCTGCTTACTTCCCTCTGGTATCCATCTGGGTACACTATAGCCCCTCCAGCGATCTGTGCCCCACTCTCCATCACAACTGCAGCTACCCTACCTTCGCTGCTCTTGAGTTCATGCTCTAGTGCATCGAGGCAGTACTGCACGTAATCGGCATCGCTCATCTCAACCCTCTTCCTGTAGAGGTAAGGGGATGGTACCCTCCTTACCTTGAAGAGCAGTGGCTCGTAGGGCTTGAAGAAGTGCTCTATGTAGCCTATGGACATGGCCCCTACGGTATCACCATGGTAGCCATTCTCCAGTGCAATGATCTCCCTCCTCCTCTCGTTGCTGCTACTAAGCCTGTTATGCCAGTACTGCATGGCCATCTTAACTGCTACTTCCATCGCTGTAGAGCCATCGTCGCTGTAGAATACCTTGCCCATGCCCCTTGCTAACCTGATGAGCATCTCAGCAAGCACTATCGAGGGCTTGTTGCTCAAGCCGAAGAGCGTCGAGTGCTGTAGCATCCTAACCTGCTCCACTATAGCATCCACTATCTCCCTCCTAGAGTGCCCCCATACGTTGCACCACATGCTCGCTATACCATCCAGGTATCTGTTGCCCTGCTCATCAACTAGGTAGAAGCCATCCCCTCTGACTATGACTGGTGCATCCATGCCGAGCCAGTCGCTCATCTGGGTGTACGGGTGCCATACGTACATCTTATCTAGGGTCTTAAGATCACGCTCATCCATATGCATAGCATGCTTGCTCGTTACAGACACATAACTCTTATCCAAGGGGGCAACGTGCAGTTGTACTCATATCTATCATCAAGAATATAGATGTGAAGAAGCGGGTAAGCACACGGGTGGGTGTGTAGGTACAATAGGATAGGCTAGAACCTGACCAGGGGCATTATGGTATACAGTGCTAGCGTTATAACTGCTATGCTGATAAGATTCATGATGAACCCGACCCTTATCATGTACGCTACTGTAAGGTAGCCAGAGGCGAATGCCATAGCGTTTGGAGGGGTTGCCACGGGGAGCATGAAGCTCAGGGTTGCTGCGAGCGTTGCCGCAAGCATGAGCTGCAATGGCTCCATACCGACGTGAACTGCCACACTACTGACTATGGGGAGCATGAGCGTTGCCACTGCTGTGTTGCTCATCAGCTCCGTGAGGAATACGGTCACAGCTGTTATGAATAAGAGCATCAGCTGTGGGCTGGCATCTAGCGAGAGGGATGATGCCACCATCTTGTCAAGCCCTGTTGCCGTGAATGCACTGGCAAGTGCAAGGCTACCGCCTATGAGCACCAACACACCCCAGGGGATCCTGGATGCATCATCCCATGTGAGGAGCGCTACACTTGCACCTTCACTACCAGCACTGACAGTTGCATCTATGCCTTCCCTGCCCCTTACACCGTCGCCTATACCACCCTCCCTGACCCTTATGGCAAAGAGCGAGAGCGCTGCAGATATGGCTATCACAGCATCATCCACACCTGGTAGGTATGGGCCCCATACGCTCCTGCTTATCCATGCAGATACAGTTGCTATGAACACTGCCAGCACAGCCTTCTCCCTGCTGCTCATCCTCCCCAACCTGTTGGCCTCGCTTATGACCACATCCCTGCTATCTATAACCCTCACATCCTTGAGCCTGTGCACGTACAGCATGTAGAGCCAGAGCGCTAGAAGGAGCATGGGCCCGACGGTCAGCCCTACTGGAAGCCATGCCAGAAACGTTACATCGTAACCCATATCTCCCGCTATGGATGCGAATATCAGGTTTGGTGGTGTACCAACCAGTGTGATCACACCACCTATGCTTGCGGAGTACGCTACAACTATCATGAGCGCTGGGGCTATCCTCCTCCTGTGCGCCTCATCCATAACCGATATGATAGATAGTGCAAGGGGGATCATCATGGCAGCCACCACGGTGTTGCTCATGAACGCACTCAGTATGGCAGTGACGAGTATGAACCCGCCAAGGATGCTCCTGCTATCATTGCCTAGGAGTAGAAGCATCCTGAGGGCGAACCTCCTGTGCAGCCCTGCCACCTCTATCGCTCTAGCAAGCATCAGGCTCCCAAGCAGGAGGAATATCGCTCTATCAGCGTAGTTCAGGGCAACGCTCCCTATCTGCATGACGTTGGATGCTGGGAGCACGACCAAGGGTAGCAGTGCGGTTGCATAGAGCGGCATGGCATTGGTTACCCACCACACAACCATCCATGCTACCAGTGCTAGAGCTACCCTTGGAGCCGTATCCATCACTACCATACCCTCCAGGAAGAGTACTACGAGGAATACCACTGGACCCAGAACCAAGCCCAGCAGGTTCACGTTGATGCCCATCCCATCTTGGAGCGTATAAACCCATAATAATGGTAACTCCCATCCCACAGGCATGGGTGGGGTCTTCGTCACTGGCACAGATACTGGTGTAGGCAAGACACTGGTTACGGCAGCCATAGTGCATGCACTGCGTAGGGATGGCATAGACGCTGTTGGCATGAAGCCAGTGGCTACTGGAGTCGATAGGGATGCCCTGCTCAAGTCCATGGACGCTGAGATCATCGCTAGACACTCAGGCATGGATAGGAGCGAGTACGAACTGGTGAACCCTGTATTCCTTGCTGTAGAGGCAGCACCATACATGGCAAGCATCATGCTCAGGCAGGAGATAGATATGGAGAGGGTATTCAGTGCGTACAGGAGGTTGAGGGAGAGGCACGAGTTCCTGGTGGTTGAGGGGATAGGCGGTGTCATGGTGCCCATAAGGAAGGGCTACTACGTTGTAGATCTCATCAAGGATATGGGATTACCAGCTCTGATAGTTGCTAGGGCAAGGCTCGGTACTATAAACCACACACTCCTGACCATAGATGCGTGCAGGAGGAGAGGGGTTGAGATTGTAGGTGTGGTCATGAACATGGTGGATCATGGTAACCCAGTCGAAGCAAATGCTGGGAGCATGATACAGGAGTTGAGTGGTGTGCCAGTCATAGGTAGCATACCACTCTTAGCCAATCCTGTAGATGCCATAGACTCTATATCCAGATACGTAAGGTATGACCTGCTGCTAACCTGACTCTACAGTTTATTAACGGGTTGGTAGCAACATCTACTATGATGAATCTAGCAAAGGGGCTGGTCATAGCATCGCTCGTACTGCTGATCATATATGGTATAGATGAGGCAGCGAGTAGGAGCATGGGCGATGGTGGTGATAGGGAGGCTGGGTTCCTTCCATTGAATGCGATGGTTAGAGGGCTGGCATTCGGGGGCTCTGCCATAGCACTATCCATAGCAGCATTCTTCATCGCCAGAGAGGTCTCAACTTTCGTGTGGATAATGCTCATAGTAAATGGTATACTGATAGCAGCGGGAGGTGCGATAGCTGGTTCTGCCCCTGTGACAGGGCTTGGCGCATTGGTTATAGCACTAGGTGTGATAAAGAGGTTCAGGGATGCAAAGATAGCAAGGATGGCATAGCAATCGATGAGAATTTATAATAGTCCACGGTTACTCCATCCGATTAATGGTAGAGTGCGTGAGGTGCCATAGAGATACCAACGAGTTTGTACTTGTACCAGTGGATCAGAAGGTCTACATAATATGCCATGACTGTGTCAGGGAGATAATAAGGAAGTATGTTGAGAGCATAAAGGATAAGGGCTTCTCAGATATAGATATGGCCTGACAAGGATGATAGATGATAATGGTAGTGGTGAGTTGGTGGTCTGATGGTTATGATCTGGTCATGATCATGAATGGTCTGGTGTCTTGGTATGATGGGCGTAAGACCGAGGATGTATGAGATGATACACAAGCAGGCAGATACCATCTCCTACATAGCGAGGGGGTGCAGGGCACAGGCTACGGTAGCGAACAGTATGCTTAGGGGTGCTAGAGCATACCTGACTGGATGCGGGTCATCATACCATGCCGCACTCTACGGTGAGCATACACTGAGAGCGCATGGGATCGATGCTAGGGCTGTGCATGCACTTGATATACTGGAGTATTGTGCAACCGATACTGCTGGTAGCGTTGCGCTCATCCTGAGCCATAGCTGGAGGACGGTTACAACGCTGGATGCGTTCAGGCTGCTGAAGAGGAGTGGTGCAAGGTGCATAGCACTGACATCTGCAGAGCATACAGATGCCATTCTCACCGTAAGGAACTCCCCTGTGGTGGATGAGTCCGACTGTGTGACCCTAGGCTATACCAGCATGCTCGCATCACTCTACCTGATCTCTGCCCCAGCACATGCTCTACTCCATACGAGTAGGTTGATGGATGCTATCATAGCAGGGGTCGAGGAGCCCGTGAGAGCACTGGTGGATGAGTATTCCAGTCGTAGCAGGTTCATCTTCCTTGGTGCAGGTATGGATACGGCAACTGCGCTGGAGGCAGCGTTGAAGATGAAGGAGGGTAACTTCACGGACTCTGAGGGCATGCATATTGAGCAGTTCCTTCACGGCTCCATCTCTGGCGTAGAGGAGGGTGATGTTGTGTTCATAGTAGCATCAAGCAGGTCAAGTGCATATGCTAAGAGCAGGGTAGAGAAGGCGGTAGATGCCCTCCATGCGATAGGGGCAGGGGTAGTGGTAGTGAGTGATGATTATGCACTCTCCCGAATGGGTGATCGTGCAGTGACCATCCCTGAATGCAACGCTTATGAGCATCCAATCCTAGCCATAGTACCACTGCAGCTCTTTGCCTACTACTATGCCGTGAGCAAGGGTATAAACCCTGATCACACTAGGGAGGATGATGAACGCTACAGAAATGCTTATTCCATACTGAGGCTCCACAGCAGCAGGACAGATTGAGTAGGTAGTGGGTATGATGATGTCCATCTGCCCCATCTGCAAGAGAGAGGTCAGGAGGATGCTATCATGCGAGCATACAGATGGTAAGGAGGTATGCGTGGAGTGCTATCAGGAGATACACTTCCTGTTGACTGAAGGGAAGACCGAAGATGGATGAGTTTATTAACATCATCCATAACCTTCCATCGGATGAAGGCTGTGATACTTGCTGGGGGTTACGGGAAGAGGCTCAGGCCATTGACAGATGATAGGCCGAAGCCAATGGTAGAGATACTCGGCAAGCCCATAATAGCATGGCAGATAGAGTGGCTCAAGATGAACGGGGTTGATGAACTTGCCCTATGCGTTGGTTACATGAAGGAGGTCATCATGGACTACCTTGGTGATGGTAGAAGACACTCAGTGAGCATAGAGTACGTTGTAGAGGGTGAGCCACTGGGCACCGGAGGGGCCGTGAAGAATGCTGAGCATCTACTGAAGGATGAGGAGAGGTTCATAGTGGTCAATGGGGATGTGCTCACAGACCTCAACATAGGTAAGATGCTCTCCACCACAGCTTCAGGGAAGAGCAGTATAGCAGTTGTGCCACTGCCGAGCCCATACGGGATAGTTGAGGTTGGTGACGACTCGAGGATAACGGGATTCAGGGAGAAGCCAAGGCTGGATGGGTTCTGGATAAACGCTGGTGTGTACTGTCTGAGCAGCAGCGTATTCAGGTACCTCCCAGAGAAGGGTAGCATAGAGTACGATACATTCCCCCAACTCGCATCTAATGGTGTGCTGTATGCAGTCAAGTACAGGGATGCTTACTGGCGCTCCATAGATACCCACAAGGATGTGGAGGAGGCGAGCAAGGAGTTGAGTAAGGGTTAGGGTGCCTACTTGACATGGGAAGGATGGGTGTGAGCCTGGGGATGCTACTGGATTATAGGCAGGTGCTCGAGTATGCTAGAGTAGCTGAGGCGATGCACATACACTCCATCTGGGTGCCAGAGTCATGGGGTAGGGATGCGTTCGTGACGCTCTCCTACATAGCATCGTTCACTAGGCATGCTATGCTCGGTACCGCTGTGGTCAACATATACGCTAGGAGCGCTGCCAGCACAGCGATGGCACTCGCTACGCTGGATGCGTACTCCAATGGCAGGGCCATACTCGGGCTTGGGGCTGGGAGCAGGAGACTCGCTGAGGACTGGCATGGCATGGAGTTCAGGCAGAATACAGCAAGGATGAGGGAGTACGTTGATGCCATAAGGCTCATAACGAGGGGGGAGAGGGTGGATTATGATGGGAGCATTGTGAGGATCAGGGGTATGAGGCTGGGATTCAGGCCTGTGAGGAGCAGCATACCAGTGTACATAGCAGCAACCAACCAGGGTATGCTGAGGCTTGCTGGCGAGGTTGGTGATGGTGCCATACTCTTCCTCATACCCCTCAACGAGATACATGGTATTGCAAGTATGCTCAGATCCATCAACCCAGCCATAGATGTGGCATCTGTGCTTATAACAGCTGTATCCGATGACCCTGCAAGGGCCAGGGAGAGGGCATGCAGGAGCATAGCATTCTACACCGCTGTAGGCTCCATATACGCAAGGTTCCTCGCAGAGCACGGCTTCAGGGATGAGGTCGAGCAGATAAGGGATGAGTACAGGAGGAACGGGCTGAGGGATGTACATGCCCATGTGAGCGAGGATATGCTCGACTCGCTAGCCATAGCAGGGGATGTGGATGAGTGTGTTGAGCGACTCAGGTCGTTCATAGCAAGTGGTGTAACCCTACCAATACTGCTCATCAACCCCGTGCATAATACGGATGAGGATTACATTATATTCAGGAGGATGCTGGAGGTGTTGAGTGAAGGAGAGCGAGTATGAATGGTTATGGTGATGTTGCCATAGTGGGCTATGGGATGGCAAGGTTCAGCAGGGGTGAGTGCTCAGACCACTCGCTCTACGAACTCGCCGTGACCTCTACCGCTGAGATGCTCAACGAACTTGATATACGCAGGGATGGTATAGATGCGCTCATAGTCTCCACAACGGATGGTAGAGCGTATACAGCGAGCATACTCGCTGATATGCTAGGCATCAGGGCAAGGGTAGTGCAGAGGGTTGAGAGCATGTGCAGCTCTGGGGCAAGTGCGCTCATGACAGCATACACATACATAGCCTCTGGACTCTGTGATACCGCCCTCGTTATAGGGTTCGATGCGTACGACTCTGGTATGCTACTGGGGTGGGATGTGGCGAGAGGGGATGCTAGGCATCCTGCACACTGGGCTGCCATGTATGCGAAGAGGCACATGCAGGAGTTTGGGACCAGGAGAGAGCAGCTTGCCATGGTAGCAGTTAAGAACAGGAGCAATGCTCTAGGGAATGAGAAGGCGTACTTCCATAACAGCAGGGTGATAAGCGTAGATGATGTGATCAACTCAAGGCCAGTGGTAGAGCCATTGAGGCTATACGACTGCTCTATAGCATGCAATGGCGCTGCATCACTACTGCTGGCAAGTGCTGATAGGGCAAAGGGTATCTGCAGGGAGCCAGTATGGATAAAGGGTATAGGCTCGAGCAGTGTTGGTGCAAGCATAAGCAACATCGACCTAGCGAGGATGGATGCGACTATAGATGCTGCAAGGCAGGCGTACAGGATGAGTGGGGTAGAGCCAAGGATGGTCGATACTGCTCAGGTGCACGACTCATTCACCATACTTGAGGTTATGGCGTATGAGGACCTTGGATTCGTGAGGAAGGGTGAGGGGGGTTATGCTGCAGAAGGCAAGGTGAGCATACCAGCTATCAATACGGATGGAGGTGTATTAGGAAGGGGGCACTCATCTGGTGCAACTGGTGTTGCTCAAGTGGTTGAGATAGCTAGGCAGTTGATGCATAGAGCAGGGAGCAGGCAGGTAAGGGACTGCAGTATAGGGTTGGTGCATAACATGGCTGCTGCTGGAACACATGCAGGTGTCATCATACTTTCAAACCAACAATGAAACTGAATAGCAGGAAGTAGTGGTTATGTGTTTATGGAGAAACATACTACAGTGCATAAGACAGTGCGTTATGCAGTCCATCATCAATTCTTTCAATTAACTATCTATCATCTCTGAACCTCTCATCCACATACTTTTCACAAGCATATGCTTATACGGAGAGATAGATAGATAGATAGATGGTTCAGCAAAGTATAATTAACCTCTCATTGAGTAGCGTGCTATGAGTGGCAAGGTCAGATGCCTAGAGTGTGAGGCAGATCTCAAGGTGCCTAGTGATGCGATAGAGGGCGAGATACTGACATGCCCAGACTGTGGAGCAAGTTACGAACTCGAGAGGCAAGGGGAAGGATTTAATATCAAACCTGCCCAAGTCGTTGGGGAGGATTGGGGTCAGTAGGTAGACTGTACATACTGTACGATCTTGTAAGGTGGGAGGAGAAGGCACTATACGAGGCAGCAGCAAGGAAGGGCCTCGATGTGAGGATGCTCGACAGCAAGGATATCCTCATCGATCTCAATGGAGGCATGTTGCACGGGTCTAGCGTATGCGATGGCAGTGGTACATTCCTGCAGAGATGTGTAGGTTACTTCAGGAACCTCCACCTAACAGCTGCCCTAGAGGGCAAGGGTTACAGGGTGGTGAACCCATTCCAGTGCAGTGTGATAGCAGGCAACAAGCTATTCGCCCACATAGCCCTTGTGAGGAATGGCATCAAGGCTCCGAGGAGCATGCTAGCATTCACACAGGATACCGTACTCAAGGCCATCGATACCCTAGGCTACCCTGCCGTACTCAAACCCACCGTTGGGAGCTGGGGTAGACTCATCGCACTGATAAGGGATAGGGATGCCGCAGAGGCTATAGTGGAGGATAGGGAGCATATGTTCCCGCTCTACCAGATATACTACCTGCAGGAGTACGTGAAGAGGCCCCCAAGGGATATAAGGGCTATAGTCGCTGGCGAGAGGGTCCTTGGGGCGATATACAGGTACTCTGGCGATGGGAGGTGGAAGACCAACATGGCGCTGGGAGGTAGGGCAGAGCCATGCCCAGTGAGCAGTGAGCTGGAGGATGTATGCGTAAGGGCATGCAGAGCAGTCAATGGGGAGGTTGTTGGTGTTGATCTCATGGAGGATGAGGCTAGGGGGTTGTTGGTGCATGAGGTGAACCCTACCACAGAGTTCAAGAACGTCGCAAGGGTAGCGAACCAGAGGATAGCGGATGAGATTGTAGAGTATGTGATGCAGGGTGGTGGATGAGGAGAAGGAAAGAAGGAAGAGGTAGTAGGAGCATATGGTTACAATCTCAAACTCATACGCAATAGAACTCCTCAAGGAGGCGCTTGAACTCTACACGCCATCGAAGCAGGAGCACCCACTGGCAAGGCTGATAGCGGATAAGGCATCCAGCGAGTTGGGGTTCGAGCATGTGCACATGGACGATGTTGGCAATGTCATAGCGAGGAAGGGCTATGGTAGCCCAAGGATACTGCTCTGCGGGCACATGGACACGGTACCAGGGTACATACCAGTGAGCATAAGGGATGGGCTGATGTATGGTAGAGGGGCATCCGATGCCAAGGCCCCGCTCCTTGCGCTGCTGCTTGCAGCATCCCTTGCCAGGGACTGTGGCACGATAACCTTCGCTGGGCTAGTGGATGAGGAGGGTAATGCTACAGGCATAAAGAACCTCCTGAAGAACAGTGTTGATGCTGACTACGCCATATTCGGGGAGCCCAGTGGGTTGGAGAAGATAACCATAGCGTACAAGGGGAGGGTTGCGCTGAGCATAACGTGTGATGTTGGGGAGAGTGCGCATGCCAGTGCCCCCATGCTTGCAGGGAATGCCATAGAGGAGGCCTATGGGCTCTGGTGTAGCATAAAGGATGCACTGGCAGGTATGAAGAGCAAGGGGCTGACGTACTGCATAACTGAGATAAGTGGGGGGAGCAGCCACAACGTGACCCCTGCAAGGTGCTCGATAACCGTGGATATCAGGGTCCCGAATGGGATGAGCACTGGTAGCGTGATAAACCTTCTCGATGGTACGATGAGCAGGGTAGCAGGTATGAGGGGTATAAAGGTAGAGTATAGCGTTGAGGATAAGACGGAGGCGTTCGAGGCCAGACATGACTCACCCCTAGTCAGGGCTCTGGTCCTTGCAGTGATGGATGTGAAGGGTAGGAGACCTATGCTCATAAGGAAGAGCGGTACGGGAGATATGAACGTTCTAGGCAATGCCCTCAACATACCCATAGTTACGTATGGGCCTGGGGATGCACACTCATCACACTCCGCAGAGGAGCACGTCAGCATAGATGAGTATCTAGCCAGCATAGATGTGCTGAGGAGGACGCTCTACCACCTCTCAAGGCTGCACAAGAGGGTGGGCAGGTAGGTAGAGAGTGAGTAGAATAGTGCATAGATGGATGGATGGGTTGATGGATTGATGGATGGATAGAGAGTTACCTATAGCGTGTGTCTGTTCACTCCCCGCATCACCGATTAAAAGGATTTTATAATACATGCTCCACCCAATAATCGACGCAAGTTGGGTGAGGAGAAGGAGGGCAGGGTGGAGAAGGACAGGGATAGGGCCATGGAGCATAGGGGGCATGATGTGGTATGCATGAGGTGCAATCTGCTCGCAGCAGAGTTCATAGACTATGAGAGAGCACTGAGGAGTAAGAGGCCAACCATATATGCAAGGAACAAGTGCATATGCCTATACAGGGATGAGTTCTACTGCAATGACTGCAAGGTGAAGATAACTATTGATGCAGCACATCAACCATGATCATGGGGTTATAGTGCTATTGACTGGCAACCTTTATATTAATTGATACAGTATCAGAATGTGTATGCTTAGCCAGATCGAACCAGTCTACATAGACTGGAACAATTCTCTGGAGATACTGAACAAGGCTTACGATGCTGGAATATTCGTCCTCATAATAGGGGCAAAGGGTACTGGCAAGACCACCCTGGTTAGAAAGTTCGCACACATGCGCAACAAGGAACTCTACACCATAAACTTCTCTCTACGCACCAGGGAGAGCCATCTCATAGGGATGCAGACTATAAGCAATGGCAACGTTGAGTTCGTTGAAGGTCTGCTCATAAAGTCCATGAAGAGTGGTTCCATACTCTACCTGGATGAGTTGAATGCTGCAGAGGCGGATGTGCTCCTGAGGCTGGATGAGGCGCTGGATGATAGGAGGCAGATAGTGCTCAAGGAGGCTGGGGGGCAGGTCATCAAGGCCAGGGATGACTGGTTCGTTATAGCAACCATAAACCCGCTCTCGCACATGGGCACCAAGGAGCTGCCACCACAGCTGCTCAGCAGGTTCCCAGTTAGGATAAGGATGGAGTATCCCCCAGCGGAGACCGAGTTGAAGATAATAGGTGCGCATCTTCAGTTGGGTAGCAAGGATGAGGAGATTGTGAGGAAGGCCATAAAGCTGGCCAACACGCTCAGGGAGGCTGCATCTGTTGAGGAGCTCTACTACAGCCCAAGCATAAGGGAGAGTATAGCGTTCGCAAAGCTGGTGAAGCAGGGCGTGTCCCCAAAGTTGGCAGCAGAGGCTGTATTTGCCAACGTGTACGAGCAGTGGGGGGAGAGTGAGTACAGGAAGGTCATGGACCTCATAACATCGCTCTTCTGATGGCATGAATTACAACCATCACCATAGGTGTATATCATCATGGGGTGAGCATGATGGTGTTGAAGGATGATACCCTTCTCGATATAGGAACGTTCCTCATACGTGCGTGGTCTGGTAAGGATGCTACGCTACGCATAGCAAGGGTGCAGAGGATAAACTACGAGAAGGGTGCGATAACCATACCAAGTATGGATGTATTCGCTGGGGATGAGTTCTCAAGGTATAGGCAGTGGAGGGTAGCATGCTGGATACTAGCCATGAGGTACAAGCACTCAAGCAAGTACCTCTCCGATGATATAGCCTTCGGGCATGTGCTCAACGCACTGGAGCAGAAGAGGGTCACGATCCTGGGGCTTAAGGAGTGGCCTGGGATGCTCGATGAGCTGCTGTACGATGAGGCGGTATCATGGCAGGACAAGCCACTAGTAAACTCGCTCTACGGCATACACAGGAGGGTAATTGCATTCTCCCAGTACTTCCTCACTGGCTACGTAAAGGGGGACCTCGATGGCTTCGATATAGTCAAGGTAGAGAATGCAACGAACATAGCAAATAGGATAGTGGATGAGGCGATAAGGAGCAACCATGGCACGGAGTGGGTTGAGAAGCAGGTGCCCAAGGTACTGGATGCTCTGGGTGCGAACCCGCTCATAACCATCCCAGTACCATTCTCAAGGGTCAGGATAGGGATAAGGCTGAAGGATGAGGAGGTGTACCTTGCGCTCAGGAGACTGCTCAGGATGAAGGAGGAGGATGATGGGGAACTGGAGAGGAGGGTCAGGAGCATAATGGATGGGAGGGAGGTCAGGAGGGAGTATGATATGGTGAGGAGGATGAGCGCCATAGCGGGGAAGAGGGAGGAGGTGAGCATGTCAAAGGCACTGGATGTGCCAGATGCTGCAGATGAGCTCATACAGTACGACCCAGACCTGGTGAACAGGCTGAAGAGGATGCTCAGGGACTGGAAGAGGGGTATGGTTGAGCTGTACACCAGTTCTGGGGATGAACTGGATACTGAGATGCTTGTGACGCATGCCAACAGGGCATTCATAAGCGAGCAGGATATGAAGATCAAGGGCAAACTCATGCTCCTCCTAGACCACTCGAGCAGCATATCGAGCGATGAGCAGGAGTACAAGAGGGTCTTCACCGCACTCTGCAAGGTACTTGACTATCTAGGTGTCAACTTCATAGCACTGGCATTCAACACAACCAAGGGCAAGGCAAGGTGCTGGGTCATCAAGGGGGAGGGGGAGCACTGGAGCAAGTCGGCTGAGAGGAGGATGCAGGCCATAAGGGCTAGTGGTGGTACGCCTCTCGCTGAGGTGTATGAGAAGGTTGAGCCACTGGCAAGGGCTTTCAAGCCAGATATATTCATAACATTCTCCGATGGCGAGCCAAATGATCCAGCATCCACAAGGGAGGCCATAAAGAGGTTCAAGGGTATGGGCATAGATATGGTCTCTTTCGGGATAAGCAACAACACCGCAAGGGCACTCAGCATAGCACAGAACCTGAAGGACCTAGGTTACGATAGGTGCGTTGCTGTGAGCAGGCTCAACGAGATACCAAAGAAGGTGCTTGCTCTCCTAGCAAGTTGACATGCTGAGCAGTAGCACCCTGGCGAGTGTGCTTAGAGGTAGGCTGAGGAGCGTGCAGGATGGTAGTGGTAGTAGTGGTAGTAGTAGTAGTAATAGGGTAGTACATGGCAATGATGAAGGGAGGATACCTGCTGCGGTGCTACTCATAATACACTTCACAGACGGTAATGCTAGGATAATCCTATGCAGGAGGAGCGAGAGGTTGAGGAACCATGCTGGGCAGATAGCCTTCCCTGGTGGCATATTCAAGGAGGAGGATGGTGATCTGCTGGGCACCGCTTTCAGGGAGACACGTGAGGAGATAGGGGTTGATATAGATAGGGGCTCGATAGTCGGCTCGCTGGACGATGTATACACGCTTACATCCAACTTCGTAGTGAGACCGTTCGTTGCAGTTGTAGACAGCATAAGCAATGTGAGTATCAACAAGGGGGAGGTTGCAGATGTGATAGATGCCCGACTGGTGGAGTTGCTGAAGAGCATGGAGAAGGATGAGGCGGGGCATGGCCATAGGGAGGCGTACAGGTTCACCTACGATGGGTATGTGATATGGGGTGCAACGGCAAGGATACTGAAGCAGCTGAGGGATGTGCTTGGTGATGTACTTGCACAGTGATGCATGGATTCGATCGGTGTGCCAGTAAACCCTATAACCCTGTTCACTATATCAGATGCATGGCCAGCATACCAGCCGTGAGGCTTGATGGATACCTCAAGGGTATACTTGCTGATGCGTCGAGAGGTTACAGGGCATCGTGGGCCATAGTCAGGGATGGTGCCGTTGCGGAGTTCTCTACCCCTTATGGATCGGAGCATGAGGTTGAGATCACAGGCTCAAGTATCAGTGTGAGCAACGAGAAGGGCTCTATGGGCATAGATGATATGGATGGGGGTGGTATGTATGCCATAGTTGCGGAGAACGCTGAGTATAGGTGCACCCCATGGACCCAGTGCATCTACCTGTGTATTCACAGGGACGATGCGGCCATGAGCTCTAGGAGTGTTCTGACGTATCTGGGCCATGACCCTGGTATGGAGGGGCATGTATGGGATATAGGGATAGGCAACGATAGCCTGGATGTATGCATAATCGTTAGGGATGATACTGTGAACAGGATGCTCGGTGAGAGGGAGGGGAGGAGCATACTCTCCGATCGTGCCATGCTTAATGCGCTGATAGATGCATCACCATACAGGTTATTCAAAACCAGAAGGTCACACATACTGGTCAAGCAGAGGATAGGGATGCTAGAGGGTGCGCATACACACCTGATGCCAGATGTGATACTCAAGGGCATACGCTACCCAACCCCTGTGCCAGAGCAGATGAGGTGCATCATCCAGGTAGATCCATTCGCCTCACTTATAGATGCCTCTGGGAGATACAATCCATGGAGTGCTGGTGATGACCCATTCCAGATGCTCCTCTCTAGGTACAGTAGGGAGTATGCGGAAGGGAAGCATGCGCTCATGGATGGTGTGAGCAGGCTACTCCACAACCACGATGCTGATGGAGTAGCAGATATGTATGCACGTGCATCTAGCAGGGAGGAGAGGGATATGATGAGGGTTGCTCTAGCACAGCTGGCATGCGACCTGGCCCTGGATCAGGTTATAAGGGATGGTGCGGTCAAGGTGCTGGAGAAGATTCGTGCGGTGAACCTGCATGCGGTTAGGGGCTATCTGGAGGCTATGAGGGTAAGAGGCGACCGATTGCACATGGCTGATCTGTAGGCTACAGCCCTAGCTGGCTTGTGCCTTATCCTCCATTAAGAATTATGTTATGACCGTATCACCAACCTAGGCATAATAACATATGCATAAGGAAACTTTATTTATTAGCATAATACACCTGCAGGTATGTCAGATATAAACCCATTCGATAATGCACTGAAGCAACTGGATGAGGCAGCAAGGATCATCCATCTGGATGAGGGGATGCACGAGGTGCTCAGGACACCGAAGAGGGTACTCACAGTCTCCATCCCGGTGAGGATGGATGATGGCAGGGTGAAGGTCTTCACAGGGCATAGAGTGCAGCATAACGATGCCAGAGGGCCATACAAGGGGGGCATCAGGTACCATCCCCAGGTCACACTCGATGAGGTGAAGGCCCTAGCGATGTGGATGACGTGGAAGTGTGCGATAGCGGATATACCGTTTGGAGGGGGCAAGGGAGGGATAGCATGCGACCCTAAGAGCATGAGTGAGGGTGAACTCGAGAGGCTGACCAGGAGGTATGCGTACATGATCTCCGACATCATAGGGCCGTACGTGGATATACCTGCGCCAGATGTGTACACAGGGCCGAGGGAGATGGCATGGATAATGGATACGTACAGTGCATTGAGGGGCAGCATAACCCCTGGGGTGATAACCGGCAAGCCAGTGAACATAGGGGGCTCCAAGGGGAGGACTGAGGCCACAGGGCTGGGGCTTGCATTCTGCGCAAGGGAGGGTGCCAAGAAACTCAACATAGACCTGAAGGGCTCGAGGGTTGCGATACAGGGGTTCGGGAATGCAGGTACTTATGCTGCAAGGTTCCTTAAGCAGATGGGTGCAAGTATAATCGCTGTCAGTGACTCTAAGGGTGGGATATACTACGATGGGAAGGATGGGCTGGATGTGGAGGCGCTCATAGAGCACAAGAGCAGGAGTGGGATGGTCAGAGGCTTCAAGAAGGCGAGGGAGATAACCAACATGGAGTTGCTGGAGTTGGAGTGTGATATACTTGTACCAGCAGCATACGAGAACCAGATAACTAGGGATAATGCTGGGAATATAAAGGCAAAGATGATAGCAGAGGCTGCGAATGGGCCTACCACACCTGAGGCTGATGAGATACTCTTCAAGAAGGGCAAGCTTGTAGTGCCAGATATACTTGCAAATGCAGGGGGCGTTACCGTGAGTTACTTTGAGTGGGTGCAGAACCTGACCAGGGACTACTGGAGCTATGAGAAGGTGCACAGCATGCTAGAGGGCAAGATGGTTGCAGCGTTCAACGATGTGTATAGGACAGCAGAGGAGTACAGGGTAGATATGCGCAAGGGGAGCATGGTACTTGCAGTGAACAGGGTAGTAGATGCTATAAAGACCAGGGGTATATGGCCATAGATACTGGTATTACCAACAACACATAATTTATTGGTAGAAGGGATTCTTTCGTTGGGTGATCATTGCCCATCATGCTTCGCTGTGATCTACATGATCTGGAATATACGAATTATGAATATCATCTTCATATCATGTTCTTCAATGCTATGTGAGAATAATCGTATATATTATATACATGAACGGGAATAGGCATATAATATGTGTAGAAATGCAGGTTACAGAATCGATTGTCTGATAGATAGATTTATATCTACATGTTAAATATTTATATCTGCATGGTTGAGCAAGAGAAGCGTTCGTTCATTCAAGAGTTCGTTGACTTTCTAAAGAAGTTCGGTGTTATAGGATTGGCTATAGCATTCGTGATAGGTCAGGCAGCCTCAAAGGTGGTTACTGCTCTAGTCAATGATATAATTAACCCATTCATCGGGTTATTCATCGTGGGTGAAGGGTTAAGGGATCTATCATTCACGGTTGGGGACTCGCATTCCTGTACGGTGATCTCATAGCAGTCATAATAGAGTTCATCATCATAGCCTTCATAGTATTCATAGCATACAAGCAGCTGACTAGGTACAAGATAGTTGAGGAGAAGAAGTGACTGCTGTACTCTCAAGGTGCAAATCGATGCGATAGAGATGGTATGGTCGGGTATCTTCGCTTCTACTCTGATTAGTCTAACCTGATCTATCTACTATCCAGGCATCTATCTATGCATCAGCCAGCAGCAACAACTACATCATCATATGTTCACGTCGCCAAAGTCCCCCCAGTCGAAGCCTCCTCCATCTCCGCCCTCTCCTGCTCCTCCTGACTCTCCTCCACCCCCGCCCCCGCCTCCAGCACCAGGCACCTGCTCTGGCATGTAATCCTGTGCAGCGAGGTTCATCATGTTGAGCATCGTCATCCACATCATCATATCCATTATGCCCATGAAGAGCATTATCGGTATCCAACTCCTCATCGATAGAGCCTCACGCTCGAACTCCTGCCTCTTCCCCTGCTCAGCGAGCATGACCATCCTCTGCCACCTCTGCTCCAACTCATACCTGCGCTCCTCCAGCTCCCTCTGACCCTTCTCTGTCATACCCAACTCGACCTTCCTCTTGCCCAGGAAGCCCTTCTTCTCCCTCTTGACTATCAGTCCGTGCAGTATGAGCCTCTCAACTATCATGGCAACATCGAACTGGGATAGTCCTGTGGCCTTGGCTATCTTCTCCTCTGTATTGTGGCCCTTCGCTATGGCACTCAACACCATCACATCCTTGGGCTCCTCCTCCGATCCCGTCATGTGTATGAATTGCACAATCTCATTAATAGGTTTTATCTTCCTGCATAGTGTGCATGCTAAGCAACTGTGGAATAAATATATGGGCGGTATACACACTATCTAGGAGCTGTGATGCATGCTACTACTACTACCACTGCTACTACTACTCCGTACTGAACGAGTGACCGCAGGCACAACTCCTCACAACGTTCGGATTGTTTATCTTGAAGCCAGCGCCCATCAGGCTCTCTATGTAGTCTATCTCGCTACCCTTAAGGTAGTTGGAGCTGTAAGAGTCTATGAGTATCTTCACGCCATGCTCCTCCAGCATTATATCATCATCAGCAGGCTTCTCCTCGAAGCCCATACCGTATGAGAGGCCAGCACAACCACCGCCAGCGACATACACCCTAAGGTAGAGGTCATCCCTGCCCTCCTGCTTCATGAACTCCTTCACCTTCTCTGCAGCCTTTGGTGTTAACACTATCAGCCTCTGAATGCTCTTCTCCATACCCTCACTACACTTATACAATATAATAAGCTTTACTTTAGTAAAGGTATAGCATAATGCATTAAAGAAAATAAATGGCAAGAAGTGCATCCCTTCCTTCATTAATTCGTTCGTTCATTCATCTCTTCTGCAGGAACCTGCTCATCCTCTCTGCCCTATCTGGATGGGTGAAGCAGAGGCTCCAGCCCCATACCTCCAGCGCAAGCCCAGTGCTTATATCGCTCTCCACACCCCTGTTTATAAGCATCTTGGATACCCTCACCGCTATGGCACTGTTCTTTGCTATCTCCCTTGCAACTGCTATAGATTCATCCATGAGCTGTGGCAACTCCACCACCCTGTTCACCAGCCCCATGCTCAGTGCCTCCTCAGCGTTCACCCTCCTACCAGTGTACACAAGCTCCTTTGCCTTTGCCACCCCGACTATCCTTGCCAGCCTCTGCGTACCTCCCCATCCAGGGCATATGCCTAGCCCAACCTCTGGCTGTGCCAGCACGGCATTCCTGCTCGCTATCCTTATATCGCATGCCAGTGCAAGTTCGCACCCACCCCCTAGGGCATAACCGTTCACCGCTGCTATCACGGGCTTGTTCAGATTCTCGACCTTGCTCATCGCAGCATGCCCTCTCCTGGCATACTCCTCAGCCTCAAGCGGGGATATCCTGCTCATATACTCTATATCTGCACCAGCGGAGAATGCCTTCTCCCCAGTACCAGTTATGATGACTGCCCTTACAGTGTCATCGCCTGCAAGATCGTCCATTGCGCTGCTGAGCTGTGCTATAACATCGAGGTTCATGGCATTCAACTTATCTGTCCTGTTTATCCTCACCACGGCTATGCCATCATCCCTCCTCTCCACAAGTATGTACCTCTGCTGCTGCGTCGATGCCATGCTATCTGCATGCACTATGAGCAAATAAACTTTGCACTCATTGATGATATACATTTAGTGCGTACTATCCTGCTGGTACTGGCTTGGTCGGGAATGCGCCGCATACCCTGCAGAACCTTGCATCGGGGCTTATGCATGCACCACACTCGCTGCACCTCGCACCATCGCTTCTGCAGTCCATGGAGTAAGGTGCGCCAAACATCCCCCTGTATATCTCGTAGTAGTAGAGGTGCTCCTTGCTCCTTATCCTGACCCTATCCCTATCGATGTACTCCCTTCTCCTCCTTGCAAGGTACTCATCACTCATCATAGAATCGAGATGGCTGCTCAGTATACTTGTATATGCACCCTGCTCCATGGGCATCTTTGCCCTCCATGCCACATCCTTGCCCAGAATATGCTCGAAGCATGATCTGAGTACGAACTTGCCGTACCTCTTACCCTCGTACTCGTTGACCTTCAACTCCACTGGGATGCTCCTGGCATACTCTATGACTGCCCTATTCAGGTATGGTAACGACAGATTCATGTGCAGGTCCTCTGCTATCCTGATGGAGGAGAAGTGCATTATCCTCTCTAGCCTTGCGAGTTCATGCCTAAGCTGCTCACTATTCATCCTGAGCATGTAGGAGTATCCAGCGAATATCTCATCGCCACCATCCCCAGTCATGACATGTTTGATGCCATGCTCCTCCAACTCCCTCATAGCAGTGTACACCACTATGGAGTTCCTCACCTCCATGGGGTCGAATGAGTGCATTATCCTGATTATCTCCCTCGCTGCATAGAGCATCTCATCCACGCTTATGCACTTCATGAGCAGCCTGATATTGAACCTCTCTGCCACTATCCTGGCATACCTCATATCCTGAGCATCATCATGACCTATGCACACAGCGATCATGCCAGCAGCACCAGTATCAGCATGGATGCCTGATGCAAGTGCAGCGAGTATGCTGCTATCCAGCCCGCCAGAGAGCAGGAGCGATGGCCTAGGGCTTGCCCTGAGGCACTCCTGAACACTACCCATTAGAACCTCCCTCAGTCTGCTACAGATAGCATCGGTCTCGCCTGCTGCTGGGGGCACGAGATGTATCATGGATAGAGATATTTATGTGGGATGCTCCGAATGTCTGGCTTCCATCTATGCCTGCTCCATACTGCGTATCTATCCATCACATGTGGATGGTTGCATGCATCATATTGCCATCTTCGTAGAGCGCATCTACAGCATGTGCTCATCCTCCCAGATATGCCGTATGGTTGTAGTAATGCTACTGCTAGCCTGGCTACCAGCGTTAGTGGATATTAGATATTGGATGCTACTGTATTAGATGCAGTGCTATAGGTTTGCACGTGACCTTATCCTGCTGCTGAAGGGTAGAATTGATTCAGTCAGATGACCAGTTCCATCAGTTCATACCACCTTATGCCATCAGTTAAAAAAGTTTATATAAATTGGAGGGATATAGTCAGTGTGCTGCTCCCTTCGGAGATAGAGTCGAGATCACTGATACCAGCAATAAGAGCGATAATATCCAGGAGGCTTGTGAATGAGTACGGCATGAAGGAGGAGGATGTTGCAAGACTACTAGGGATAACACAGGCCGCCGTGAGCAACTATATAAGGGGTACGAGGGGGGATGCTGAACTCGCAAAGAGGCTCATGAGCGAGCCCAGTGTGGTTAGGAGGATAGATGAGATAAGTAAGGAACTTGCAACCAACAGGGCATTCATGCCATCCACCATGGCAAAGTACATAGGCCTGCTCAACTACATAAGGCATAGCCTACTCATATGCGATATACACCATGCCATAGAGAAGATCATAGACAAGGATATATGCAAGGCGTGTGAGGATACCCTAAGGGAGGGCATGAGAGCCTGATTCCAATCAACCACTACTGCTGCTATTACATGCGTCTGTGATGCGGTCTTATAGGGGTATTAGGGTACCCTGAGCCCCCTTCTGATGATTAGGAGGAAGAGTATGAGGGGTACCAGTACTACCAGAAGCATGATCAGCACCATCATACCAGTATCTGGTACAAGTATGACGAATGGGAACGGGAAGACCACGACTATACCCCCTCCATCTCCTCCCACACCATCACCTGTACCAGACCCCTGATTGGGCACATCAACCATGTTCATGGATGCGTATGAGATCAGGAGCATGCCTATGATGAGTATGGATACCCCAACTATAAGCATGGGCATATCTGCCACATCCCTGAGTGCTGCATAGCCTATTCTGAACCTGCCCCCATCGCCATCATCGTCTGCCTTGCCTGTACCATGCTCATCATACACCATCATGCACCTCCTGCATACATCATCAACCATGCAGAGGGAGCATGCTGGTCTCCCGCATACACTGCAGTGATCGACCGCTATACCATCGCATATATGGCATCTTCTCCTCATGCTCATCTCATACTCACCATGATCAGGAGGAGGATCACTGCTACCAACAGCACCGCTGGTACTATGAACAGTAGTGGTCTTGAGCCATGCCAGACTATGGGTATGGGTCCCAGGAGTATGAACCCCGTAGACCTACTCCTACCCGAACCTGCGCTACGGGCGAGGGAGAGTGTTATTATGAGCATACCTACCATTACCAGTGCAAAGCCTATAAGCATAAGCAGCCTTGCATCCATAGCATGATATAGTGGGTCGATCTGGTATTTATTACTAATCTAGCTAGCCAAAAAATGTGGGTTGTTGGTTATGAGGTGTTCAGGATGCACCAGTGTCCATGCCCGTGCCTGTGCTTGTAACTGTACCTGTACCTGTACCTGTACCTGTACCTGTACCTGTACCTGTACCTGTACCTGTACCACTCCCCTTCTCTGCGATCAGGGCATCTAGGTCCTCCTTGCTGACATCCTCAACAGATATCACCGATATCCTGAATGGCCTGCCACAGAGCCTCCCGAGCTCCATGGAGTTCCTGTCGATCTGGTAGATATACGCTGCGCTGTTACCACTACCTCTTATCCTGTCGAGTACATCCTTGCCCACAGAACTTGAGCATATGATGAGTCTAGCACTGCCTATACCCTTCAGTACCTCTCTGCTCCCTATCCTGCATGCGTTGTTTGCCATGGCATTCCTGACTATCTTTGCTACAAGTTTACTCATCCTTGCCGTGCACCCCCTCCACATCCACGCCCACACTCCCCATCGCTGGGGATTGGGCTGAGCCATTGCCAACCTTCATGTAGAGATCAACCATACCAGTGCCTACTGGCACGGTCGAACCAACTATGACATTCTCCGTAACGCCCCTCAATGGTTCTATCTCGCCCTTCAGTGCAGCCTCCGCTATGGTTGGCACGGTTATCTCGAACGCTGCCCTTGCAAGAACGCTGACCTTGGTCCCAGCTACACCATGCCTCCCTATCTGCTGGAGCATACCCTTGCTAGTCATCACGTCAGCAACGAGCATTATATGCCTTATATCAACCTCCAGACCCTGCTCCTCCAGTGTGTTGGTTATCTCCTTCACAAGTGCAGTCCTGGCAGCCTCTATGCCGAGTACGTTCGCTATCTCGTATATGTTGTTCGTTGTAGTCCTAGTAGCATCAACTCCATCGACATCCAGAACCTTCTGGAGGTTTGAGCCTGCGGTCTGTATAACCCACTCATCACCCTGCTTCACAACGGTGACACGCTCTATCTCAGGTATACCCTTTATCTTCGTGTTGAGTATCTTGCCCTTGAGTGTGCTCATCGTTCTGGCATCTGTACCCGCCGGGGGCCTTATAGTTATCATACCATCACCATCAACACTGACATTGAGCTTCTTCTTGGATGACCTGAGCGCATTGACTATTGTATCTGTGTCGCAACCCCTCTCGCTCATCTTGCTTGCACTGAGCACCAGATGGAGTGCACCATCCACATCCACCTCAACACTCTCCACGAGATCGTTCAGTTTGGTGAAGAGTATGTTCCTTGCAACCTCCAGGGCGCTCTCCCTGGACTTTGAATACTCTGGGAGCAGGTATATGTCCATGGTTGGCGTCTCCGGCTTCTTCCTCGCATCTAGCAGCTCTATGAGCCTTGGTAAGCCAAGTGTGACGTTCCTCTCCTTTATACCAGCGAAGTGGAAAGTTCTCAGCGTCATCTGCGTACCAGGCTCGCCTATGGACTGGGCAGCGACTATACCTATGGCCTCCCCTGGCTCTGCCCTTGCCCTCTCAAAGAGTTCAACCACATGCCTGCAAACCCTCTCTACCCCATCCCTGCTCAGCCTAGTCCTCATCAACTCCGCCTTGAGTACATCGAGTATGCTTGGGTTCAGCATGCTTGCATACTTCTCAACTATACCCATTACCTCATCATCAGTTGCCTTCTCAGCCTTCTCATCTATGAGCGCCTGTGCATTCACGAGCCTCTCTATGTTGACAGCGCTACCATGGTCGCTCTTCGCTGGATCGACACTGTCCTCTCCGTACATGAACTGCACTATGTTACCGAAGGAGTCCCTTACAGTATGGTCATACTCTATCCTCAGATGCTCCATGGCATTTATGAGCCTCCTCTGCAGATACCCGCTCTGCTGCGTCCTCACAGCAGTATCTACCAACCCCTCCCTACCCCCCATCGCATGGAAGAAGAACTCCAATGGGTTCAGCCCATCCCTGAAGTTGGACTTGACGAAGCCCCTGGCATCGGGATTGGTATCGTCTGGTAGGAAGTGTGGTAGAACCCTCCTCTGGTACCCTCTCTCTATCCTCTTGCCACGTATGGACTGCTGGCCGAGTATGGCTGTCATCTGCCCTATGTTGAGCGTCGAGCCCCTAGCACCAGTGCTGGCCATTATCACTCCAGCGTTGTTATCTGGTAGGGAGCGATCCGCTGTTCTACCTGCCCTATCCCTTGCCCTAGAGAGCTCATTGACTATCTGCAGCTCTAGCGTCTCCTCTGGTGAGAGTCCTCTTATGGGTTGGAGCGTACCCTCCCTGTACTGCCTTATCAGATCGTACACCTTCTCATACGCACCCTTTACTATGCCCTCTATCTCCTTCCTTGCCTCCTCAGGTAGGAGCAGGTCATCGTAGCCGTAGCTGAAACCATAGTGGGTTATGAAGTGGGTGAGCATCCTGAAGAGCGAATCGAGGAATGATCTGGCGAAGGATGTGCCATAGTCCTTAGCAAGCCTATGCAGTATGCTATCTGGCTCCTCTGCACCTATAGATGCCTTGTCTATAACCCCGCTCATCAGCCTACCGTTCTTTATGATGACATCTGGCTGCTTGCTGGTCTTCGCACTCTTCATCCACTTCGATACAAGGGTGTAGTTGAAGTCCTTCGGGAGTAGGAGGGAGAAGAGCTGCTTGCCAGTGTATGTTGAGCCATCTCCATCACCACCATTAGCACTGCTACCATTCCCGTCACTGGCTAGAAGATCGGAGAGGTTCTGCTTCACCCCGCCTATGAACGCCAGGTTCACAAACTCCTCCTTGCTCAGCAGGGTATCATCCTTCGTCAGGAGGTATGCTGCGGTTATAAAGTCCCTTATGCCTCCGATTATCGGGCCTCCATACCTTGGGGATATCAACTGGTCATGCACCTGCATGAGGATCTTGGCCTCTGCCCTGGCCTCAACGCTCTGGGGAACGTGCAGGTTCATCTCATCACCATCAAAGTCAGCGTTGTATGGTGGGCATACGGATGGGTGGAGCCTGAACGTCCTGTACGGCAGTACCTTGACCAGATGTGCCATTATGGATATCCTGTGCAGCGATGGCTGCCTGTTGAATATCACTATATCACCATCCATCAGGTGCCTCTCAACCATGAACCCTGGGGCAAGGGACTCTGCAAGTGCCCTCCTATCTGCCACGTAATCAAGCCTTATCTTCACGCCATCTGGCCTGACTATGTAGTTTGCACCAGGATGCCTGTTAGGACCATTGATTATGAGCGCTCTAAGCCTATCGATATTCCATGGGGAGACCACCTCTGGTATGGTCAGCTTCTTGGCTATCTCCTCTGGCACACCAACCTCAGATATGTCGAGGTTTGGGTCTGGGGAGATTACTGTCCTGCCAGCAAAGTCCACCCTCTTACCTGAGAGGCTGCCCCTGAACCTGCCCTCCTTCCCCTTCAGCCTCTGCGAGAGCGTCTTCAGTGGCCTACCAGATCTGTGGTGAGCCTGCGGTATGCCAGAGACCTCGTTATCGAAGTAGGTCGTTACATGGTACTGGAGCAGGTCCACGAGGTCCTGGACTATGAGTGGGGGTGTGCCTGCCTCCTTGCTCTCCTTCAGCCTCTGGTTTACCCTTATTATATCCACGAGCTTATGCGTGAGATCATCCTCCGACCTCATACCAGTCTCAAGTATGATCGATGGCCTGACCGTGACCGGTGCCACAGGCAGAACCTGGAGGATGAACCACTCTGGCCTTGCAGTCTCTGGGTTGTAGCCTAGAAGCCTGAGATCGTCATCTGGTATATTCGATAACCTCTCCCTTATCGCTACAGGGAGTAGCCTGTTCTCCTCCCCCTTCTCGGTCCTCTCATGGAATGTAGTAGGCTTCACGAACGTGATATCGTACTGCTCCTTGCCACAGTGGGGGCAGATCTTGACCTTCTTGGCCTTCTCTACCAGTTCATACTTGATCCGCTCTACTGCCAACTGTGTATGTATCTCCCCACTGCTCAACCTCGCCCTGTACTCAGCAAGTTCATCATCAGACAGTCTGAGCCTTGAGCAGCCCCTGCAGGTGACCTGCAGCAACTGATATATGTCATCAACGAACGAGATGTGGAGCACTGGCTCTGCGAGTTCTATATGGCCAAAGTGCCCTGGGCACCTTGCTGATGTATTGCCACACGTAGCACACTTCTGACCAGGCTCGAGTATGCCGAGCCTGCTGTCCATGAGCCCACCCTGAACAGGGAGACCATCCTCATCGTACGTCTCTGGGGCGGTTATCTCTGCTACAGAGTACCTCCTTATCTCGCTTGGCGACCATACAGCGAACTTGATCCCTGCTATGACCTTCGTGACCTCTTCCGTGATGCTCATATGCTCACACCTTCTCCTTGAGGATCAGCCTAGGCAGTATATTAAGGCTCATGATCTCCTGCAGGAGTAGTTTGAATGCGTATGCTATGGTTACGGATGATACCCTGGCCTTCTCACCACACACCCTGCATACGTACCTCCTCTGCTTCGCATCGTAGTAACTTATGAGGCCACAGCGCTCACACACGTATACCTCCGCCTTGTCAGACTCCTCTAGAAGCCTGTCCTTGAGGAGCATGGCAGCACCATACCCTATGAGGCAGTCCCTCTCCATCTCCCCGAACCTCAGGCCGCCTCCCCTTGCTCTACCCTCCGTTGGCTGCTTGGTGAGCATCTGCACCTGCCCCCTGGCCCTGGAGTGCATCTTATCAGCAACCATGTGGTGCAGCTTCTGATAGTACACTACACCTATGAATATCTCGGCAGGGTACCTCTTCCCAGTCCTCCCATCGTACATAACTTCCTTACCAGTGTACTTGAACCCGTATGCCTCGAGTATGGCCCTGACATCATCGACCTTCTCACCGTAGAACGCTGTGCCATCCATGAACCTACCTGCCAGTGCCCCAGCCTTGCCGGTCACGGACTCCATGAACTGGCCTACGGTCATCCTGGATGGGAATGCGTGTGGGTTTATGATGACATCTGGCACTATACCCTGCTCGGTGTATGGAAGGTCCTCAGGGTTTGCAAGTACTCCTATCACACCCTTCTGCCCATGCCTGGATGCGAACTTGTCCCCGATCTCTGGTATACGCATATCCCTGACCCTGACCTTGTAGAGCTTGCCTCCCTCTGTGGACTGGGTCATGACGACTGTATCGACTACACCGCTCTCCGATGGCCTCATGCTCACGCTGGTATCCCTCCTGTACGGGCCCTTCACCTCGAACTCCTTGTACTCCTCCATGAACCTTGGGGGACTGGTCCTGCCTATGAGCACATCACCACCACTCACAACAGCCTCCTGCATCACAACACCATCAGCCTCCAGCAGCCTGTAGAACCTCTCGCCCTTGTAACCCCTCACGTTTGCATCTGACGATGGTATCTCAAAGTTGTCCTTCATCCCTCCAGGGTACTGCTTAGCCTCCGCCTCGTACACCCTGTAGAAGAACGACCTTGCGAACCCACGCTCTACAGATGCCTTGTTCACGACTATGGCATCCTCTATGTTGTACCCCTCGAACGGTAGAACTGCCACTATGCAGTTTGTGCCCGTTGGCCTATCCTCTATGCCAAGAAGTGGTATCGCCCTCGTTCTAACCAATGGTACCTGGGGGTACACGAGGAAGTGCTGCCTCACGTAGGTGTTGAAGTTCATCATGGGCGTGGAGAAGCCTAGGGACTGCTTTGCCATCGCAGACTCGTATGTATTCCTTGGAGACTGGTTATGCTCTGGGTAAGGTATCATGGATGCTGCTACACCGAACATGGCAGCAGGGAATATCTCTAGATGCGTATGCCTCTCGGTTATCTGAGAGGGTTCAAGTGCTATGTAGCAGTTCTCCTCCTCATTTGCATCTATCAGTTCTATTATGCCCTTGTAGAGCAGATCCTCATAAGATAGCAGTCTGCGCCTCAGCTTATCAAGAACCTCCTCGCTCACTCCATGCCTTCCGTTGCTTACCACTATGAGCGGTCTGAGCACCCTGCCAGCATTGCAGCTTATGTACACCCTGCTCGTGGCCCTCTCAACCCTTGGCCTGTAGTAGTATATGCCGACGTGCGGATGGAGTTGTCCACTCCTCCTCAGTGCCCTCAACTTACTGGTGAGTGCCTCCCCATCACCTATGAATCCAACCAACCTCCCATCAACGAATACCTTGCTCCCACTACCCTTCAGGTCATCGGATGCATCCTGATGGTATATCACGCCATGCTCGTAGAGCATCTCTATGACCTCTGCAGCAGGTACAGTTACAGATAGCACTGCCGATAGTGCAAGGTTCTTAACTAGACCACAGTTAGAGCCTTCAGGCGTCTCGTTGGGGCATATCCTCCCAAAGTGCGTCGGGTGCAGATCCCTTGCCTCGAAGTTCGGCTGGCTCCTGCTCAATGGTGACTGTATCCTCCTCAGGTGGCTTATTGTAGAGAGGTAGTTGGTCCTATCGAGGAGCTGTGTTACGCCTACCCTCCCTCTACCCCAGTTCCCTGTTGCTATGGCGTTGTTCAACTTGTCGGTTATTATCCCAGGTCTAACAGCAGCCATCACAGCGTTTATGCCACGCTTCTGCCCCGAGCGTTCGAGCTGGTACTTCATATCCCTGACGAGGTTCCTGAATGCAGTCCTGAAGAGATCTGCAAGCATCTGCCCAGCGAACTTTATCATCTTGTTCCCATAGTGGTCCTTGTCATCAGGGTCTATCCAGCCCAACTTGAGCTCTATGAGCTTGCATGCAGCCTCCCCTATGAAGAGCGCCTTGTCTAGCCTGCTATCCGGTGTCCTCCCCAGATGTGGTAGCAGACCCCAGTCGAGCAGGTTCTCAGTCCTCTTCAGCTGGAACTCCTCGAGCATGTTGGGTGCTATCCTCTTGCTTATGTAGTCTATTGCCTCCTTCGTGTTGGTGACCTCCGAAGCCTTCTCGAATGATGGCTCCAGCTCATCCTGTATCTCTGGCTTGAGTGATACGGCATCTGCGATCTCCTTATCAGTCTCCAGTCCAAGTGCACGCATCAGCACGACCAGTGGTATATCTACTGGGGAGCCGGAGATCCTTGCTACTATAGAGCCGTCCTGCTTCATTATCAGTTCAAGTTTGGTCCTGTAACCTACTATGGATGAGTATATCTTCGCTGTATGGACCTTGACCCCGCTCACCTCCTCTATATCCACTATGATCTTGTTGTACGATAGATCCTCGAGCCCCACTATGACACGCTCAGAGCCATTTATCACAAAGTAACCTCCTGGGTCCTTGGGGTCCTCGTTCACCTCCACGAGTTTGCTCTCAGACATGTTATGCAGGACGCATAGATTGGACTTGACCATGACAGGTAGATCGCCTATATGTATACCCCTAGTCTCGACTATCCTCCCATCCTCAACTATACTGCACTCAACCATTATGGGTGCAGAGTAGGTTAGGTTCCTCAGCCTTGCCTCCATGGGGGTAACGTATGTTATCGACCCATCGATCTCAGTCACCCTTGGGTACTGCAGCTTCACCCTGCCGAGCTTGACCTTGTATGGGTACTCTGGGTTCTCTATCTCTATCTCCCCAACCTCATCTATTATGCTCTGTATCCCACGCTCTATGAACTCGTTGTAGGAGTTGAGATGCTGCCTAGCAACACCCTCTCTGGTCAGTATATCGTATATTATGGGCCAGAAGCCTTGATGCTTGAGTGTAGTTGCTGTACTCATCCAACATCACCCCTCTATCACATACCTGTAGTATATACTTACCCCTGCTGTTGGACTCTTCCTTATTATCTTAACTATATCCCCAGGCTTCGCACCAATGCCCCTTATCGCTGGGTCACTCGCAAGTATGAATGGGAGTTGGTTGGGCCTGACGTGGTACCTCCTGAGTACCTCTTCAGCCTCCTCCTTGCTTAGAAGTATATGTTCAGGCACGTACTCATGCCTTATCACCCTATCACTCATGCATTCTATCACCTACCTGCAGAATCTACCCTCTCCAAGTCTATCCTTGGACCCAAATTTACACCTTTCCCCTGTACAATATCCTCAACTTCATGAAAGTTGGTGAGAAATGATGGTGGTTATATGAGAAGGCAATATAAAATAAGGGGTGTACGGTGATTAATAAAATAAATAAATGAATCTAGTTAAACGTTTTATACATAAAAGATATATACTATCGTGTATATAGGGTCTCAATGGCTAGGTACAGACATGCCGTAATGGGGGCACTCGTGGCATCCATGATGCTGTTTGCAATACCATTTGCAGCGTATGCACAGCAACAGCAGGTGAGCGTAACACTCGATAAGCAGTCGTACAGCACTGGAGATACGCTGAGGGTCACTGGTAAGGTGCCTAGGGTCATAGCTGGACT
Organism: Candidatus Nitrosocaldus sp.; assembly: GCA_025054855.1. Classification (GTDB taxonomy): domain Archaea; phylum Thermoproteota; class Nitrososphaeria; order Nitrososphaerales; family Nitrosocaldaceae; genus Nitrosocaldus. Next base: position 8,126 of record JANWZS010000003.1, on the reverse strand, counting down.
GGATGTGATCATCCAGCTTATGAACGAGAGGAATGTACAGGCAGCACTGACACAGGTCACACCTGCAAGCGATGGTAGCTTCAGTGCAGAGTTCAGGCTTGGAGGGCCTATGATGAGCAACTCTGGCACATACAGGGTGGTTGTGACATATGGCGATATTCAGAGCAGGGTGGAGTTCTCATTCACTGCACAGGCACAGCCAACAGCAAGGGAGTTCAGCGTCAGGATAAGCGGGATACAGGAGAACATAACCTTGAGGGGTACTATGACTGTTGGTAGCGTAAGATCCGCAACCATAGATCAGGACTTCAATAGCATAGTACTGCAACTCTCTGGTGTGAACACAGATGGCAAGATGACCATAACCATACCATCCTCAGTGATAAGGGATGAGTTCAGGGGTCAGTTCATGAACGTTGAGTTCATACCATTCAGCGAGGAGGCAGATGCAGATATCCCAGTGAATGTGACTAGGCACACTGCAGATGAGGCTACACTTGAGATAGATGTTCCTGCTGGTATTGAGAGTCTAGAGATAGTTGTTGCTCCAGAGAATATAGCTGTTGTACCAGAGTTTGGTGTAATAGCTGCTCTCATACTTGCCGCTGGTATAGGCGCATTTATAGCAGTCAGTAGAAGGCATATGGTAAGGATATTCCCACAGATGGTATAGGTGAAGATCCCATCTATTTTTTATTTTGATGTTCTGTAACATCATCCCATAGATCAACAAATACTACATATCATCTACTGTATATCTATTAATGCGTGTGTGATGGTTCTCCTAACACATCTGTTACAAGCAGGTATGTGTTAACATATGGATATCATATACGCACATAACATTTAATACATCTAGCGCAAGAGGAGAGTGGTGTTGCATCTGCTTCACCTGCAATCCAATCCATCCCATGTAGTGTACGTGAATGGCATTATCATTCCCATTAATAGAGCGAATAGATCAAGAGCAACACTATCTAAATAATGCTGTCTAAAATGGTATGCAAGAGGGGGATATAGAGCAGATGATGGCATATATGCGAGGGATCAACTGAGACTCAGGGTCGTCTACACCATGATTGATTACATGCTGATGCAGTAGATTAGGCTAGTGCTGATGCATAAGATGAAGCGAGGTTGCCTATTCCTATAACACATGCACTTCTAGAGTCGGGTAATCCACCTCCCATAATGGGGAACCGAACCCATGGCATAACAACCATGTCGATCACGCTGATACTGACCCTTCAATGCTGATCAATCACATCACTAACAACTAGGTAGATATATGAAGTCGTTAGTTAGGGGGAGGATGATGATGGGAAGATACATGCGTAATGATTGGGTTAACAACAAAAAGAATACTCATGCTGTTACGGTTATAGGCCTCCTATACCTATCAACTATATCGTCTGGTGTTCTCCCGAAGAGATCCTTGCATAGCCCCCTAAGGTACCTCATTATCGCCCATGTACCAGCCTTTATCAGCATGGTCATGAAGACCTTCATAACTGGCCCATACGTCTTGTTCCTTACAATTATAGGTATTATATCGTTTATGACCTGCAGGTTATGCTCCCAGCAGCGCCAGAATACGGTGAACTGTATCTCGTTGAGGTTCCTGAAGTGCATCGAGTTGCGCTCATTGAAGTCCTGGTAGAGTAGTGGTGCGATAAGCCCTCTCATCCTCATCGCTATAAGACTCTCTATCAGGTCAAGGGTATCCCGTGCATCGTCTGGACTCTCATCTGGCCAGCCTACGATGAGTGTGAGTGCTGGGAACCAGTTGTTCCTGTTGAGTATCCTGCACCCCTCCTTCACAACCCATGGCCACTCCTCTGGCGAGAATGGTTTTGTCTTCATGCCGAGATGCCTCCTCGCAAGCCTTGTAGACCCAGTCTCTACGCCAAGGTTAGTAGCGAGCCATCGCTCACTACTCATCCCGTTTATCCTGCTCAACTCCTCTATGAGATCTGGCTTTGCAACAACGCCAGAGAGCGTCATGTGTGTCGTTCCCACGAACCTTGCGCCTAGGGACTTCAACCCCCTCCAGAGGTATGTTATGGCATCCTTGTTGGGTATAAAGTCCCTGTTATCGCACCCGTAGAGGAGTATCTCATCAGACTGGAGCCATATGCTATCGAAGCCATAGTCTAGGTTTATCCTTGCCTCCCTCTGGAGCCTCTCTAGAGGGAAGTCCTTCTTGGATCGCTTGTTCACATCGCAAAAGTCGCAGCCTCTCCCGCAACCCCTCATCGCCTCTATCAGGGAGTTCACAGTTGGGCCCTGTATCTCAGGTATGTTATCTATGTTCCTTACCATCGCATGCACTAGTGGTTGTACATTACCCTGCTCGGCATCCCTGAAGAGATCTACTGCTATCTCATCCGCCTCTCCTATAACAACTGAGTCTATGCCATGTATCCTCATCCTATCCAGCTTCGCCAGCTCCCATGAGCCATTGCCCCCTACAAGGACCTTAAAGTTGTACCTCTTCTTCAACTGTATTATGGTTGCGCACATGCGCTTGAACTTCATCGCTATGTATGAGAGCTTCTCTGGGCTCATGGTTGTGGTAACTGGGGCCATGCCCAATGGGTCCATGACGTTTATGCCCACGACCTTGGTATCTGGGCCTATGGCCTTCTCCAACATATCTGGATGGGCTATGAAGACCTCATCCCTCCTGTACTCCCTGAGGAGGGCAGCCTCTATCCTCCTTAACCCACACTGTGCAACCTTGGCCTCTCCAGTCACCGGATCTGTCTCAACGCTGGGGCAGAAGACCTTATCGAATACCCACTCTGGTACAAGTTCGTATGGGCCGCAGGCTATGAAGCCGTACAGGAAGTTGCCCCTGTAGTTGGTCGTTAGGCTTCTATCTGCAGTCAGCACTATACGCTTACCGCTCATCCACGCATATCTTAGCATCATAGTATAAAACTCTTTTTATAGCATTCACATTATGCTTGGTGTTTAATCCGTAGGTGTAACGCAAGGGATTAATAGTTGGTAGCTCTATATTGTCATATGCATAACCCTAGCGTGGGTAGGGACGGTAGGGCAGATCTATGGGTCTTCCATGAGCGGGTTATGCATGGTGATGAGAGTGTTGAGGAGTCATGGATAGTGATAGTTGAGAGGAGCAGGTACAGCCTCTTCGGGTTCAAGGTTGTGCAGAATGAGAGTTATACTTACCCAGGGTATCCAGGATACGTTGTGAGCAGTGTAACTGCGCTCGATAGCCTTGCTGCTGCAGCAGAGATGGAGAGGTTACAGAGCAGGGGTGATGTGAGGCATGCAAGGGTCGAGGTGAGTGATGAGGAGGCTGATTCATGGTACGGTATGCTTGCCAACCTATCCGATATAACCAGCAGGGTACTCAATCAGGCCAGGGGCATGGTGAGCAGTGTGGAAGCGGTACACTAACCCTATTTTGTTGCATATATTAGTAAATGATATATCCTGCTTCACTAGATTAAGGCCATGGGCAAGACTGAGCGGTTCACAGGGCTCAATGTAGACCTTGAGAGGCTGGCAACTAGGTTGCAGATGTACCTTCAGGAGAACGGGTTCGAGGTTGCGTACTCCAAGGACTCCACTGCACCACCATCGTGGTTCTTCATACAGGCCAGGAAGGTGAGCACGCTGAGGAGCATAGCAGGTGCAAGGAGGAGCACTGACATAACCATAAAAGGCAAGCCAGATGACTTTGAGGTAGCGATAAGCACTGGAGAGTGGGGCAAGAACATGCTCTCATCCGCCCCACTGTTCATAGTCCCCATAGTTGGGATAACCGCTACCGTAGCAAAGTTGTACACTGCGAAGAGCTTCGAATCAAACCTATGGAAGTACATAAGGGATCAGACAAGGTTCCTAAGCAATAGCGCCGTCCAGGTTGAGAGCAGGGAGAGGCTGGATAAGAGGAGCTATGACTGTGACTACATCGAGGGTTATCCAGGGTGGAAGGACAGGGTTGAGGGAGGCAAGTTGGTACTTGAGAGGAGCAGGGATGGTAGCAATAGGATAGTCTTCACATCTGGCAAAGGTGAGATAGTGATACCTGCAGGGAGTATAGAGCAGGCGCAGATAATAGCGAGGAGGAAGGGGCTCCATGAGCATGATCTGATGATACAGATGGTTGTGAAGCAGGATGGGGGGAAGAGCATAAAGCCTGTATTCAACCTGAGGGATGATATAATCGCTGGCGTACTTGCTGGGATAAACGAGCTTGTGAGTGAGGAGAGGGCGCTGAGGAGCATAGAGCATGCAAGCATAGTGACGGATGTGAGGTACTGTGTGAAGTGTGGTGCAGAGATAGCAAGGAGTGCAAGATTCTGCCCACAGTGTGGTGCACCTCAAGAATCCTGATACTTCCCAACTACAAATACAATTTTTTGTTGTTCTAAGGTTTAGAACAGTGTATTCTAACAGGTGTAGCAGGGGTTCTAGGGTATAGGCTTAATCCCCCGCAAGTGTATATAATGGCGAGGGGTACGGCGATGGCCAGCAGGATGAGCAAGAGGGCTGTGGGTGTTGCAGGTGTAGGTGTAGTGGTTGCACTGACCCTACTGCTTGCATCTGTGGCAGTACAGTATAATACGATGGATGCAAGGGCGCAGGAACAGGCCGGGAATGGTGCAGGGAGGACAGAACTATCTGTTGTAGGAAGTGCAACACAGGGGATCAGGCCTGATAGAGCCAGCATAAGCGTGGGGGTTGAGGTCCAGGAGAAGACCGCTGGAGATGCTGCAAGGAGGAATGCTGAGATCATGAGCAGTATAATAGAGGCTGTAAAGGCTGTAGGCATAAGGGAGGATCAGATAAGCACGAACTACTACAGCATATACCCTGTGTATGAGCCCAGGAGCAAGGCTGAGGTGTGCATAGCGATATATCCTCCACCACCAGAGTGCCTAGAGCAGGTACTCGTAGGCTACAGGGTAGTGAACAACATCACCATAACCATGGAGCTTGATAGGGTGCAGAATATAGGCAGGGTTATAGATGCTGCTGTTAATGCTGGAGCAAACCAGGTCTATGGTGTAACATTCTTCATCTCCCAGGAGAGGCTTGATGCAGTAAGAACATCACTACTGGAGAAGGCAGCAAGGGATGCAAGGATCAAGGCTGAGAGCGTTGCCAGTGCACTGGAGATGCGTGTAGTCGGGGTCAAGAGCGTGAACATAATCGATGGGTACTACCCTGTACCAGTCCATGCAAGGGTAGATGCGGAGGCAACAACACCCATAATGCCAAGTGAGCAGAGTGTCTCTGCATCCGTGCAGGTGACATTCCTGCTCGAGTAGAACAGGCTTGCCTGTAGAGGCAGGCCTCACCTGTTTTTTATCTCCACGTAATCAGTGGACCTTCACCATCTTTGCTATGCTCCTATACTCCTTGACTATGCGTATGTTGGGCTCTGCAGTCACTATTACCTGCTCCTTACTCGCATGATCACTGGGAGAGAGTATGATCCTCTCACCAGGCTTCAGCCTTGGTATGAAGTCCTTGTATGTACCATAATCAACCAGAACGTTGGTGACATCGTTCCTCCCAATGTTGGTTATGATGACCCTGTACATGAGCATCATATCATCGTTATCCTTGAATGCATCAACATCGAGTGCATAATCCTGGGTTGCTATGGGTGTGTTTGCAAGGAATACTGCAAGCATGGTTACTAGGACACCAGCAGGCACCACGTAGATCAGTGCCATAGGGTATCTACCATGCACAGGTATTTAAGTATGGATGGTATACAGTAACTCCCCACCCATACTCAAAAATATTGAAATAGAGGGTTATGGAAGGTTAGGCATGCCGTTCAAGGTATTCCTGAATGGCTACGGTACGATAGGGAGGAGGGTTGCGTATGCTCTAGCAAACGATAGGGAGATAGAGTTCTTGGGCGTTGGCAAGTACAGTGTAGATGATAGGGTAAAGGAGGCTAAGGATCAGGGCTTCAGGATATTCGTGCCAGAGCAGAAGATGGATGAGTTCAAGGACAAGGGCTACGATGCAGCAGGGAGCATAACGGATGCCATAAAGGCTAGTGATCTGATAATAGATGCAGCGAAGGATGGGCTTGGGTATGAGAACAAGTTGAACTACTATCTACCATTCAACAAGCCAGCGATCTTCCAGGGAGGGGAGGATAGGTACGGTGAGCATAGCGTTGCAGATATGATACACAACTCTAGGGTGAACTACGAGCAGGCTTATGGGAAGAGGTATGTGATACAGGGTAGTTGCAATGTCACCGGTCTAGGGAGGATAATGCAGCCATTGATAGAGCGCTATGGGAGCGAGATAATCAGGTTCGATGCCACACTGATAAGGAGATGGGCTGATCTTGAGGATAAGAAGGAGGTCAAGGACTCTATAGAGTGGGATAGAGACCCTCACCATCAGAGGGATGTTGCCGACTTTATAAAGAGCCACGAACTCTACGTTGATGTCTACAAGGTACCTAGCAGGATGATGCACCTGCACCAACTCTATGTAAGGTTCAAGCATGAGCCTCCGAGCAGGGATAGCATACTCGATATATTCGAGAGGGAGTGGGGTGTTGCACTGCTGAGCAGTGCAAAGGGCACAGCGGATGTGAGGAAGAAGGCCCTAGAACTAGGGTTCCCCTTCGGTGATACATGCATGGTCCACATACATACAGATGTGCTCAAGGCACATGGGGATACGTTGAAGATAACCTACTCCGATGATCAGACTGGGATAGTTGCGCCAGAGAACCATATGCTTATGCAGGCTATGCTCTTCAGCAGGAGTAGGAGGGAGGCTCTGGAGAGGACGGAGAGGATATTCAGGCTGAATGAGAGGAAGAGGGCACTGGCAAGCGAGTTCGGTTGATGGATAGACTCAAGGATGATCAAAAACAGAAATAAGATATATGTCAGAGTATCCCATCTATTCTATACCTATGCTCTCCCTCTTGCCCCTGTGCTCCTGCTCGCTACTCCTTGCTTCACTCTCATCCAACTTCCTCAGTTGTGCAAGCAGGAACTCTCTATACCTCTCCCTCTCCTGCTGTGTCATCCTATCTATGTTCGCTGCGAGCATAGAGCCTAGGGAGGTGATCCTCTCCAGTATATCCTTGGCTATGAACATGCTGAGCGTGCTGAAGTGCATCATAACATCCAACTGCTTCCTTACTATGCCTTGAATCACATGCACATCTGCTAGAACTGCTCTGCCCTTGCCAGTTATCCTGTACCTGCCATAATCATCCTCCTCTATCAGCCCCTCCTGAAGCAGCTTACCGAGCAATGGGTAGACCAGCCCTGGCGAGGGCTTCCAGAGGTTGTTGCTCCTCTTTGCAGCCTCCTCCATTATCTCCTTGCCCGTCATGGGTCGCTCACTGATCAGGCTGAGCACGTAGTACCTTGAGAATCCCTTGGGCACAGCTCCACTTATCCTCTGCAACCACTCGGATATCATATCGCTAGTGATATCGGAAGCGATATATAAGTGTTCTGATGGGTAAACATGACCACTGTCATTATGATGGAATAGGTTCACCATATAATTCACATTCAATGTACATCTATCTATCTATCTAACTCATCTATGCTTGCAGTCTCAACTCTGTGAGCTCACCCTTGGCTGTCACGAGCCATATATTCCTCTTCCTTGCCTCTTCGATTGCCTCAGGCATAGCCTGGATGGCATATACGACCTTAACGACCCTTCCCCTTACGTACTGAGGATGCTTCTTGCATAACCTGGATATGGACCTCTCAACCTGCATTATCGCCTTCCTTGCTGCCCTCGTCTTTGCCTCGCCCACAATGCACAGATCTGTATCTACTGCATATATATCCACCTCTACATCTGGTAGCCTTAGGTTGGTAACCTTGAGTGTTATGCCCTTCTGCCTGAGCCAGTACTCCACGACCTCCCTAGCCTCCTCCTCTACACTCAATGAGAGGTTCTCCATGAAAGACTCTATGTACCTCAACCTTCTATCCTGCCTCCTGAACCCCTCCAGCATATCCCTTCTAAGGTTCCTGATCTCCTCCTCTATCGTGGCAGTCCTCTCCTCCAATGCTACCACCTTCTCCTCCAACTTGACTATCCTCTCCTCCAATGCTACCACCTTCTCCTCCAAC
>JANWZS010000039.1 GCA_025054855.1 Candidatus Nitrosocaldus sp. | reverse complement strand
TTGGTGGATAAGGTAGGTACAGGTCCTAGGTTGTACAATACGGATGACTGTAGTAATGATCAAGACACATGGAGACCGTTTAGAGAGGAGCCACATGGGTAGGTGAGAGATGGTGAAGCATATACTATTTGTAATGCCAGTGATATTATCGGCACTCGTAGTGATTAAATTAACGCTAGAGGATAGCAGTATATCACTATCGGCACCGGCACCATCAACCAGTACAGCAAGAGCAGATGTGTACACCTGCGAGCCTAAATCCATTGAACAGGTGAAACCTGCCTTTCCAGTAAGGGAACCAGCGTACCTCCCTGAAGGATACAGACTGCAGGTAGTGGATATATTCTCATACTCAATGCCCCCAGGAGCAGATAATGTTGTTGCACTGAACTATGCAAAGTACGAGATGTGCCATGCTATAGGATTAGGGGATACTAAGGATGTGATAGTTATACTTGTTACTGATGTAGAGCATCAGGCAATGAGTGGTGATGTGAGTGCTAAGATGCTCATCGATGACCCAACTGCCTACTACAAGGGTCTAGCAGATTCATACAATAGTGCAATACCTGATGCTGCCAAACTCATAGATAAGCCAGAGAGTACGATACCACTGGTAAGGATGATAGAGGTCAATGGGCATGCAGGTATTGCTAGAGAACCGATGAAGGGCTACAGTGTATTCATAATCAATGATGGGGA
>JANWZS010000038.1 GCA_025054855.1 Candidatus Nitrosocaldus sp. | reverse complement strand
CTGCTGATGTGATGCACCATCTGGACCAACGCTCAACCCTGCATGGGATGCGACTATCTTGACGTTGATATTTGGATAGGCTATAGCATTCCTTATCTGGTCAACACACTTGCCAGGTATGAATGCAGCGTAGGTGCTTACGAATGCTATCTTCCCTGCCAATGCCAGCCCTGCTGCTATCGATACAGCATTGGACTCTGCTATACCTATGTTGAAGAACCGCTCAGGGAACTTGTAGCCGAAGAGCGAGGTCTTGAGCGACTGTGTAGTATCAGCTCCTACTACAACAACGTCCCTGTTCATGCTGCCCAGCTCTGCCAACGCCTCACCATAACCTGTACGCATATCCCCCATGGCCTTTGTTCTCTCCCTTGCCTTATCCTTGCTTGCATTGCTCATAACCATCCCTCCTCTCCCTTCCTTTCATTCCTTGCCCTTACCTGCACTGCTAGCATTGACTGCCAACATAGCCCTCTCCCTTATGCCCCTTATTGCAGAGGCTATATCGCTGTTGCTATACACACCATTGCCAGCAACTATTATCCTTGCCCCTGCACTAACTACATCGTACACATTGCTTGCATCTACCCCTCCATCTGCCTCTATCCTTGCTTGGAACCCTCCCTCCCTCAGCATATCACTTAGCATACCCATCTTCTCCAGGGTAGAAGGTATGAACCTCTGTCCAGGGAAGCCAGGGTACACAGACATCACATTGATGAGATCTATATCATGCATTCTATCCATGGCCCATGATGGTAGATCTGTACCAGGGTTGAGGGCTATTCCTACACCAACACCACTACTCTTCAGGGTACTGCATATATCTCTGAATACATGCTCACTGCATACCTCAACATGCACTGTAACTATATCACATCCAGCCTTGATGAACCTCTCCAGATACCTGAGGGGTTCAGAGATCATAAGATGGGCATCGAACGG
>JANWZS010000037.1 GCA_025054855.1 Candidatus Nitrosocaldus sp. | reverse complement strand
GGGAGCATCTGATCCCAGTCAATGAGGTTGTGGATGAGCACTACTATGCTGGTGGTGCAGCGAACCTTGCGGTCAACATAGCCTCGCTGGGAGGCAGGGTATCCCTTGTTGGTGTAGTTGGTGATGATAACGAGGGTAGGATACTGCGTACCATCCTTGAAGCAAGGGGTATAGATACCAGGCATGTTATAGCATCTAGCGCTAGACTCACACCATTGAAGAGCAGATACCATATAGCAGGCTCGATATACTTCAGGGTAGATAGGGAGGTTAGAGAGGATATAGATAGGAGTACTACATCTGCTCTAATCGATCTGGTTGAGGATGGTGTGGATGGTGTGAACTGCATATGCGTATCCGATTACGACAAGGGTGTTGTGACATCGCTCCTGCTAAGGCATGTAGCAAGGATAGCAAGGGAGAAGGGTGTGATGCTCATAGGCCAGCCTAGGATAAGGCACTACAAGGACTTCATAGGCTTCGATTACATCAGATCCACTCTGGCAGAGGCTGTAAGGGCCACTGGGATAAGGATAATGAACGAGTCGAGCTTCCATAATCTTGGAGTGCATCTGCTTTCAAGCCTTAACTGCAAAGCACTAATACTCAGCAGGAGCAAGGGCCTGACCATCTTCAAGGGCAATGCCATGATAAACATACCGTTCTTCGTGCAGAAGGAGTACATGAGTGCCATAGGGATAAGGGATGCAACCATGGCCATATTCGCACTCGCACTTGCATCTAACGCAGATGTGGTAGAGGCATCTATACTCAGCAATGTGGTGGCAGCAACAGCAACCATCAAGCCAGAGACCATGGTAGTATCGCTCAAGGATGTCGAGGCAAGTCTATACAGCAAGGAGATAGAGGAGGGTATATCACAGGTACCCCTGTATAAGTAAATGAGCATCTATCTATAATTGCTGGTGACCAGTGGTGATGATGATGGGTATCTACGGGCATGGGCATACAAGTACAAGTACGAATATATTGCAGATGGGGAGCAGATACATAAATTATTGAGTGATGAATGGTGGTGGGCTGGTGGATAAGCAATGCAGGTACAGGACCTCTTGAGGCTCAAGGAGATAGCAAGGAGGA
>JANWZS010000036.1 GCA_025054855.1 Candidatus Nitrosocaldus sp. | reverse complement strand
AGCGTTGGTCCAGATGGTGCATCACATCAGCAGGTTGAGGATATGGCTACTATGCGTGCAATACCTAATATGCGAGTCATTGCACCAGCGGATGAGTATGCAACCAGGAGGCTTGTATTCGCTATTGCAGAGAGCGATGGTCCATGCTACATGAGATTGGCAAGGCCCAAGTCACCACTCGTTTATGGTGATGGTAACTCATTCGCTATAGGCTCAAGTAACATCCTCAGGGATGGTAGCGATGCATCTATCATAGCCTGTGGTTTAATGGTTGCTGAGGCTCTGGATGCTGCAGATACCCTTGCTGAGGAAGGCATCTCATGCAGGGTCATAGACATGTACTCCATCAAGCCCATAGATGCTGATGCTATAGTGAGGGCAGCAAGGGATAGTGGAGCAATAGTCACTGCCGAGGAGCATAACGTGCTTGGAGGCTTGGGCTCAGCGGTTGCAGAGGTTGTATGCGAGCATGCTCCATGCGTTATTAGGAGGGTAGGTGTGAGAGACACATTCGGTGAGTCTGGGGAGCATGAGGAACTCCTAGCAAAGTATGGGCTAAAGGCAAGGGATATAGCAAATGCCGTGAGAGAGGCTGTAAGATTGAAGAGATAGATATGATGAGTAGTTAGTGATCATGGCAAGACTGGTTCCTCGAGTTGTAGAGGATATTGTTATCTATCCATAGATGGAATGGGTTACTCCATAAATTATTGAACACTGGTAACTCTCCGAGGTGTGCAAGGGATGACTACTAAATAATACCCTAACAATAATAAATAAAGGTGTTGACATGCATATCTGAACAGCATCATCTCCACCTACGTATTTATAAACTCTAAACATCGCATAACATTTTATCTACCAATGTCAATAGCATAAACGCATCAAACAATGGAGGCTAATCTAAATGCTAGCATTATAGAGGGTAACTTATGATGCATGAGAGACTAGTTTGAGGTTAAGCCTCCAGTAGCATGGATCATTCAGAGAATGAGACACATATATACACATTTAGGGGAATCAGCGTTAGATAGTCTAGAAATCTTAACATTATTGTTTTTTTGTTGACGAACAACTTTACCAATTACTATAGAGATAAGTTGTTCAATGCTGAATAAACCAATCTTAACCATAGTAGCGGTACTTACTGTATCATTGCTGGTAACTCCTGTTTATGCAGCCAGTAGATCACCACCATACTCGAACCAATCCCTCTATCCTAACTTCAATAATCAGTGCCAGTTACCCTCATATGATACAGGTTTTCCACCAGGAGGAGTGAATGGGCAGCGTTGTATGTCTATAGATA
>JANWZS010000035.1 GCA_025054855.1 Candidatus Nitrosocaldus sp. | reverse complement strand
GGGCCCCTGCCGCGGGGCCCCATCCCCCCCAAATTTGTGGCGTTGGTTCTTGCGTCTTGCGCGCGGGCGGCGGGGGGGGCCGGGGGTGAACGGGGATGATCACAGGAAGGTATTCATAGATTCAAACCTGCTGATATACCTTAATACTCTAGTAGAGGGGAGGGCATCTTACGAGGGATTTACATGGATGTAGTGCTGGACAGTAGGCCGTATACGGATGTGCCTGTTCTAGATGAACTGATACACATCTCGAGGAAGAGGTATGGTTTAGAGTAGGGTACGCTGTAAGCATGGAGTTCATAGATAGCATAGTAAGACCCTACATCTACATACTTTCCATAGGGGAGGATGAGTACAGGTTGTCGCAAGATTACATGAGGAGGGATATGTTCAAACCATCCGATGCCCTCCATATGGGAGTGATGAGGAAGAACGGTATAAGCACTATAGTATCTGAGGATAGAGAGTAGAGTATGATAGGGTAGATTGGATGAAGAGGATCTGGATATGAAGAAGAAGAAGTGATGTGCAATGCAACCTGTACATACATTGTAGAGGAAGGTTAACTGTATGATCTCAACCTATTGTAGTACTCTCTTACTGTATGATCTGATAACAGTCTATACTCATTATCAGACCATACACCAACTGCATAATATATATTGTAAGAGTTCCATAGTATGCCAGATCTGACTAGTCTGGAGCCTAGATAGGTTGGTGGTGTTGAGCCTCCATTATCATCCAGATATGCATATACACCAGCAGGGCTTGAGAATGAGCCTCGCTGGATGACTATCTGCAGAAAGTACGTTGGTGATGTTGATATAGTGCCCTGCCATAGATATACCGTCTTTAGATTCCCTCCAGTATCTATATAGGAGGTCTGTACACCATTTCTAACAGATTTATCTAGACTTAGAGTTATCATCCTATTGTAAGGGTCATCGAAGTTGGATGTTGTATGTATGCCTATGGAGAAGTGATGGGGAGTATTTGCATTGACCTTGGTCATCATCATAACTGTTCCTACTGATGGCAATGGCTGACTGCTAGAGTACTGTGATGCAAAGGCATAGTTGTTGTTCCCCGCTTGTAGTACCTTCAGATTCATGGGTAATGCTGGATTGTTTGATGAGCATGTACCATTGTATGTAACGCTGCCATTCCTTGTGAATGGTGTGCATGTTGAAGTTGATGTTACAATACCGTATCTGTTCTGAGTACCTCTTATCTCATCTAGTGTTGGGGCAAATATCTTGTATACTGTATAACTTGTCTCATTCTCGTACATGAGTGTTGCATTGGCATTAGTGCCATAACCACTATGATCAAGTCCTACTGTTGCATGTCCTAGTTCATGTGCAATTGTATTCTGCTTATGTAGGATATCGTGGTTATCCATTTTATGTCTATTTAGTTCGATTATAGCCGGAGGTATTCTCCTACCTTGGCTATCACAAACCGCCCAAGCTTGACCATTCTCATCC
>JANWZS010000034.1 GCA_025054855.1 Candidatus Nitrosocaldus sp. | reverse complement strand
CGCAAGTCTTCTGTTACGTATTAACATATCGTAACAGCAAGATCTTCTTATTAATTACCTTACCAGACCAACAATATCCATAAATGCTTAATAAATAATGGTCATAACTGAGTTTCTGTATGTATGTATGTAACTTCTACCTACCTACCTATTATCTATTACCGTACCGCATCACTGTATCACTGGAGGATCAGCTGGGTCTATAGCGTTAGGAACCTGCACTATCCTACTCTCATACCTCTCGCCTATTATCCTTATACCAGAGATCAGGCCAGAGTTGCTGGTCAGCCAGCCGAGCTTCAGAGCCCAAGTGTGTGTCCCCTTCTCATTCCTCTCCGTGTTGCCCGTGAGTACTATCCCAGTCATCCTGCTACCGAACTCATTGCTTCGGCCGGGGTCAACGAGTATGCCTCCCCTATAACGGTTCTTTGCTGGGGCTACCAGTACCATATAGTTGTTATCATGTATTATGTTGTTCCTCACCGTACAGTCCCTGCTCAGGTAGAGGAGTATGCCAGAACCCTCCTGAGCAGGCCATCCGTACGGGTTGCTGGGTGAGTTATCTACCTCTGGTGATGCTAGATAGCCATTGTATGCTATGGTGTTACCCTCTATCAGACCATTGGATACCGTGTTGAAGTCTATACCATTATCGTAGTTCCACCTTACCGTATTGTTCCTTACCACTACATCTGTTACGTATGGCCCTCCCTTGTTCCTCACCACTATCCCTGCCCCTTGATACCTCCCGCTACCCCCGTTGTACTCGCATGTGTTGTTCGTTATGGTTACATGACTGGTACCGCTGCCCTCCACCGCTATACCATTACGTACGCTGTACCTTGCCACATTCGAGTCTACCAAGACGTTCTTCGCCGTTACCACACGTATGGCATCCCTCCCGCTGTACTCCAGCAGGTTCCTTGCTATGATGCTGCTGTATGGCGTATCTGCCTTGGTCGATGTCTGGAGTGCAGCAGCATCGTAGTCGTTGGTAATCCCCTCTTCTACCCTAGTTACCTTTGACTCATTACCATTCCTCCTGAATACGTTGGAGTCTATGAGTATTGCATTCGTGTTACCATACAGCATGACCGCAGTGTACCTCCAGTCCCTGAATACAGATTCCCTGACATTCACGTTCCTGCTGTTGTGGCCTATGAGGAGTGCAGATACCCTGTTCGTGGGTGTGTTATGGCCTGTGAGCTGCCTCTGCCCATCGAAGACCAGTCTGGAGACCGTGACGTTCTCTGCTCCCTCGATCTTGAATACTGCAGAGCCAGCGGTGAATGGCATACCAAGCCTTATGACACTCTCTCCCCCTCCCCCTCCCCCTCCACCTCTCCCTTCCCTTCCCTCTTGGTCTTCGGTTGCTGTAGATGTCGCTGCCCTTACGCCTCTCACTATCATGTTGGAGTGGATACTTATTAGCGATGTGATCCTGTATGTGCCAGCAGGGAAGTATACTATTACTGGATTTGGTGGTGAGGATGAGGATGATGCTATATAAGACCTTGCTGCCTCCACCGTACTCTTCACTGCCTGAGTATCATCTGCTACACCATCACCCTTTGCCCCATAATCTCGAACATTGAAGACCTTGTATGAGGTGAACGTGATCGAGCCTATGCTGCTTGCATTATTCAGCCTATCGGTGGCATAG
>JANWZS010000033.1 GCA_025054855.1 Candidatus Nitrosocaldus sp. | reverse complement strand
TTGGTGGATAAGGTAGGTACAGGTCCTAGGTTGTACAATACGGATGACTGTAGTAATGATCAAGACACATGGAGACCATATCCATATGAATAGAGGTGGTATTATGAGGCATATTCTATTTGTAATACCAGTGGTAATATCAGCACTGGTGGTGGTCACACTAACAGCAGAGAGCGATATATCACTACCAACATCATCTAGCACGGTAAGAGCAAGTGCAGATATGTACAGATGTGATCCTAAGTCTTTGGAGCAGGTGCAGTTAGAGTTTCCAGTGAAGGAACCAACATACCTACCTGAAGGATACAAACTGCAAGTGGTAGATACAACCTCGTTTCCTGGTATGGTTGCACTCTACTATGCGAAGTATGAGATGTGTCATGGAGTATCTCTAAGCAATCCAGGCGATGTTATAGTTATAACAGTAGGCGATGTTCAGGGCAGTGCCAAAGAGGGTAACATTCACGCTGTAAACCTAATGAATGATCCAGTTGAGCACTTCAAGAGGGATGTTGAATCATACAATAGTGTCATACCTGATGCTGCCAAACTCATAGATAAGCCAGAGAGTACAATACCACTGGTAAGGATGATAGAGGTCAATGGGCATGTAGGTAAAGCAAGGGAGCCGATGAAGGGCTACAATGTATACATAATCAACGATGGGGAGAGGAGCGAGAAGGTTGTTGAGGAACTTAGTGATGTGCGTGCAGGGTTCGTGACATTCTACCATGAGAAGGATAAGACCATGTACAGCATACTCTCAACATTCCCAGTCGAGGAGATGCTCAAGATAGCAGAGAGCATACCTTGATCTTTGTTTATTTTATTTTGTCATTATAGATGATCTAGGTGTACATGCTTGTTTGCTTGCTTGTATGAATCAGTACATCAACCAATTCCATTGCTTATCACATCTGTGGGAAGATGATTGTAAGGGTGTATGAGGAGGGTTGACTAAGGAGGGTTAGGGAGAGGATAGGAAGGGAAGCATACTTGCTTGAGATGCCATATGGAACGATCCTTCGCATCTAAGCCTACTGCCCCTATAGGTGAGATGGAGGAGATGGGTAGAG
The DNA here is from genome assembly GCA_025054855.1 of Candidatus Nitrosocaldus sp. Taxonomy (GTDB): domain Archaea; phylum Thermoproteota; class Nitrososphaeria; order Nitrososphaerales; family Nitrosocaldaceae; genus Nitrosocaldus. The sequence goes on along the minus strand of JANWZS010000033.1, from coordinate 1,623 downwards.
TGCTACCAGAGAAGGAAGGGGTTGCATGAGTTGAGTAAGGATATAGAGGAGGAGCAGGCTATGGGCGAGCTCCAATGATATATGCAGATACCACTTGCTCTGTTGAAGGCTAGTGATAGGTTGAGTGATGGCGCAAGAATACTACAGGCAAGGGGCAGACAACCACATCCATAGCACGTTCATAGAGTCGATGCTGCTAGCCATGAGATACCCTCTAGGCCCTGTAAGGCTCACAAGCAGTGTTATGAGCATATGTAGCATGGATGATGATGAGACTCCTCAAGGCAGCAGTATTCATAAGTAATGGTGTAAGCGTATTCGATGCATTACGTGCAGCATACTGTGATGGCAGGATAATGAGCCCTGATTCGTATATGGTGAGTTGGGTATAGAGAGGGTAAGACTGGATTAGATACGAGTAGGCTACCTCCAGTCATTCATCCATTATCTGATCCATTTGTGGCTCATTCACGGCACTTCAGTGCCCTCCTGCAAGTCTCCTTCACATCATATACCTTCATGTTCATAGTTCTACCATTCAACCTGATCTGCATATCCCTGTATGCTACCATCTCAGCCTCCCTACCCTCTCTGACAGCCTCATCTATGTAGTGGTGCACTATCCTGGCATTGTTAGGATACCTCTCGAATGCGTACAGATGGGTCAGCTCATGGGATACACGCCTTCCAAGCTCGAGCATATCAAAGTATGAGTGTATGGATAGATCCCTCTCCAGGCATATGGCTAGTGTATACCTCTTATCACGCTTTATGCATGCACCATAGACCGACCTGTAACCCTCGCTCACGTTGGTGAACCTGGTTATGCTATCCTGTCTGCACACTACAAGTTCACTCTTGAGTGCGAGCATCATACCATCGATCACGCCTAGGGAGATGAGCATCCTCAGCATGATGTACCTAGTAACATCCATGAGCAGTTGCCCTGCATCCCCACGCACTGGTAGGAACAACATAGTATACGATAGTTCATGCGTGATAAGTGAACTATTGCAGTTGACGTGCAGTACCCCACACACCATCACATGATCATGCAGATTCATACAACTAACTAGAGGCATCATTGCATAGGAGATACTCCATCTCATGAGAAGACTTGTGCACCATACCTTATATACCGCCTGCTCCTACTCTATATATGCAGCAGAGGGAGGAGTTGAAGAAGACATTCCTGGATATGCTTGAGCAGGATAGGGAGTTCAGGCATGCCGTAGCAGGGCTGATAGGCTACAAGGAGATACTGGATAGAATCGCTAGCGTAGAGGAGAGGATGGCAGAGAACCAGGCAAGGAACGAGGAGAGGTTCCTAAGGGTAGAGGAGGAGATCAGGAACCTAAGGAAGGATATGCAGGAGGGGTTCAGGAGGCATGATGAGGAGTTCGCTAGGGTATGGAAGAGCATAGAGGATATGAGGAAGGATATGCAGGAGGGGTTCAAGAGACACGATGAGGAGATCAAGTCTCTCAGGATGGATATGCAGGAGGGGTTCAAGAGACACGATGAGGAGTTGGTGGCTCTAAGGGTTGTAGTCGCCTCCCTGAGCAAGGGTATGGATGAGTTGAGTGTCAGTGTTGGTGCTCTAGGCAGAAGGGTAGGCAAGGA
>JANWZS010000032.1 GCA_025054855.1 Candidatus Nitrosocaldus sp. | reverse complement strand
AGAGTTCAGAGTTACTCCGCCGTTCACAATAACCTTTCAATCCTACTATAGTTCGATTCAAACGAAGTTTGACGTTGACGTGTTAGTCAACGTCATTGAATCTTTCAATCCTACTATAGTTCGATTCAAACATCAGAATATATCGAGGATGTGACTTGCCATATAAGCTTTCAATCCTACTATAGTTCGATTCAAACCCCCCTGGCGCCTCCCCTTCTCATGCTTGACCCTTTATATACCCTCTCCACCCATATCAAAGGGGAACCAGTCAACCTTCAGTCGTATACGTTATTTATAAATGTTGACTAGCCATATATAAACTTATAGAATATTCTCTGTGCTTCCTTTCTCAATACCCCATATCCTCCTATCCATCCATCTCGGATTGCTTACAGTATATACTATTATCGAGTCAACAGCTGGATCTATAACCTCGTAGAGTCTAGATCTCAACTCTTCAAGCATCCCCTCGCTCAGCTCACCTTCAAACGCAGAGTTCTGTACCCATGAGAGATACTGCTTGAGTACCTTTCTTACATCGTTGATCCTCTCTACACTAACATCATATACCACTACTACTTTCATAGCCAGATACAGTACACAACCAAATTTAATCTTAGGCATGGCAAGGAACGGAGAATTCAGTATTACTGAATTCTATCATAACAATGTATATATTAATACTAAACAAAAGTATATACATGGAGATAAGATGCTCCCTGAATAGCCAGATAAGAGTTGGTTCTCCAACATTGGTAAGGAGGTTCATGGAGATGATCATGGAGCACTCATTACAGCAGCTCAACCATAAGATAATGTACGTAAGCAATACAGATGAAGCAGATGTTCTAATTGATGTAAATATATCCTCAGGCGATCCATCGATATCCGTTATACCAATATTCTCTAACCGCAATAGACATGATAGAATAGATATGTGCCATATATTACTCTATGCAAGGATAAGAGGAGTACTGTTACCTGCAGCGCTCTCACCACATTCGCTCTACATGTACAATAATAACATCGTACTATCATGCGCAATGTGTAAGGCAGTATTCACCATCTATCACTTCATAGGCCTAGTGAATCTGCAGGATATGCTTAATCTTTATGCTGGCGCAAGTTACTATTTTAAGAAGTACATGAATGCATCAACACGTAATGATGAGAGGGTTATATCACTGTTAAAGATACCTGTAACTGATGATGGAACGTATGAGTTATACAAAGTTTGTAGATCCGTATAAGGTGTATCAGGTGTACCTTGAGGATAGAGGTTCTAGCACTGTACAGGATCCAGATAGAGATAGGCTGAACAATAGGCTGAATAGTGCTAATGAGAGTGATAACAGCAAGTAAATAAAGCAAGCAACGTCTTACCAGCTGCTCTTGAATCCTATATACTTCTTCTCCCCTAGTATATGCTTAACCAACTTGAAGCATTCAATCCTTATCAGCCTCTGATACGATACATGTCTCTTCAGCCTAACGTGTTTTAGAGTTGTATCAAGTTTCTTCTGGTACTCCTCAATGAATATCCTCCTTCCCTTATCATTAAGATAGCATCCGTTCAACTCCTCAAAGAAGTGCTCCTCCTTTATTATCCTCTTATTTACTATGTTGAATATCACCCTATCCACTATCACTGGCTTGAACACCTCACTTATATCCAGTGCTAGAGAGTACCTCCTCTCTCCAGGCTCATGAAGGTAACTTATAGTTGGGCTGAGCTGTGTATGGTATATCTCTGTCAGCACTGTAGCATACAGAAGCGAGTTACCGAACGAGATGAGTGCATTGAGCATATTCCCTGGTGGCATCCTGCTCCGCTTCTCGAACCTGAACTCATCTCTAAGCAAGGTATCGAATGATGAGTAGTAATGCTCCCTAGCCCTACCCTCAATACCCATTATACCTGCTATATCTCTACACTCAGCAAGATGCCTCCTCTCCTCCTCTATGGCATCAATGAATTTATCAACATCCTTGCCGTTCTTCTTATAATGGTTAAGGTTAGAGAGTATGTTGTGCAATGCGCTATTGACCAGTTCAGTTGCTATCTCCAACCTCCTTCCACTATCAAGGTAATGCTCGACCTGCTTAACGAGCAGGAAGCCAGACACGAGCCTCTCCCTAGGATAGAATGAGCCTGAGTAGTAGCCATAGTAGTTGTAGAAGTGTATCGGTATACCATGCTGGTTAAGGAATGTTATCAGCTTAGTGTTGATATCTATCTCGCCGAATAAGTGCAATGAGTGTATGTCATTCACAGGTATGGCCTTCTTCCCATCGTTGAACTCAAGCTCTATGGTATTCTCATGCCTCCTCAGCCTCCCGCTCTTGAAGATGTAGTAATCCCTCATACCATATCTACCTCAGCACCAGCATAACTCCCTGTATGCACATGCCCTGCAGTACCTCTTCCACTCTTCTTCTGGGGGCTTCTGCAGTGCAACTATTCGTGCTATGTCATCCAGGATGCTCTGCAACTCCCTCTCCCTCTCATCGCTCAACTCTATGCTGACCCTCTTCCTTAGCAATGGATAGTCTATGATACCTCTCATAACCCTGCCAGTGTAGTGCTTGATGAAGTAGAGGTAGTAGAGCAACTGATACACATGGGCATCCTCCATCTTCCTGCTCCTCTTAACCTCATGTACCTCATTGGCCTTCTCTATGAAGTCTATCTTCACCCTTTCCATAGAGACTTCTCGCATCCTCTTACTCTTGCTCCTGTAACTCTGCTCATGTAGTAACCTTCCTAGTAGCACTACATCAGATTCACTCTCCAACTCCATGTTGTGAGAGAAGAGCCATAGCTTCCTCTTGCATACAAGGTAGTAGTTTATCTGAGTGCCAGTGAAGTATATATGAGAATCTAATCGTTCTAATGGTATGTTAGAATCAAAATAATTACTAGTCATATTGTATTCATCCTT
>JANWZS010000031.1 GCA_025054855.1 Candidatus Nitrosocaldus sp. | reverse complement strand
GGCAGTAGGATAAACATAACGTTTGGAAAGGAGATAACTAAGAAGGGTAGTACATTCACTATAAGACGATTCAGGTCTGACCCCATAACCATAGTAGACCTCATACACTTCAGAACACTGACTAGCGAACTTGCAGCATATCTATGGTACTGCATAGAGAAGGGTATGACCATGCTGATAGCAGGAGGTACTGCCAGTGGCAAGACCGTGCTACTCAATGCACTCGCATCCCTTATACCTCTCAACAACAAGATAGTAAGTATAGAGGATACCGCAGAACTCAACCTTCCGCATGAGAACTGGATACAGTCGGTATCGAGGCAGAGTTTCGTTGGGCAAGTCAATAATGAGATAACCCTATTCGATCTACTGAGAGCAGCACTGAGACAGAGGCCTGATGTAATAATAGTGGGAGAGACGAGAGGTAATGAGGCGTATACGCTCTTCCAGGCTATGGCTACTGGGCATGGAGGATTATCAACCGTACATGGTGATTCTGTTGATGCCGTGATCAGCAGGCTTGTATCTCCACCACTCAACGTGCCAGCACAACTGGTAGCCTCTAGCCTAGATATCATACTCTTACTCTCGAGGTTTAGGAGTAGTAATGGGAGGAGTATAAGGAGAGTTGTTGAGGTTGCAGAGATCAGCGGTATGACAGATACTGGAATAGGATATATCGATTCATTTGTGTACGATGCTAATAGTGATGAGGCTGTATATACTGATAGGAGCATTGCGATGGAGAAGATAACCAAGAGATTCGGGTTGGATGAGAGTATAGTTAAGGATAACATAAGGATAAGGAAGTATGTGCTCGACTGGCTGGTGTTGAGAAGGATAAGGCGTTTCGATGAGGTCAACAGATACATAGGCGAGTTCTACACGAATCCAAGGATGTTGTATGAGAGGTTAAGGATAACGGTGCATGTATGATGATTATGAATAGAACTGTGAACTTGAAGATGAGTAAGAAGGATGATTCACATATAGTGCTCCCATTGCAGAAGATAGCATATAGAACGTTTGGAGGTATAACCTCATCCATGCATATACCATCGTTAGAGAGTGGGCTCAGACTTGCTATGATGCAGATCCAACCATCTGCATACCTAGCATATACTATCTTCATGGCTATAGTTGGTGGTGTGGTCTCTGCTATAGTTATTCTAATATATGATATGCTATACAGTACTCTTCCAGCTTACACACTAGCCATACCGCTCTACACTTTCGCTGTGGTATTCATGCTATTCTATGCGTATCCACGAGTAAGAGCAAGTATCAGGATCAATAGGATAGAGCAGGAGATGGCCAGCAAGATAGGTATAATGGCTGTGCTGACCAGTGCTGGTATGAAATTGGAGAATGTGATCGCACATATGGCATCTGGGGATGATAATAATAGTCAGTTCGCAAAGGATCTGAGATGGGTTATGAGTAGGGTGGCACTTGGGATAGATATGATCAATGCGCTGAAGATGCTAGAGGAGAGATCTGTTGGGGCATACAGGAAGTTCCTTGCAGGGCTGATAGATGCATATAGGATAGGGAATGTTACAGAATACATACTCAACACAGCAGATATACAGATGAGCGAGAAGAGGGGTAGGATACAGAAGAGTATAGAGAGTATGAACATACTAGGAGAGATGTATATAGTTATGATGATAGTCTTCCCAATACTCACAATAATAATGCTGGTCATACTAGGCATGCTAGGGTTCGATACGGTGGGAATGAGTGCCATCGATATTATGAGGCTAGTGGTGTATGTGTTCATACCTATAATGGGGATGATAATGCTCCTGATCTCAGATAGCATGATAGGCAAGTCTATGAGGTGAATACTTAGATGGTGAAGTATAATAGAAGCATTGGGTTTAAGCTTGTAATCATTGGTTGTATAGCAGGAAGCATGCTTGCCATACTGCTACTGTATAATACAAAACCTGCGTTAGCTTTAATCCTAGCAGGTGTAGTATGTGTAGTACCATTTACCATAAGGATGGTGCATAAGGATAGACTATCCTCAGCAATAGATAAGAACCTTGCACACTTCATTCTCCACCTACGTGAATCGACCAAGAACGGTCTTAACATCATGGCTGCTCTACAGACTGCATCAGATATCAAGCCAGATGCTCTAAGTAATGCTGTTAAGAGACTGCTTCTCAACATAGTGACTGGATCGAATATGGATGATGCGTTTGGCAGGTTCTCAAGTGACCTAGTCACGCCTATTGGTAGAAGTGTGGCACATGTTATAAAGATACTCGTGATAAATGGTGGGAATATACCTATAATACTAGAGCGTACGTACAACAATGTGTATGCTATGCATATGCTAGAGGAGGAGAGGAAGGCTAAACTCTCGTCTTACAAGCATATAGTGTACATCTCCTATATAATATATGTGGTGATAGCCGTAATGCTATCGACTAACCTATTTGCTAGCGTGGAGGGTATGACTAGGATGTTTGCGGATACCAGTAACAACAACGGTAGTAGTAATTCACTATTTAAACTGAACACCGCTAATATAGGAGAGATGAGGGAGATCATGCTGCATATGGGTCTAATAGAAGCGATATTCGGTGGTCTGGGAATAGGTAAGATATGTGATGGCTCTATGCTTGCTGGTTTAAGGCATACAGTGTTCATGGCAGTGATATGCATAGTTGTATTCTATATAGGTGGTATGATATGATGAAGAGAACGGTTGAGAACCCTATGGAGATACTTATAAGCAAGACAGATACTGTACTCCCAGTGATAGATGGACACGGAAGTATCCATTATCCAGTGCTGGAGGAACTGGGCATAACTACAGATATGCTGGAGAATGCAGTGAGGAACGGTATTCTAGAGAGGCATGTATACGATAAGATACTTGTATGCCCAATACACAACAACATACTCAATAGGATAAGCCTATACTGTCCAGAGTGCAACTCGAAGAATGTAAAGAAGATGCATCTAATAGAGCATATATCATGTGGATTCATAGGGGAGAAGGAGAAGTTCAACAGTATAAACGGTAGGCTTATGTGTCCATCATGCAATACACCAATAACAGAGAAGAATTCCACTATGCTAGGAGTATGGTACGTGTGCAATCAATGCTCGGCCAAGTTCAACAACCCCATCCCAAGGTTCCAGTGCAACGACCACACACTAGATATGTCAACTGTAGACATAAG
>JANWZS010000030.1 GCA_025054855.1 Candidatus Nitrosocaldus sp. | reverse complement strand
TTATAGGAAGGTAGCAATGCTCGGTAGGTTCTCGCATGCTGTTAGGCTAGTATGCATTAAGTGTACTACATGCCCAACAGGAAGAAAGGATAGTAGAGCGATTGCCATAGATGAGACGAAGGTTAGGTTACATGACAAGCATATATTCATATATGCTAGAGATGTGGATAGCAAGGAGGTACTGGTAGTAAGGTGCTCATATACTAGGAGCGTTATAGATGCTGAGACTCAAAGAGAGGTGCTTGAGTACTGTACTGTATTAATAAGCCCTTGGTTATTGTAGACAATGGTCTATGGTATAGGCCAGCACTGGATAGCCTTAGCAAGATATGAGCATCAGAGGTTCAAGTATAGGAATAGCATAGAGCGATGGTGTCTATCCTAAGGAGCAGATTAAGGCATTTCTACAATAGATTTCCATGGAATGCTAGCGTAATAAGGTCAGTGGCGAGGTTAATGCATGTATTTATGCTATGGCATAACCTTATAAGAGGCGGTTATCCTGACATCATTTCATCCTAACAACAATAATAATTATTTCTTAGATGTTATCAAAGTCAGGATCCTCTCCCAGTATGCTCCTTGCCTTATCCCTCACATACCTCAACTGATATGCTGCACCAAACTTCCCTACTATACCTGCTACCTGCCTGAACAACGGTGGGAAGTGTGCAGTTGCATACCATATCCAGTTGTATATCGCCTTTGTGCTTATCTTCCAGCATAGGTAGTAGAGCTTCCAGTGCAGCTTGGTGAACCTCTCTGTTGTAAGCGAGTTCTCTGGCCTAAAGTAATCGGTCCAGAGCAGTGGCACAACAACGAACGCATATCCATCCAATCTCTTCACCAACTCTATGGTATCCTTGACATCATCATCCTGCTCCCCTGGTAGGCCCATGACCAGTGTGCATGCAGCGAATATGTAGTTCTCGTTGAGTATCCTTATCCCCTCCTCAACGACCTCAGGCCACTCCTCTGGCGAGAATGGCTTGGCCTTCAGTGGCATATGCCTCTTGAACATCTCAACGGAACCAGTCTCTATCCCAGGCTGTATACCATTCCATCTACTTGCATTGAAGTTGTTTATCTCCCTTATCCTTGCTATGCACTCTGGGTCTGCAGCCACAGATGATAGCGTTACATGCACAGCCCCAACGTAATCAACATTGCCAAGGGACTTCAGCTCCCTGTAGAGCGTGACTATGGCATCCCTGTTGGGGTACATATCCTTGTTGTCGCATCCATAGAGCATTATCTCATCTGAGAGCAGCCATATACACGTGTGATACCTGAGGTTTATCATTGCCTCCTTCTTCAGCCTCTCAACTGGGAGGTCTCGCTTCATCCTCCTATTGGGGTCGCAAAAGTCACAACCCCTCCCACAACCCCTCATCGCTTCTATGGTACTGTTGCATGTTGGGTTCCTTATGTACGGTATCTCCCCTATCCTGTTGGTCAGCACGGACATGAACTCCCTAGCATGCCCATCGATTATATCTTGGAACATCTCTACGCAGTGATTGTCAGCCTCGCCAAACACTATATGGTCTATGCCCAGCCTCTCCCTATCCTCCCTCCTGTAGAGCTGCCATGCCCCTGCTCCCCCCACCACCACCTTGAACCTGTACCTCTCCTTCAGCCTCCTCACCCTGCTCATAAGCTCCTCGAAGGTGTACCTTGTGTATGGTGTGTATGGCCTGCCTGAGATCGATGTAGTTATGGGTCCTATGCCCAGGGGGTCCATCACATTTATACCCACTACCTTGGTCTCCTCTCCTATAGCCTTCTCCAGATGGTCGCAGTGTGCAACCACTACACTCTCCCTCCCAAATCCATCCATCAGGCTTGACTCTATCCTCCTTAGCCCTAGAGGTGCAAAGAGCGCCTCCCCAGTAGCCTTGTCTGCTGGTACCGCTGGGCAGAACACCCTGTAGTAGAGCTGCTTGGAGATCTTCTCGACTGGCATGCATGCAACGAAGCCGAAGAGCATGTTATCCCTGTAGTTTGATAGCAACGATCTATCCGCTGTCAGCACTATCTGCTTTCCTCGCATGTTAACTCTAATGATCTGTTAGAATTTAAATCTTTTTTAAGTTATGATTAAGATCTCACCCAGATAAAGCTAATCATATCTTAAACTTAGCATGAAAGATTATTTATTGTAGGCGTGTACAGTAATGGCATGAACGTATGCGTAGAGTGTACGGAGCACAGGCTTGTATACGATAGCATAGTCAGCAGGGATGAGTGTGAGTGCCCATGCCATGCTGAGGCCGAGACTGGGTGCATAACAGATCCATGCTGTAGATAGTAGTAGTGCCTGCCTAGAAGAACCCCGAACGATGGAGGGATGCGCTGCAGCTGGTGATCGGCTAGTCTGCTGGTCGGTGGTCTCCGTTGGTTAGTCTAGTCAGATTGCATGCGTTGTTAAACTTTCTAACATAAAATTATTTATAGCGAGTAGCACCAATCCCTCTCAGGGTACGGGATGGTGCACAGGAGTTCGTTCAGGATAATAGGCGATGTACTCAACATAGCAAGGGCATTCGGTAGGGATGGGGTGAACATAACGCATATGCTCAGGAGTGCCAACATGCCATACAACAGGTTCGTGAAGGTCGCTGAGCAGCTCGTACGTGCAGGGCTTATAGAGGAGAGGGTGGATGAGGGCACACGCAAGTACATAATAACAGAGAAGGGTATAGAGTACCTCAAGTCATACGAGTCGTTCAAGAACGTTGCAGAGGCCTTTGGGCTCGACCTCTAGTATGTACGCATACTATCCTTCAACCTCAACCCATTGCCAACCACCCGTTAACTGCTCCTACGATAACTACATCCATGCCTAGGAAGAGTAGCACCGCCAGTATCCCAACTATTACAGGGACCAGTTCCAATGCTCTCCTGTTCACGTACTGTGCATACTCGCCCCTCTCCCTGTCTAGGGCCCTTATCACCAGCGTAGTTGTGATCAGCCCGTGCAGGAATATACCATACGCTATTATCATTATCTTATCAGCGAACGTGAGATAGCCTATCTGGGGCAACTGACCTGTAAGGTTGAGGTGTGCAGCAACACCAGCGAGTAGCGTTGTCACACCTATCCCTATCCTCTGGGCGAAGTTCTTTGGGGATATGAAGAATGTCAGGAGCGCTATGGTTGAGATTACAGTTATAGGCAGTATGCTCTTGAGCAGTGTGGAGAGTGTGTACCTGGCAAGGGTGAACGAGAATATGAGCCTAGAGTACGTTGCATCTGGGTACCTGTGCTCCTCAACATCTATACTCCATGACTTCATGTACCATCCAGGGATGCTCAACTCCTCATCTATCCCGCTAGCATCCCTGTCTGGCACGAATACTAGATCATCTATACCCTTGACCTTATCCTCGACCTCTATGGTAAGCGCATGCTCATCGAACGGATAGTTTGCAAAGTCTAACTTCTTTACGAACGTACCCCTAACCCTGGCCTCGTAGTAGCCATCGGACTGCCTTATCACATCTATGGATGCTGCTCTACCATTGGCGAACTCGAAGTTCACTGGCCTCTCACTGCCTTCAGACCACCTGAACCATATGTAAAAGTCCACATTGTATGAGCCTGTTGAGGTATCGAACCTATCCACGTTGATCAGCCATATACCTGCCTTAACCTCCTCTGCATACGCACTTGCACATGATAGGATGAGTATGGCAGGTATGAGGGAATAGAGGAGGTATATCCTCATACTATGCGAAGACCTTGAGCAGGTATTATAAACCTTCTTCAGGAAGGATAAAATATCCCATGGAGGTAGCGCATACTGGTGATTTGAGTTGTCTATGCAGCAAGCAGGTCAGATACCAGTCCTGATACTGAAGGAGGGTACAGCACAGACCAGAGGCAGGGAGGCACAGAGGAACAACATAACAGCAGCCAAGCTGGTTGCTGAGATCGTGAAGACCAGCCTAGGGCCTAGGGGCA
>JANWZS010000002.1 GCA_025054855.1 Candidatus Nitrosocaldus sp. | reverse complement strand
ACTACCCTATCCTCCAGACTAGCTATCCTATCAAGTATCTCCTTGTAGCCTATGAGCCCTGCTACGGCATGCCTGAACTCTGTATCCTTATCAAGCATATCCAGCAGTACCTTCTTCAGTTCGTTACTCTGCACATATAGAGTATGCTTGAGGAATATATAAGGTTAGGCATGTATGGAAATCTGCCAAGGGTACCGTACAGGGTACTGTTGCGTTCTATCACGAGGCATCTTCCCATATCATGAAATAGGGTTGTAAACATGGATACCATCAACGGTTATCTAAATCCCCCAATATAATACTCCATGGAAGTAAGGAGTGTAAGGATAGATATAAGCACTGTAGAGGAGGGGAAGGGCAGATACATAGAGGGCGATCTCGTACTATCATCACACAGGGAGTGCATGGTAGTCTTTGCACATGGCTCAGGGAGTTCTAGGTTCAGCCCAAGGAACAGGTTCGTAGCAGGGGTACTGAATGGTGCTGGGTTAAGCACGCTCATGCTCGACCTGCTAACTAGGGAGGAGGATGCAGCAGACTCGACTGGAAGGTACAGGTTCGATATAGAGTTGCTCGCATCCAGGCTGGTTGATGCTGTTACGTGGCTTGAGCGATTGATAGGTCAAGACCTGAGGATAGGATACTTTGGTGCAAGCACTGGTGCTGCAGCAGCCCTCATAGCATATACCAGATACCCTAGGTATGTGAGGGCCATAGTCTTGAGGGGAGGCAGGGTCGATCTTGCTACTCCATACCTCAGTAAGATAAGCGCTCCTACACTGCTGCTGGTTGGAGGCTATGATACCCCAGTGCTGAGATTGAACAGAGAGGCTATGGGTAGATTCAAGGGGGATTGCACGGTGAGGCTTGAGGTTATACCCAGCGCTACACACCTCTTCGAGGAGCCAGGTGCGCTTGAGCAGGTGGCAGATAAGGCTAGGGAGTGGTTCATCAGGTACCTGCTATGAGATGCTCTAATGCTTTAAATAGCAGGTCCTAGGTTCTAGGACTGATGAGGGTACTGGACCCAGTCTGCGGTATAGAACTTGATGATGACCTTGCAGTCACAGCGGAGTACGAGGGTAAGGTGTACCACTTCTGCTGCGATGGCTGCAAGAAGATATTCCTCAAGAACCCAAAGAAGTACAGGAGGCAAGTGATGCCTCCATAGGCTTTTATACATCGGTGGTGAAGTAAGGGCATGGCAGAGATGGTCATAAACAACGTAGATCTCAGCAGGGTATCGGCGTTCGTGGAGCAGGGTAAGAGGGATAGGAGTGCGTTGAGGAAGGTTATCAGGTTAGAGGGTGAGTGGGTACTGGATTCTAGTAAGGGCTTCCAGTTCAGGAGCGAGATGGCCTATGAGAAGGGCAAGCAGGTGCTTGAGATAGATAGCCCTACATGGCTCGGAGGGCAGGGTAACAGGCTAGGGCCCATGGCGTACTGCATAGCAGGGCTCACATCATGCTTCATAGCCACATTCGCAAGTGTAGCAGCAAGCAAAGGCATAAGGCTGAAGAGGCTCAGGGTCTCATCCAACTGTACAATAAACTTCGCAAAGACCCTGGATGTTGCTAATGAGCCCATAACTGAGAGCATAAACTTCGATGTGGATGCAGAGGCTGAGAATGCGGATAGGGCAGTGCTTGAGGATGTGCTCAGACTTGCAAGGGAGCGATGCCCAGCGGTGTACAGCATGGAGCATACTATAAGGGTCAACACATCGCTACGCTAAGAAAGATGGTAGATAAAAATCCGATATTTATGCAATGATCACTATTGATAAATGATGATATTAGAGCGAGTGACTTGAAGTGAAGATACAACAATATAGATCCATTTGATAAGATGGCAAGATGATAGCAATGGCTAGCGATCATAGATGATTAATATTAATAGCCTAAATAAAAATATGTAGTAATACCATGTTAGCCTGTCATAGAATATGTTGTAATCCTGGTTATTGTTGTATAGCCTAGAATCTGTCCATACGGTGTATGCCTCTCTAGCACTGGTATTCACTATTGTGCTTGCTGCTATGCCATGATAATGGCCTATGAATGTAGCATCCGAATTATACACATAGGTTACCTGATCAGTTACCCTAACAGAGTACCAGTCGAGATGTTTGTACATGAGTTAGTGCTAAGATGGCAATGATAATGCCATAGCTTCCATGCATTATTATGTGTATCATCTCTCTTATCTAGTGCTGTTATATGCACTGTATTTGACTTTGCAGATACCATTATGGCAGGTTCCCATTGGTCCTTGCTGTTATTTGATACATTAAGGGGTGTAGATAGGGTACATGATGAAGTGCCTGTGCAATTGGTTATCTTCCTATACATTATCTCTGTATCTCCTGCTGATGTCTTTGTAACATAAACCAAATGTATGTTCCAGTCGTTATCCACTGCTAGATGAGGAGAATTGCTAATTCTTATTGCTGAACCATAACTATAAACGGTATTAACGTAATTGAATGTAGCAATAGTACTAGCAGTAGTCCATGTTGCTCCTCCATCGAATGATCTCTTCATTCTTACATCGTAAGTATTGGTAGTACTATCATACCTCATCCATGTTATATAGATTATGCCACTCTTACCTACTACCATATTGCACCACTGAACCCATGATGGACTTGATGGTGAAGCTATTGTGATCACGGAGCTAAGAGAAGGCCATATCTTCCTGAACTTTATAGCATAATTACTACCATTTATCTCTGTCCAGCATGCATATACATTGTTCCTGTACTGACTGTTAGGATCCTTTGTATCTGCTACTATCCATGGCTTATCAACCCTCACAGTACCACTGGCAGATGCTACAGTGTTTGGACCACTCCATGTACTACCATTATCATTTGATACCCAGTATACTATCCTTGATGAGGTTGATGTAAACGAAGATGCTATGAAGAACCTGCCATCTGTAGTACTAGCAACTACAGGATCGTTAGATGCTTCTCCCTGATCAACTGGCAAGAACCCTCTATCTGTCCATGTATTCCCTGCATCTGTTGAGTTGTATGCTCTACACCTGTATGAGCTTGTTGTGGTATTATCCATCAATGCTGTAACTAGATAGTTGTTGTTACTTCCACTAGCAACTATATGGCTCTCTGCCTGTTGCTTATCCTCATCGGCATAACTTACAAGCACATCGTTTGTATAGTCCCATGTTACATCTGCTGCATACACAGCAGTGCTGCTAGCAACCAATGCTGCTATAATTAATGCGGTTATCACCTTTTGCTGCATTAATCATAGCAATTCTGGTCATATATGATAAGATTATTTGTCAAAAAAATGACAAAAAAGTTTAGATTTATATCTTGGGATACGGATATAGAGATGTGTGATGATGGATAGCATGAATATAAGCAAGAAGCAGATGCTCATGTATGCTGGAGCAATTGCAACATTGGTAGTATCAGCATCACTAATATTCAGTGCTATAGCAGGACCAAAGTTACAGTACGCTACGCTTATAGTTGATAGATACGATGTTAATGTTGATTCTTCAAACAAGAGATGTCCACTAAGTCAAGATGAGGTGAAGAGACTTGGCTTCGTAACCCTAACGATTGATGATCTTAGCAAGGTACCAAAGCTGGAGCAAGTGATAGAGCGAGTGGATAAAGGGTATGAAGAACTCATCAATAGTTGGAGTAAGGTATGGAGCAAAGATCCAGATGGTTGCTATACTCTAACCGATCTGCCTGTATTTGGTTACTATCCTACAAGTGCAGGAGCATCTATTACACTTACAGAGGATGAGTATCATACAATCAAGTCGTTGATATACAATGCATATAGAACACAGCATACTCAGGAGGAGTTGACTAGGCTGGCAGAACTCTACAAGGGCTTCCATCCATCTGATCCATCGGTAAATGCTATGCCTACAGATCTGCTTGAGAGCCAAGCCATGGAGAAGGATTATGCAGATATGAGCAGTGCATACATAGGCTTCCTTGATTCATTCGTAAAGGTTGACGGCAAGTATTACTGGATATCCCTACGCACGATAAGCAGGTAGAGAATGCTCCATGCCATACCTTTATTTTTATCATTAGAGGAGGATGCATAGGTTAAGGATAGGTTAAAATCCCCTTGAAGCGTATCAGGGATATGCAGATCAGCAGGCTCGATCTGAATGGTAGATCTGTAAGGTACTACGATGTGAGCATGTACTCCTGGATGCCATATACAGTGCGCATAATAATGGAGTCCATAGCAAGGAACATAGATGGTAGGAGCATAACTGAGGATGATCTCAACACCATAAAGGGATGGGAGCCAAGCAGGGCTGTAGAGGTCCCATTCAAACCTGCCAGGGTGATCATGCAGGATTACACTGGTGTACCTGCACTAGTCGATCTGGCACTGATGAGGGAGATCGTAGCGAATAACGGATTGGACCCAAGGGTAGTGAACCCATTGGTGCCAGTGGATCTGGTTATAGATCATAGCGTTCAGGTCGATCACTGGGGTAGCAGTGATGCCCTAACCCTCAACATGAGGCTCGAACTGGATAGGAATAGAGAGAGGTACGAGTTCCTCAGATGGGCTGAACAGGCATTCAGGAACTTCAGGCTCTTCCCCCCAGGTACTGGCATAATCCATCAGGTGAACCTTGAGCATATCGCTAGGGTAGCAGTTCTAGAGCAGGATACAGTATACTTTGACACATGCCTTGGTATGGACTCGCATACAACCATGATCAACGGGCTTGGAGTACTCGGATGGGGTGTTGGGGGTATAGAGGCAGAGGCAGCAGTACTCGGCCAGCCAGTCAGCATAGTGCCAGATGTGGTTGGGGTTAGGCTCTACAATCAGCCTAGAGAGGGTGTAACTGCCACAGATATAGTGCTCACGATCACGGAGTTGCTGAGGAGGCATGGCGTGGTGGATAAGTTCCTGGAGTTCTTCGGTGAGGGTGTAGGCTCGCTCTCGGTACCAGACAGGGCTACCATAGCCAACATGGCACCAGAGTACGGTGCAACCGCTGCGCTCTTCCCCGTGGATGATGCAACGATAGGGTATCTGAGGCTCACCGGTAGGGATGACCCGCATGTTGCCCTTGTAGAGGCGTACTACAGGGCACAGGGTATGTATGGGCATGCTGGTAAGGATGTGCACTACAGCAGGGTAGTGGAGTTCGATCTGAGCAGTGTTGAGCCCAGCATAGCTGGGCCATCGCTCCCATGGGAGAGGAGGAGGCTGGAGGATGCGTACGATGGAGTAGCAAGGCTGAGTGATGGCAAGGGCAGGGAGGTGTTGGTCAAGATAGATGGTGAGGAGCAGAGGCTCAGGGATGGTAGCGTGGTGATAGCAGCCATAACCAGCTGTACCAATACCAGCAACCCTTACCTCATGGTTGCCGCTGCACTCCTGGCCAAGAGGGCATACGAACTTGGGCTTAGGGTGCCTAGACATGTCAAGACCAGCCTTGCACCAGGGTCGAGGGTGGTCGAGGTGTACCTCAAGAGGGCAGGTCTACTCAGGTACCTTGAGATGCTGGGCTTCAACATAGTAGGGTATGGATGTACTACATGCATAGGGAACAGTGGACCATTACCCCCTCAGATCAGCGATGCGATAAGGAAGAGTGGTGTGGTTGCTGCTGCTGTACTCTCGGGCAACAGGAACTTCGAGGGCAGGATCAATCCAGATGTCAGGGCGAACTACCTCATGTCCCCTCCCCTGGTGGTTGCGTATGCTCTAGCAGGGCGGATCATGGATATCAGCAGGGAGCCTATAGGCTACACCACAGATGGTACGCCAGTGTACCTAAGGGATGTATGGCCATCGAGCAAGGAGGTCGATGAGGCACTGAGTAGAGTGATCAGGAGGGAGGACTTTGGCATGTACTCCATGCTCGGTGACCTTGTACCAGAGTGGGAGGGCATACACGCAGAGGGCGGCGATATGTATAGATGGGATGATAACAACACGTTCGTGAAGAGGCCTCCATTCCTGGATGATTTTGGGTTGGGCAAGGAGGAGGGTGAGAGGAGGGCCTCTGGGATAGTCGGTGCTAGGGCACTCATGGTATTCGGGGATAACGTGACCACTGACCACATCTCCCCAGCGGGTCCGATAACCCCAGACTCTGATGCTGGGAGGTACCTGCTCAGCCTTGGTGTGAACATGGCGAGGTTGAACACCTTCGGTGCAAGGAGGGGCAACTGGGAGGTCATGGTTAGAGGTACGTTCACTGGCAGGGTAGAGAACAGGATGCTCAGGTACAAGGGTGTGGAGGCTAGAGGGATGAAGGGGGGTTATACTGTGCACTATCCAAGTGGTGAGGTCATGAGCGTGTATGATGCTGCTATGCGCTACATGAGGGAGGGCGTGCCCCTGGTCGTTATAGCAGGGAAGAATTACGGTGCTGGGAGCTCGAGGGACTGGGCAGCCAAGGGGCCTAAGCTGCTCGGCGTTAGGGCAGTCATGGCTGAGAGCTTCGAGAGGATACACAGGAGCAACCTGGTAGAGATGGGCATACTCCCCCTACAGTTCATCGATTGCAATGCGGATACACTTGCCATAAAAGGTGATGAGACGTTCGATGTACTCGTGGATGATCTCAAGCCCAGGAAGGTTCTGGAAGTGGTGATACACAGGGCAGATGGTAGCATGGGTAGGGCAAGGGTTCTGGCAAGGATAGATACTGAGATGGAGTTGAGGTACTACATGAGTGGCAGCATACTGCACTACGTGCTGGCAGAGGTGATCAGGGGTAACATTCAGTAGTGAATTAACTGCATGATTATGCTATTATATACTATAAATCACATGTTAGAACCACGTTAAGGTTAAATCGTATCATAAGTAACCCTTTCTGTGCACAGAAAGGGTAGGAGGGAGAGGTTCGATATAATATATGAGATCCTCAATATCCTATCCGATGGAAGGATATACAAGACCATGCTAGCCCATAGGGCGAAGTTGGATAGCAGGACGATCAACAAGTACGTTGACCTGCTCCAGAGGGTCAACATGATAACGGTGGAGGAGGAGGGCAAGGAGAAGGAAGAGGGCAGGTATATACTCAAGATAACGGAGAAGGGCAGAGCATTCCTCAATATGTACGAGGAGCTTATGAGGCTACTCCGCTGATGGATCGCCTGTGAAGCCTCGGGCGGGATTCGAACCCGCGACCTCTTCCTTACCAAGGAAGCGCTCTGGCCAGGCTGAGCTACCGAGGCATCTATAACCTTCCTATCTCATCTGGTGGAGTGCTTATTAACCTTGCTAAGGTTTAATACGATGAGTAGGGGTAGCCAGGTAGATATGCGGGGGTAGCCAAGCCTGGCCAAAGATGCTAGCATTGGATGCGCGGGACTTAAGTCAGAAGAGGAGATCCCGTCCCTCAGGGGTTCGTGGGTTCAAATCCCACCCCCCGCACCACCCCTTAGACCAAATGCTTATTTTGCATCCATGGTATAGGGTATGCATGCATAGCAAGATAGTGGTCGAGCCTCCAGGGCATAAGGCTCAGGCAGTGATAGATAGGATGGCTAGCAACTGCTACAACTCCACATTCGTTTACCCATTGGTGATAGAGGATGGTGAGGGGTGCTACATAAGGGATGTGGATGGTAATGTGTACCTTGACTTCACATCTAACATAGGTGCATCCCCCCTAGGCTACAGGCATCCAGATGTGATGGATGTGCTTGGTGAGTACTCTAACATAGGAGCACACAAGATAGCTGGGCAGGACTTCTACTGCAGGGAGCATGCAGATCTGGCAGAGAGGCTGCTATCCATAGTGCCTAGTAACTTCAAGGCATTCTTCATAAACAGTGGTGCTGAGGCTGTGGAGAATGCCATAAAGATTGCCTACAGGAGGATGGGCGCGCTCCCAGGTGTGTCATGCATCAACGCATTCCACGGGAGGACTCTAGGCGCACTAACATTCACATTCAGCAAACCAGTACAGAAGAGCAACTTCCCCGAGCTCCCAGTGAGGAGGATAAGGTTCTGTACAAGCGATGACGACCCTGAGATAGATGCGATAGAGGGTATGCTCAAGGAGAACAAGGTTGCATTCATAATGACAGAGATAGTGCAGGGGGAGGGAGGGTACAACGTTGCGAGCAGGAGGTTCATAAGGAGGCTGAGGGAGTACGCAGACAGGTATGGTACACTCCTCATAGTGGATGAGGTGCAGTCTGGGATGGGTAGGACTGGTATGTGGTGGGCATTCGAGCATTATGGCATAACACCAGATATAATGGCCGTGGCAAAGGCGCTGCAGGTAGGGGCTACACTCTACAGGAGGGATCTGGACCCTATGCAGCAGGGCGTGCTCTCAAGCACGTGGGGAGGGGGGAGCAGGATAGATCTGGCCATAGGTGCAAGGGTTATAGATGTGATCAAGAGGGATGGTCTGCTCAGCAACGCTAGGAGGATGGGTGACCTGCTGATGAAGGCACTTGCGGACCTTGCGGAGGATAGCAATGGACAGATAGTGGATGTGAGGGGCATAGGGCTCATGATAGGGGTTGAGTTCAGTAGCAAGGACATCAGGGATAGGTTCATGCTCAACGCATTCAAGCATGGTCTTCTACTGCTCCCTGCTGGGTTCAAGGTGATAAGAGTGATACCGCCCCTCATAGTAAGGGAGGAGGAGGTGCAGGAGGGTGTGGAGTTGATGTACAAGGCACTGAGGTTGGTGGCTGGTGCGGGGGGTGGGATTTGAACCCACGAACCCCTGAGGGACCAGAGCCTCAGTCTGGCGCCTTTGGCCATGCTTGGCGACCCCCGCCCATGAAATACTTTTATACCCTTCAATTAAAGCATATGCATGCTAGTCCCAGTCAGGTGCTTCACATGCGGTAGTCTAATAGCTGACAAATACAATATATATGTAAATAGGGTTAGGATGGGTGAGAAGCCTGCTGCAGTCCTAGATGATATGGGTGTGAAGAGGTACTGCTGCAGGAGGATGTTCCTTACAACGGTAGAGACCATAAACCAGCTCCTCCTCTACTATGAGGTACTTATGAGGAAGAAGGAAGAGGTGGAGAGCAGTTAGCCTATTCATTCAGGAGTAGTAGGGCATGACCACAGAGGTGACAGCAGTAAAGGCCAGACCCTGCTACAACAGCAGGGGGCAGGAGAGTATAGAGGTGGACGTGATAGCAGGTAAAAGGTACATGGGCAGGGCAGCAGCACCATCTGGCGCAAGCAAGGGCAGGTATGAGGCCATAGGCTTCCCAAACAACAGCGTGGATGATGCGCTCAAGGTATTCAACCAGAACAGGGAGAGGTTCATAGGTGTTGATGCATCGGACCCAAAGGCCATATACGATGTGCTGAGGGGTATAGATGATACACCAAACTACTCCATCATCGGAGGGTCTGTAGCGTATGCTGTGAGCATGGCCTCCATAGATGCTGCATCGAAGGCACTGGATGAACCTGTGTTTAGGCTTGTGAGTACTGAGCGGGGTAGGGATTACAGGCTCCCCTACCCATTGGGCAACGTGCTTGGTGGAGGGGCGCATGCTGGTCCGAGTACACCAGACATACAGGAGTACCTGGTAGTGCCCATAGGCGCAAGGAGCATGCTGGAGGCTGTGGGGATGAACATCAGAGTACACAGGATGCTTAGAGACGTACTCGAGAGGAAGGACAGGTACTTCACATACGGCAGGGGGGATGAGGGTGCATGGGCCCCTAGGGCATCCAACATGGAGGCGCTGGAGGCCGTGGAGCAGGCTTGTATAGAGGCTGGATACTCTATAGGCAAGGATGTTGCTCTAGGTCTGGACTTTGCATCGTCATCGCTCTGGGATGGTAAGGGCTATGCATACTCGAGGCACGGCAGGCTGCTGAGCAGGGAGGAGCAGATGGAGTTCGTTGGTGGTCTGATAAGGGATTACAGGCTAGTGTACGTTGAGGACCCGCTCCACGAGGAGGACTTTGCTGGCATGGCTGAACTCACGAAGAGGTTCAGTAGTGTGTACATAACTGGGGACGATCTGCTGGTCACCAACGTATCAAGGCTTGGGACTGCGGTGGAGTATGGGGCGTGCAATGCAGCCATACTCAAGGTCAACCAGGCAGGTAGCCTGTATGAGGCGCTGCTGTTCGCTAGGGAAGCAGGCAGGCACGGTATAAGGCTCGTAACATCGCATAGATCTGGTGAGAGTACAGATGCCCACATAGCACATGTTGCTGTAGGTACAGGCTCGAGGATGATCAAGGCTGGTGTGGTTGGAGGCGAGAGGATCGCCAAGATGAACGAACTCATCAGGTTAGAGGAGATGGATGTGATCAAGGGTATGGCTGCTGTGCTATGAACCCATGCCATGAACCCATCACGCCAGTCAGTGAAACTCAAGCTTAAAATTATACAGTGCTAAAGCATAGTGCATGAGCATGGTGGATAACATAGACAAGCTTATACTCTCGGCAGGTATAAGGATAGGCACGAACGTGAAGACCAAGTACATGGAGCAGTTCATAGCGAAGACCAACGAGGGGGTGTACATGCTCGATATGAACAAGACCCTTGAGCGTATAGATGCTGCTGCATCGTTCATAAGCAGATCGCTACCAAAGGTTGTGGCATGCTCGACCAAGGAGAATGCCAAGGTTGCAGTGACCAAGTTCTGTGAGCTGACTGGTGCAACCCCAATGATAGGCAGGTTCATGCCTGGTACACTGACCAACCCGTTCCTCGCAACGTACATAGAGCCAGAGATAGTTCTTGTCAGTGATCCCCAAGCAGATCTCCAAGCAGTCATAGAGGCTACCAATGCTGGTGTACCTGTTGTGGCTATAGCGAATACGGATAACTTTGCAAGCAACGTTGATCTCATAATACCAGCAAACAACAGGGGGAGGAGGGCCATAGCAGCCGTGTACTGGCTCCTCACGCTAGAGGTACTCAACAAGAAGGGGCTCATAGAGCAGAGGCAGTTCGATACGTTCATCTACAAGGGCAGCGCATACAAGGTGGATGACTTTGAGACCAAGATCGAGGAGGGTGCAGAGGAGCAGCAGGCATCATAGTGAGCAGTATGAACATAGAGTTGAGACCAGTGTTGATGGCAACGGGTAGGGTGAGCAGCATTGAGGGTGCGACGACCTGCCGTTGCTGGTATCTTCTACCCAGCAGAGAGGGATGCGCTCATCGATGCCATAGATGAGTGCTTCCGCCACCCTCTGGGGCCACTGGGAGGTGGTGGTAGTGGTAGTAGTGGTAGTGGTAGTGGTAGGGTTCGGCCAGATGGTGCAGGGGGCGAGGGCAAGGCTATCATGCCCATAGCCATGGTATCACCCCATGCAGCGTACATGTACTCTGGGGCTGTAGCTGCACACTCATACCATGCAGCATCATCACTAAAGCCAGACCTCATAATAATGCTCGGGCCCAACCACTACGGTCTTGGTAGCGCTGTAGCTACCATGGTAGACTGCCAGTGGGAGACCCCCCTTGGTGGTGTACCAGTGAACAGTGATGAGGCTAGGAGGCTAGTCAGGTTATCTGGCATACTGGATATAGATGATTATGCACACAGCAGGGACCACTGCCTTGAGGTGCAGATCCCTATGCTCCAGTACATATACAGGCATCGGTTCAGCATACTGCCCATAGTGCTCTGGATGCAGGACAGGGATACTGCGAGTGATCTGGGTAGCGCTATAGCAGAACTGATAGAGTCTAGCGGTATGAGCACACTCCTGATAGCATCATCTGACCTAACACACTATGAGCCCAACGAGGAGGCGTACAGGAAGGATGGGGAGCTGATAAAGGCTATACTGGAACTGGATGTCTCAAGGTACTACACCGTACTCGAGAGGCTGGATGTGAGTGCGTGTGGGTATGGGGCGATAGGGGCAGTGATGGTTGCTGCCAAGAGGCTTGGTGCCAGCAGTGCATCACTGCTCAAGTACGCTACAAGCGGGGATGTGACTGGGGACAAGGGCTCCGTTGTAGGATACGCATCCATAGTATTCTCATAGCGTATCATCCTGTTGGTGGTCGATGTATGAGGGCTGTTGCAAGCGCACCTGCGAAGGCCATACTCTTCGGGGAGCACTTTGTGGTATATGGCAAGCCTGCCGTAGCAACTGCATTAGAGAGGAGGGTGAGGGCAACCTCAACCATCAACGGTGCTGGAGAGGTGAGGGTCAGATCCATGCTCGGCTACTCCAGAATGGATCTGGGGAGCATACATGACCCCAATCTGTATAGAGATGATCCCCATAGGCACATAATCTTCTCAGCAGCAGGGGTGATGAGGCTGCTCGAGAGGTACACAGGGGTTGACATACTACTCGAGTCGGACTTCCCATACGGGATGGGGCTTGGGGCATCCGCAGCGACCAGCGTTGCAACTATAGCATCCGTAGGCTCCCTGCTGGGCAGGGTGAGCAGGGATGAGGTGTTCAGGCTATCAGTAGAGGCTGAGAGGCTTGTGCACAGGAACCCATCTGGGATAGACTCTGCAGTATGCACCTACGGCGGGCTTGTACTATTCAAGGATGGTAGGGTGGAGAGGCTGGATAAGAGGATGTACATTGACATGCACTTCATGGTAGTCAACTCTGGGATCATGAAGGATACTGGGGCCATGGTCATGAGGGTGAAGGCTAGGGGGGAGAGCAGTAGAGAGGAGTTCGCCTCTCTGGCGGAGATGAGTGAGCAACTGACCATGCAGGCATTGTACGCCATGGGGTGTGGGGATAGGGCGAGGCTCGGTGAACTGCTAACACTCAACCACGGGCTGCTGAGGAGGCTTGGTGTATCCAATGGTGTGCTGGATGGTATAGTGCATGCACTGCTCAAGAATGGAGCATATGGAGCAAAGTTGACGGGTGCAGGGGGTGGAGGCTGCATCATCTCGCTCATAGACCGTTCTAGAACACCTCCACCTGATGCATTGAGCAGATATGAAACTTTCACATCTGGTGTGGAGGAGCAGGGTGTGATTACAGAAGCGTGACCATCCATAGTACCAGATCAAAACCTTTTAAGGTCTCTGCCAGGGAGTATGTGTGTGGTAGCGCTGATCAAGCTTGGGGGCTCCATAGTCACATTCAAGGATAGGCCACTGGCATTCAATGCCCATGCAGTGGAGGGTGTGAGCAGGGCACTCAAGCAGGTTGCATATGATGATGGTGGTGTACCAATGATAGTAGTTCATGGCGGTGGCTCCTTCGGCCATTACTACTCCGTACTCTACGATATGCACAGTAGACCAGCAGGGTACAGCGTAGAGGGGATAAGCAGGGTGAGGTGCTCCATGGTGGATCTGAACAATAGAATAACGGGCATAATGCTCGAGCAGGGCTTGAGGCCATACACCATCCATCCATCATCCTTCATCTCTGCAGGGAAGGTTACTATGGGCAGCAGGGTGGATGAGCTGTACAGCATGTCTATGCACGGGCTCATACCAGTTACTCACGGGGATGTGATGCACTATGGGGATAGCCTCTACTACATACTCTCTGGTGATGAGATCATGAGCATACTCGCAGAGCGCCTAGTGCAGAATGTTAGCATAGCGCTATTTACACTTGCTGTAGATGGTGTTTACAGGGATATGAAGGGCAGGGAACTTATAAAAGAGTTGAGGTATGCTAGTGATGCAAGCATGGAGGATGTGGGCATGGATGTGACGGGGGGTATGAGGAGGAAGGTCAGAGAGGGGATGAGGATAGCATCTCTAGGCATAGATGTCTGGTTCGTGAACGGGCTCTACCCAGAGAGGGTTGTGGATGTGTTGAGGGGCAGGGATACCATTGGCACGGTCATAAGGGGTAGCAAGGGGTGATTGCACATAAGTGGTGAAGGCAAGGGTATGGCGGGCGGGGCAGGCATGAGCGACTCTTCTGACAAGAGTGCAGAGGTGGAGGTTATAAAGAGCAGGAAGCTCGAAGGGCTCACCATACCGCTCAAGCAGGATGTGCAGGCAAGGAACATCTCAACATATCTAGAGCATGTCATGCTCGTGCATAACGCACTCCCAGAGCTTGATATAGATGAGGTTGATACATCGACCACATTCCTCGGCCATGGGTTCTCTGCACCCATAATAATAGACTCCATGACTGGAGGGACGGATGAGGCTACCGTGATAAACGAGCGATTGGCCCAGGTGGCTGAGGAGCTGAACCTGGGTATGGGCGTGGGGAGCCAGAGGGCTGGACTGCTCAGCGATAGCCTGAGGGAGAGTTACTCCATAGCAAGGAAGAGCGCACCCAACGCATTCCTCATAGCCAACATAGGGGGTGTGCAACTGAGGAGCATAACGCTAGATGATGTGAGGAGGATCATAGAGATGATAGATGCTGATGCCATAGCCGTGCACCTGAACCCCTTGCAGGAGCTCATCCAGCCTGAGGGCGAGCCCAGGTTCAAGGGCATATACAGCAAGATAGTCGAGCTGGTTAGGAGTGTAGATATACCGGTGATAGTGAAGGAGGTAGGATCAGGGATATCAAGGGATGTTGCTGTGAGGCTCGAGCTTGCAGGTGTGAAGGCCATAAACGTAGCAGGCTCTGGGGGCACGAGTTGGGCTGGGGTAGAGAAGCTCAGGGCAGATAACAGCAAGGCACCGATGAAGTCACGCCTTGGGGAGCTACTATGGGACTGGGGCATACCAACGGCCATGAGCCTCCTGGAGGTCAGGAGGTCTGTGAGGGTGAGCATAGTCGCATCTGGGGGCTTGAGGAACGGGATGGATGTTGCAAAGTGTATTGCTCTAGGTGCGGATATGTGCGCACTCGCATGGCCATTCCTGAAGTGTGCTGCAGAGTCCAAGGAGGCTGTACTGGATTACGCAAGGGCCCTCATAGAGGAGTTGAGAGCAGTGATGTTCCTCGTTGGTGCAAGGGATGTAAGGGCGCTGAAGCGTGCCAGATACCATCTCCAGGGCCCATTGCTCGAGTGGTTCAGGACCTACGGGGGCGTGTAGGCAGGCAGGTAGGTAGGTAGGCTCCATTGTAGTTGGCATAACCATCATCCCCATCAGCATTGGTGCTGCCTTGCACCTTGGCATCATCAGCATGAATCAGCATACTCACTGGTATGATGGTGATGGATGAGTATATTATGGAGTGCGATGGCAATCATCTGGTATGAGTGCTGTGGTGGAGCAGGAGATAAGGAGCATAGCCAGGAGGGTTGATGAGATAATAAACTCTACCATGAAGGGTGAGCCATCAAGGCTCTATAATGCTGCAGTGCACTACATCAACAGCGGAGGGAAGAGGCTCAGGCCATACATGCTCGTCAAGTGCTGTGAGCTCTGCAATGGCAACCCTGAGAAGGCGATATACATAGCCTCTGCAATGGAGATGGTGCACAACTTCACGCTAGTGCATGATGATATAATGGATGATGATGAGGTCAGGCATGGAGTACCGACGGTGCACAGGGCATATGGCCTACCCTATGGGATACTCGCTGGTGACCTGCTACTCATGGGTGCGTTCAAGACTGTAGCACACTACGGCAGGGCCACAGGGCTCGATGATGGTAAGATAGTGAGGCTTGTGGATGTTCTTGCTGAGTACTGCATAGTGCTCAGCGAGGGGCAGGCCATGGATATGGAGATGGCATCCAGTAGCATGATACCAGATGATGAGCAGTACATAAGGATGGTGACCAAGAAGACCGCATCGCTATTCGAGGCTTCATGCATGATGGGTGCCATAACCGCAGGGGCAGACGATGACGCTGTGGAGGACCTTGCAGGGTACGGGAGGAGTGTCGGTATAGCATTCCAACTCATAGATGACCTCATAGGTGTGATAGGCGACCCAAAGGTGACCAGGAAGCCAGTGGGCAACGATATAAGGGAGGGGAAGAAGACCCTGCCCATACTCCTGACCCTGAGGAGGTGCGCTGATGGCGATAGGATGAGGATACTATCGCTCCTGGGCTCAAAGCGTATGGATGAGCGTGATGTGCTCTCTGCTATAGATCTTATGGAGCGCATGGGCATAGATAGGGAGGTCAGGGAGATGGCAGGCAGGTATGCCGATGAGGCCGTGAGTAGGCTGAGGGGATTCAGTGATGGGAGCGCAAAGCATGCTTTGGAGTACATAGCAAGGTTGATAGTTGAGAGGAGCGCATGATCTTAACGTGATGGCTGGTGGTGGATGGGTTGGGTGATGATGATAGTAGTAGTAGCGATGGTGGTGATATCCTGCTCCTCATAAGGGGGCTTGCTCTAAGGAACGCTGTGGAGCATGGTGGCAAGGCCAGGGTGGACAAGGTCACGGCTAAGGTCATAGCCACCAGACCAGATCTGAGGAGTGGCATAAAGGCACTGATCCCAACCATAACCGCAACTGTGGAGGAGGTGAACAGAATGAGCGTTGAGGAGCAGAAGAGTGCCCTAGAGGCCATGGGGCAGGGTATCGAGGGTAAGGGGGAGGAGGGGGTTGAGCGTAAGCAGTATGCCCTGCCTCCACTACCAGATGCTGTAATGGGTAGAGTCGTGACGAGGTTCCCTCCAGAGCCCAACGGGTATCCACACATAGGCCATGCAAAGGCAGTGGTGATAGATGAGGAGTACGCAAGGATGTACAGGGGGAGGTTCATACTGCGCTTCGATGATACCAATCCTGTAAAGGAGAGGAGGGAGTACTACGATGCCATAATGGATGGGCTGAGATGGCTCGGTGTCAGGCCCGACATCATCAAGAACACATCCGATGATATGGAGTTGCTCTACATGCATGCACAGAGACTCATAGAGGTAGATGGTGCGTACGTGTGCACATGCAGGCCAGAGGCCATAAAGAGGAATAGGGCATCTGGGGTTGGGTGTGCATGCAGATCACTGAGCAGGGAGGAGCATATGGAGAGATGGGCTAGGATGTTCAACGAGTACAGACCGAATCAGGCGATACTGAGGTTCATGGGGGATATGAGGAGCAGCAACACGGTCATGAGGGACCCAACGCTCTTCAGGATAATAGAGCATGAGCATCCACTGAAGGGTGAGAGGTACAGGGTGTGGCCAACGTATGACTTTGCTGCAAGCGTGGAGGATAGCATGGATGGTGTCACGCACGCACTCAGGAGCAAGGAGTACGAGTTGAGGAACGAACTCTACTATGCGATACTGGATAGGCTGGGGATGAGGAGGCCCCTCGTGTTGGAGTTCTCTAGACTTGAGTTCGAGGGCATGCCAGTATCGAAGAGGAGGATAGCCCCATTGATAGAGAAGGGTTTGGTTAAGGGATGGGACGATCCCAGGTTACCTACGCTTGCAGCGTTGAGGAGGAGGGGCATACAGCCGGAGGCGATAAGGGAGTTCGTGCTCTCACTAGGGTTCACAAAGGCGGATACCAAGCCCCCATTCGAGGTGCTGGAGGCCATAAACAGGAGGATGGTGGATGCCCATGCATTGAGGCTCTTCATGGTGAGGAGGGATGACTGCATAAGGCTGAGGGTCAAGGGGTTGGGGAGTGAGAATGGAGAGGGGCAGCATGTTACTGCTACCGCTGAGACTGCTACTGATGCTGGTGGAGGCTCAAGGTCAACGCATGCAACTGTAAGGCTCAGGAACCATCCAACCAACGATGCCCTCGGCTCAAGGTATGTGCGTGTTGGTAATGAGTTCTACGTGCCCCTCAGTGATATCAGGGATGCCATAGGCAGGGAGATAAGGCTCATAGACCTCTACAATGTGGTCGTGGAGCGTGTAGGGGAGGGTTACACGCACGCAGATGCCAGGTTCACAGGTTATGGGGTCAAGGATGTGAAGAAGGTGCAGTGGGTGAGTGTTGATGAGGCTGTAGAGGTGAAGGTACTCGTGCCAAGGCAGCTCTACGTGGATGATAAGTACAACCCAGAGAGCCTTGGGGTAGTGCATGCTTATGCCGAGTCATATGCACTCAAGGTAGATATGGGGAGTATGGTGCAGTTCGTGCGCTTCGGCTTCTGTAGGGCAGATGCGCAAGGCGTATTCATAATGGCCCACAAGTAAACTATTTATTAATAGTTGGAATACCAATCTCGTTGGTGGATGATTATACCAGGACCTCTATGGGGATGAAGGTGAGGGGCAGGAGGAGGGGCAGGAGGGGCAGGAGGGGTCCTCTCATGATCATAATAAGCATACTGGATAGGCTTGATGAGTCAGATATGAACAAGACCAGTCTGAGTTACAAGACGAACCTGGATATACGTGTGCTGAACAGGTACCTCAGGTTCCTGGGCGAGAGGGGTCTAGTGCTCTACAGTGATATCGTGTACGGTACACATGCTAGGGCCAATGATCCAACGCTTGTTAGGATAACCGATAAGGGTAGGGAGGTGCTCTTCCACTTCAAGGAGGCTATAAGGCTCATGGATGAGCGGTGCGATCTGAGGGATAGGTGTGTTCTGCACAGATACCAGTAGCCTCCCTCTACCAGCAAGAGTAATATTTTATAGGAGGAGTGTTGGATGTAGTCCAATGGGTAGGGTCCTAGCCTGTAGGAGGGATGAGCTGCCCAGTGGGAGGGTGAAGTACGTGCAGGTGAATGGTAATGATGTACTGTTGGCGAACGTGGATGGCAAGTACTATGCCGTATCCGATATATGTAACCACGCTGGTGCAAATCTGCACGAAGGTAGGATTAGCGGGAGGCATATCACGTGTCCATGGCACAGAGCGGTATGGGATGTTACTACTGGTGAGCTGGTGCAGTTCCCCGTGAAGCTCAAACCACTGAAGGTGTACAAGGTCAGTGTGGATGGGGATGCTGTATACGTGGAGGTGTGATCCTTCCAGCAGTAACAGCAGTTACGCCCTGCATCCATCCTCTATCCATCAATAACGAACATCCTCTACCTTTTCATATACTGGCTCTGCATGAGCCTCTCGAATTGAACAGCAGAACATCATGCAACTGCCATACGTATAGACGCTAGTTAGTAGCCATCCAGCCCGATCAATAACCACTGCTCATAACCATCATAATCATAATAATAAAAATATGGCCTGATATATCTCCGCCCTCTCCCTCTCTACCTCCTCCTCTTTACGGGAGGCTTTACCTCTACTGATTCAACCTTCTCCGTCTCAGGTCTGCAGACCTTGCTATGTGTATAGTAATCCTCATACTCCATTAACGCTCCGCATACCTCACATCTCACTACATGGCACATGGTAGTAGTTTACAGTATTGTGTACTTAAACCCTTCGTTCACTACAATATGTATTAAATACATGTATCGTATCAATATAGTGTAGGTTTATCTAATATCCATCATACCACCTGTAGATTTCAGGAGGAGTGATGGTACGAAAGGCATTGGTATGATTTATGGACCGGGCGGGATTCGAACCCGCGACCTCTCGCTGATCCCGACGTGCTACCGTTGCACGTGCAGGACCATCCGCGTGCAAGGCGGACATTCTACCGCTGAACTACCGGCCCATAGTATCCTCTCATCCCACGATCATGATTTAAGTCTTTATAGTGCGATTTTTAAATGGGTCTAGGCAAGATAGCCTAGGGCCGGTAGCTCAGCCTGGCTAGAGCGTTCGGCTGATAACCGAATTGCCTCGGCTGATAACCTAATTGCCGAGTGCAAGGTAGAGGTCGTGGGTTCGAATCCCATCCGGCCCACCACCACTATTTAGGAAGTGATGCTGTTATGTATAGGTATAGGTAGGTATGTAGAGTGGTGCATGGCAAAGGGTATACCCGTTTGATCAAGCATCAAGATGGAAGGCATATGCACTCCATGATCCTACTACTAGAAGGGTCTGGCCTATTAGGAGTAGGAAGATTATCGTTAACTGGAATCAGCAAAGAGCATGAGTGGTAAAAGCCTGCTATGGCGTTAATAGCATACCTACTCACCACAGGGTATGGCCAACTAGAGGGCAGAAGATGTGGAAGGGTATAACGTTATCAAAGATGAGGAGAGAGGGATGCATCATGATATTGAGTAATTATTAAAATGTAGGGGACTTGCCAGTTGGCCATATATGCTAACTATACCAGAAGCAGCAAGCAGAGAGGCAGGAGGAGAGTTGTTAGTTAGTTATATGCCTGTAACAGAAGGTGGTTATGGGCTTAGGTTATAAATAAGCAATAGATGGGCTGTGATTCTTCCACTATTGCTTATAGCGATGATTAGGTTTAAATCATTGCATAGGGGGATTAGGCTATGCATTACTTCAAGAGACCTATCAGCAAGGATGAGCTCATAAAACTCGTTGATGATGCAGCAGACATAATAAGGACTGCTGTAGATTACGAGTTCATACTCGTCCTGTTATTCCTCAAGAGGCTCAGCGACAAGGTGAGCAGCGAGCGGGAAGAGGTTGGGAGGATGCTTAAGGATAAGGGATTGAGTGCCAAGCAGATAGAGGAAGAACTGGAGCAACCAGATTACTACAACGTGTATATCCCAAGATCATGCATGTGGGATGAGGCTACCAAGGATGTGGGTAATCTCCCAAGCAATCTGGCTAATGCGATAAATGAGATAGCGAAGCGTAACCCTGAACTTCAAGGCGTCATAAACAGGGTCGACTTTATGGAGTTCACGGGGAATCAGGAGAATAGGGATCTGCTGAGGCGTCTGGTTGAGCTCTTCAACAGGTATGAGTTTGATGGCAAGGGGTTGAAGGTAGTGTATGGGTAACTAGAGGCAGGAGTGGAGTGACCTTGTTATGGCATATTGAGGGAGCATGATAAGGAGGATGAATCGTGTTTGCTTGGATTGCAGATGATTGGCAGGGTGAGAAGCATAGCATATTGCTCACTGTATTGATAGGGAAGGCAACTGGTACTGATAACAATTGCGGATGTTGTTATAAAGCAAAAATGTACGCATGTTGCGTATCAAGGTAAGGTTCACTACCTCGCTAGCAGGTGATAGACCATACTACCATACCATGACATGATAGAGGAGTACAGATTCTACATGCTAATCCAACCGCAGTATGAACCAATAGGATGATACGGCATGAACATGAATGGTATAGGCATTACAGCCTAGAGACAGGTCAGTAATTGATAATCCATCCAAAGGCACCAGCAGTATCGTATCTACCTATGATACTCTCTCTTTCTTCTCCTTCTTCCTCCTCCTCATACCTGTTCCATCGTCGGTCTTATCTAGAAGCTGTATAAACTCTTTGTATATCTCTGTGAAGCGAAGTCCTTTAGCTGTGATCTCTATGTATTCATCAGAGATGGTCAGCAACCTGTGCTTTGCTAATGTATCGAGGCATCTGGTGAGCGTTCTGTTATCTATCTTCAACCTCTTCTTTATCCACGTCTTCTTCTGTGGCCCATCCTTGAGGAGTAGGAGTATGAGCCCGCTTATCTCTGTGGACGTCCTTCTCTGCACTAGATTAGTTATCCCTACTTATATTTTGGCTTTTTGGTCTTTTATTCACGATGTATATACATATTATAGCAGATAAGAACTTCAGTTGCAATATATTGATGACTAGATGCCCTTCATTATAAACTGATGACCACCATCGTTACTCTTGCCAAAGTGGTAACTCAGCCTCACATGAGTACATTCAGGATTCGTGCACACCTTCTCGCTCCATGCTATGTACACCCCTCTGCCCTTGCTCAACATACTCACATCATCTACCGCTCCACCATCTGTAACCTTACTTGACATGGAGAATGTGAGGCCAGAGTCCCTGCTACCTACATACACTACACTGCTCCCCCTTGTCCCACCAGCCCCATCGCTCAGTATGAGTATGCTCACATCATTACCTTCCACATCGAGTATAACGCTCCTAACTGAAGTATGCTCATACATAGCAACTCTCATGGCATCTCTTATATACTCACCATGCATGCTCGAAGCGTAAAGTGCGTCATCCCCAATCCATACCATACATGCTAATGGCCCATCAGCCTTCACTATAGGCGCCCTACCCTTGCCTATGCCCATTGCGTCTGTGAAACTCCTGCCACCATCATTGCTATACCTCATGTATATGTTGTAACCATCATCAGTAGTAGTAGTAGAATCAGCATCACTGCTACTACTATCATTACCCATCCATACGATGTATACACTGCTACCATCGGCATCCATTGATGCAAAGCCAGCATCGGCACCAACACTGCTGAGTACAAATGGTGAGGAGAATGTACTGCCATTGTCATGGCTTGCCCTGAATATCACTGCAAACTTACCATGGGAGTTGTCATGCCATGCCATGTACACGCTAGAGCCCTCAGCGACCAGCACTGGTGCCTCAGACTCTCCAGGGCTGTTGCTTACATTCACTGGATCAGAGAAGGTTGATCCACCATCAGTGCTCACCCTTAACACTACCTCACTGTTACCGTATGTAAGGTCTACCCATGCGACGTATACCATTGGCCCACTGGCATCCATGACTGGATATCCAGAGTCGCCATCGTTGCTGCTCAGGTTCATGGTTGAGAATGTGTAAGCGCCATCGTTGCTGTTGCTCAGGAAGATATCGTACTGTCCATCCACCTCCCCACTCCATAGTACGTTCACATAGGAGCCCCTAGCTACTATACCCCTCACCCTCACATCACCCACCCCCTCAGTGCTACTGACCAGTATGGGGTCCCTGAACGATGATCCACCATCATCACTTGCTCTGAGCATAACAGCTTCTCTTGCTGAGTCATACCATGCTATGTACACGCTAGAGCCCTCTACTGCCATGGCTACATCTGCCTTGAGCATGGGATCGTTTACTAGCAAGTCTCCACCCCCTCCTCCTCCCCCTTCTATTATAGAGCGCAATGGTATCACCCCTATACCCACGTACTGCATCACAGCATACACTAGCAGGGAGGAGATGAGTAATGCTACCAATCTTCTATCCCTTATCATCATTCATCCTCATCTATCTGAATGAGAGCGGTGAGAATAAACCCTTGCCACGATCTGGTATGGAGTCCATCAGGTAGTCTGGCTGTGCATGCGTTGCTGTATCAACGTTGACCATGACATCTACACTCCACCAGAATATCACTGGGCTCCCTATAACCCTAGCATCCAGGTCGATATCTATGGCATTACCCCTTACACCATCTATCTTCAGCATGGGGACCAACCATCTGTTACTACTGGCATCGAACACAGCAAGGTACCAACCCTGAACGTTGAGACCCTGCTCCTCAGGGAAGTACGGTATGACCACCTTGTACTCCCTCTTCTGGAGCGATGCAGTCATGTACTCTATACTCCATATGTACACTACCTCATACCCATCCCCATAATGCTCTAGACCATCTGCAAGTTCTATGCTGAGCAGTAACCCACCATCGATCCTCTCCACACCAGCACCAACTATATCATGGTAGCCCCTGGCCACTGGGACAGGTTTGTTGGGGAAGAGGGGTAGTGCATATGCATCACCCTCAGTATCGCTAACACTCGACGCTGCTGGTATACTTGGTACGATGATGAGTAGTAGTATGATAGTGCATGATGCTCCAAGCAGTATGCTGATAGCCATGAGTATACTGCGTCTACGTAGCAGATTACCCATCTGCTGTATATTAGTATGAGATTTGTTATAAAACTTCCTCTCTACGAATGCTAGAGCTGTTCCTGCCCCTGTATCGTTCTTATAACCATCTCCTTCAGACTATCTGGTATATCGTACTTTGCGAGTGCCTTCGCTGGCTCATTGAGTAGTGCCTTCCTGAACTCTGGGTTCTTTGCAGCCTCTAGGAATATCATGTTGAGTACCTCGAGCTCCTTGGCATCTATCTCCTCCATGCCCATTGGGATGGTTGAATCCAACCAACATATAATGTTTATTAAAACTCCTGTATGCATGTAGAGTATGCGTATGCAGCGTGCATACCACAGCAAGGGCATCCATCATATGATCAGGGGTTAGCAGATGCGCTGCAGGGCAATAAGATGTATCATTGGTATGTAATACTGCAGATCTACTCATCGTCTGATCGTACGTGATGCCGTAACCACAAGTACAGGGGGGCGAGTGGGATCATGCATATGTTGTATAGTGGGTAGGAAGTAAGTAAGTCAACACGACATGTAGGTATAGGGATATCATGGAAGACGGTGCGAAAGAGATGAGGATAGAGTCCGTGTATAAACGATAAAGGTGTGACGAGTGATTATGCCGATGGTGTGCAATCCGATACTGCTACAGTTTGGTTCTACGCATCTCCTGCATGGTAGATGGTTGCATACAGCATCACGAGGTCTAAATACTGCCAGTTTGATGCCTATGGTTGGAGGTACGATACTCACTTGTCTATAACAGGGTACATCAGGTCGGTCATAAGCAAGGCCATCTGGCTGGTTCTAGGCTCGCTTGTGATAGGTATACTCTTCCCAGAGGCATCTCTTGCGTACCTGCTCCCATTGATCCCATTATTCCTAGCAGGGATGATGGGGTCTGCTGGTCTTATGATAACCATGAGGGAGCTCTTCAGGTCAGGGGTCAAACCATCCAAGATCTCTATAATGCTATCCTCACAGTTCGTCCTCTCCACATCCATAGGCTTCGTTCTGGCACTACTCTTCTTCAATATCATGGCAGATCTGCCCGATCTCGCACTCGGGCAGGTGCTCCATGGTGCGATGCCCAGTGAGCAGACCACTCCAGTATGGATAAAGCTTGCAGGTGGCAATACCGCTCTAGGCATAGCTACCCTCATGCTCTCAACCATCACAAGCCCATTCGTCTCGCCCGTCATGGTGCTGATATTCGCTGGGAGATGGATAGAACTGGATTACGTACTGATGTTCGAGTCACTGCTCTTGACCGTCATGCTACCAGTGGTGGTAGGCTCGCTCATACGCTCAGCTAGGCCACAGGCTATCGCAAGGTATGATGCAGTATTCTCTGCAATCTCACTCCTATCTGCGCTACCCACCGTAGCCATAGTAGGGGCTCTCGCTGCATCATTCCTATCCATACAGCCATTGCATGTACTGCTCCTGGCATTGGTAGCATCCATGGCCCACTTTGGGGCTACCCTGATCGCAGGCTATGCCATACCAAGGATACTACGCTGGGATGCCTCCGATGCACCCGTATCCATATACAACCTGAGCATGAAGGAGTTCACCGTCACCCTGGGCGTTATAGCAACAACGGGGTTGAGTCAGGAGGTGGGGGTACCTGCAGCGCTCTACGGGATAATGCATATGGCAGCTGCGCCCATAATAGCAAGGTGGCTCTCGGGGAGGAGGCATGAGCCATGCTAACATCATAACCATCATAACCATCATAACCATCATAACCATCATAACCATCACCATCTAACCATTATGCCATCCACCATTCATGGTACCTGAATGAACCTCATTATGAATAAATACCATGGGATCTCAGCATCATACATGCTTGAGTTGAGGGGTCAGAGGTATGTTGATGATATGCCCAAGGTCATGCACGTCAAGGATACGCTCAGGAGGGCACTACCTATAGCAAGGAGCATAGGGGTTACAAGGCTGGCTGATATAACACATATGGACATGCTCAGGATACCGAACTACTCTGCAGTTCTACCTGGTACAGATGACTACATCTGGGTGTACAGTGGCAAGGGCCCCAGCAGGGACCATGCCAAGGCCAGCGCTGTCATGGAGAGCATAGAGCGCTACTCTGCATTGGCTAGTGTATTCTTCAATGGGGGTACTGGTAGCAGGAGGGTAGTTCGGGGGAGCATGGTAGAGATGATCAGGGAGCATGGTAGGGAGCATGTACTCCACCCAGATGATGTTGTGGAGGCTGTGAGCCCCAACTACACGGATGGGATGAGGATGGACTTCATAGAGGGTTACGATCTTATCAGCAGGGAGCGCATACTGGTACCTGCTGGGCTTGTACTCACAAGGTACGATATCGTCGCCAGCAGGAGTGGAGTACTCAACCCGTTCCTATACTCTCATAGCAACGGTCTCGCATCTGGCAACAGCATAGAGGAGGCTATACTGCAGGCGCTATGCGAGGTCGTTGAGAGGGATGCCGTGAGCATAGCCGAGTTGAGGTCCAGCGTACTGCACTTCCATGTACTGAAGAGCAGCATACAGAGGCTGAGGATGCATGGGCTCAGGCTGATGGATATAGACCATCACTACGTGGATGATCCGAACCTGTACCCTGAGGTCGATCTCAGTGGTGTGGATGACCCCTACGCTAGGTATCTTATCTCTAGGTTCGAGCAGGAGGGTATACCACTCCTAGTCAAGGATATAACATCCGATATAGGGGTACCAACGTTCATTGCCACCAGCATACAGTGGGTCACGCACGATTATGGCTACCTTGCCGAGGGCCATGGTACGCATCCAAACAAGGATGTAGCCCTCATAAGGGCTATAACGGAGGTATCGCAGACCAGAGCAGCAAACATACAGGGTGCGAGGGACGATCTCAGGAGGATGAACTACGAGATGGGTAATACTGCAGAGAACAAGGCATGGCAGTTCATGCACTCTAACAGGAGCGTGGGTTACGGTAGCATAAGGGATAGGAAGAGCAGTGATGTACTCGATGATATAGAGTTCATGCTTGGTAGGCTGAAGGGCAGTGGGCTTGATATGGTCATAGTCGCCAACCTCACGGATGAGAGGCTTGGCATTCCAGTGGTGAGGGTCATAGTACCAGGGCTTGAGACGTTCAAGGTGAGCAGGAGCGTGATAGGTTCAAGGGCTATGAGGTACATGGGTAAGGGAGGGATGGGTATTGATGCTGAGTGAGCAGGCTAGATCCTGTATAGGTCGATCGACCGCTATGGGTGATGTATGAGCATGGCTGATGGCAGGAGAATGGTAGTGGTATTCCTTGGCCCAAGCCTGAGCAGGGATGAGGCTATGAGGATACTCCCAGATGCCGAGTACAGGGCACCAGCGAGGAAGGGGGATATGCTCAAGGTTGAGAGCGGTGCAGTCGTTGGTCTGATAGATGGGGTATTCCTCCAGGACTACCCTCCAACCCCCATAGAGGTGCATACAGCGATGGCCAAGGGCGTAAAGGTATTCGGTGCAGCAAGCCTAGGGGCGCTCAGAGCGGTGGAGCTGGAGAGGCTGGGCATGGTAGGGATAGGTAGAATATTCAGGCTATACAGGGAAGGGAGGATAGAGGGGGATGATGAGGTTGCAGTAACGTTCGATAGCAACGACTACTCGCTACGCTCAGAGGCACTGATAGATATGAGGTATACACTCTACCATGCGTACAAGGCTGGTGTTATAAGCGATGGTACGAGGAGGAGGCTCGTCAGGATAGCCAAGGGCATATACTTCCCCTACAGGAGCTACGATGCCATGATAAGTAGGGCAAGGGAGGAGGGAGTGGATGGTGCGGAGCTGAGCGCACTCGAGTCATACATCGCATCGAATAGGAGGAGCCTCAAGGGTGAGGATAGCATAAAATTACTCAAGTTTCTCAGAAAATACTCCAATAATAAGATATAAATTGAGAGTTATCTAGAATAAAGCCGAAGATGGGATGGGTTTTGGTAGGTTCCTGGTCAAGCGTGCAGTAAACATGTTCATAGTGCTCTTCTTCACCATCTTCATAACCATAGCCCTGCTGGGTCCGAGCATGGACAACATACTCAGGCTGGCGGTAGAGCATGAGGTTAGGCAGGAGATAATAAACAACAGAGCGTTGGTATCTGGGATGAGTACGCAGGAGCTGGAGAGGTACACGAGGGAGCAGATAGAGTCGAGGATGAGGGCCATAGGGCTGGATGAGCCATGGTACTCCCCCAAGAGGCTCTGGTTCACCATGCTGAAGATACTCACCTTCGACCTAGGTAGGGCGTACTTCCTCATAGGCGAGAGCGGGTCCAGCAGGGTAGCAGATATAATAATGGAGAGGCTTCCTAGGACGGTACTGCTCTTCACCACAGCAACCGCCATAGTAGCTGCGATAGGAGTGCTTGTAGGTGCATTCGCTGCTAGGAGGCATGGTATGCTTGTGGATAGGATCAACGCAGCATTCGCCGTGGTGAGCAGCAGCTTCCCGCTCTGGTGGACTGGTATGCTCATGATACTCGTATTTGCGTTCATGCTCAACATATTCCCTGCGAGGGCAACCCCCGTGGTTCCGGCATCAGACCCTTCATACCCCATCGCACTGCTCTACCACATGCTCCTCCCACTGCTCACCATGATCCTCATGGGCTTCGGCTCATGGAGTTACATAGTGAGGAACCTGCTCATAGGCATACTCGGGGAGGATTTCATAATGGCGAAGAGGGCCATGGGTATACCTGAGAGGAGGATAGTCTATGCGCATGCGGTGAAGAACGCTGCCCCCCCAATAATTACCATAGTCTCGCTCTCACTCTCCTCCTCCATAGGTGGGGCGATAATCTCAGAGGCCGTATTCGACTGGCCAGGGATAGGGAAGCTCTACTTCGATGCCATAAGCGTTCTCGACCTTCCAGTCATAGTTGGTTTGACGTACATAACCACACTCGTATTCCTGATAAGCATATTCATAGCAGATATACTCTATGGCTACTTCGATCCAAGAGTAAAGGTGGGCTAGCTGGATGAGCGAGCATCAGAGATCGGTACTCTCTCTAGCATACATATGGGGCGAGTTCAGGAGGAGCAGGGTTGGGCTCGCTGGGCTAGCCATACTGCTCATACTCATAGCCATCTCGCTCATGGCATTCATAGTAACCCCTCCGGATAGGCTCAAGGAGTGGAACGATCCATCCGCATGGACATCCTATCCTAGAAGTGCGCTACCATCATGGGTGAACCTCTTCTCGACAAGCAAGTTACCAGAGCACCTAATCCTTGACAGGCCAGAGGTGAGCATAGAGGATTCTGGATTGAGGATAGTTACGCACAGGTACACATTCAACTATGCATACGATGAGTTCCCGAGTGACTTTATGCTGAGCTACAGGGTGAGGTATGAGGGCTCCGCACCACTCCTACTCCTGACCATGACCAGGCCAGATGGCGATGCCATGGAGCTGGCAAGGGTCTCGCTCCCGTATGCGAGCAGGGAGCAGGTCCATGAATCCACGCTATTCTCAACTGATAGGGCTGTACAGGATGGTATAGCGAACAACCTCAGCAAGTACAGGTTCCCCATCTCAAGGGATGCCACAGTGCTAGCGGTATTCTCATCGTACGATGAGAGGAGGGTCGTGAAGGGCACATACACACTGGAGGCAAGGTTCTTCCTCTTCGATACAGATGATGATGTCATTTCCAGCAGGTTCATAGTCGGTGGCAAGGTCTATGGCATTCTGGGCACAGATGACCTGAGGAGGGATCTGAGCATAGGGATAGTATGGGGTGCGCCTGTGGCGCTCTTCATAGGCGTATCTGTGGCATCCATATCTGTGCTCATAGGTATGTTGTATGGGATAATCTCTGGCTATAGAGGGGGTAGGACCGATGAGGCGATGATGAGGGCCAATGATGTCGTGTATGCACTGCCAGCACTCCCACTGCTCATACTCCTTGCGGTATCTGTGGGCAGGAGCATACTGCTCATAGTAGCATACCTCATAATATTCGGCTGGGTCGGTATAGCGAAGGTATCCAGGAGCATAGCTCTCCAGATAAAGAGCCTTGCATACGTTGAGGCCGCAGAGCTCATGGGCCAGTCTAGCATGAAGATAGTATTCAGGCATATATTCCCACAGCTGCTACCCTACACATTCGCAAGCATAGCCATATCTGTACCTGGTGCGATAATAACGGAGGCTGGGCTGAGCTTCCTAGGCCTAGGAGACCCTACTCTGCCCACATGGGGCCAGATACTTCATGATGCAAACCTGTACGGTGCAGCCGCAAGGGGGCTATGGTGGTGGATACTACCCCCAGGTCTCATGATAGCACTCACGGGTTTGGCGTTCGTGCTCATAGGTAATGCACTCGATGCTATAGTGAATCCGAGGTTGAAGAGGCTATGATGATATGGCCTTATCAGTGGTTAATCGTATGTGTCGCACAGATCTCCATGTTAGGGTTCTTGACTTAACTATCTACCAGTAGCACTCGTTCAAATACGTGCTCTAACCAATCCTGTT
Organism: Candidatus Nitrosocaldus sp.; assembly: GCA_025054855.1. GTDB lineage: Archaea > Thermoproteota > Nitrososphaeria > Nitrososphaerales > Nitrosocaldaceae > Nitrosocaldus. The sequence continues at coordinate 120,999 of JANWZS010000002.1, read as the reverse complement.
ATCAAACGACCGCAGTTCATTGAAACAAGCATCTAGACAGTCGCTCCATGTGTATCTTCTACAGAAGAAGTAATCTAGGGATGAAACCACAACTATAAGAAATGGGTGCCAACACATAACATATAACCATGTGTATGAAGATAACGTCAATTGACATAAGGTTGAAGCATTGCCCTATCAGAAAGAAGTGGAATTCATTCTGCAGTACACTTTGGTATATACCAGAACTGCCATCAAGATATCGGGGATTTATGTTAAGAACTGGCTATACTCATCCCCATTACGGTTATATAGAGGTGAATCTAAACAGAAGGATCTGGATGGGTTCTATAGTAAATATAAGGTATTGACTGTCATATCAAGTGGCGCTAGTCCCTGTTTATACTCCCACCATTCCAACGATACCATAAGACACAGGTAGATAATGGATGATATGACTTGGTCTTATCCGTGTATTCCCTAATACTAGTCTACAAACATAGTAGTGGTACATACTCTTGATCATGCTTCTACTGGACCAGCTACCCTTATGATATGGAGTAGAGCAAGTAACAATGAATAGGTGTATGTAGTGAACCTGTATGTATAATGGTCTTCCATACTTTTTTATTCATCGACCTACGCTAATAATATCTGACAATCGATGTCATGATGACCTTATCATGTGTTTATTAACCTATCATCTATAGTACGTTCTTGTAATGTGGAGTTATAGAGATGAACCATTGCATAGATCACTAACATGATGATAACTTCTAACTATCTTCACCTACTCTAATAATATTTCTCGTATGCTCTCAACAAATACATCAAATGCGGTGTAGGTTCCCCATTAATGATATATAGATGGGCACCCTGCTCACTAGGAGGATATTTACTCCATCTATACTCGGTCCACCCAAACTTATACGATTTGAACTTAGAAAGGAATATATCCGCATGCTCTTGCTGCTTAGCAGCAAACTCGCCTATATATATCTGAATATTAAGATCGTTTGCTAGTTGCTTGAATATATTCAGCTGTCTTTCCCCTTTGCACCCATCGCAAGGAAGGGAGTATAGATGCGGGCTGAATGCCACGTTTGAAACTGTTGTAGGTATAAGCTTGTATAACTGAGCAGGGTCCCTACCTTCACTGCTCCTCATAGTTTCTCTCTTTATTATCAGAGTCATATCGGTAATCTTTCTCAATTCTGTCGCCATATGTTTGTAATAATTAGCAAGATCATTATACTGCTCGCGTCTCCATAAATGAGGCTCATTGAGTATTTCTAAACCTTTACTACTCTTATATTCTTCTACTATGTTGACCACATTAGTTAGGAACTCTAGTTGAAGATCCCACACTTTCTTACCGTTTACCGTTATATTATTTTTAAGAAAATCTCTCCAAAAAGGCTCTGCTACGAGATTATACTCACCAGATACCTCATAATTATTTACTAGAAATGATGGAAATCCTCTGCCTTTTATCGGTTTACCGTTCTTGGTCAGCTCCCACGCACTTGTAGTATAATAGTGATGGTTATCCCACACTATACATAATCCGTTCTCTTCTGCCGTTTCAGCTATTAATTTAAGTCTTTCAGTGAATTCTGAAGGCCTTGCAACATATGCCTCCCAGTAGAATGGTACCCTTATCCCAGTGAATCCCGCAGCTGATAAATATTCTATACTCCTAACTATAGCTTTAGTCTCCTTGGATACCCTATTTTCATTCTCTGCTGAGCTGAGTATAGGGTCAATAAACACTACGCCTGTAAACTCGAAAAATGATAATGCTGAACAAGAATTCTTATTGAGTGCCTCATAAGTGTACACTTCTATCCACTCTCCATCTCGTTTAGTCTTAATCGTTACGTGTTCTATCTCACCCTTCAAACAACCTTCATTTAGTGTATTAGAATTTGCGCCTATCCGCAATGGCTTGTTACCATCCGTATCTGGTCTGATCTTTCCTATGGTGTTCTCTACTTCTACTCCATCAAGAATTAATGTGAGTTTTTTGTACTCAAACTGGGCTATCACAACATGCCAGTCATTATCCGTTATAGATTGCTTAGAGTAGATATAATGATAGTTGTCGTTAACATCTTTAACTACCATGGCAACTTTATTTGCACGTGTGATATAGATGGCATAATTCTGATCGTCTAACAAAGAGTTGTTAGCACTTTCATTGCCTTTACTAACTAGATACATTCTATTGCTAGTATTAAAATCAGATAGTCTAAATTTGATTTGAATATTGAACGTGGTTAGTTCAAGGGTCGAATCAGATGGTACCTCTATATATTCATTGCAACCTGTTAGTGCAAACGCCGGTCTAGCCTGCACATTTAATGTTACAAGCAACGATATCATCGTGAACATGACTATTCTTTTTTTCGTTACGTGCATGCCGCTCTCTCATATACAAAGTAATTATTTAAATCTTATGTGGTTAACCTATTTTGTTACACATACTCAGACATACATCTGCCTACTTCCTCTCACGCTATAGTTATGCATGTGACTATATACAATTCTTACATGTATTTGGTTTACTCTCTTCTTTGGTAAGAACACTCTTCTGTCATGTGCTGAGCTATCCTCTCTGTTGTACTATATTCATACCATATATACAGTGTCTCCTCTATACATCTACATACCCCTCTATAATCTTGTCATCTCTACACACGTTGATATCATGCTGCCATATAATCTTCCTATACTGCATCTCGCTAAATATGCTCTTTATGCATCAAGTAGATCTTCACTCATACCGTCAGTTTAGTCTTCTGATACCATCTCATCCATCATTTAATGGACAAATGTTTCAGGGTTATTACTGGTTAATGTTATGTACTTTTGTTTCTTCGGATCGTGTTCTGTCTTGTATACTGTAACAATAAGCACCTTCTATGGTATATTGCTCTATGAATCTAGGGCAATATACATCTCAGAGAGTCTGGATCAACTAGCTCAGTTCATTCATGTTTATCTCTGCCGATCCTGAACTAGGCGAACTGTTTAGTAGGTGGTTCCTATTGCTACGCATGATCCTCTAGAACTCACATACTTGCTGGTGAATAACCCCTATATTATCGATTCCTACATTAGTGTTTTATATCCCCATTTGGTACAGCGTATTAATGATTTACCAGCGAGAACCTTAACATCATCAGTAATGCTATAACATAACGGTGATCCTCAACGCAGATCTCTTCCCTCACATACCCAGCGAAATATATGTCCGTCATGTTTCGCCTTGTATTAAGTTGCTTAATATTCTCCTCTAATACCTTAACCTGCTCTCCCAAGTGTGTGTCCCTATATCATGACCGCACATACTAGCATCCTTTCTATCATATCGATGGACAGAATAACTATTAATAATTAAGCAGGTGTAGAGCTACCTACCATAGCTTGAGTGGTGGTATCTATTGGAGAGGGGATACATAGAATCAATAGAACCATCTTGATAGTGCGGTCGGCGGGATTCGAACCCGCGTCGCCGGCTTGGAAAGCCGATATCCTAGACCAGGCTAGACGACGACCGCACAGACTAGCATCATCAATCATAATACATCTACGTATTAATATTATTATTTGGGTTGTCAGCCTCTCTATCCATTAATTCACTCATTCACTCACTCACCCCATTCATTATCCACCTACTAGCATATTCCAAGCAGGGCCTTCTCCACCTCATACAGTACCCTTGCAACCACCACGTGCGCCTCCAGACTATACCTGCTTATAGCAACAGTCCTATCGAACCTCTCCCTCACATGGGCTGAGAACGTGCCCTTCGGGAACCCGCCTACAACTATACACGCATTACTCGCATCCTTGATGGTACTTGCCACATGCTCAGCACCCAACATATCCCCTGACCTTGAGAGTCCTATCACCATAGAGGGTCTTATCATAGCAAGAAGGGAATCAAAGTCCATACCCTCAACGCTTAGCAGTGTATGCCCTGCACTCTCGATCCTCCCCTTGGCGAATAGATCCTCCATGAGCCCAACGAACCTGCTGTAGTTCTTCGGTAACCTAACGCCTCTACCTATGACTATCACCTTATCTGCCAGTGTGTGCACGTAGATCCTGAGCATATCATTGTAGTAGAGTGGTATGCTGGTAGCCTCCAGCAGTGAGAGATGCACTATATCTGGCCTGCCCCTCCTGTGTGCATCCTTGAGGTTGAGCATGGCAGCATGATGGTAACTCCTGTCAAGGAGGATACTCCTAGGCTCCTTGCCGAGCCTCCTTGCATGAGCCCTAACTGCACTGTGCTGCACTATCTCCTCTGGCACCAGCTCCAGCGAGGCCTCAGCTATTATAAGGGTGCTCATCATACCATCATCATCACATCAAGGAAGAGGGATAGGTGGTTAAAGAAGGATGTGGCTAGGCAGAGGATAGGGATACTCTTCAGGAACGTCCTGGATACTGCAAAGTATGATCTTATGCTTGCGGAGAGGCAGGCACTGATCATAAGGAGGTTGAGCATGAGGTATAGGGTGAGGCTACCGTATGAGGTTAGGCAGCTATTCTGCAAGAGGTGCAAGAGGCTCATCATACCAGGAGTAACATCCAGGGTAAGGATAGGAAGATCTAGCATAAGGGCTGTGAGGATCACATGCCTTCACTGCAACCATGTGTACAGGAAGGTTATAGCGGGAGAAAGGGAAGGGAGGAGGGGAGATATGATGGGCGGGGAGCAGTAGCAGACCGACCAGGGCGATTAGTAGTAGTATAGGAGATGCATCAGTCATCCAACATGATGCGTTAGGGTTAGGGGCCATTAACCTGACCATAGATCGCTAGCAGTATACTATGGCACTAGCCATCCATTGCTGCATATCACAACAGCTCTGAGCCTTACCGATATATTAACAGGAGGTGTGAGTGTGTACCCTGCTGATATCTATCCAGCGTTGATCGACTGTACTCTTCGTTCATCCTAATTAATGGGATAATGCCATCTATCATCGCTACCGTTATCTATAACCATACGGCATTATAATCATGCTCGGGGAGAGGAGCCTCAGGGACTCTGTGAACAAGGCTATAGACTCCATGCTTATGGTAGAGAGTGATGATAGCAGGATACGTGTGGATGAGGTCACCGGATGCCTCAGACGATCATACTACAACAGGAGGGAGCGCTCCATACCCATGAAGGAGAGGCTGATCCTTCTGCAGAGGTATATGCATGGTATCAGCAGGGAGAGGAAGGAGTACCACATAGAGGATCTTACGATTATAGCAGATGCAGATACCGTAGTCGATGATGCAGTAGTTAGGTTTGAGGTTGTGGATGATCTGCCTAGCGCTCCAGAACCCGCATCGCTCATAGCACTCAACGCATCGCTCTGGATACTCGACAAGGATGAGGGCGCACTAGTGTACATCACAAGGGATGGCAGTACCATACAATTCTCCATAACCAGGGATAAGAGGCTATTCGATGAGACCATAAGGAGGGCGAAGGTGCTCAGCATGCTACTCAAGGACAACAGGCCTCCGGTGCTTGAGCCGTCTGAGCATTGCAATGAATGCTCGTACTATGAGCGATGCTATATACAACATAGGAGGTATGAGGGCACAACACTCGAGAGGATATTCGGATTGAAGAGGGAGTAGCAGATAGAGAGGGGCGTACCTGCTGCTGTATATCATCTAGCAGTGCAGATATTGCACAAACCTACTTCAGAATGATCCCATCTAATCAACACTCATACCCCTAGATCGCTGTATGATCTACATTACCCACTCCTCATGCTTGATCCACCAGATACACATTCGCTCATCCATCTATTGGTCCATCAATAATCAATCTACAACCCATTAATTAATCAATTAATCAATCAATCAGCCCAGCTCAGTCCTCTCCTCCCTAACCTCTTCCTCCCTGACCGTCCTGGCATGCCTGTAAGCCCTTATCGAGAACCATACTGCCACTGCTGCAGCAAACACGGCGGTCATGGCATACATGGTGCCTATGAATGGCTCTGCCATAGTATGGGTAGTAAGTACCAAACTAATAAAGTATTACTGATACGCCATCGCTCAATCTTGAAAATATAAACTGGGCCGTTGAATATGGAAATATTGTAAGAGCAGCAAGTGCTTCCAACTATCTATGCTAGTATAGAAGGGGTCCATCGTTATTAGTTGTTAATAAATACTGGGAATGCAACTTATCTCGATATATAGGTTCTTTGGAGAGTTGGGTGATGAAGAGGGTAGTAGTAGTAATAATAATAGCAAGAGTAACAGCAGTTGCGGTGATAGCATCTATAGCCTTTATATCCATTCCAAATAAAGAGACTTGCTAAGATCTAAATATAACTCATAGGGAAGATGCATCCTCTAAACCCACTCCGCTCATATAAATACAAGCGGGATATCTCATTTAGTAGCATTTGAACTACCTTCTAAGCATTAGATCCCGAATATCACTATCTGATAAAGGAAGGAGAATATGGTTTCATGGATAGAGCAATCAAGAATGGGATCACGTTAATAACAGATGATGAATTAAAGGAGTATTATGATAAATTTTCAGATCCAGACAAGGCCTATACCTTCGGATTATATACCTCTGCCGGTAAAATGCTATACAATATATTACTTAGACGCCGTTATAGTTGAAGAATCATAATATAGGGGTAACAATACCAGATGCTACGGATAAACCATTAGAAGAGTTCAGGCAGCTTCCACCAGATATTAAAGCGTATAAAAGGAAGCAATCGAAGATCCATACCAGTGGCATATAGTTGATGAGGAGAAGGCAAGTGCTATGGTAAGTCTCTTGAGATATGATGGCTACTGTTTAGAACTATTCTCGATAATTATATTGGGAAGGGCAAGGAAGGAGTAATAAGGATATTCTAACTAGAGCCGTACTCAAGAGTTAGAGATGCCAGAATTTAAGCCATATACGGTGAAGAATTTAGGGGGTAGAGAAGATGAGATATATTCTCTTATTAATCATGCTATCGATAACATTAGCCATGTATCCAGCATTACAGCAAATATAACAGGCAGAGTTACAAGGGGTTCAACGGGCCTCGCAGATGCCAAGGTTACAGCAGAGAAGGTGGTGAGTACAAATGGACCATAACTGCTACCGGTGGAACCGTTGGTTCTTATACTCTAACCAAACTCAACCAATTCATGTACCGTATCCTCATCTAAACAGGCTACACATATAGCACGACTACGGTAAACTGTGGCTGTACCACTAATTTCAATCTATCAGTTAGATCATATACAGGTAATGTTTAGCAGCAGTACTCGTTACGAATCGGGTAACTATGTAAGTTACTTACCTTCAAGCAGATGCTAATTGGAATAGTGGTGATAATGGGGCCAGTGATATCCTTATTGGGTCTACATGGAGGGCCGTCTGAACTGACACACGGATGCAAAGTCATATCCCAAGTTCTGGAGATACCCATCTCATCCATAGATTGCAGTATAGATTGCAGTATCTACTACTAGTCCTGACATAGTAAGAACCGTAATGCATAAGATATCTCATGCGTATGGATTGCATAATAACACTTCTCTCTAGTAATCAGATACCAAATATAATGACAGAGCATCGTACAAGTAATATCTATATAAAGAATTGGACTCCTACGGACAGTGCTACGATAGAGAGTAGAAGGAACTGGTACCGAACCTTCTTCATTTCATCGTCTAGCAAGTATTCCATAACCTCATCTCTATAGTGGTATCACCACATTAGGATTTAGATTACCCAACGCTCCCAACCATCCATGCCATATATCGCTCGCTCACGGAGTCCATCGCAATGCTAACTATCTCTGGCAGGGTGTAGGGATGGTTCGAGGCTACGAACTCCCTCAGCCTAGGCAGTACATCCTCAGTTGTCTTGAAGAGCGCTAGGTACTCCTCTGCATCCTCAACCCTACCCTCCCATCTATAGATGGATCTTATCCTTGCTATGTTAACGCATGCAGCAAGCCTAGACTCCACAGCGTATCTAGCGGCCTTGAGTGCACTGGTCTCATCTGGGTACGTGGAGATCAGTATCATCCCTTTCATAGCAACCATTAAATCATACAGGCTAAAAAATATATGCTATGGTACTCGGAGATAATGCAAGTATAGTAGCGCTGATACTCGCATGGATAGTAATAATCGTTTCAGCGAAGGCCCTGAGGCTTGAGAAGCATGGTTTTGAGATCAAGCCTTTCATGCTAACATACAAGAACCATGGTGTATCCTCGACCCTGGATAGGCTTCTAGCAGTGAACAGGGGTGCGGTGAGGGTATTCGCAGATGTAAGCATAGTCGCTGGGGCGATAATGATGGTATTCGCTGTGTGGTTCCTACTCAACAACCTCGTACACTTCTTTGCAGATAGCGGTCAGTTCTCCGAGGTGACACTGCTAATCCCTGGGGTTACTATAAGGAGTGTGCCCAACCTAGTGTACTTCCTCCTTGCAGCACCTATAGTGCTGGTTGTGCATGAGGTTGCACATGGTATAGTTGCTAGGCTTGAGAGGATAAGGGTCAAGTCTGGAGGCTTTGCCATAATAATTGCCTTGATAGCAGGGTTCGTTGAGCCAGATGAGGAGGAGTTCAACAAGGCAAGGAGGATCTCGAAGGTGAGGGTCATAGCGGCAGGCTCATCATCCAACATACTGCTCTCATTCCTGGTTGCTGCACTCCTAATCTTCAACCCAGCATTCGGTAACGTACTTGAACTGATCTCCCCACAGGTTAGGGGCATATTCTACAACGATCCCATAGGTGTGCCAGTTGTACAGGTCATAGAAGGGAGTGGTGCAGCGAGCGCAGGGATGAGGGCTGGGGATATAATCACAGCAGTAAACGATATACAGATAAGGACCCCAGCAGATCTGGCAAAGGTCAAGCTTGTACCAGGGGAGCAGATAAGCGTGAGCATACTCAGGGATGGTGAGCCCATGAGGCTAACCGTTACTGTGATGGGTGCAGAGGATGATCCAAGCAGGGGTATGATAGGGATAATAAGGGATGTCTTTCCTCACATGCCCCCAAAGGTACCATTCTGGATACCCTGGCCGCACGAGGTCTTCATGTTCCTCCTATGGCTGTGGATGCTCTCATTCTTCATAGGGATATTCAACATGCTCCCCATGATCCCACTGGATGGGGAGAAGTACGTGAGCTCCATGTTGGAGAACAGGATCTCTGCAAAATCGCTCAAGGTCACAAGGATAGGGATAAATGCTCTGGGCTTCGGGCTGCTGGGAATGAATATAATCGCTACAGTGATAAAGTCAGGGTTCATAACCATATGATATGCTGATGATATGTTTGGTTGTACGTATCATGTTATTGCATATCCTTAAGCCATTAACAGTATAATGTACAATATATTCAATAACCGTACATACAAAAGAAGCACTTATAAGGATACAGGGTCAGGGCTCTACTTGATTAGTATTGTAACGGTTACATAACTTATGGGGAAGAAGATTATAATATATTAAATAGATAGGTGTATATTCAGATTCTGTATTGGCGTTATATATATAAGTTCTTCTCTTCCATAACCATGGATATAAGATACATCACTAGTGCTTTGATGGCAGGCATCTTAATGGGCGAGTAGCAATTACACGAGATCGTGTACATGAGGTGATCGGCTGATATGATTAACATGAATAAGAAGAAATTAATTATAACAGCAGGAGGATTAGTAATTATTACTGCTACAACCATCGTGCTACTCTCAATAATGATCGTGCCAATCAATAAAGTTGATAATAATACAGTCATTCCAGCTATAGATAGCAGCAATACCAGCAATAGTAACAGGATATTAGAGAAGCGACCTCTACTGCAATGGAAGATGTTTGGAGAAGAGGTAGAATCATTCGATGCAGCAAAGCAGATAACAGGCCTGCTTGAATACAAGCTGCCATCTTATATTCCAGATGGTTTGAAATTAGCCTCTATCAGGGCAATTGACTTGGATGAGGCTGGACAAATCTATGTGATATATGCGCCAGAGGGTGTTACGGCTGGAGATGATGATCTAACCCATGATACGCTAGAGAAGGGGGCTCTCATCATAATATATGCAAAAGGGAGGTTAGGAATGGACTTATAAGGGTTCATTCATGAAGGACCTAGTTAGGGAGACCAACGAGGCTGCAGGGAAGGAGATAGCCTATATAACTAGCATAAATGGCCACGATGCTATAGCAGTTAAAGGCGATCCCGTCAATAAGATGCTCTCAATAGTATACATCTATCCCAAGACTACAGTGGTAATAGATGAGAAAGGCTCTAGCATGATAGAGGATCATGTGATAGATGTGCATGGCAGATATGATATTGACGAGGTGTTAAAGGTGGCAGAGTCGATAGTCAGATAACGAACGATGGAGGAGCAATCGGTGGATCTGTACCTTCTCCTGCCATCAAAGCAAAGCTTATTTAGGGCTAATGCATAATCTAGCATGCTCGGAGGGTTGTTCTTGCATAACAAGTATGTTGACTCCAACAGGTTGCATGGGACAACGACAGTAGGATTACAGTGCAAGGATGGTGTGGTCCTTGCAACAGATACCAGGGCTACCGCAGGGTATCTATTCATTGCGCATAGGCATGTGAGGAAGATAGCAAAGATAGATGATCATGTAGCGCTTACCATAGCAGGTAGCGTTGCTGATGCACAGAGCATGATAGATATACTGAGGTACCATGCAAGCATCTACAAGTTGGAGAATAGAGTGCCTATACCAACCAAGTCGGTTGCCAGGCTTGCAGCGAATGTGTTCTTTGCACAGAGGTTCTACCCATTGATAGCAGAGATACTCGTTGGGGGATACGATAGCGAGGGCCCAGCGGTCTACATGGTAGATCTCTTCGGCTCGCTCAACAGGGAGGTCTTCGTATCCACGGGCTCAGGCTCACCGGTAGCGTATGGCATACTTGAGAGCGAGTTCAGGCCAGATATGAGCGTTGATGAGGCATCAAAGGTTGCCATGAAGGCTATAGCAGCAGCGATAATGCGCAACGCTGGCACTGGTGATGGTATAGATGTTGTAGCGATAGACAGGAGTGGCTATAGGGAGTTGAGTAGGAGGTTCGTGGGTTTAAGGCTAAATGAGTAAGGTTAGAACGAACAGCGTACAGAGCATAATAGGGATGATACTACAGAATATCCCTAGCGATGCTGCTGTAACCAAGATAGAGTATGAAGGCCCGATGATAGCGATATACACGAGGAACCCTAGGTACCTGCTGGAGAACAACGCAATAATCTCAGGGATAGTGAAGAGCATAAAGAAGAGGATAGTGGTCAGAACGGATGAGTCGATAAGGAAGGGCGAGGAGGAGGCAAGGAAGATAATCATGAGCATGATGCCCAAGGAGGTTGGTATAGTTGGCACGTTCTTCGATACTGCACTAGGCGAGGTGACCGTGGAGGTGAAGAAGCCCTGGATGCTGACCCAGGTCGAGGAAGAGGATGGTGGTGGTGGGGAGGCAGAGTACAGGGAGGATGCAGGGGAGGGAGGCAGCGTATCTGAAGCAGGGTTCAGCAGCAGTACCAGCAGTAGCCAGACCCAGGCACACATCCAGAGGCAGAGGCAGGTACAGGCACTTGTAGTAGACCTCATAGACTCAACTGGATGGAAGGTCAGGATAAGGAAGGCATCCCACATCCCCTCTGAGAGCATGAAGCAGGTTAACTATGCAAAGAAGCTCTTCGCAAGTGAACGTTACAGACTCCTGAGGAACGTGGGGGAGAGCATATTCAGGCCCAGGCTCCTGGAGGGTACAGAGGCTACACTGGTCACACTTGGAGGATTCTCAGAGGTTGGCAGATCATGCATGCTACTCATGACCAGGGAGAGCAGGATACTACTGGACTGCGGCATAAACCCTGGTGCAAGCGAGCCCATAAACGCATTCCCTAGGCTGGATATGCTTGGATTCGATCTCGAGGAGATAGATGCTGTTGTGATAAGCCATGCACACCTAGACCATACGGGCTTCCTGCCCCTGCTCTTCAAGCATGGGTATAGAGGGCCCGTGTACTGCACCGAACCTACGCTCCCACTCATGACACTCATCCAGATGGATATGATCAAGGTTGCTGCAGGTGAGGGCGAACTCCCACTATACACTGAGCGTGATGTGAGGGAGGTGATAAAGCATACGATAACCCTGCCGTACAAGACCGTAACGGATATCGCTCCAGACATAAAGTTGGTATTTGCAAATGCCGGTCACATACTTGGTTCTGCAACCGTGCACCTCCACATAGGCAACGGGGATCACAACATAGTGTATACAGGGGACCTGAAGTATGGCAGGAGCCAGTTATTCGATAGCGCATCCTGGAACTACCCAAGGGTTGAGACGCTGATAATAGAGAGTACTTATGGTGCAAAGGAGGATGTGATGCCCTCCAGGGAGGAGGTGGAGAGCAACTTCGTAGGCTCGATAAACAAGGTACTCATGGAAGGTGGCAAGGTGCTCATCCCAGTGCCTGCAGTTGGGAGGGCACAGGAGATACTCATGGTGATAGACCACCATATGAAGGCGGGGAAGATGGTAGAGGCACCAGTCTTCATAGAGGGTATGATATCCGAGGCCAGTGCGATACATGTTGCACACCCAGAGTACCTGACAAGGGAGTTGAGGCAGAGGATACTGGAGGTTGATGATAACCCGTTCACATCAGAGTACTTCACCATAGTGGAGCACTCCAGCCAGAGGGAGGAGGCGCTGAGGGAGGGGCCAGCGATAATAATGGCAACGTCTGGCATGCTCGAGGGCGGGCCAGTTATAGAGTACTTCAAGGGCATAGCAAAGGATGCTAGGAACAAGATACTCTTCGTATCGTATCAGGTGAATGGCACGCTAGGGAGGAGGGTGCTCGATGGCTCTAGGCAGATATCGCTCATGGGTAGGGATGGGAAGATAGAGGTCGTGGATATAATGGCGCAGGTGGAGAAGATAGAGGGCTTCAGCGGGCATAGTGACTACAACCAGTTGATCGCATACGTCAACAAGTTGAAGCCGAAGTTGAGGAGGGTCATAGTCAACCACGGTGAGAGGAGGAAGGTGGAGAACCTGGCAGGTTCTATCTACAGGATATTCAAGGTGCCAGCAACGGCACCCATGGTGAGGGAGGCATTAAGGCTATACTGATGTTGATGATGCTGTTATCCATTGGCTATGTTAGGTTATGATGATGTATGATCAAGCTGATGATGGATGGTAGTTAGTAGTTGGTAGTAGTTAGTAGAAGTGGGTCTAACCTCACCTGTCCTTAAGGCTATCGTATATGTTCTTCCATATCTTCACCCCTGGCGGGGTTATCACGAGCCTCTCCTCCCCTAGCCTTGCGATATCACCGTTGATAGACCTTACGAACTTGTAGAGCTCCTCAACGACCATCTTGAGGTCCTCAACACTCTTCTGTGCAAGAGGCGTTATCCTTATGATGAGTATGTTGTTATGCCTTATATCATCGAGTATAACATCGATATCATCAACATCCCTAAGGGTAACAGTCTTCAGGTACAGGGATACCTCACGTTCCTTCTGCATGGATAGAGAGGCGAGGCAACTTCATATATCCTTATTTATTAATAATGATTTACTCACAGGTAAATTGAGAGTATTTATAAACGCCTTATTGATAATATTGTGCTGATTACTAGAATATATTATATTCTGTAACTTTCTAGCATGTTATCAGCAATAGGTTCACTTTTAATCTCTTTTAGGTTAATACCATCGCTAATGATCACCATACATGGACCATCTGCATCGGAGTACCTGCATACTATCGATGCTGCAAGAGGTACCATGCCTGCATCATCCATATCAGGCTTCTTGCCGTTACTACTCCTCAAGAGCGCCTTTGGCCCCTTGACATCCTTCGCCTCAAGCATCAGATCACCATCCTGCATCAGTGCCTGTATCATCTCATTCTCATCCTTGTTCCTGCCAACGACCAGCTTGGCACCTCCCAGCCTGAAGTGCCTCCCGACCTTGAGCAGCTCGATATCGTTGAGCGTTGGTTTAGGCACATGCTCCAATAGGTCCCTAACCCTTCTGGCAAACTGCTTATCTGTGAGGAGGCACCCCCCAGCAGCATTCGGTGCATCCAGCCCAAGCTTCCTAGCCAACTCCACCTGAACCCTCCTCGACCTGCCCCTTATGCCCAGGAGCATATCCCTCCTGATGAGCCCCTTCATCTCAGCCTCAGTAGGCTTCATATGCCTTGCTGATAATGGTCTTAGTACCTTGCCTTCAAGGCTGCTCTCCCTCTCTATTATCCGCAGCGCCCTCATATTCTGGCTCATGGGCCTCTGGTCGAGCACCTCCCCGGTCACAACAAAGTCGGCATCGCACTCCTCCATGTACTCCCTTGCGAGTCTATACATCATAGCCCTGCAGTCTATGCATGGGTTCATGCCAGAGCCGTAGCCGTACTTTGGGTTCTTGAGCATCTCGATGTACTCCTCCCCCAGGTGCACGGTCCTCAGCTCTACCCCCAGGGCATCCGCAACCTCCTTGACTCTGAACCCACAGCCCTTGCCACAGTCGAAGTCACAGAAGGGCGTCTTCACCGCTAATGCCTTGACCTCCACACCCATATCCTTCATCAGCTTCACCGCTAGAGTGCTATCCAGCCCTCCGGATAGCAGGGCAACACACCTCACACCCTTCTCAGATGACTTGACATCGCTCATTGCCACTCACTGGCACTGATACAGTAGAATAAATATTAAAGTTATCCCCATAGATGGATGGGTTGGGTGTAGGGAGCAGGGGCGAGAGGGTGCTGGATGAGGCATACAGGATAGGGTGCAGTACGGTCATGGCATTCGAGCCAGAGGATGTGTTCTATCTCACGGGCTTCTGGGGCGAGGGTATAGCAGTGCTCAACCAGTCTGGTACAAGGCTGATAGTGCCGCAGTTGGAGGCTGATAGGGCTAGAAGCGTTGCTAGGTGTGAGGTGCTGGAGGCGGAGAGGGGCTCAAGTATGCTTGATAGGGCCCTATCCCTCGTAGGGGATGGCGCATCCGTATGCACAGACTGCAGTGATCACTCACTGTTCGAGAGGATGAAGGTGAGGTTGGTGGAGAGCAGCAGGTTGAGGTACAGCAAGGATGTATTCTACAACGCTAGAAGGATCAAGGATGGGTACGAGATCAGCATAATAGAGAGGGCATCGAGCATACTCGATGAGCTCTTCAGGGTATGCGAGTATCTCATAAGGGCGGGGATGAGCGAGAGGCAGATACAGGCCATGCTCATGTACGAGGCCATGGTTAGAGGTGCGTACCCACCAGCATACAGGTACACACTCTCCCCGCTGATAGTAGCATCTGGCACGAACTCATCGCTCCCCCATGCTGAGCCTAGCGACAGGGTAGTCTCTACAGGTGATCTCATCACTATAGATCTGACGCTCAGGTACAATGGCTACATAGCAGATGCTACTAGGACTTTTGCACTGGGCAGCATAGATGGTGAGAGGGAGGATGTATACTACGTTGTAAGGGAGGCGCAGCAGAGGGCGCTTGATGCTGTATGCGAGGGGGTTCAGTGCAGGGATGTTGATGGTGCAGCGAGGTCGTACATAGAGGGCAGGGGTTATGGTGAGAGGTTCATACACTCCACTGGGCATGGGATAGGGTTGGATGTGCATGAACCTCCATGGATAAGCAGAACCTCCCAGGATACGCTTGCTAGAGGGATGTGCATAACCGTAGAGCCAGGGATATACATACATGGTAGGTACGGTGTCAGGATAGAGGACTCTGTAGCCATACGTGATGATGGTAGAGTCGTTGTTATGAACAGATACACCAAGGACCTCGTAAGGCTATAGTTGAGGAAGACTGCACGTACCAATTAGCAGGGAGGGAGGGTGTGGATGCCTTGCATTTTTCGTAACAAACAAGATATTTATAGGCTGGAATAGTAAATATATCTATGCTGAAGAGGGGTAGGAAGCCCAAGATACTGGATGAGTTGGATAGGAGCATACTCTCCACACTCCACGATGACTGCCTCGTACCATTCGTGAAGATAGCGAGGGCACTACAGGTGAACGAGGGTACGATAAGGCACAGGGTGAAGAGGCTGGTGAAGAGCGGGGTGATAAAGAGGTTCACGATCAAGGTGGACCCAGTCATGCTTGGATTGGGTACGCTGGTTCTGGTGATAGTTACGGTCAGCCCTGGTAACGTGAAGCATGTTGCACAGGAACTTGCAAGGATACCCAACGTGCTCGAGGTCCTTGAGGTGCATACATATGGTGACCTGCTGCTCAAGGTGAGGGGTGGCAGCATGCAGGAGATAGCAGGTATACTGGCGAACCAGATCAAGACGATAGAGGGGGTTATCGGCACACAGGTCATCTCGGTACTCAACATATGGAAGGATGAGCACCTGCCATCCCTGACGAAGTGGTAGATCTACTACTGATTACTGAGTATGCTACATGGCTCAGTGTGGCTTTGCCATCCTGTTTGCCATATCTATGAGTATCCTCCTTGCCACATCATCCTTACTTCCACACATATCAGTGATCGAGCCATCCCTGCTGATGAGCACAACATCGCATGTATCACTGCCCATGCTCCTACTTGCATAGTTTGCAACTACCATATCCCCGTTGCACTCCTCCAACTTGGCTCTGGCCTTTGCTATCAACTCCTCCCTGCTACAGTCATCTGCCTTGAATGCCACGAGGAAGGTATCTGGGCTGAGCCTCTTCACAGCATCAACTATCTTCTCGGTAGGCTCAAGCCTCAGCATGAACCCGCCGCTCCTCCTGCTCTCTATCTTGCTGCTGCTCTTCTGGGCAGGCCTAAAGTCAGCAACTGCAGCATTCATTATCACAGCATCGTAGTGCTTGCTACTCAACTCGCTCGTTACAGCATCGAGCATATCCCTGGTTGTGCTGACCCTCACGAGCCTAACACCTGCAGGTGGCTCACTGCTCCCATGCCCATACACGAGCGTCACATCTGCGCCCATGAGCATAGCCTCCCTGGCGAACGCTGTACCAAACCTCCCAGATGAGAGGTTGGTGATTATCCTTACACCATCTATATGCTCAACTGTTGCGCCAGCGGTTATGAGTATGCTCTTGCCCCTGAGGAGTGACCCATACCTAAGCACCTCTATGGCCCTTGCAAGCACATGCTCAGGCTCCGCAACCTTGGCCTTGCCCTCCTCCACTACGGGCTCTACGAACTCGACCAGGCCCTGCAATGCCTTGATGTTCCTTGCAACCATGGGGTTGTGGTACATGACCTCATGCATGGCCAATGCTACTATGATGGGTATACGGGAGCCTAGAGCGACCGATGCCACGGTGGTTACGCTTGTATCATCTATACCATTTGCTATCTTGCTCAGGGTGTTTGCCGTGCATGGGTATATTATGATGAGATCCGCTCTACCCTTGTCTGCAAGCCGTATATGCTCCAACTCCCATGTTAGATTTGCTATTGCCCTATTCCCAGTAGCCCATGAAAGCAGTTCACTGCTCACTAGCCTGGTTGCCCTCCTTGTGAGCACTGGATACACATCTGCGCCATGCCTCATGAGCAATCTTGCAAGGTCCACGGACCTGTAAGCAGCTACACTGGAGGTGATGCATAGCACTATCCTCCTCCCCTTCAACTCATCCCCATGTGAGCCAGTGATATCCTTGGATGGATGCATGTCCATCAACCAGCATCACCACCCTCCTTGCCAGAGTCCATCCAGGCCCTGAACCTGCTCAACTCATGCCCATCCATGTGGAACGTATGCTCCTCTCCAGGGAACCTCGATCCCAGCACATCATCCCTGTACCTTATCAGGGCATCCAGCACTGCATCTGCCATGTTTGCATAACGCTTTGCGAATCTAGGGCTGTTATCGTACAGGCCTAGCATATCGTGCAGCACCAGAACCTGCCCATCGCATGCAGGGCCAGAGCCTATACCTATAGTTGGTATCCTGAGCATGCTGGTTATGGCCTCTGCAGCCTCGTGCGTGACCTGCTCAAGCACTATGGAGAATGCACCCGCCTCCTCTATCGCCCTTGCATCACCGACCAGCCTCGCTGCATCCATGCATGTCCTGCCCTGCACCCTATAGCCCTGCCAGAGGTGTGCCGTCTGCGGCTTCAGGCCTATGTGGCCCATCACAGGTATACCAGCATCCACCATGGCACGTACTGTACGCTTGACCTCAGCACCACCCTCCACCTTGACGGCATCCGCACCAGCCTCCTTGATGAATCTGCATGCGTTGTACACAGCATCCTCTACGCTCACCTGATAGGACATGAAGGGCATATCTGCAACTATCATGGCATGCTCCCTTGCGTTTGCCACTGCCCTGCAGAATACGAGCATCTCCTCCATGGTGATGGGGGTTGTGCTCCTGTAGCCTAGCATGACCATGGCAGCACTATCCCCCACGAGTATGATATCCACACCAGCCCTGTCGCATATCCTTGCCATGGTGTAATCGTAAGCAGTTATCACTGCTATCTTCCTCCTCTCCCCCTTCATCCTGATTATGCCATCAACAGTGACCCTCTGCATAACCCCTACCCTCCTCACTCCTCCCACCTAACTAACTACTACCTACCTCCCCTCCACCTAACCTCTCTACACCATCCCTTATCACTGCTAGGGAAGCCTCCAGGTTCCCTGCATTTGAGAATGAGTTGACTATAGCATGGAGATCATCTATTGATGCACCCCTGAGCCTAGATGCCATATCGACCATCAGTGGTACTGCTCTAGTCACGTTGTCGACTATGGTTATGGTGGCACTCCTGGCAGTCCTGGATAGCGGGTTGAGGTCTATGGCTATGACCTTCTTGCCCATCCTGACCAGTGCCTCAGTCCTATCGCCATCCTCCAATGGAACTAGCACGACATCAGCCATGTATATCCCATCCCTATCGACCCTCCTCCTCTCACTCATGAGTTCTGGTATGCTCATGCTCGCCCTCTCACCAACACCATATACCATCTCAGCACCATTCTCCCTCAGAAGCATCTCTATGGCCCTCTCACGCTCATACGATCTGTAGAACAGGTTAACCTCTATACGTGCATTAAGTATAGAGGCTAGCCTGACCACATCCCTTGCGCAGAGGCATGCTACGTTCCCATTTACGGATATTACTGGATGCTCAGCAAGGAGCATCATCGCTACTGCTGCCCTTATAGCCTCCCTGGCATGCATGGTTGTACGCTCCCCAAGGAGGTAATCGAACGCCTCACCCCTACCATGGGCTATCAGCCCCTGCTCCACCACTATACCCCTCCTTAGGCACTCCACGAGCCTATCCCTCACCCTCAAAGACTCCGCCCTAGGATGGTTCTCTGGTATCAAGCAGTCTAGCACCCCTGGTATCTATAGGGCATGAGAGTAGATGGCAACTGCTCGAGGATGAGGAGTACTCATCCCTGTAGTATGCGAGTACCCTCTCAACCTCATCAGCCCTCTCACTCCTGACCATGGTGAATACGGTCTCGCCGAAGAGCGCTACCGACGCCCTGCACCCTAGAGCATGAAGGGCATCTATGACCCTTGCTGCCCTATCCGTTATAAAATCTATCGATCTGGCGAACCTGTAGGATAGGTCCAGGAGGGTATCTATGGACCTGTTGAGTGCGAGTTCCCTGAGCATCCTGCCCCCTAGCCCGTTTATAGTGCTCATCCTGTTCGTGAGGAACTCCTTGGTGGGGTATGGGCTTATGCAGAGTATAAGCACCCTATAATCATGGAGATGCCCATCATCGAGTATGCTCTCAACCACACCTACACCAGGTGCACCAGCCTTGAGGCGCATCTCCAGCCCACCATGGTACTCCGCTATAACCGTACCAGCGCCGCACCTGCATGCCAGATCTGCCTTGTGTGCTATCCTTGCTGCCTCCTCCCTGCTTAGACCGAGCATGAGTGCACTATTGAGTGCGTAGGAGAGGCTCAACGCTGCAGCCCCACTCGAACCTAGACCATACCCTATAGGGATATCTGCCCTGTGCATAACATCTATCCTTAACCCATCAGCATGCCCATCGACCAACTTGAGATACTCGCTGAGCACGTAGAGCGAGACATCCGCATCTGCGCACGGCTCACCGTTTATGTATATGCTCACTTCACCCCTACCATCATCGCCCTCACTGGCAGGGTATATGTACACATCTGTCGTTATGCCCTTGCTTATGCATACACCAGCACCCTTGGAGCCCATGAGAAGGGGATCGTCTAGCATGATGGTAGGGAACTCGACGAACCCTGTGATGTGGCCTGGTGCGAATGCCCTAGCACTAGCACTAGCCATAACATATCCACGCATAACTACAGATACCTTGCCCCATGAGAGCATATATAAATAACGTTTAAAGAATATAAGCTGATTTAAATGAGGTACACGAGGAAGGTGCAGAGGATAGGGAGCAGCCTGCTGATCTCCCTCCCAAAGGAGTGGGTTGAGGGCAACGGGATAGGTAAAGGGAGCATAGTACTGATAGAGACTGCCAAGGATAACTCACTGCACATATATCCAGCGCTGGACGAGGCTAGGGAGAGTAAGGAGGTGGTGATCAACTACCCCTCACCATACTACGAGCCGATAGCGAACAAGATAACTGGAGCATACCTCCTAGGCTACGATCTGATCAAGGTTAAGGCCAATAGACCCCTCTCGTATGAGGAGAGGGAGAGCATAAAGGCTGCGGTGGAGAGGCTTGTGAGCCTGGAGATAGTGGATGAGGACGCAACCAACGTGGTGGCCCAGTTCCTGCTGGATACAACCACACTCGATGCTGAGAAGATACTCTACAGGATAAGCACCATAGTCTCTGGCATGTACAGGGATATCATAGTTGCCATGCAGAGTAAGGATGGGGACATACTCAGGAGCATAGCCAGGAGGGATGATGAGGTGGATAGGCAGTACTTCCTCCTCGTTAGGCTGCTGAGAAGCCTCCTGAAGGATCAGAGGCTGGCAGGGAGGATGAGCCTAACCAGCATAGAGGTTCTGGATTACAGGATAGCAGCGCACCTGCTGGAGAGTGCTGGTGATGGGGCTGTGGAACTGGCAAGGGCGGTGGAGTCACTACTGAGCCATGAGGGATACGATCTGAGCAGCATGGTAGATACTGCAAGGATAGTAGAGAGGATACAGGATATCTCTGTTAGGGCATTCATAAGCCATGATAGGAAGGGCTCGATAGAGGTTATGAAGCTCTACTCACTCTTCAACGAACGTATATCGGGCATGAAGCAGGAGACCGATGCGAGGGTCATAGACCTTATGCACCTGCTTGACAAGTTTGCAAGGATATGGGTGGATATAGCAGATCTCGTAATGCCTATACCATAGAGATGGATGTGATAAAAAATCTATATTTATTTTGGTTAGATCCCCGTAAGCCTGCCTGCTTGCCTACCTAGCCTCTAGCCTGACTTCAGCTCCCTCTCCACCATATCCAACCTGCTCATGATATCCCTGCTCATGCTCTTCAGCCTCTCCAGCTCATCCCTCATCTGCGCCACCTCCTTGGGTACCTGCGTAGCCTCCCTTATGGTGAGTATGGCCTCATCAGCGACCCTCCTCACCCTAGCATCATTATCGTTGGCTGCAACCCACTCAAGGTCCTTCAGCGCCCTCTGCTCCTGAGCCTCTGCGAGTGCCTTTATAGCATTCATCCTGACCCTGAACCAGTGATCCCTGAGCAGGGCGATGAGATGGTCAACGACCCTCTCGTTACCCTTTGCGTACTTGCCCAGTGCAAGGGCTGCAGCCTCCCTCACCCTGTTATGCTCCCCAAGCCTCGTATGATCAATTAGCACTGGTATGCTGAACTCATCCCTAACCTCCCCGAACGCAGTCATGGCAGATGCCCTGACCACCTCGTTGTGTGATCTTATCTGGAGTGAGCCCATTATGTATGGCACTGCCTTCTTGCTCCTGCTCTTCCCCATGGCGATCACGGTCTCTGCCTGCACGTAGTAGCTCTCATCGCTCTGCAGTATCCTGTTCAGTAGTGCTATGCTATCCTCCCTCGCAAACTCACCTATGGCTCTCACGACTGCCCTCCTGGCCTTTGGGTGCTTTACCGACTCTACCACGCTGATCAGTGCGTTGTATGCCTTGTCCCCCTTTATACCTGCCAGCGCCCTCGCAGACTCTGCAGCAACGCCCCAGAATGCATCACCCAATATAGCATCCCTCAGCGCACCTATCACATCGTCAGAGTCCATTGAGGTACTTGCAAGGGCCCTTGCAGCGCTTATCCTCTCAACCGTGTTGCCATGCTTGAGCATGGCTATGAGCATATGCCTATCCATCTTCAGCTCCACAACCTTCTTGAGAGGTACCTTGTTCAGTGGGTCTATGCTCACGTACATGGGCTCATCTCTTAGGGGTATGTGTATGCTCTGCTCCTTGGCCTCTACACTGACGGTGATCTGCTCCCTCCTCCCATCCCTGCTCACCACATGAACATCTAGGGGGAATCTGAATATCCTGCTCTCGCCATCGATACTCTGCACCTGTACCATGTTCAGTGTGAGCATCCTGCCATCATGGTTGTAATCAACCTTGATCTTTAACTCTGGGTGCCCTGCCCTGTACAACCACTGCTCGAAGAACTCCTGGAGGCTGTAGCCTGTAGCATCCTCGCAGCACCGCCTGAACTCCTCGCTCTCGGCGTTGCTGAACCTGAACCTCTCAAGGTAGTACTTCACCGCCCTCCTGAACAGCCTATCCCCCATCATGGATCTGAGCATGTGTAGTACGCATGCACCCTTCTCATACGCATGCCTATCGAAGAGATCGTCTGGGTGCTTGTAAACGTTTGTAACTATTGCTCTTGCATAGCGTTTACCGTACTCCTCAAAGTACTCATTCGCATACTGCATTATGTAGTAGTTGAACTCATCCTCCCCCCTGCTATGCAGCCAGTAGAGTGCCTCAAAGTACGTTGCGAATGACTCGTTCAGCCATATATGCTGCCAGTCCCTGCATGTCACCAGATCACCGAACCACTGGTGTGCAAGTTCATGCGCAACCAGATGGTCGCTCGTAAAGTCTATATGCGCCCTCCTATCGTGTAGTGTCTCTACCGTAAGGGTGGTAGCATTTATGTTCTCCATACCTCCGTATATAAAGTCATCAACGGTAACCTGTGCATACTTGCTGTATGGGTACTTGATGCCCGTGTACTCCTCGAAGAACCTCATCATATCCTTCGTATTTGCAAATGAGAGCTCAGCATAATCAGCCATATCCTCTGGCACATAGTAGAGCAGTTCTATTCCATTGTACTCATCCCTCAACTCCTTGAACCTGCCTATCACCAGCGAGGTCAGGTATGCTGGATGGGTGCACTCCTCAAGCCAGTGGTACCTCCTGTGCGAGCCTCTATCCTCTACGCTGACCAGCCTCCCATTGCTTATGGCTATGAACCCATCTGGCACATCTACTATCATCTCGCTCGTATGCCTCATATCTGGATGGTCTAGACATACGAACCAGTACCTCGAGTATACGCTCTCGCCCTGAGTCCATGCCTGTACTCTCCTCCTTGGGTAGTGCTCATCCGGCCTCACGAAGTACAGGCCCTTCCTCGGCTTGGCAGTGTACTCTATGGCTAACCTTGCGCCCTCACCCTCCCTCAACGGTTCGGGCAGTTCTATCCTCAGCCTATCATCCAGATGCTTGAAGGTCAACTCATGCTCCCCCAACATGACCCTCGATATGTTCAGTTCAGCAGCATCGAGCACCACGCTCCTAAGCTCCTCTGCATTACTCACAAGATCGATCTCTTCCCTAGCAGTGATGCTCCCCTCATTCATATCTGGTCTGATCTCGAGCCTTATGTGCCTGATCATGAACTGCCTCGATGGTGGGTAGTGT
Organism: Candidatus Nitrosocaldus sp.; assembly: GCA_025054855.1. Taxonomy (GTDB): domain Archaea; phylum Thermoproteota; class Nitrososphaeria; order Nitrososphaerales; family Nitrosocaldaceae; genus Nitrosocaldus. The sequence goes on along the minus strand of JANWZS010000002.1, from coordinate 97,055 downwards.
GGTCTGCTCCCTGGTAGTTCAAACCTCCTGCTGTTACCTGCCACTCTATCCATGGTTCAGCATCACCACCTGCCATAAAAAAATATTATGAATAGCAGAGAGGGTAATGTAAATAGATGAATAAACTCAGGGGAGATGCATCTCCTCATCTCCCTTATGGGATCAGTGCAGGTCAGTCTCATCACCATGATAACCATCTTATGCTGCACATTTATTCCTATGCGATATAACGGGGTTATAACAACGTTTAAATAGGTTAGCCTAATTAGCCCAGCCTAATGAGATACGTGCAGGTATTTGCGGTCGTGGCAGCAGCGTTGCTGGTTACTGGAATAGTTGCTCTCAGCAGTATTCAGGCAGAGGCACAGGCACAGCAGAGGCTCAACAAGCTGGTTATAGTCGTGCAACCTATACCAAGGGACAGGGTCGTTGCAGAGGCAGCAGAGCTTGAGAAGCACTTCGAGGATAGGCTCGGCATGGATGTTGAGATACTCTTCCCACAGAACAACGCAGCGATAGTTGAGAGCATGAGGTTCGGGCATGCACATGTCGCTCTAGGTGTTGGTTCACTCGTAGGGGCTATGATAGCAAGGCAGGCGGATGTGATAGAACCAATGCTGGTAGAGAGGAGAGCGATATTCATAGGCGATGAGGAGCATGTACTCAACTACTACTACTCGTACTGGATAGTGCTCAAGGGTGCACCGTACAACTCGCTAGAGGAGTTGAGGGGCAAGAAGGCCTGCTTCCCGAGCGAGACGTCTGTATCTGGATTTGTGATGCCCATGAAGACCATGGTTGAGAAGGGTTATGTTAAGCCCATAGATGCAGGCAAGAGACCTGTGGATCTCCCGAACCAGTTCTTCGGTGAGGTCGTCTTCGGAGGGGGATACGCACAGTGCTGGGAGGCACTGAAGCAGGGGCAGGTGGATGTGACTGTGACCGCTGGTGATGTGCCAGCGAAGCTCTACAAAGAGGCTATAGAGAACAGCAAGATACTGGAGCAGAATGGCCCGAATCCAGCACACGTCACACTCATCTCAAAGAACCTTCCAAAGGATGTGAAGATGAAGCTGTGGAGTGCACTGAGGGACCTCAACAAGGAGCCAGAGAAGGTGCAGCAGTTCGTCTCAGCCATATTCGTGAAGTTTGGGATAAGGTATGAGTCGCAGCATCTAGGACCGCTCATGGAGGCTCTGAGGGTAACAGGGCTCGATAACGTGATAAGGATATGATAGTTCAGGGCAGGGAGGATGCAGGGGTAGGAAGCGTATATGCAGTTGAGGCTATGGATCTGGCATATGGCTATAGCACCAACAACATTTTATTTGATAGCGTCAACCTTGCTGTAGAGCGTGGTAAGAGTGTAGCGATAATGGGTAGGAGTGGTTCTGGCAAGAGTACGCTCCTGAGGATAATCAACGGCTTCATAAGACCTCTGAGGGGTAGGGTGAGGGTACTTGGTATGGATGTTGATGGTGGGTATAGTAACGGCCTGAGGAGGAGGGTCGCATACATACCCCAGAGTCTGGGCCTAGTGGAGAATGCCACTACGCTCGAGAACGTGCTATTAGCAAGGGCAGCTGACTCTCAGTTCAGGGCACTGCTCGGGCTATGGAGGAGGGAGTATGTTGATGAGGCCATGAGGATACTCAGGAGCATAGGCATGGATGGAAAGGCTAGGAGCAGGGTGAACAGGCTGAGCGGTGGGGAGAGGCAGAGGGTAGCTATCGCTAGAGCGCTTATGCAGGGTGCAAAGGTAGTGCTTGCGGATGAGCCAGTCTCTAACCTCGACCACGATAACGCACGCTCCATCCTCGATATACTCAGGGGTATGTGTAGGATGAACTCAACCTCATCCATCATGGTCATGCATGATAGGAGGCTTGCTGAGGAGTATGCAGATGAGGCGTACATCCTAGCAGATGGGAGGCTCTCAAGGTTATGGTGATGGTTATGGGGTGAGGGAGGAGGATGATGGTGATATGGGCTCTACTGCTCATTGCGGTCATCCTTGCATACTCACTTGGCTTAGTGGATGTTGATGCCTGGCTCAAGGCAGCAAGGAACCTCTCGGTATTCGCATCAGACCTCTACATAAGATACGATCTCCTCCAGGATGCGCTCAGTGCGGTTGGTGAGACGTTCGTCATAGCACTCTTCGGTACCGTGGTTGGTGCGCTCATATCCTACCCATTATCGGCCATGTCTGCACAGGGTATAACTGCCCGCTGGCTATCCCTAACGATAAGGACCATGGCCAACGTTCTTAGAACCGTGCCAGCGATATTCTGGGGGATACTCTTCGTAGTGATGTTCGGACCAGGGAACGTTGCTGGTGCCGTAGCTCTAGCACTGTACACCGCAGGATACCTCTCGAAGTTCTTCTACGAGACGTTCGAGAATGTTGGCAAGGAGCACTACGAGGCCCTAGGCTCACTAGGCATACCGTGGATGGTCATGGCGAAGGCGCTCTTCAAGCATACAGAGAAGCAGATGATAGGCCATATGATGTTCATGTTCGAGTACAACCTGAGGACAGCAAGCATAATGGGCATAGTCGGTGCTGGGGGCATAGGCTACTACATAACCCAGTATGTGAGCATACTGAACTACTCCGCAGCATTCACGTTCTTCATCGTGATACTGCTCTTCGTCTTCCTGGTAGATGGTGTAAGTTATGTAATAAGGAAGAGGATGTGACATATTATATCCCTCTTGTCTTCAAATATCTATAGTGTATATCCGCAACAATCCTTAATTCTGTATTGGACATTATCTATAACATTTAATTATCACCTTTGAGAATAAGTGGTGTATGCGAGAAGAAGAGGAGTGGTGGCACTCGAAGTGGCTCTTCCCACTATTCGTTGGTGCGGTATTCGCTATTGCGCTCTTTGCTATGATCCCTAACCTACCCTGGGTTAAGAATGAGGTGAGGGAGAGTTCGACCGTAGTCTCTGTCAATGGCTCCTCATGTACGGTGGAGACTGACTCTCACAGGCTGATAAATGTAGCGGACTGCATGAACCATGAGGTTGGAGATAGGGTCAACGTCAAGTACAGGGAGACCACATCCGTAGGCGAGTTGACTGGAGGATCGCTCACCCCTTGAGCATCATGTACCTGAGTAGGGCGTAGAGCGTCTTTGCATCCTCTATCTCATTGGCTAGAGCCTTGCTGATAGCCTCATCCACGCTCATGATCACCAACTCTATCTCCTCATCCTCATCCATCGTAGTGCCAGGGGCCTTCTCAAGCTCAGTTGCGATGAAGAAGTGTATCAGCTCGTTGCAGTACCCTGGGGTCATGTAGCATCTACCCATGTACTCAAGCCTACCTGCCCTGTACCCCGTCTCCTCCATCAGCTCCCTCTGCGCACACCCCTCTATGCTCTCACCCTCCTCGACCTTCCCAGCAGGTATCTCTATCAACTCCTTCCCTACGGCATGCCTGTACTGCCTCTCCAGTATAACCCTGCCATCATCCAGTATGGGGAGTATAGCAACAGAGCCGTTGTGCTCTACCACCTCCCTGACCCTTCCATGATCCAACTCATCCAGCCTCAGGGCTATGACCCTGCCCCTGTAGATGTACCTGCTCCTCACACCACCCATGCTCTAACTAACGCTTAAAGGGGGCCATATAATTAGGTTAACCATGCCCATAATCACCAGGGTGATGAGCATAAGGACCAAGGGCGAGGGGGATATGCTAGATATAAGTGAGCATGTGAGCAGGGCTGTAAAGGAGAGCGGGTTGAGGAGTGGTATAGTCACGCTATTCGTCAAGGGCTCCACTGCAGCACTAACCACCATAGAGTATGAGCCAGGGCTCCTGAAGGACTTTCCAGAGATGCTTGAACGTGTAGCGCCAAGGGATATAGAGTATGAGCATGAGAAGGCATGGCACGATGGGAATGGGCACTCGCATGTTAGGGCATCGCTCATAGGACCATCGATAACCATACCGTTCGTAGATGGTAGGCTGACCCTTGGTACATGGCAGCAGGTAGTGTTGATAGAGCTGGATGTGAGGAGCAGGGAGAGGAGCGTGGTGATGCAGATCATAGGGGAGTGAGGGGTGAGTGAGCAGTATATCTAGTAAGGCTGGTGCTAATGAACTGTCACATCAATGGTAGCACTATCAATATCTTCTTAATAACCTAACTCCAGCTTAAGGATTATATTATTTGGATGGTGATAATTCATAGATGGCTAGGGAGATGGAGGTGCCGAAGGATGCTAGGCCTATCATGCTGGATGGCGCAGAGGAGACCATACTTGGGGATCCTATGGGGGCAAGGAGGCAGTACAGGTACGGTAACCTGCACATAAGGGAGTATGATGATAGGTATGTTGTGCACATGGATAGGGTAGATCCGAGGAGGGACCCCCTGATGCATATAGTGCTGGATGCCCCAGAGCTGATAGTGGCCACTGCACTCGGCATCTACAGTGGTGCAAGGGTAGGTAGCATGGTTAAGAAGGCGAGAGGGGGCAAGGGCAGTACCATGGGTGCCATCATTGCTGGTATGCTTGCATCGATCGTATCTGGGTACACGGTGTACTTGCTTGGCAGGTTCATCAAGGGTAGGCTGATGGGTTAGGTAGGCGAGTAGTGGATGGATGGATCATGGGTAGGCGGCTGAGCAGGTATAGCGAGTGGGAATAGGGTATGGGGATGGGGGGAGGAGACTCCAGCAGGAGGGATTACAGGCTCAGGAGGCGCTGCATATACATAGCCATGAGGCTCGCCCCAGTGATCATAAGGTTCAGGCGTGATAGGAGGGAGTGGGTAAGGAAGGAGGGGAGGGGGTGTGATGTGGCAAGGATGAGGAGGAATGCGAGGAAGGCTGTCAATGCATTCATAGACCTTGGGCCAGTCTTCATAAAGTTCGGGCAGTGGCTCTCCAGCAGGCCAGATCTGCTCCCACAACCATACCTCGATGAGTTCTCCAAGCTCCAGGATGATGTGCCTCCAGCACCTATGGAGGAGGTTAGGAGGATAGTAGAGGAGGAGTTTGGCTCATTGGAGAATGCGTTTGACTCATTCGATGAACGGTGCATATCTGGCGCTAGCCTGGGGCAGGTGTACAGGGCAAGGTACAGGGGCAGGGATGTGGTGGTGAAGGTGATAAGGCCCAATGTACACTACACGGTAGAGAGGGATCTGGAGGCGATGAGGCTGCTCCTCCCCTATGCCATAAGGTTCCTCGATCCCAACATAGCCTTCTCACTAGAGTCAATATACAACCAGTTCGTCGAGACGATAAGGGAGGAGATGGACTACAGGATAGAGGCTGAGAACCTCAGGAGGATAAAGAGCAACCTGAAGGGTGAGAGGTATGTGATAATACCCGATGTGGTGGAGGAGAGGAGCAGCAGTAGAGTCTTAACACTGGAGTACATACCAGGCATAAAGGTCACCGATCTGGAGAGGTTGGATGCACTAGGCATAGATAGGGCTAGGCTGGTGATAAGGCTGCACAGGCTCTTCTTCAAGATGCTCCTCAAGCACGATATATTCCATGCAGACCCCCACCCTGGCAACATCGCTGTGAGGGAGGATGGGAGCATAATCCTGTATGACTTTGGCATGGTCGGGAGGCTGGATCAGAGTACTAGGCTCAAACTGATAAGGCTCTACCTTGCGCTCATAGAGAGGGACCCTGCTAGGGCTGTGAACATACTCATCAGCCTTGGGGCACTAGCACCGGATGCCAACAGGTATGTGATAGAGAAGGGTATAGCACTGGCCATAGAGGGTATGCATGGTAGGAAGGTGGATGAGATGGAGGTGAAGGCACTGATGGAGTTGGCCAACAGAACCATGACAAGGTTCCCGTTCAGGCTACCCAAGCAACTCGCACTATACATGAGGATGGCATCCCTCCTGGAGGGGATATACATAGCGCTCAAGGTAGACTTTCAGTTCATGAAGGTTCTATCATCGCTACTGGAGGAGGAGGGCCTGATAAGGGATGCATACATAGAGGAGGTGAAGAGTTCGATAGAGGGGATAGTGAGGGGGCTACAGGACTACATAGCCGTTGCACCAATGCTCAGGGACTACCTTGAGAGGAGCCTTATGGATGGTGGTGGTAGTGGTGGAGGAGGATGGTGGCGTGGTAGGGCAAGGATGAGCAGTAGCAGCACACTGATAGCAGGGAGCATAATAACATCATCACTGCTGATAAGTTCAGCGATAGTTATGGAGTCCCATCCAACACTGGGCCAGATAGGCTTTGCTGCAGCAGCCATGATGGTAGGCTTCATGCTCATTGCAAGGAAGATATGATGGTGATGATGGTGATGATGGTATGCGTTAACGTTCACTCTACCTATGATCTGCTAAAGGCTAACCTAACCACCAACCTCCCTAATCCATCACTCCTTCTACTCTATCTTCACCGCACCCTTCAACGGTACCCTGATCTCCAGCAATCCTTCCTTGTATGTTGCCTTCACATCCTCCTCTGCTACGCTGAACGGGAGGGGTATCTTCTTATCTATCTTGAGTGGTCTCTGCTGCCAGTACACCATGCCAGTGGGCTCTGGCCTCTCTCTGGTTGCCCTGATAGAGAGTACGTTACCACTAACCCTGATCACTATATCCTCCTTCTTGAACCCAGGCATATCAGCAACCACAACGAGATCGGAACCATCCTCGTAGATATCCACTGGGGGCATCACGAACTCGTAGAACTCCCTGGTCTTGCTGGTGAACTCCCTCATCAGCTCACGCATGAGATACCCTGCTATGCTCATTATCTAATCTACTCTAGAATTTAATATAAACCTTTTATTTGGATGATCGCACTTCTTCTACCTGCTCACATATGTATACATACATCAATTGTCTTCTCTATGAACTATATCTGCTGGTCTACACCATGGTAGATGCCATTACTCCCCCGGTTTATATGATGATTATGTATCTGATAAGGATCTAAATATTTTATAAAGATAAATTATATATCTACGAAATTTCTTACCTTTGCCAATGCAGTCCAAGAATATATACATGATAGGAGTGCTGGCAATCCTGATCTCACCACTGTTCTACATGGGCCATGCACATGCCTCAATAGATTCCATCCCAGCGTCTGCCGTATGCATACCACCAACAGAGGGTTCTGCACAGCCATGGAAGGTACCTCCAGGATGGAAGGTAGCACTCGTCGCTGAGGAGGACCCAGAGGGTCTGTACTTCGAGGACCTGCCAGATATGAATGTACAGAACCCTGTGGAGATAGAGATGCCTCATGTGCTGAGGGCCAGGGGTGTTGTGGATGAGGTTGCAGAGAGGGGAAGGTTATTCTACCAGGCACATGAGATATGGGAGGGAGGATCATCTGTATCTGTGATAGACCTCAAGACGGGCTTGATTGCCAAGATGGTTGAGGCAGATCATCTAGAGGCTGTGGACCCAGTGATATGGACACCATGGAATACCATAATATTCGCTGAGGAGATGATCGCCCAGAACATCAGGGACCCAACACTCCCAGATGTTGTAGGTGGGCTAGCATACGAGATGAACCCTGTGACAGGTGAGTACTGGCCACTACCACAGCTCGGTGCAAAGGCTCACGAAGGGTTTGTGATAGATGAGGAGATGAACATCTACGGTGTAGATGAGAACAGGAGGGGAGGGATCTACAAGTTCGTACCAGAGGTTGATCCAAGAACAGTAGGTAGGGTGCCAGATGGCAAGCTATATGCATTGAAGGTTGTGGATGATGATGCAGCACCAGGGCCTAGGACTGGTAGAGCGGTCTGGGTAGAACTGGATCAGACTCAAGCAAGGATAGATGCTAATGTGGCACTACTTGCTGCTGGTGCAACGGTATACAACAGACCAGAGGATATGGAGATGATAGGGGGCAAGATATACGTTGCGCTCACGGATGTCAGGGCACCAGGGCCAGTGGACAACAGGGTTATAGCGATTGATATCTCACAGGATGACCCATTCGTCACTGAGTTCGTTGTCCCAGGGGTGAACGTACCTGTGGAGGTTGATAACGTTGGAGATAAGACCGATGAGGTCACAGGATTCAAGAACCCAGACAACCTTGCGAGCAGAGGAGAGGAGCTCTGGATAGTTGAGGATAACGGGCCAAGTGATATATGGGTTGCACTACCAGATGAAGATGGCGATGGCTACTCAGATCATGTATACCTATTCGCATCCATGGAGGATTGTGAGGCAGAGGGTACGGGTATAAGATGGGGTATAGAGGGGTTCAGCAACATGCTATTCGTTACACAGATGCATGCAGGACCTACGATCGATGGTAGGGAGGTAGGACCAGACAGGGTATTCGTCATATTCAGGGCTGGGTTAGCAGCGATGGATGAGGATGATGGTGACGATGTTATAAACATAGGGGAGAGCATAGGCATAAGGTTCGATTCAGATGCGCTCACATCCATAACTGCTCTAACAGTGACCACGCCAGATGGTGATACATGCTACTACACCGACACATTACCTGCAAGGGTACCTGAGGGAGGCTTCACAGCAACATACCCTGACGAGTTTGCATATGGCGATGGGACGACCTGTGATACAAGCAGGGCAGGTACATACATGGTTATGTTGACTACTGAGGTTGGTGACCCTGTAATAACCACGTTCGAGACGTCATGGAGCGTTGTGCCAGAGGCAGTGATAGGGGTCATAGGTACCATAGGTGCAGCAGTGGGTACCCTCTTGGCGTATAGAAGAGCAGCATACAGATGAAGCGGTGATAACTACACTTTATTTATTTTGGATATCACCCAACGCATAGCATTTGGTAATGGAAGGTTGAGCAGGATGTGTAAACATCCATAAATAAACTTATAACTGTATCTGGCCTAACCCATATGTGCCATCTAGTGTAGAGCATCTTGTGAAGAGTGCAAGAGAGTGCAAGGGCAGAGAGTTCACAGAACTCCTCGAGGACTCTATAGATATACTCAGCGAAGAGAGGGCTGCTGGGAGGGTAGCAGGCCATAGTATGAAGGGAGGGTTGGTTTGTATTGGTGGTGGTGATGATGATGATATGCCTGAGAGGCTCGTAGTGGTAGGGGATATCCATGGGGACCTTGAGGCGCTCCAGCGCATACTCAACATGGTAAGGTTCTTCGATGAAGATAGCACTCTGGTATTCCTTGGGGATTACGGTGATAGAGGGCTAGAGTCTGTGGAGGTGTACCATGCACTGCTCTCACTCAAGCACGAGCATCCTGACAGGATCGTCATGCTCAGGGGTAACCATGAGGGGCCGATGGACCTGCCATTCTACCCACACGATCTACCAGTGATGCTCCATGATAGGTTTGGTGCTGACTCTACCCATATCTACCTCAGGCTAAGAAGGCTCTTTGACCTGATGTGTACGGGAGTACTTGTGGAAGGGCTCGTACTCATGCTCCATGGTGGTGTACCTGTTAAGATGGGCTCCATAGATGATATAGCATATGCGGAGAAGATGCATCCTAAGAGCAGCAACCTGCTTGAGATACTCTGGAACGATCCCAAGGAGATCAATGGCTACAGGCCATCGGCAAGGGGCTACGGCTACTACTTCGGTAAGGATGTTACTGAGCATGCATTGAGCACTGTAGGTGCAAGGCTGCTGGTCAGGGCACACGAGCCATGCAATGATGGCTACAGGTTGAACCATGATGGGTTGGTGCTGACGCTCTTCTCATGCAAGGAGCCGTATGGGAATGAGAGGGGAGCGTTCATGCATATGCGTAGGGATGTGTACAGGGAGATGCGTGGTGCCTACAGTGTAGATAGACTGTTGAGTAGTCTGCATGTGTTCTAGGTGGTACACTTGATGGTTGTTATAGAGGGCCCAGACAAGGCTGGCAAGTCTACACAGGCGAGGATGCTTAACGATTCGCTCATGAGCATGGGCTACAGAACTGCAGTGATGAGCTTCCCAGACTACTCAACACCTATAGGCAGGGAGATAGATGCGTTCCTGCATGGCAGGAGAGAGTATCCATTGCAGGTGAAGCATATGCTCCTATCAGCCAACAGGTGGGAGAAGAAGGAGGAGATAGAGAGGTTGCTTGCGAGCAGTGATATACTGATACTCAACAGATACTACCAATCCAACATAGTGTATGGTGTTGCCAATGGCCTAGATCAGCAGTGGCTGGAGATGCTCGATAGGTGCCTACCAAGGGAGGATCTGGTCATAGTGCTACACGTCAGTGCGGATGTTGCGCTGGAGAGGGCTAGGATGAACTCTCACAAGGATGAGTTTGAGAATATGCATATGCTCAGGCTGGTATCATCACTCTACATGGAGATGGCCAGTATGTACGGCTGGGTTGTGATAGATGGTAACAGGAGTAGGGAGGAGGTGCACAGGGATATCCTGGATATGGTGCTCAAGCATTATAGAGGGTATAGGGCATAATAATTTTTAACCACTTGCACCAATCTACCCTATGAGAACGGTGGCAGAGATAAGCGATCCAGTGCATGGATACTTCTACCTCAGCGGTGTAGAGAAGGATATAGTAGACAGTCCTATATTCCAGAGGCTCAGGAGGATAAGGCAGCTCGCAAGTGCCTATCTTACATATCCTAGTGCGCAGCATACCAGGTTCGAGCACTCGCTAGGGGCTATGCACCTAGCAGGGCATGCTGGTAACGTACTGAAGGAGAAGGGGTACGTGAGCGATGAGGATACCGTGCAGATGCTCAGGCTTGCTGCCCTACTCCATGATATAGGGCATGGCCCATTCTCCCACCTCTTCGAGGAGGTTCTGGAGGTCAAGGGTAGTGTAACCCATGAGGATATAGGGAGGAGGATGATAAGGGAGAGTGCCATAAGCGATACACTGGCAAGGCATGGTTATGGTGCGGGTGAGGTGAGCGATCTTGCGTTTGGGCAGTCGAGCAGCAGGTTCCTCAACGAGATCATCTCTGGTGGGTTGAGTGTTGATCTCATGGACTACCTCCAGAGGGATGCGTACTTCACTGGTGCGCACTACGGCAGGATAGATGCTGAGAGGATAATAAGCTCGCTTGAGGTGTACGATAACAGGCTTGCCATAGATAGGGCAGCGCTCAACTCGTTCGAGTCACTGCTGATAGCAAGGTACCAGATGTTCAAGGCTGTGTACTTCCACAAGACCGTCAGGGCAGCGGAGGTCATGCTCCTGAAGGCCATGATGCTTGCGGATGAGCAACTTCAACTATCCGAGTCATGCAAGAGGCTGGAGGATTACATGCAGTTGACAGATGATACCACACTGATCAGGATTCTATCGCTTGACAGTGATAAGAGGGAGTTGGTGCTGGCTAGGAGGCTGGCAGAGGACTACAGGGATAGGAGGCTCTTCAAGCCCGTCTTCGAGAGCATACTGCAGGCTAGCAGCAGGCTGATAAACAGGTTGACCGATGCCAGGTACCTGAGGGATAGGTGTGCTGAGATAGCAGGGATGGCAGGTGTGGACCCAGATATGGTGTACATAGATAGCGCAAAGGCACCATCCATACCGAGGGCCCCGACCAAGGAGGAGCCCAGGGACCTCATACTCGTGGGTAAGGAACCGTTCGGGGTCAAGGTCATAGCGATGAAGGATATACCGCTCATAAGCTCGATAATGGGCTACATGAACATGATAAGGGTCTACACCATAGAAGGGCATAGGGAGAAGGTAGCGAGGGCAGCGCTCAGCGTCTTCGGGAGTGAGGCTGAGTCATGGTATGAGAGGATTGCTGTGTAGGCAGATGAGTAGGAGAGATCTTATATGGCTGTGTGCAGGGTAAGCGGTAGATGAGTGGTGCTAGGGACAGGGTCGTGGTGAAGCTGAGTGGGAGCGTATTCGATCTTGATATGGCCTCTACAATAACCCAGTACGCATCGGTATTCAGGGAGGTGAGCGGTAGCGTGCAGCCCATAGTCATAGCCGGAGGGGGGAGGGAGGCTAGAAGGTACATAGACGCTGCCAGGGCATTGGGTGCAGATGAGTCTAGCCTGGATGAGATAGGGATAGAGGTATCAAGACTGAATGCCAGGCTTCTAGCCTTCGCCATAGGTATGGATCTGGTTCATCCTTCAGTACCGAGGAACCTTGAGGAGATAGGCATGGCAGCATCCACAGGGAGGATAGTGGTGGCTGGAGGGCTCCATCCAGGGCAGAGTACAAATGCAACATCAGCGCTCATAGCGGAGAGGGTCAAAGCCAGGCTCTTCATAAACGCTACCGATGTAGAGGGCATATACACCGCAGACCCTAGGACGCACAGGGGTGCAGTGCTAATGAAGAGGGTCAGCATCAAGGAGTTACTCTCGATGCTTGGGATGGAGAGATTCGATGCTGGGACGTATGAGTTGATGGATATAGTGGCGCTGAAGGTCATACAGAGGTCGAGGATACCTACTAGGGTGGTGAAGGCAGACCCCAGTACCATAAGGGAGGCTATACAGGGGCATGATGTTGGTACGGAGATAGTTGCTGCTACATAAGAATGTGGTAGAAGGGATAACCAACTATTGTGTGCTCATACTGCAGTAGATGAGGAAGCTCCTCCATTGATGCTATGCCATCATCGCAGTCTACCAAAGCCATCATCCAGCATCCTCTCGTATATCCGCCTAGCCTCCTCGTACTTCAGTGGTCTACTCTGTGCCTTGACATAACCATCTGCATCACATAGCGCTATTATATAGCCATCATCGCCTATACGCTCAACCTTCACCAGATTCTCATCACCAACAGGCTCGAATACATCGCCCCTACGCTTAACCGTCTTGAGCAGGTATGCAAAACCAGTGTACTCGAAGAGCTTGTACTGGGCCCTCCTGGCCCTCTCTTGACCTATCTGAACCGCTTCATGGTACTGCATATGTATGGTTCTCCATGCACGAATATTAACCATTTCCATATCTATAAGCATTTAAGTTGGATGAGCATTACTACCTTGGATAGGATTGAATCCCACTATGATCGCCATAGGTGCTGGTATAGCTGCCATGATAGTTGGTGTAGTGGTACTGCTACCATACCTGAGCCAGGGGCAGCAGCAACAGCAGCAGGAGGGGCAGATGATCATCCAGGAACTGGCTGTGGGCCTCAGTAGCGTGAAGGTGAGCAGCGAAGATGCCACGACCGCAACGGTAGAGGTTACGTTCAGCGTATTCAACCCAACCAGGACCACTGTGATCCTAGAGCATATAAAGTATACACTGTATGCAGATGGTACAAGGGTTGGGGACTCGATGATAGGGGAGAGTCTGGAGGGTATAGTTGCTGGGAGCGGGAGGACCAACTACATACTCCCCAATACACAGTTACTGCTCAAGGACACGATAAAGGTCACCAAGACCAGGGGGCTGGAGGGGGTATGGGATACGCTCATGGCAGGGGGGGTAAGGTGGGAGGTCGATGGGGTGTACTCCGTCACTGGCTGGCAGGAGAAGCAGTTCAACGCAGCAAAATAGATATTATAACTATTATAATTGGCAAGGGGCTCTGATCGATGAATTGTAAGCAAGTATAAAGGCTAAAATAGTTAATAAGATATAATACATGGTGGAAGGCGAGGAAGTAGAATGATAAGGGTAGCGGTATTCGATACGCTGAAGAAGGGCGGGAAGGGCAGGTTGAGCAGCGAGGCCAAGAGGCAGAGGGAGATGATAGCCTACCTTGCCATAGAGCAGGGCCCTGAGTTCAGGACCAGGATAGCCATAGCACATGCACTGGCATCGAAGTTCAACACACGCTGGCAGAACATATACTCAAGCATATTCAGGGATCTGGATGAGATACTCATACCAGCAGATATAGTAAGAGAGAAGGGTAGGCTCCCCCCGAGGCGTGGGCCTAGGGCACTACAGCATGAAGGCGTTCCATACTACGAGCTCACGCAGAGGGGTATGCTCATAGCCTCATGCCTGAACGAGGTAGGGGAGTACAATGCAAGCATACTCAGGCAGTGCATATATGCGATGGAGGAGGATAGCCTCAGGGATGGGATGCTTCTACTGCTTGAGGTTGCACCATCGCTCACACTGAGACTGATCAGGGAGTATGTGATGCACTACAGCCTAGATATAGAGTCCATGGTGCCAGTCAGTGCAGACAAGTTGAGGTACGTGCTGGCTGATAGCATAAGGGCTGAACTGGAGTTCGTTGAGACGTTCATGAGCCTCAGCAAGGATAGGAGGAGTGCGCTGCTCAACTTCATGCATGTACTCTCTCAGTAAGATTAAAATTCCCTTGTAGGAGAGGGCATAGCGTAAAGGTATGGCTCATAGTCATGCTCATGATCATGATAAGGTGCTCGAGAGCATAGTTGGCAAGGTTGTATCCCAGGTTGAGAGCGATCTCATAGCACAGATCGAGTCATCCTATATCCAATCGCTGGAGAGGCTGAGGGCCTCAAAGGCAGGTCTTGTGGCTGAGTACAACAAGATAGTAGAGAATGCCAGCAAGCAGGCTGAGAACCTGAAGAGGCAGATGGTTGAGAGCAGCAGGCTTGCGGTTAGGAACAGACAACTCCTGCTCATAGAGGATGCCGTGAGCAGTGCATTCAGTAACGCTATAGCCATGCTGGATAGCATAAGGTCAGATGAGAGGTATGAGGCGATGATGAGGAGGCTCATCGAGAGCACTCTCGATGCCATAGGTATGGATGCTGTGCTGGAGTGCAGCGAGAAGGACAGGGATATGGTAGATAGGATAGTGCTTGAGCTGCAGCACAAGTACAACTTCAGCGTAGAGGTTGGCGACAGCATACCCTGCCTAGGGGGTATAAAGGCTAGATCAAGGGATGGTTCGATCATACTGGATAACACACTGGATAGCAGGATAGAGAGGCTGAGACCAATACTAAAGAAAGATATAGCCAGACTCCTTATGGTGGAGGTGGGCAGGTGAGATGGTAGCAAGAGGCAGGATAGTCTGGATAAGCGGGCCAGCGGTGAAGGCAGATGGTATGTCTGAGGCGAAGATGTATGAGACTGTGTATGTAGGAGAGTCAAGACTGATAGGGGAGGTGATAAGGCTCACAGGGGATACAGCATTCATACAGGTTTACGAGTCCACATCGGGCTTGAAGCCAGGGGAGCCTGTTATGGGTACTGGGAACCCCCTCAGCGTGCTCCTGGGCCCAGGTATGATAGGTAGGATATACGATGGGATACAGAGGCCACTGGATGATATAGCGAAGCAGTCTGGTGCATTCATAAGCAGGGGTATAGCGGTCGATCCAGTGGATAAGAGGAGGAGGTACAGGTTCGTACCAACCGTGAAGGTTGGGGATGATATAGAGCCAGGGAGCAAGCTTGGAGAGGTGAATGAGACCCAACTGATCAAGCACCACATAATGCTCCCCCCAGACAGCCCTGGAGGTAGGGTTATAGCGGTTGAGAAGGAGGGCGAGTACGATCTCGAGCATCCCATAGCAACGTTAGAGAAGAATGGGAAGAGGTACGAGGCGAAGATGTACCATTACTGGCCTGTGAGGAGGCCTAGGCCATTGAAGGAGAAGCTCGACCCGGAGATACCACTGATAACTGGGCAACGTGTCATAGATACGCTCTTCCCCGTGGCAAAGGGAGGGACAGCGGCCATCCCAGGGGGCTTTGGTACCGGCAAGACTGTCACCATGCACCAGATAGCAAAGTGGGCAGATGCCCAGGTAGTCATATACATAGGGTGTGGGGAGAGGGGGAATGAGATGACAGAAGTGCTGGTGGAGTTCCCCCATCTCACAGATCCTAGATCAGGTAGGCCACTGATGGAGCGTACTGTGCTGGTAGCAAACACGAGCAATATGCCAGTTGCTGCCAGGGAAGCAAGCATATACACTGGCGTAACCATGGGTGAGTACTACAGGGATATGGGTTATGATGTGGTTCTTGTGGCAGACTCTACCAGTAGGTGGGCTGAGGCGTTGAGGGAGATGAGCGGTAGATTGGAGGAGATGCCCGCAGAGGAGGGCTACCCATCGTATCTGGCATCCAGGCTTGCAGAGTTCTACGAGCGTGCTGGTAGAGGTATAGCACTCGGCACACCAGAGCGTATAGGCTCCGTAACTCTCATAGGTGCTGTATCACCATCTGGAGCAGACTTTACGGAACCTGTGACCACCCATACGATCAGGTTCATAAAGACGTTCTGGGGTCTAGATACCAGACTTGCATACTCTAGGCACTATCCAGCAATAAACTGGATGATAAGCTACTCGGGCTACGTCAACAGCATAGCGAAGTGGTGGATGAAGAATGTGAGCGAGGAGTGGTTCAGGCTGAGGGAGGAGGGCTACTACATACTCCAGAGGGAGGATACGCTCAAGGAGATAGTCAGGCTCCTAGGCCCCGAGGCGCTCCCAGATGAGGAGAAGTTGGTGCTCGAGGTTGCCAGGATGATAAAGATAGGCATACTCCAGCAGGCAGCATTCGATAAGATAGATACGTACTGTAGTCCAATGAAGCAGCTCAAACTCCTAAGGCTCATGGTAGGGTTCTACAGGGAGGCTCAGAAGGCACTGAAGGCTGGCATCTCCCTAGCAGATATAAGGTCGATGCAGATAATAACCAGGATGCTCAAGGCCAAGTTCGAGATAAGCGAGGAGGAGATTAGCAGGATAGATGCGCTCTATAATGAGATGGTTGAGGAGTTCAAGGCGCTCACAGCAAAGGAGGTGAAGCAGGTGGTTGGTTGAGGTCGGTGTAGAGTACACAAGGGTGAGTGAGATCAGAGGCCCACTGCTCATAGTGGAGGGTGTGAGCAGGGCATCGTTCGACGAACTGGTGGAGGTTGAGACTACTGATGGTATAAAGAGGCTAGGCAAGGTGCTGGAGGTGGGGCAGGGCAAGGCTGTGATCCAGGTCTTCGAGGGTACCACTGGGTTGAGTGTTAAAGGTACAAGGGCTAGGTTCCTGGGCAAGACCATGGAGGTGCCAGTATCCCAGGAGCTGCTCGGCAGGGTATTCGATGGTCTAGGAAGGCCAATAGATGGGCTACCGGAGCCCATAGCAGAGGAGTTCAGGGATGTCAATGGCGCACCGATAAACCCTGAGAGGAGGGAGTATCCTAGGGACTTTATACAGACTGGTGTATCAGTGATAGATGGCATGCTGACACTAGTCAGAGGACAGAAGCTACCGATATTCTCTGGCTCCGGTATGCCACACAACGTACTCGCTGCACAGATAGCGAGGCAGGCAACCGTAGTGGGAAGTGGTGAGGAGTTCGCCGTGGTCTTCGCTGCCATAGGGGTTCAGTACAGCGAGGCACAGTACTTCAAGAGGAGCCTTGAGGAGAGTGGTGCGTTGAGGAGGAGCACCCTCTTCCTTAACCTAGCAGATGACCCAGCGATAGAGAGGATAATAACCCCTAGGGTTGCGCTGACCGTTGCAGAGTATCTAGCATTCGATCTGAACATGCACGTACTTGTGATACTCACGGATATGACCAACTACGCTGAGGCGTTGAGGGAGATAAGCGCTGCGAGGGAGGAGGTCCCAGGGAGGAAGGGTTACCCAGGGTATCTGTACACGGATCTGGCAACGATATACGAGAGGGCTGGGAGGATAAAGAGCGTCAAGGGTAGCATAACCCAGATGCCCATACTCTCCATGCCAGCGGATGATATAACCCATCCCATACCAGACCTCACGGGGTACATAACAGAGGGGCAGATAGTGCTCAGCAGGGACCTATTCAGGAGGGATATATATCCACCAGTGGGAGTGCTGATGAGCCTCAGCAGGCTCATGAAGGATGGTGTTGGAGAGGGCAAGACGAGGGCAGACCACATGGAGGTGAGCAACCAGTTGTACGATGCCTATGCCAGGGCACAGGAGGTGAGAGCATTGTCAGAGATAGTTGGTAAGGCAGGGTTAACGGGTGTGGATCTGAAGTACCTAGACTTTGGCGATGCGTTCGAGCAGCAGTTCCTCAAGCAGGCTGTGGATGAGAACAGGACGCTGGAGGAGACCCTCAGGAGGGCATGGGATGTGCTCTCAACGCTCCCAGAGGGTGAGTTGACCAAGATAAAGGAGGTGCACATAAAGAAGCACTACAGGGCCAAGGCAGGGTGAGATGAATGAATGGGCGAGTGAGTGGGGTGTATGGTAGATGTCGTTCTCCAGCAGGAGCATAGTCCCAACCAAGATAGAGCTGATAAGGTTCAAGCGCTCGCTCAAGGTAGCAAGGATGGTACACAAGATACTCGATGATAAGCGTGAGGTGCTGCTGAAGAGGATAGATGAGATGATAGAGGAGGCCAGCAAGGCTAGGGAGGAGATATGGGCACCATTGCAGGATGTGTACGATGCCGTGAGGGATGCCTATCTGACACTTGGCACAAACACTGTAGAGGCCATAGCAACACTAACCCCTCCATCGATGGAGGTTGATGTGAATGTAAGGCGCATAGTGGATGTGAAGGTTCCAACGCTACAGGTTGCGTACAAGGACAGCAAGGCGCTCCTCTCCTACAGCTTCGCAGATACAAACGCATCTGTGGACAAGGCTGCCAGACTCATAAGGAACCTCCTTCCAGGGATATACAAGGCTGCAGAGTATGAGAATGCTATATTCAGCCTGGCGAAGGAGCTCGAGAGGACTCAGAGGCTCATAAATGCGCTAGAGTATGTCATAGTGCCATACTACGAGCATGCCATAAAGTTCATAGGCCATGTACTTGAGGAGAGGGAGAGGGAGGAGTTCGTGAGGCTCAAGAAGGTCAAGAGTACGCTGGAGAAGAAGAAGGGTATCGGTGTCATGGCTGAGGCTGGGAAGGGTAGGAGGGAGGAGGTAGCACTGGCGAGATGAGCGAGACCATAGACCGAATGTACATGGAGGCTGAGGAGAGACTCAGGCAGGAGAAGGAGAGGATCATAGCAAGGATAAGGGATGAACTCAGGGTAGCAAAGCAGAAGGTATTTAAAAGTTAGTTAGGTTATATTTTTTATATATCTTGTAGTGGTTTCATCCATATTTGTACAGAATCTGTAGCAGCATCCTAATACGTGCATGATCCTCTTCGAGTTATGAAACTCAGCATTCTACGAGTTATAGTTAAATATAGGTATCCTTAACCCATAGCCAAATGAGTTATAGGTCTCTTGCTTTAGTGATGGGCGCAGTAACGGCAATGGTGCTGGCAGGGGGTAGTGCTTTTGCACAGGAGGAGCAAGCAGCAAGGACAGTGGTCGGTGAGCAGATGCTCGGTGCTGCAATAGCCTTCGGGCTCGCTGCGCTGGGCGCAGGTCTGGGTCTGGGTTACGTTGGTGCAGCAGCCCTTGCAGCGATAAGTGAGAACCCGAAGATCCAGTCCAGGGTCTTCATATTCATAGGTATGGTGGAGTCGATAGCCATATACGGTCTGGTAGTGGTGTTCATAATACTGGGGCAGTAGCGGATCATAGAGGCAAAGGAATTTTTAGACCATCGATGTATAGGAGGGGGTGGATGGATAGGCATGCCATTGGTCAAGCTCCTCAAGGTTAGCATCATCCTGCCCAGGAGGGAGGCTGCTGATGCCATAAACAGGCTCGCAGAGCTAGAGTGGTTCCATCCCATAAGCAAGGAGTCACACTACACCAACCCAGATATAGATGATCTCCTCCTTGATGCGAGCAGGTTACTCCAGTCGATAGAGGATGTGGTCAAGTCACTGAACATCCCGCTGGAGACTGGAGTTCTGGATACCATGTTCAAGGGCGCACCGAATGTCAGAACCCAACTTGTCATCTCCGATCTGGAGGATCTGATAAAGGACCTTGAGGCCAGGAGCAAGCCAGTGATAGATGAGGCCAGATCGCTACTCAATGAGTACAACAGGATAAGCAAGGCGCTTGAGGAGTACAGGAGCATGAGGGAGGTGCTCAGGGCAGCATCCAACATAAGCATGAACATCAACACCATGCAGATGCTGAGGAGGTTCTACTCATCCATATTCATAGTCAACAGGAGCGATTTTGCAGAGATAGGGAGGAGCCTAGAGGGTGCATACATAAAGGAGATAGGCTCGACCGAGTTGAGCACTGCGCTCCTTATAATAACCAGCAGGGATGATGCCGATAGGGTTGTTAAGGTATTCAGGACTTTCGATGTGCATCCATTCACCATACCCAAGGGGCTACCACAGAACCCCAAGGATGCGTATGCTGAGGTCGAGAAGGGTGTAATGGAGTATGAGAGGAAGAAGGAGGAGATAGAGCAGGCGATAGAGAGGTTCAAGACCAACGTGCTACCAACCATGCTCTCGCTCCATGAAGGTGCCAGAACGGCGAAGGATATACTCGAGACTATGCGCAAGCCAGCAGGCACCAAGAACTTTGCGCTCATAGAGGGTTACATCCCTGCAAGCATGGAGGGTAGGTTCAGGGAACTCAGCAGGGACTGGGTGTGCATGGTTGAGGATGTGGGTGAGGATAACCCAGAGTCACCAACGCTCGTGCAGAACCCCACATATCTTAGGACGTTTGAGGTGATAACGTCGCAGCAGGGCATACCTGTGAGGAAGGAGAACGATCCAACCCCCATGATAGCATTCGTATGGCCTGTATTCTATGGTCTAATGTTCGCTGACTTTGGGCAGGGGTTCCTGCTCTTCCTGCTGGGCATGCTCCTCAGGGTTAGGGGTGTTGGTACCATCAGGAGTTGGGGCACACTACTTGCCGCCAGCGGGCTCGGTGCAACCATAGCAGGACTGATCACTGGTGAGATGTTTGGATGGCACATGGACAAGTTCGCTGTATTCAAGCCCCTGCTGAATACCCAACTCGGGTACATAATAGGCGTGCTTGATGTATCTGAACTCAGCATAGAGCAGGTGCTGAGGGTACTCGAGATATCCGTGGCTATAGGTGTAGCGCATCTGGTCAGTGCATTCATACTGAGGATAATAAAAGGGTTCAGGGAGGGTAAGGTATTCGAGTCTGTAACTGTGCACATACCATCTCTTATAGGCTACCTCTCGGTCGTAGCACTCATACTATCTGCCATAGGTGCGGGTTATGATGTGATAGGTATGTTCAGCCTCACTGGTATAAAACATGAGGAGCCAGTGCCATGGATAACACCCATACTGGGAGACTGGGCAAGGGTTGAGGTGGTTGCAGATGCAGCGGTCACTGCACTGATAGCAAGCATGGTCATACAGTTGGTAGGGCACATGGTCGAGGCTAGGAGGCACGCACACGAAGGGGGGGAGGAGAGCGGGATGATAGGGGCTGTGATGGAGGCGTTCTTCATAAGGCCGTTGGAGTGGCTATCCCATACGATAAGCTACAGCAGGCTTGGGATAATGCTCATAGTGCATGTAGCGCTCATGGTTACTATAAACAGCGCATACATACAATTCGAGAGCCAGGGGAACATAGGTGGAGGGATAGCAGTACTTGTAGGAGGCAATCTTGGTGTGATGATGCTTGAGGGGCTCATAGTATACATACAGGCGATAAGGCTACACCTGTACGAGTGGTTCCCCAAGTGGTACTCTGGCGAGGGTACGGAGTTCAGGAAGATAGTGCCAAGGATGCTCTACACCATATTCATATGGGAGGGGAAGGGGAAGGGCAGGTATGGAGGAGGGTATGGAGGAGGAGGGGGGGCAGAGGGGCAGGTACAGGTACAGGAGCTAGAGGGGCAGAGGGGCATCGGTACTAGTCCTGCTGGCGATGACAAAGGCAGGTAACTGTTTATTATTGTGTTGATCGATCAGTGCTGCTGAAGATAAGGCAGGTACAACTTCTTCATTATCATCTCAGGTGTCATCCTCTGCTCTATCCCCGTTGCTATCGCTGCCAGGTTCCTGACCTCCAACGCCCTCAGCTTCAGTGCCGCTATCATCGTTGAGTGCTTGAACATTCCACGATAGGTTGCTATGTACTTCTTGTAGAGCATATCCTCGAGGTTTTTCTCAAGGGCTGCTATAGCATCTATATCGCCCGTGTACTGCTGTGGCTGTGGTACAAGGTTCCTGTACGCTGTATTTGCAAGCTCTGCAATGGCACCGCTCACGCTCTCTGCAGATATCATCTTCTGCATGCTATCAACCGTTAAGGTTGGTAACCTAACAGGGTTGAGTGGCATTATGGAGCCCCCAGGCTTGTATAGGTCTATCGCTGGTGCCTTGCTTACTACCAACCTCTTGATCTGCTCCTCCTCGAGGTTCCAGAACTTTGCCCTGAGTATCGCAAGTATGTTGTACGCATCTATCTCTGGCACTATTATGCCCTTGACATCGGAGTCACGCCAGTGCGCTGCTAGCGCCCTAGCGAGCATCATGTAGAATGTGTGATCCAGGAAGGTATCAAACACCTGGAGGTCCCTCTTCTCTCTATACACGTTCACAGCATTCTGCACATCCTCCCCAAACTCATTCCCTGCAAGGCTTGATACTGCCTCATCCAGGTCCTTCGCTACGAGTGCCTTGACTACAACATCCCTTCTTCCAAGAAGCTCCTCGGCACGCATATTCACGTACGGGAGGATCTCCTCATACGATCTGTTCAGTGCCTTGGCCTTGAGCACTACCTTGAGGTTATATATTATGTACCTTATGAAGTAGGTGTTGAGGAGTTCAGACTCCCTGGCAACACTGGCAAGACTGGAGTGGAAGTTCACAAGGTCCTCTCTCAGCGCACCCTCTATGCTAACTGCTGTGTATGGCCTCTGCAGCCTAGATACAGCATCCACATACCTTGTGTTCTTCAGCCTGACCATGAACTCATCCATATCCCTTGACTCTGCAAGCATCTCAAGAACCTCCCTTGAGAGCAGGGAGCCCTTGGTTGCGAATGACTTCACCGTGCCGAATATCCTGTTTGGTAGGCTGAGTGGTGCCAACTGCTAATCACATTGCCTATGGAGGAAGGAGATTTTAACTTTGTGCTATGATGTATGTAAGAATATAAGAATGCCATATCCGTGGATAAATGAGGGAGTATGGTCCATGGGCGATATGACCCTTGGCCGGCTATTCGAGCATGGCGGTAAGCACATCGCTTATCCTGCCTATGAACGCTAGGGTCACAGCATGTAGGGCGAATCCTGCGACTGCAGCCATTATTATATTGCCTGTTAGACTGTTCACAGCAAGTATGACCCCTGCAAGGGGGAGCACTACGATGAGGGCAAGCATGGTGCTCACCCATGCGCCCTTCATCAGTATACCTGGATCGAGGTTATTTTGCCTTGCCCTCCTCATGATCCTTCCAGCGCTAACTTGCTGCATACTCATCCCATCTATCACTCTTCACCACTCATATTTTAAAAATTACAAGTGAAGAATCATAATTACAGATAAATTATATTCATAGAGATGGATTATAGCCCTTTTCCGTTATAAGCTTTTGATTATCACCACTGTATCCTTGTAAATCTGGAGTGTTTTTGTAATAATAATAACTTTATATATATGATTTATGAAGGAATAACCGAATATAGATAGAATTATGATGAGAGAATGGCGCATAACCAGAGCCTATCCCAACACTAATTTCTAATACAGTAAATTTTTTAATCAAGTTATGCGAATAGATGGTAGATGTCCCTACTGGTTGAGGATAGAAGCAGTAGTAGCAGTAGCAGTAGGAGCAGGTACAGGATGGATCCTAGACTGGAGGAGCTGCTCTCCAGGTTTGAGCATGATGCTGAGCCATACGATAGGCTTGCCGCATACTCCCTCCTTCTCATACCCATAGGTGCCGTTGCAGTGGCGCTCATGCTGCTCTTGACAGGGCCAGTGACCATAGGCTGGAAGGTGTATCTCGCAGTGGCATCCATGATTGCTCTACCATTCGTAACCTATACCATATCCATGTACGCTGAGAGGAAGAAGCATGAGATCTCAGAGAGCAGGTACAGACCTGTCACTGGTATGTGCATGTGCGATCTTAGCCAGTTAAGGTACCACATGATAAGGTTCGAGAAGGCTGATAACTACGCTGAGAAGGCTAGGCATGCTAGGATGATGGAGTACTACGCTGAGAGGATAGGGCTAGGGCTCAATGGATGCTTGATATCAACTCGTTAGCCTCCAGTATCCTTCTGCAGTACCAACACCTCAATTTTTGTTTCTCCTTGTCCAGAACCTCTATCCTGCTTGCTACACTCCTCTCTGAGTTGCTTATGCATGACGGGTTGGGGCAGTTGAATACACCTATGAACTCATCTGGCAACTCTACCCTCCTCTTCTCCCTAACCCTGTAATCACTGACTATGTTTATGGTTGCCTTGGGTGCTATGAGCGCTATCTTGTTGGTCTCATCTGCAGCGAGCAGTCTACCCTCTATCTTGATTATGTCCTTCTTACCGAGCTTCACGCTCGGCACGTTCATGGCTACGGTCACAACACTGCCCTCCCTACCCGTTATGCCCAGAGCCCTGAGTACAAGTAGTGCCTTTCCAGCATCTATATGATCTATAACCGTACCCTCCCTTATCCTCCTGACCAGGAGTTGCTCCTCCGACATGCACTAATTGCATATATAGTGGTTTATAATCTTCTTGCTCATGGCAAACCCATTCTACAGGAGGGATGTGATATCGACCAGGGATATGACCAGGGAGGAGATGGATCTGCTCTTCAACGCTACAGATAGGATAAGGGGTATGAACATGCAGGAGAGGCTGAGCCTATGCAGGGGCAGGGTACTCTGCTACCTGTTCTTCGAGCCGAGCACCAGGACCAGGCTGAGCTTTGAGGCTGCTATGGCATCGATAGGCGGGAGCAGCATAGGCATAGCGAGTGGCAAGGAGTCATCCATGGAGAAGGGGGAGAGCCTGGTGGATACCATAAGGGTTGTGGACTCGTATAGTGATGTTATAGTGCTGAGGCACAGGATGGATGGCTCTGCGAGGTTGGCTGCTGAGGTTGCCAGTAACCCTGTGATAAACGCTGGGAGCGGGGCTGAGGAGCACCCAACGCAGGCTATGCTCGACCTCTACACCATACTCAAGGAGAAGGGGAGGATAGATGGGTTGAGGATAGGTATAGTGGGGGATCTGAAGTACAGCAGGACCGTATACTCACTGCTCTATGCCCTTGCGATGTACAGGGTTGATGTGCACCTTGTAGCACCACCCCTGCTGAGGATAAGGAGGGAGTCGCTCTATGCCATGGACTCTCTGAGCATCAGGGAGCATGACTCGATAGATGAGGTTGTGGATACACTCGATGTGATCTACGTCACAAGGATACAGAGGGAGAGGTTCCCAGATGCGCAGGAGTATGAGAAGGTGAAGCACAGTTACGTGATAGATGATAGGGTACTTGCAAGGGCGAGGAGCGATGCCATAGTGCTCCACCCCCTACCCAGGGTCGATGAGGTTGCATACCATGTCGACTCTGATGCGAGGGCAAGGTACTTCAAGCAGGCATCCTACGGCAAGGATGTAAGGGCAGCACTACTTGCACTGATGATCAACGCCATCCCGCCAGTGTAGTATACATCTTGTGGATATATCAGTGCAGGTTGAACTCGTAATCCGACAGCATCTGCCTTATCCTGTTGTAGAGCATCAGATACCTCCTCCCCTCATCCGTTATGATGAATGCTCTAGGCGTATCTGGAGCCTGTGTTATGAGCCCTGCATCGAGCAGCATCTCCATGTACCTGTTGAGCATCCTCGTATCCAGGTTGCACTTGTTGGCTATCTGCGTCTTGTAGAGTGCCCCTCTACTCTCCAGCGTCATGAGTATATCTGCAACTATCTCGAACCTGTTCCTCTTATCCATAACCCTAATAGGATACACTACCCTTTCACCTCTTTTAGAGTGCAGTTCGATACATACAACTCATACTATCTCCACGCATTATGTAAATAAAGGGATGGCGAGCATCCGTTGGTTCTGCTATGACTTTACCCCATGCCCATGCCTATAACTGCTATGCCTACACATCAACTGACTATGCAACTGCTCCAACCACAGTTCATGCATGTATTGCATCCCTCAGCAAATACCAGCCTCGACTTGCAGAGTGGGCAGAGTATCTCACCCTCGCTACCCATGGTGCTCAGAGCATACCCTCTACTGCCCTTCACCCTGTTACCCTTGAGTATGGCAGCCTCGATCTCCTTCAGCAGTGAACCATCCTTGACGTACCTCCTTATGTACTCTATGGCATAGTTACTTGGTACAGCATCGAACCTCTTCACCCTGCTCTCCCCAGTTATGTGGAGTACCTGCTGCTGCCTAGAGCCATCCCTGAAGACGGTTATCCCCTTCAGTCCGAGCTCGTGAGCAAGCAGGTATGAGCACCTCACATCCTCTGCGGTGACATCACTGGGCATGTTAATGGTCTTCGCTATGGCGTTGCTTATCCACCTCTGCCATACGGCCTGAGCCATTATATGGTCTGCCCAGTGTATATCCATAGCAGTCACGAAGACCCTCTGTACCTCCTCTGGCACCTCATCTAGACCCTTGACAGAGCCGTAGTTCTCGGCTATCCTCTGCAGCAGTTCATCACTGTACATGCCCATGCCCTTGAGCACCTCCTCCAGTATCCTGTTGGTGTAGTAGAACTTGCCTACGGTGACGTGCTTCTCATACACGAGTGCGAACGTAGGCTCTATACCTCCAGAGCAGTCTGCTATCATGCTCAGTGTACCTGTTGGGGCAACCGTCGTGGTCTGGCTGTTCCTTATGCCGTAACGCTTTATCTTCTCTATGAGAGCATCCCAGTCCTGTGTATGCTCCTCCCTTGCAAGCTCATAGTACCCTCCCACTGGCAACTTACCCTGCACATACCCGCTCTCGTTGTAGAGTGGGAATGCACCCCTGCTCTTGGCTATCTCAACGCTCTCATCCATGCTGTAGTAAGTTAGTGCCTCAGCGAGCCTGTTCATCAACTCATAACCTTCCTTGCTGTTGTATGGTATCCTGAGCATGTAGAGTAGGTCTGCCAGCCCCATTATGCCTAGCCCTATCCTCCTGCTGGCCTTGGTTGCCCTATCTATCTCATCTATGGGGTACTTGCTCACATCTATCACATTGTCTAGGAACCTGGTCGCAAGCCTTATCACCTGCTCGTACCTCTGCCAGTCGAACTCATAGCTCCCATCTGCCCTGCGCTTGACGAGCTCTGCAAGGTTTATGGAGCCCAGATTGCATGACTCATACGGGTATAGGCTCTGCTCTCCACACGGGTTGGTAGCCCTTATGAGCCCCTGCACATCCTTCATCACGTTGTACCTGTTCATGTTATCCAGGAAGAGCATCCCAGGCTCAGCAGACTGCCATGCACTTATAGCGATGAGTTCGATCAACTGCCTGGCATCAACATATCCAACCACCTTCCCGTTCCTGGGGTTCCTGAGCGCATACTTCTCATTACCCTTCACAGCATCCACAAAGTCAGACCATACACCAACGCTCACATTGAAGTTCTCTAGGACTCCAGGCTTCGTCTTGGCTGTTATGAACTTCTCTATATCTGGGTGCCATACCTCGAGTATGCCCATGTTTGCACCCCTCCTCTTGCCTCCCTGCTTAACCACCTCAGTGGTTGTATCCACTATGCGCATGAACGATACTGGGCCAGAGGCCACACCGCTGGTCGATGCAACTATATCGCCCTCTGGCCTTAGATTCGAGTAGTTTATGCCTACCCCCCCACCAGACTTGAAGATGAGTGCAGCATCCGTAGCGGTCTTCATTATGCTTGCTAGATCATCGTGTATGGGGAGCACGAAGCACGCACTCAGCTGCCCAAGCCTTGCACCTGCATTCATGAGCGTGGGTGAGTTTGGAAGGAAGTACATCTCAACCATGAGCCTGTAGTACTCCTCAACCCTCTTCTCGTACGCATCGAACTCCCTGTTCTCGAGCATGCTCAACATCTCATCTATACCCACCCTCATCCTCCCCTGCGATGCGAGTTCCCTGTACAGTCTGAGCATGGACTCTACATGCCACTTGTTCATCCTGTATGCCCCTATGCTGTACCTGCCATCGAACCCATCAAGGTTCTCGAGGTAGTGTTCTACCTTGGCCAGATCGTCCCTCTTGAACGTGCCATTGAGCATGAAGACCCTCGAGTCCCTGAGCATATCTGGTATGGTTATCAGTATGGCAACCCTCTCGAACATCTGCTTCGGGCTCTCCACTATCTTCCCACTCTCATCCCTGAGCAGGTACCTGCTCGCAAGCACACGCAGGGAGTTCGTGCTCAACGCCTTGTCAACCTCATCCAGGGTACTCCTCTCAAGTATCTTCATCTTCTCCTCCCTGATCCTCCTCCTCTCATGCCTGTAGAGTATGTACGCCTTGGCCGTATCTGCCAACCCCTCATCTATGAGCACGGTCTCCACAATATCCTGGACATCCTCTACACCAGGTATGTTGCCTGCGTTGAAGCCATGCTTGATCAGCCTCTGCACAACCTTCTCAGCCAGCCTCTCCGCTAGAGCATAGTCTGGCCTCTTCGTAGCAAGAAGGGCCTTGTATATGGCATTGGTTATCTTAGTGGTCTGGAACTCTACTACCTTACCATCCCTCTTCCTTATCTTGCCTATGGTACTTGCCAAGTCTTGTGGCTTCGTATCGGTACCATCCATCATTATTGTATATTCCTAGGAATCCTTATTTGAACTCTACTGAATGCCCATGCTAGAGCAGCACAACAACTTATTTGATACTTATAATTGGTGCCTTGCAGTTGGGGCATCTGTTCATGCTACCATACATGGTGATGCTGGTGTTGAACCTTGAGCCACACCTGCTGCACACCCTAACACCCCTGTTGATCACCCTGAAGAAACCGAACCTCTCCATGGCATCGCTTATGGCATCCCTTGCAACTGCAGTGCTGACATTGCTGACATCCAAGGTTATGGTCACTCCCCCATCTAGCACGTTGCTCAGCATCGCTATCCTGCTGCTTGCATCTGTACTGTGCATATCCTCAGCATGCACCTCTATCCCCTGTGTGTACTCGCTGCCCGTGGGTGACCTCCCATACCTCTCGCCATCAAGCCTGGAGAGTCTTGATGCGCTACCATCATCTATCATGGCTATGCTTATACCATACCCCATCTCCCTACCCTTATCCACCAATGTCCTCTGAACCTTCCTTGCCACATCCACGATATCATCATGCTTGAGCACATTGGATATGGATGAAGGCAGGTCCACCATGTTTATGACCATGCCTGTATCAAGCATACTGCCATCAGGGAGTACATGCCTCATATTCTCCATCACCATAGCCTCTCGTGATGAGAGTGCAGTCATTATGGGTTTGAGGAGTAGTGCGAGCCTTGCCCTGAAGTACACCTCATCGTTATTCGACTCGTACGCAAGTCTAGGTAGGTTCATTGAGAGCGAGTGCAGTACAAGGTTAGTATACCTACTCCTGCATATCAGACCCTTTGACCCTACGAGTAGATCGCTCACAGCTACCGACCCGCCCATGGATGATATATCCACTATCTTATCCACATACTCTGTTGACATGGCATGCCCATCACCGTCATGTGCAGGGAGCACTATGGAGACTCTGGGTGAGCTCGTATGCTTCACGTAGTAAGCATAGCCATCCAGCAGCTCACCAACCATGCCCTTGCTACCATACTCGATGAACTCCTTGAGCAGGAAGGATATCCTGGAGCCTCTCATGGATGAGATGAGCATGAGCATCCTAGCGAACCTATCGCCCGTCATACTTGCCCTATCTACACCATCACGTCCAAGCAGATCGGATACCCCATACACCGCCACCTCCTCTGCTGCACACCTTGCAAGGATTGTGCACAGCATACCAACCCTCATGATCGGGTCATCTATCCCATCGATACCGTAAAGTGACCTACCGCTGGTGCTGCTATCAAGCATCTCCTTGATGTTGGCGAATATGGTATCTGGGACCATGCACCAACTGCTGATGTTTGCTATACTTATATCCCCTGAGAGGTGCAGATCCGCAACGTCCTTGGGTATCACGTGGAAGAGGTTGTACTCCTCGAGTAGTGCATCTGCTATGTTATGGATGACAGAGTCCATATCATGGCTCTTATCAGAGAGCATGCCAACCATCTCTGATAACGGTATGCCTATGGTGGAGAACCTGCTCCTGTAATCCTCATGCCCATGCTCCAGGAGTACCGAACCTATTATATCCCTTATGAGCGATGTGGTGAGGTACACACCCTGCATCCTATGAACCCTGTTCTCTACCTCCTCGCTTATCTTCTGCGCCAGTTCTGGTGGCATGTTCGTCTCCCTGACCAGTGACTGGGTTATCTTGTACGTATTGAACTCCTCCATCCTCTCCCTAGTCCTAACGTATATGTTCCCGCTCTCCATCACAGACCTCTCCTCTATCTGCCTGGTCAGGTTGAGGATCAACTTGCCCTTGTTGGTTATCACGTACTTCCTCTCAGCCCTGTTCAGTGCTACTAGAGAGTGCTTGAGGAGCTTCCTGAGGTGGTATGCGAACTTGCCGCTCTCCTTCTTCGATCTGAACCCTACCTGTGCCTTGAGGTCAGAGTATGTAAGGGAGCCCTTGGAGTTGAGTATCCTCAGTATATCTATCCTGTTCGGATTGGCCATGACTGAGAATATCATCTTCACACGCTTGGAGACTGGTTCTATGCTGTTGCTATCCCTTCCATCATCTCGCTCAGCATAATCACTGGTCAAACCCATTGTGGTTGAGTAGCACTCATCATATTAAACTAACTATGTAAAATAATTTTAGCACTAGGTACAATGAAAGTTAACCGAATCGGGTTTATCCTTTACGATAAAGTTTAAATCGTTTCTCTTACCATCTATGGTATGAGCAGGAAGGAGGATCCTAAGAGCACCAAGACCATGCAGGTTAAGGAGGATGATGTGGTTGCTGTACAGGTCATAAAGCAGGCAGGTGTTGATGTTAAGAAGTTACTCGATCTCCTCATAGCAGGTGTTAGTGCAGAGTTCACAACATACTACTACTACACCATCCTCAGGATGCACTGTGTAGGACTGGATGGTGAGGGCATAAAGGAGATAGTTGAGGATGCAAGGATAGAGGATAGGAACCACTTCGAGGCGATGGTACCAAGGATATACGAGTTGGGAGGCTCACTCCCAGAGGATATAAGGGACTTTGCTAACAAGGCAGCATGCCCAGATGCCAAGTTACCAGCGAACTGGAGGGATATAAACGAGATAATAAAGGTTCTGCTTGCTGCTGAGCAGTGTGCCATAAAGTCATGGGCTGCAGTGTGTGAGATGACACATGGCAAGGACCCAAGGACATACGATATAGCACAGAGGATAATGCAGGAGGAGATCGAGCATGAGGCGTGGTTCCTCGAGCTCCTATATGGAAGACCATCTGCGCACTTTAGGAGGAGGTTCATAGGCGAGTCCCCACACGCTGGGCAGCACCTCAGAACTGTACACGGCTAACCCTACCCTCTTTTTTGTGTTCTCAGGCTTGGGAATACCAACAAACGATATTAGCATCTCAGCAGATTATACAACTGATGAAGAGGGTACTGATACTCGGTGGTGGTGCTGGTGGAGTAGTAGTTGCATCGAGGCTGAGCAGGATGCTCAAGGGCAAGGCCAGCATCACGCTAGTCGATAGGAACAGGTACCATGAGTTCAGGCCATCGTACCTCTGGGTTGCCATGGGCATTAGGGAGCCGGATGGTGTAAGGAGGGAGCTTGCCCTGCTTGAGAGGAAGGGTGTAGGCTTCCTCAATGGTACTGTAAGGTCCATAGACGCATCCAACAGGCGTGTTGGTGTAGAGGTTAATGGAGGTACAAGGATGCTAGATTATGACTACCTGGTAGTCTCCCTAGGGGCGGAGTTGAGGCCTGAGATGCTGAAGGGTATGGAGCATGCACACCATACGTGGGAGTTGGGTGATGCTGTAAGGTTCAGGGATGCCTTGGCAGGGTTCAAGGGTGGTAGGGTTGTGGTAGGTGTTGCATCAACCCCATACAGGTGCCCCCCAGCCCCGTTCGAACTTGCGCTGATGCTCCGCTACCTATCTGAGCAGAGGGGTGTGGATGATAGGACGGAGATAAGCGTATTCCATCCCGCATGGAGTGTACCAATGGAACCATTCGGCCCGTTCATGCAGAGGGCATTCGGTGACTTCCTTGTGCAGCACAGGATAACGTTCCATGGAAACTGGAGGATAGATCACATAGATGGGGAGAGGAGGAGGATCATCGCAGATAATGGCGATGTGCTAGAGTACGACCTTGCTGTTGTTATACCCCCACACGTACCATCTACTGCTGTTGCAGCAAGTGACCTCGCTGACAAGGCTACTGGCTACATGGATGTGAGAAGGAAGAACCTGAGGAGCAGCAGGTACGATGATGTCTTTGGGCTAGGAGATATCATAGCGCCTACACTAGGCATAGGCATGGCTGGTGTATTCGCACACTTTGAAGGGGATTACATAGCTACGCAGATAGCAGATGAGCTCTCTGGCGCATACATGGCGATGAACTACAACAGGAGCGGGATATGCGTCATGGATATAGGCTACATGGGTACTGCTGTATTCTGTGACTTCTCTAAGGTACTGGCTGGAGAAGCAAGGTACCCTGACTGCTGGATGCTTGGAGGCATGAAGGCGTTCCGAGGCATAAAGATGGCATTCGAGAGGATGTGGTTCGCAGAGATCTTCGGCAGGTAGGGGGTGGTTCTGGATGGCATTGACACTCAACATACCAGAGGAGAAGGCTGATAGGATAATCAGGCTATTGGATATGCTTGCGGAGAACTCAGATGCTATAGAGAGTATACTCAGAACGCTCACAAGGTTGAAGGAGAGTGGTATACTCGCTGCTCTCGAAGGGCTTGCTGAGGGGTTCGATGAGGGTTTCAACTACATGGCCAGAGCAGAGGTGATGGCTGCCATAGGGAACCTGATGATGCTCTTATATATGCTCAGCAGGATTGAGCAGCCAGTGCTCCTTGAGCTTGCGGAGAGGATGCCTAGGGCGTTGAGCGCTATGTATAGGGAGATCAAGGGGGTAGAGAAGGAAAGGGAGAGGAGGAGGAGGAAGAAGGTTAGCATACTCGAGCTTCTTGCTCTGATGAGGAGCCCTGAGATCTATACGCTGATGAGTGCTATGAGGAGCATGATGAAGGATACCTCAAGCAAGGATTGAAGAAGAGGAAGGAAATCGGTGAATGGACGAATAATTGAAATATTTATTTATTTATTTATTTATTACTCACTTTAGGAGCGTCTTCCAGTCAGACCTGACTGCTGGTCTACCCTTCAGCCTCTGCACGTAGTTGTACGCTGCAAGCCCAGCCTTTGCACCCTCCCCAGCAGAGATCACGAGCTGCTTGAACTCCGTATCGGTTACATCGCCAGCAGCGAATATACCTGCCCTAGACGTCTCCTGGTTCTTATTAACTATTATCTCGCCCTTCCCATTCAACTCAACCAACCCCTTGAGCCACTCGGTCCTTGCCACATACCCAAGTTCCACAAAGACACCATCAACCTCTATCTCCTTCATACCCGCTGCATCCCTGACCCTTATACCCTTGACCCTGCTATCACCAAGTATCTCGAGCACGTTTGCACGCAGGAGCACTTCAACGTTCTTGACGCTTGAGCACATGCCCATCAGGTCTTCATGCCCTACGAGCGCTGAACCCCTGGATATGAGGTATACCTTCTCTGCTATCCTGCAGAGCATGAGCGTAGCATCCAGGGCAGGGTCACCCACACCAACCACCGCAACCCTCTTGCCCTTGAAGAGCGGTGCATCGCATACAGCACAATATGATACGCCCTTGCCTACAAGCCTAGCCTCCCCAGGGACGTTGAGGTCCCTAGGCGTCTTGCCGAATGCTAGTATCACTGATATGCACTCATACTCACCCAACGCACTCTTCACCACATAGTAACCGTCCATAGCCTCTATACCATTAACCTCCTCATACCTGAACTCCGCATTGAACCTCTCTGCCTGCTCCTTCACACGCTCTGCAAACTCTAACCCGCTTATACTCTCGAACCCTGGATAGTTCTCTATGCTTGGTGTCAGTATAGCCTGCCCCCCTATATCCTTTGTAAGGACTAGAGTGCTCATACCCTGCCTCGAGGTGTAGAGCGCTGCAGTTAGACCTGCTGCACCCCCTCCAACGACTATCACATCGTACATATGCAATAGACTGATCGAGTCCATATTTAACATTTAAAAACTCCCTACAAGATCTCTCTGCTGTGCCCGTCAGGATATGCAGGTTGGATGAGATCGATGATGAGTCCATGGTGCTGGTCAGGGTAGATGGCAAGGAGTACGTCGTTGGCAAGCATGACGGGAGGGTATTCGCATGCGATGCCCACTGCCCCCACCGCTACGCCTATCTCCATAGAGGGCACTTCAACGGGAACTGCATAGTATGCCCACTACATGGCTTTGAGTTCGATATAGATACTGGTAGACTGGTTAAGATCAGACCATGGCACGATGGGAATGACTGGCCAGATCAGGACCCAGAGTGGTATAGGGCAGGTGATCTGAGGATCTACAGGGTAGAGGTCAGGGATGATGGATATATCTATCTGCATATCTAGGTAGTGTATGGTAGAGTTCAGGCTTGCCATGGAGTATGGTAGAAGGGATGAGTACATGGTGGAGGTATGGGATGGGGGTAGGATAGTCGCTGTGATACACCCTGCGCCTTACGGGTTGATGATAACTGGTAGGATGAGGATGCATGTCGATGTAGATGATGATGGCAAGACCATACACGTGATGCTTGCAAGGGTGGTTGAGTAAGTAAGTGAATCTCTGGTATGCACATACGGTGGATAGACTAGCGATGTAACACAGCCCATGGCTTGTAGTTAGAACCTAGTTACCTCTATAACAAAGTCGGCAAGCAGCTGTGTACCACACGATGGACATCTATTGCTGCTCTTCATTATATCCTTCACTGGCTTCAATATAGAGATAGTAGAGATCAGTGCGCCACACTTGCTGCATATGATCTCTATAGGCATGCCCCTCCTCCTACAGAAGATGCAATAAGATATGTAGGCAACCATACTTTATAATGTTATCAAGATAATTTCACATCCAGTGCTCTACTTGCTGCTACCATCCTCGGCCTTGAGCACTATACCCCTTCCATCATAGCCTACTATCCTGACCCTGGAGTCGAGTGGTAGATCCTTGGCCGACTTGACGTCTATGAAGCCGGATATATTAACACCAGAGTCTAGCCTGACCACGGCCCAGCCATACGGTGCATACCCCTCGTAGCCCTCAGGGGGGACATAGAGTATGGTGAACGTGACTACCCTCCCCTCACCCTTCTCCTCCACCACATCAAGGGCATCGGAGTTGCACCTCCTGCAGAATACTATGGTTGCCAACTGCAGATTGCTGCACCGCCTGCACCTGTACAGGAGCACCTTACCCTCGTTCAACTTCGCTATGAACTCCTCCCTGCTCACACTCATAACTATCTACTCCTTCCTACACCCTTCTGAATATATGCACTGCACAGCTCGCACCAGTAGCACCAAAGTTATGCGTCAATGCTATCTCCGCACCCTTCACCTGCCTCTCGCCTGCCCTGCCGAGCAGCTGCTCATAAACCTCAGCCACCTGCCCAACACCAGTAGCGCCTATGGGATGGCCCTTCGACTTTAGACCTCCAGATGGGTTTATGGGCAGGTCACCACCGAGCCTTGTAACCCCTTGCTTCACTGCCTCTGCACCCTTGCCCTTGGGGAAGAAGCCCAGATCCTCCACATCGACTATCTCTGCTATGGTGAAGCAGTCATGGACCTCGGCAAAGTCTACATCCTTCGGCTCTATCCCTGCCTGCTTGAACGCCTGCTGTGCAGCAGCCCTAGTGCTTGGTATAGCGGTTATATCCTCCCTATCCTGCAGTGTAGCTGGTGATGCCCCCCTCCCAGAGCCTATCACCTGCACGTACTCAAGGCCATGGCTCTTTGCGTACTCCTCACTAGCAAGTATAACAGCACTGGCACCATCTGAGAATGGGCAGCAGTCAAGCAGCTTCAGTGGGCTGGCAACTGGAGGGGACTCGAGCACATCACCAACAGTTATCCTCTTCCTTATATGCGCCTTTGGGTTGAGTAGACCATGCTCGTGGTTCTTCACAGCAACCATGGCCAGATCCTCCTCGGTCGCACCGTACCTGTTCATGTACGCCCTGGCCATGGATGCGAAGAGCCCTGGGAATGACACCCCGCTACCACCCTCGTAGAAGAAGTCGGAGCAGTACGAGAAGAGCGTAGTCGATCTCGCAGTACCAGTATGGGTGACCTTCTCAACCCCTACTACCAGGACCACATCGTAGAATCCAGCAGCAACATTTGCGTATGCCTCCCTGAATGCTATCGAACCGCTCCCGCATGCCGACTCCACTGTAAGACCTGGTACATTCATGAGCCCCAGATCGCTCATTATCACTGGGG
The DNA here is from genome assembly GCA_025054855.1 of Candidatus Nitrosocaldus sp. Taxonomy (GTDB): domain Archaea; phylum Thermoproteota; class Nitrososphaeria; order Nitrososphaerales; family Nitrosocaldaceae; genus Nitrosocaldus. The sequence continues at coordinate 60,633 of JANWZS010000002.1, read as the reverse complement.
CAAGGTGAACCTGCCTATCCGCTACCCCGAATACGTTGGATATGAATGCGTACTGCACATCCCTAGCCTCTATCCCTGCGCTCTTTATTGCGTCCCTGGATGCGTTGACAGCAAGCTCAACTATGCCCTCCTTGAGCCTACCGTACTTTGTGCTACCAGCACCTATCACACAAACCCTGTTCACGTTAACCTATCTCAGCACCATATATAAAAACGTAAGTGAGTACCCCATACAGATGGCATAGCATGGATCACATGTCTGCTGTACTAGTCGAGTCACCAGTCCTCTTGCTCCCTGTGAGCCCCATCGCATCTGCGTACCTAGCATACACATCCATCCTCCTGTTGCTCAGCAGCGGTAACCTGCTCCTCACACTATACACCTCTCTGACATCGACCTCGACCATGCTGAGCCCCTCACCCTCACCTCCCATATCAACCAGTATGGTACCAAAGGGGTCTATGGCCATGCTGTGCCCTATGTATATGTTGCCCACCTGATCTGGGGCGATGATGTAGCATCCATTCTCTATAGCCCTTGCTCTGAGCATGGTCTGCCAGTGCTCATACTTCATCCTCCCTTGAACCCAGGCTGAGGGTACGACCAGCACCTCAGCCCCAAGCAGTGCGAGTATCCTTGCCATCTCTGGGAACCTGAGATCGTAGCATATCATCATCCCTAGCCTGCCTACGGATATTCCTGCTGGTGGTGCTATCTCACTCCCAGGGAGCAGCTTAGCAGACTCCCTGAAGCCTAGGGCATCGTATAGGTGTATCTTCCTGTACACTGACACTATACTGCCATGGCCATCTATGAGCAGTGCCGTATCGTAAACCCTGTTACCCTCCTCTCCCCTCTCGTACATGGTCACTACAACATAGATCCCATGCACCTTAGCACGCTCCCTTATGCTTGATACGAACCTACCATCTATGCCCTCTGCTATTTGGTAGAGGGCATATGCATCCTGCTCCTCGGGCGAGTATGCCATGGTGAACTCTGGGAAGGCTACGAGCGATGCACCATCCCTGCTCGCCTCGTCTATGTAGCGTAGAACCCTCTCCAGGTTATCCTCCTTGCTCGTCGAGGATCTGAACTGAACCATGGCTACCCTCCTTATGGTAGTACTGCTAACAACACCCATCGATCGATCAGATAAAAAGAAGGATGATGCTGGATAATATACTTACTCATCTATCCATCCATCCTTCCTTCATTCATTCATCCACACATCTATGTCAGTGGGTTCCCTGCAACGTACCAGTTCTCCCTAGGCGTATCCTGAAAGACTATGATCACATGCTCCTTCTTGCTACCGAGTACCCTGGTTATGGCATCGGTTATTGCCTTGGCGAGTTCCTCCTTCTGCTGTTGCGTCCTTCCAGGCCATAGCGATATGGTCACTAGAGGCATGAATGATCGAAGACTAGCCTCCAATAATAACCATACCATGATATAAATAGCGTAGTATACTAACCATACTGAATGTTCCCGCTCTACGATGAGAACCCAAGGACCACTAGACCATACGTGAACTATGCCCTCATAGCGATAAACTTCATGGTATTCATATGGGAGGTTATAGTCACCAGGCTCTTCACGGATCAGAGGGCTACCATAGCGCTCTTCATGAACCATGGGTTCGTGCCAGCGAGGTTCCTTGAGGATGTTGGTAGTGCACAGTTCGTGGATGCTGGCATATCTATACTCAGTTCCATGTTCATGCATGGGAGCATAATGCACATCCTTGGGAACATGCTCTTCCTCTGGATATTCGGCGACAACATAGAGGATAGATTTGGGCATATGAAGTACCTAGCATGCTACCTCTTCTGGGGGTTCGCTGCTGCCATAGCGCATCTAGCATGGGCTATGAGTGTTGGAGGGGAGCAGATGCTCATACCTGCCGTAGGTGCATCTGGCGCAATATCTGGGGTGCTAGGGGCGTACATGCTCATGTTCCCCCATGCTAGGGTGGTGACGCTCATATTCTTCTTCCTTATAACGACTACGAGGATACCTGCATTCGCATACCTCTTACTCTGGTTCATATACCAAGCGATAGCAGCATTGATCGGTGCTGGGGGAGGGGTTGCATACCTGGCGCATATAGGAGGGTTCGTGGCAGGGTTAGCCTTCGGATTCGCATACAGGCATATGGTGAGGATAACAGCAGGTATGAGGGCTAGGATCCCAAGCATAGGCCATCCAGGCTCTGATGAGAGGTACTACCCAAGGGAGCAGATGCTCAGGCCCCTGAGGATAGAGGGTATAGTGACGAACAGGTACGTTGAGCTGCTCGCTGAGATGCCAGGTGTGGATGAGCGTACCATCTCCATAAGCGTCACGGATAACAGCGTAGTGAGCATAGATGCAGCGACGGAGGATGGGTATAGGAGGTACTCGGGCAAGGCTATACTGAGGGCAGCGGTGAATGAGCAGCCAGAGTCTATACAGTACCTGAACGGGATACTCCGTGTGAGGTTCACGAGGATCTGATGTCCATACAACACCGATACAGAAGGTATCCTATGCTACAGTCACCTGCCAGTCACCACATGCTGTTTATGTGGTATCTGCATGATGCCATGGCTGGCCAGTATCACCTTCTGCTCCTCGGCACCCATCTCCTCATCAGCAATGAACTCATGGTCACGGATACTGAACTGGCAGCCATTGCAAGCCCAGCGAGTGCTGGATAGAGTAGGCCAAGGGAAGCAACAGGTATCAACGCTACGTTGTACATGAACGCATATGCTAGGTTCTGCCTTATCTTGCTCATGGTCTTCCTGCTGACCTCGAGTGCAGTGACTACAGCAAGGGGATCATCCCTTAATAGTATAACATCCCCAGCCTCCATCGCAATATCTGTACCATTACCCATAGCTATCCCAACATCCGCCTGCATCAGTGCTGGGGCATCGTTTATGCCATCGCCTACCATAACCACCCTCCGCCTCTTCCCCCTCCTTCCTCTCCTTGCTCCACCAATTCCACTCTCACTACCACCAGCACTCCCAGCGCCTCCCCTACTACTACTACTCCTATCATACTCCTTCTCCTCCACCTCCTCCACATCTCCCTTACCATCGACATCATACTGACCCTGTATCCTCTTGATGGCCTCTACCTTGCCGGATGGCATCACCTCAGCCATAACATGTTCTATCCCCAGCATCCTAGCCACTGCATAGGCGCTCCTCCTGTTGTCACCAGTGAGCATGACAACCTCCACACCCATCTCCTTGAGCCTCCTAACAGCATCTCTACTGGCCTGCCTAGGCTCATCCATCATGGCTATGATACCAGCAACAGCTCCATTAACGCATACGAGTACTACGGTCTTGCCCTCATCCTGCAGGCTTGCTATGAGACCCCTATACTGATCGGTGACTACACCAGCATCCTCAACCATCGCTGGGCTACCTACCATGACATCCATCCCATGGTACCTAGCCTTGACACCCCTCCCAGGGATGGCCTTGAAGCCCTCGACGCTACCATCTTGCATGATGCCCATGGATTGGGCCTTCTCAACTATGGCCTTGGCCAGGGGGTGCTCGGAGCCCTTCTCTACTGATGCGGCGATCTTGAGCAGGTTGATCACATCCCTGCCATCATCATCATATCCATATCCATATACAGTACCATCTCCATCATCCCGATCATGGCTACCAGCAGAAGCAGTGACCCTCTCCAGGGGTATGAGATCTGTGACCACTGGCCTACCATGTGTCAGGGTACCAGTCTTATCGAATACCACCGTATCTACCATGCTTAGCACCTCCAGAGCCCTGCCATCCTTGAATACTATACCATGCTGGGCACCCTTTCCTATACCGACCATCACTGCAGTTGGTGTTGCCAGCCCTAGGGCGCAAGGGCATGCGACTACCAGCACAGCCACCGCAGGTATCAACGCCCGTTCTAACGCATATGGCTCAACTGCGTACCATGCGAGGAACGTTGCCAATGCTATACCCATGACTATGAAGGCAAAGTAGCCAGCAACCTTGTCTACGAGCATCTGCACTGGTGGCTTGCTACCCATGGCATCCTCCACCAGCCTCACTACATGTGCAATGAACGTATCACTCCCCACCCTAGTAGCCTTAATCGTGAGCGAGCCCTCCCTGTTCACCGTCCCCCCTATCACGCTATCCCCTGGGCCCTTGCTCACAGGCATGGACTCGCCAGTAGCTATGGACTCATCGACTGCAGAGTAACCCTCGAGCACTAGACCATCTACGGGTATCCTCTCACCAGGATGAACAAGTATGATATCACCCTCCCTTATCATCTCTACTGGTATCTCCTCCTCTATCCTTGGATCATTGCCCCTTACGACCCTGGCCTTCTTGGGCTGGAGCTCGAGCATCTTCCTTATCAGGGATGAGGCCATGCCCCTGCTCCTACTCTCCATGTACTTGCCCAGAATGATGAATGTTATAACTACTGAGGAGACGTCGTAGTAGATGGAGTGCCACGATGGCTCGGGTATGGTATGCATTACGCTGAAGAGGTATGCTGCAGTAGTACCTAGAGCAACGAGCGTATCCATGTTGGCAGAGCCTATCCTTGCTATCCTGTAGGCCCCAGTGTAGAACCTTTTGCCAACGAAGAACTGCACTATGCCTGCGAGTACGAGCATGGTATACGCTGCCATGCTAGATCCGGCAAGTGGTAGGGGGATGTACTCTGGGTAGCTGTATAGTACCACTGGTATGGTGAGTACTAGGCCGAGTATGAAGAGCCTCCTCAGCCCCCTAGTCTCCTCATCCTCCGCAGAGTGTACATCCTCACCCACTACCTTGTAACCGTGCCCATCTAGCACTGCCCTGATCTCTGATATGGAGGTTAGTGATGGGTTGTACTCAACCATCACCGTAGAACTGGCGTAGTTCACCGATGCATCCCTTACACCCTCTAGCCCCCTGAGCATACCCTCGAGCCTTACTGCATCGCTGGCATCGGTGAGCATGCCTATGCGAATGTTAACCCTCTCGTACACAACCTTGTAGCCTACCTCCTCTATAGCCTCCTCTATCCTGCTCAGGCTTATCTGTGATGGATCGTACTCTACCACAGCCTTCTCTGTTGCCAGATTCACATCGCAGCCCTTGATCCCCTGGATATCGAGCAGGTAGCCCTGTATCGCCCTCGTGCAACCTGCACAGTGCATGCCCCCTATCCTGAGCACTACCCTCTTGCTCCTCTCCATACCTCTACCAGTACCTTCACCCATACGATAAGATATAATTATAAGATGGTAATTAAACACATCCCTTATCATGCGTAAAGTCTGATGCTATGTATCTTGATGGTTGTAAGAAAGATACGGCTATTCTTGCCCCAATCAGTCAGTCAATCAGTCATACTTTCTCCTTGAATAATCTAAGGCAGGATGTGCAGCAGAAGTGATACCTGCCCTCAAGGACTATGGGCTCACCTGCAATACTACCCCTACAGTAGTCACACTCCAGCCTTGTGAGAACCAGCCTAGATGGTATAACCTGCTCCTCCTTGATCACCCTGGTTATGATCTGACTTGAGATCACCTGCAGGCCAGGGATACTCGATAGCCTCTCCCTAAGCCTCTCCAGGGACTCCACATCATCTAGCGTTACCCTAAGCACGATATTTGCATCGCCAGAGGTCAAGAGTATCGTGCCTATCTCCCCCATCCCCACCTCCCTCATCCTTGATACAGCACCCTGCACATCCATAGCCTTGATGTATAGTAGGGCACTAACACAGTTGAGCATAGAAGCATCTATGAGTGCGGAGACCCCCTTTATGAGCCCAAGCCTCACAAGCCTATCGTACCTTGCCTTCGCTGTAGGTGTGCTTACACCCAGACTCCTAGCCAACCTCCTGAACGATATCCTACCATCCTGAATGAGTAGGGATAGCAGCCTCCTATCCACATCATCCAGATGTAACGGCATACGGTCACCACCACACTACCTACTACCTAACCTACTATATACATCCTGTTTATATAATTGCAGATGCAGAAGAAAGATTAACTAGTTCTCTTCATCCCCTCTCGGGTCAGATCGCCCATCTACTATGGGTATGGTAGAGGTTATATTCAAAGCTTACCATTCCTTTGCTCACTCCGGTACTTTTTACTTATTTGCCTTTACTTACCTATGGTTATAAGTGCATTGGTTGCATCAACTGCTATAACTACACCATCATCACCACCATCACCATAACCATTATCCTTACTGCATAGTTCAATGAGTCTACCATAGTGCTCATTGCACTCAACCAATGGTATGTTGGATATCGCACATGCAGATGCAGTTATTATATCCGCCCTTGCACATACCACTGCCCTTGGAGCATTGCCATTGACCTTTGCAGCGTAGAGCCTGTATGCACCTACACTACTGCCCACAGCGTTGGGGAATACGAGTATGGTGCCAGATACACTCCTACCGTTTAGTGTATGTGTTGAGTCGTTTATCCTGCCTTGAGCATCTATGCTCAGCAGGTTTATGGGCTCTCTACTGACCAGGGCGTGACCCTCAGCGTAGCCCTTGACTATGCCCTTGCATGGAATGCTATACCTAAATGCATTCATCCCTAACTATCTCCCTCATGCTCTTCAGGCATACACCAACCCTGTTCCAGTTCCTGAGGTAGTAGGCGGCCTTTACGCTGTTGGTGATCACAGAGTCCACATCATTCCTGCTTATCAATGGTGTGAGGCATGAGCAGCAGTCGGAGTACACCTCACCACCAGCATGCTCTATGGCGTCTATGTAGCCTATACGCCTGGCCTCCTCATACACACGCCTTGCGCAGAAGACCATGCACCTCTTCCTGAACCTCCTGCCTCCGATCATCTCAGCAAGCATGGAGAGTTCGTAGAGGCCGAGTTGGGGGCTGCCGAAGACTATAACATCCCCTCCCTCCTCATCGCTCAACTCCTCCCTCACCATCCTAGCATCCATCTCAGTGTACTCCACCCTATTCCTTGCTTGATCTAGATGTAGGGCATCGTATACCATGAACATCCCAGCAGAGCCTGATGTGCCTAGTGCTGAGCATAGCGCCTTTGCGTTGATCCTTGCTGTACCATCCCTGCCTAGGTACGATGAACTTCTTAGCCTGAACGATATGCACTGCTCACCTATCCTGCCAGCGAAGTAGCCTAGGAGTGCTGCATCCAACTCATCCTTAACCTCATGCTTCACATCCACCATGGTACTCGGGCGCCTAGCCTCCTCTATCCTTAGGCCAGAGTATGGTGCCTTGCCCGTCAGTGCACTCGCTAGAGCGCTCAGCGCACTCTCCTTGTTCGTAACAAGCCCGAGGATGGAGTTTGCGTATATCGCTGCATTGCTCTCAGCGAAGCATACATGCTCCCCCCTTGCAGGTATGGGGAATACCTCGTATGGTATGCATGTGTACGAACCTACTACTACTACACCCATCCTCTCATAGGCTCGCCTTATCCTCTCCTGCCTCTCGACGAACCTCTCATCATGGTAGCCCTTGACAGGATCGTAGCCCATGGGGTTCAGCGTGCTCATAACCCTGACCCTTGTGTTGTTGGCTTCAGCATCCCTGCTCATCTCCTCAAGGAATGCTAGACCAGCATCCCCTATGGTGTTGTAGTTCACACCAGATATATGTGCCCACCTCACTGGTACAAGCCTATCGGCATCCATGGCATTACCTATTGCAAGGAGTATCCTGTATGCAGTTGCCATGGCCTCACCATGCTTGCCGTCCAGGGCATCCTCCTCTTCCCTACTGAGTTGCATGCTCCATCTCTCCTCTACCTCGCTTCTGTAGTCATTAGCATTAAAAAGCCTTTGCACCGTACCATGCTCATGGATGTTGGGAGGATTATAGATCTGATGCATGAGACGATGAGGAGGCTTGAGGTTAGGGGCTCTAGCCAGGGTTCGAGGCTGAGGTTGACCGCGCTGAAGGAGCTGCAGGAGGAGGAGAGCGGTGACCCATTGAGGATACTCATAGGGACCATACTATCAGCGAGGACTAGGGATGAGAACACCAGGGTTGCTGTCAGGAACCTCTTCTCAAGGTTCAAGGGTGCGAGGGAGCTGGCAGATGCCAAGATAGAGGAGATAGAGCAACTTGTAAGGCCAGCAGGGTTCTACAGGGTCAAGGCTAGGAGGATCAAGGAGGTTGCGAGGATGATAGCATATGAGTACGATGGAAGGGTGCCAGATACCCTTGAAGAACTGCTCAGGCTACCAGGTGTGGGCAGGAAGACGGCAAACTGCGTGCTCGTCTATGCCTTCGATAAACCTGCCATACCAGTAGATACGCATGTACACAGGATAGCCAACAGGCTTGGCTTGGTATCGAGCAGGAGCCCAGAGGAGACTGAGCATATGCTCATGCATAGAGTGGATGAGGTGTACTGGAAGAGGATAAACGATACATTCGTTATGTTCGGGCAGAATGTGTGCAAGCCTATCGCACCATCATGCAGCGTATGCCTGCTCAAGGATACATGCAGGTACTACAGAGAGAAGGAGTTGGTTAATAGCAGTAGCAGTAACAGTAGCAAGAGCAGTAGTAAGAGCAGGAGGAGTACTAGGGGAGTAGGAGGGAGATGATGATATGATGCTGATGATGATGCTGATGATGATGCTGATGATGAGGTGGTGATAATAATAGTAGTGGTAGAGTGATGGTAAAGCAGTAATTGGTATATGGTGGTACCATCAGTTGGTATCCTTGTCACGCCTCTTGAACCTTAAGAGTATAAGCACTATACCAGCAACAGCTCCAGTGACTATGAACGGTACGCTCATTATCGGATTGTCTAGAGGATTGCCAGATATAACCTCTATGGTTATAACCCCTGCAAGCGCACTACCCCTATCCTGTATATCATCCCTACCATACACCTCCACACCATCTATAGCGAACTGCTCTATGTTGAGCCTATCTACCACTATCCTCTGGCCGTTGTTCACGCTGAGCCTCTCACCCTGAGCATATGTCATCATTATACCCCTATCAGGGAACCACGCATCACTGTTCCTGTACATGACGAGGTAACCTACGCTCTCCTTGGATACGGCAAACCATAGCACTCTATCATGCCCAGCCATCCCCAGTTCGAGGAACTCATCGGTATTCAGTGCGTTCCTGAACCTGAGTACGACCTTTGCATCGCTATTCTCAGGGTTGTAGATGAGGTTGTTGCTTATAGTCACTATCCAGTTAGCTACATGCCTATGCTGGAAGGGGTAGAGTGATGGGCTCTCCGCTGTGCTGTTTGCAGCATCGAAGGGTATGACGAGCCTATCTACACTCCTCCCACCACCACCATCATCATCACCACCACCCCTTCCTACCTCCTGCGCATATGCAGGTTGCACGAGCATGATGAGTATGATGAGCACTATACCATTGATGCGAGTCCCCATACGCATGTATCTCTTATCGCTGATGAGTAATTAAAGTGCTATGGTACGAATGGATCACCATGCTGCATTATAACATCGACCACCTCTGGCCTCATGAGCAGCTCTGATGGCCTCTCCCCTTCAGTTATCATCCTCCTCAACCTTGTTCCACTCAACTCCATCCTGTAATCTTGGGGGTGGGGGCACATCCTCTCACTCACGATGCCCATGCACCTCTTGCAGTAGAAGAATGCAGGGAAGAATACGGGCTCTATCCCTATATCTGGGTAGTACTTGAATATCTCCTGGGCAGCGAACGGATGGTAGAATGAGCCAACACCAGCATGATCTCTACCAACTATGAAGTGTGTACATCCAAGGTTCTTGCGCATAATCGCATGGTGTATAGCCTCCTTGGGACCAGCGTAGCGCATCTCTGTATGCAGTGTAGCGAAGAGCACCCTATCCTTTGGATAGTAGTTATCCACAAGCACCTCATAAGCCCTTATTATAACCTCATCCCTAAAGTCGCCAGACTTCTTCCTACCTATCAGGGGGTTTATGAAGAGCGCATCGAAGAAGTTGAGTACAGACTTTTGGAGCATCTCATGTGCCAGATGGGGTATGTTCCTGGTCTGGAAGCCTACTACACTCCTCCATCCCCTCTCTACAATCATCCTCCTAGACTCTGCAGGTGTGAGCCTGTACCTCCTCAACTCATCCCTGTTCGCTCTACTCACTAGGTCTATCCTGCCATGCACGAAGATATCCTTCATAGCCATGGTCCTCGCAACACCAGGATGCGATGGGTCTGTGGTCTGGTATACGCTCCTTGCTATCTCCAACTTGTCGTACCTGTAACAGTCCTCAACATGCATGAGTGCTACTGTGCTCTTGCTCACAAGCAAGACATCCCTGGCATCCTTCATCCTTGCCCCTGTATCACTATCGACATCCAGCAGTATAGGTATGGTCCATGCAAGCCCGTTATGCAGCCTACCATCCTTGAGTACATGCATGAGATCATCGTGGTCCATGAACCCCTCGAGTGGGCTGAATACACCATCTGCTATATTCTCAACATCACTTGCCAGATCATCGCTTATACCAACCCTCAGGATATCCCTGTCGCTTGTGATCCTCTCAGGGTCGCCTCCAACAACCCTGTTGATCAGACGACCCCCATGTGGTTCAGGTATGCCCGATGAAGCCATACCGATCAGCATCGCTGACTACTGCTGCTATCCCTCTTGAGCGGGTTCACGTGCAACCCACACTCCTTGTACGCATCCTGCTCCCACCACCATCGCCCTGCCCTGAACGGCTCCCCAGGCATTATTGCCCTTGTGCATGGTTCGCATCCTATGCTTGGGTAACCCTTGTCATGCAGCCTGTTGTACGGCACGTTGTTCCTCCTTATATACTCCCAGACCATATCCCATGTCCAGTCCGCCAACGGGTTTACCTTCACTATACCGTTGTGCTGTGCATCGACCTCGACCTTTGCTATACCTGCTCTGGTATCAGCCTGCTCTCTCCTGAGCCCAGTTATCCATGCATCTAGGTTACTCAATGCCCTATTCAATGGTCTAACCTTCCTGACCTCGCAGCAGAGCTTCCTCAACTCAACGCTGTGGTAGAACAGGTTCAACCCATGAGCTCTAACCATCTCCTCAACCTCCCTAGCATCTGGGAAGTAGACCTCTATGCTAACACCGTACCTGTCCCTTATCGCATCCATGACATCATACGTCTCTTGGTTCAACCTCCCAGTGTCAAGAGTGAATATCCTGGCATCCTTCCTTATCCTTGCCAGCATATCTATGAGTACTACATCCTCTGCCCCAAAGCTCGATGCTAGAGCGATCCTCGGATGGAACCTATCTAGGGCCCATCTCAACAGCTCCTCTGCACTCTTGCCCTCGAACTCCCTCGCTATAACCTCTACCTGCACGCTGATAGCATTGGCAAGGATCATTTATAAACCTAAGCCTATGTATTGTGCGTCCTCGATCAAGTATACTACCAGCGATATCCAGCATAGTCAGTAGACATTGCCCACCGACAGGGAGATGTGAATACATAAAGTAGTGCGGTGATGAGTGGATTAGGGATCAATGTAGGTTGAGTAATAACATGCACGGGTATGCTTCCCACAGATTAGATCTTGAGCCTCATCCACCATAATCCATGTAGGAACAACAGCGCAGTGCTTACTGGTACTATTGCGAGGTAGTATATGTCGAGGAGGTAGTTGATATCTATTATAACCAGTATATTTGAGATCACTGCGAACCATGATACAGATGCAAATGCCAGCAGGATCATGCTGTAAGCCCTCCTACCATCGGCCCTGCCAGATATGAGGTTCCTGTAGAAGATGTATATCACTAGAGCACCGATGGCAAACTTGCCTAGCAAGAATGCATCAAGCCCGTATAGGTTGTACACTATGCTGGTCTCAAGGTATGCTGGCACCCATTCGAGCGAGATGCCATAGTATGTTATGAGCGTATCCACTATAACGAATGCCAGAGTGAACGATAGCAGTTTGAGTATTATGTTACGCTTCGAGATCTCTATGCGCCCCCACTTTAACATTATCCTCTTATCCCAGCCCCATATATATAAATAAGCTTATTTCAGAAAAGGGAATTACCTGTTGAGATACCATTACCATTATCATGGGTATGCCCTAGTTATCGTCCTTGGGAAGAGCGATGTAGCCCTTATATGCTTCAGGTTGCATAGCCATCTTAGTACTCTCTCAACACCTATCCCGAAGCCAGCGTGTGGGGGCATGCCGTACCTCCTCAGATCCAGATACCATCTGAACGACTCTAGTGGGAGGTTACTGCTCCTTATCCTCTCTAGGAGCGTGTTATAGTCATGTATCCTCTGCCCCCCTGTTGCGATCTCACCAAAGCCCTCTGGAGCGATGAGATCAGCAGATAGTGTTATCCTTGGATCATCGTCCCTACACATATGGTAGAAGCTCCTTGCGCTCAAGGGGTAATCGGTTATGAAGAATGGTTGTGAGAACATCCTGGATACAAGCCTCTCTGCCTCCGTTGGTATATCCTCACCCCACTCGAACTCTATGCCATGCTTCATTGCAGTATCCCTAACCTCATCGTACCTTACCCTTGGAAATGGCCTCTCAACAGGCCTGATCTTCCTCCCTAGGGTATCGAACTCCCTCCTCCTCTTCTCCGCTACCCTGTTGCACACATAGGTCAGGAACTCCTCCTGGAGCCTCATGTTATCCTCCTGAGTGTTGAACGCAACCTCAGCCTCTATCATCACGAACTCTGTGAGGTGCTTTGGTGTCTTGCTCTTCTCTGCCCTGAATGCTGGCTGCATGGTGAATACCCTACCGAATGAGCATATCGCAGCCTCCTCATAGAACTGTGCACTCTGTGTAAGGTAAACCCTCTTACCAAAGTAATCGAACTCGAAGAGCGTCGCCCCTCCCTCCACAGCTGCGCTGACTATCGATGGTGCTGTTATGAACGTGAACCCGCGCTCGTAGAAGAAGTCGAACGCAGCCTTGATCAGTTCGCTCCTTATCCTCATTATGGAACTGCTCTTCATCCCCCTTATCGAGAGGTGCCTGTTGTCGTAGAGGAAGGATGCTGACCTTACCGTGCTCTTGTTTATGGGCCATGGCTCCTCTGCCCTCGCTATAACCTCTATATCCCTGACGAGTAACTCCTTGCCATTCAACGCTCTAGCATCGGAGCGGAGAGTACCTCTAACCACTACAGCAGACTCTATGCTCACATCCTTCATCACCCTCATCACATCATCGCTGCTTGTACCCTTCTTCCCAACCAGCTGTATGTAGTTCGAGCCATCCCTCAGGAGTATGAATGCAAGGGAGCCTATATCGCTCTTGTTAGCAACCCATCCCCTGAGTTCCACCGTGCTACCATCCTGCATGGATAGGCACTCCTCAACGGTTACCCTTGTAGTTGTGCTACCCTGCATACGCATAACTCCTCCACACCTAGTTTTAAATCTATGTAGAAGGATGGGGATATGAGTGTATGGAGGGCGCTAATGCTTATTACCCATTCATACCCTACACCAACCATGGGGGTAGTGGTAGTTGAGCCTACACCATTCGCAGCAAGGAGGCTAGATACCCTCAAGGCCAACGTGACAGCAACGCTGGCAATTCATGGGATTGAAGCGGATATGGAGCAGGATGGGTACCTTCTGATACTGCATCCCGATGAGCCCGTGGATGCGATGTACGCACTTGGGGATGTCTTTGGCATAGAGAGTGTATGCATAGCAGATGCTGCAGAGAAGGGGTTTGCTGCTCTGGTCGATGCTGTGACGAGTGTGGGTAGGGATGTGCTACACAAGGATGAGATCTTCCATGTTGAGGTTGTAGGCAGTGCTGGGGGAGTCGTGGCTAGGGATGTGGAGTTCGCTGCCACTGCAGCACTGCTATCAGAGCTGTCCTCGCTGAACATCAGACCATCGAGCAGGGATTACGATAGGCTGATAAGGGTCTACGTATCTGATGATAATGCGTACGTATGCAGGTTATGCAGGGAGGGTTCTGGAGGGCTCCCCGTAGGCTCTAATGGCTCTGCGCTCTGCTGCATCTACGACTGCATATCAGCAACGGCAGCATACGTGCTGGCAGAGCATGGATTCTACCCATCGATCACTGCCATATACACCGATACAGGGATGCTCAGGGGCATCGCTAAGAGCATAGGGGTCATAGCGAGGATGCTTGGAAGGAAGGTTATAGAGTTGAGGTACACCCAGTGCAAGGGCAGAGCAGATGATAGCTTCAGCAGGAGGCACTACAGGCTCACACTGCTGGCATCGTTACTGCTCGATAGACTGGTAGCAGATGCAGGGATGCCAGATAGGAGGAGCACCAAGATAGCACTACCACTCTCAACCTCACTACACGATATGGAGTTCATAAGCAACGTCATGGACAGGGTCTCGAGCAAGGGTGTTATGCTACCCCTGATGTTCTCAAGCAACATACTGCGCTACCAGAGGGTCTTCGGTGCAGGATGTGCCATGGAAGTACGGGATGTAGCCAAGGCTTCATGCATGGTAGATCGCGAGCATGTTGAGGAGGAGGTGGCTGAGTGTATGGCTAACATGCGTGTGCTGGAGGTTAGCGTTGGTCCAAATATGGTGCATGAGATCGTGGATGGTGTAATGAAGGGTGAGGGTGGTGTTAGTAGTAGTAGGTAGGTAGGTAGCGGTATATGAGATCGAGTATGAGCAACATACTGCTATACCTGATCACCAATAGATCCCCGATGCCTGCACACTCACTCACTTACTCACTCACAGTTGCCGTTCATCATCCCTGTAACGACTGATCAACGTCGCATTGATAACCTCCAGTACTCGTAATCCTAGTTGATCATACTGCGTGTCCTGCATCAGGAAGAGAGCGTAGCATGGCATTGATTCTGTTAACCATCTCCTCCACTCCGTTCATCCTTATTGCGATGCTCCTAACACGCATCACACTGCTCTCATACCTTGCGTAGTCGTTGAGCATGCTGTAGACTGCTTCGTATACCTGCTCTGCACTAAGATGCCTCTCCCTGAGCATCCTACCTATACCAAGCCTCTCAACCTTGCGTGCATTACCCAACTGCTCGCTATGATTCTCTATGGGTATGCATATCAGGGGCCTACCCTGCTGTATGGCCTGTGCTATGGTCGAGTGCCCTCCACGCATGACTATGATCCTGCTCAATGCGAACAACTCATCCCTGTATGGGCACCACTCGAAGTACCAGCCGTTACGTATCCTTCTGGGCGTGGTATCCCCCTTGGGCCTACCCTCAGATACCACGACGGTCATACCACGATCATCCCTAATCCTGTCCATACCATCCAGTATGCTCCTGATAATAAGATGCTTGGTCTCTGCCGGCCCGCTTATATGCACGAATACCACCGTACCATCACTACCATCTACTCCAAGTACCCTGGCAACCTTCTCGATCGTGGCATCGCTCAGTGCGATCCTTGGTAGCATGAAGCCCAAGTACTCCAGTATGCCATCTGCGTTGTTGATATGCCAGAGGTTCTGCTCGGATATGGTGTACGGTGGGGGAAGGTCAGGTGCCATGAGCATAGTTCCCCGACCCCATAGCATGGCGAAGAACTCTCCCAGCATATCCTCGAAGAGCCTCGCTACCCTGAACTCCCTCAGTCGTGGAGATAGGAGCAGTTTGATCTGGTTGAGCACGACTATACACGGTATGCCTAGCATGATGCTTGCGAATAGGGTGGAGAGTCTGGTATCGCTTATGACCACATCAGGTCTGAACCTAGATATACCAGCCATCTCCACTCTCACCTGCCTTGTGAAGTTGACCATGTTCTCGGGTATCTTCATTACACTGCTCTTCATGTTGAAGCCAGAGAGGGGGTTCCACCCAACCTCGACCTCTGGCACTACACTGCACCTGTAGCCATGCATAGTTATGTAATCAACAGGATCACCAAACGATGAGAAGGCGATATCATAGCCGTACGCTCTCAACCTCTCCGCAACCATCAGCATCCTGCTTGCGTGCCCCAAACCAACGCCATACACACCTATATACACTCTATTGGTCATACGCTTGCACCCACCTGCCTACGTGGTACCTCATTCCTGGAGGATCAGCCTTACGACAGGGCCATGAGGCTCGACCTCCTTGAATACCATGGCCTCGAACCTGTAAACCCTCGTATCTGGATAGAGCCAGCAGTCAGGCAGTGCCCCTGCCTTCATGCATGCCTCGCAGAGGAACCTCTCCTCATCCCATCCGTACTCCACAGCGACCTGGGGGAGCAGCAACCCAGAGCCGTAGCGCCATACGATCATCAGCCCATCCCTACCCACCTTTATCCTATGCTTGTACTCCCTCGGGCTCCCAGCTATGAGCTCTGGCTCGGTGAGTACACTCAACTCGAACGTTATCCTATCCAGTTCTGAAGCCTTCACCGGCTCGAATCTGGGATCGCTCGTTGCCGCTGCTATAGCAGCATCCACAACCGAAGCGTAGAGTTCCTTGCTCGGGAGGGGGAAGCCTATGCAGCCCCTCAACTCCTCATACATCGCTCCCCCCTTTACCCTTACTCTAGAGTAATCGATGAATACGCTCTTACCATGCATAGCCCTACTATCCATCCGTTCATGGAGCGTGACGAATACCCCAGCCTTCATGGAGTACCTAGATCTTATCGTCTCATCGACCTCTATGGTACTGCCATCGTTCAGGTAGCGCTCTACAGCACGCCTTGCAAGCCTTATCAGGGCGAGACCATCCTCATCGCTCAGCAAGCCTCCTGTTCACCCCCCTCTCGAACTCCAGTATCCTCTTGATGTGGCTGCCCTCCCAGTAGACCCTGGCACAGCCATGGCACCTGTAGAACCTCTCATACCTCTCGAGTATCCCCTCTGGTAACCCTCTCATGGTGTCCTTGCTCGCATGCTCCAATCTGGAGTTGCATAATGGGCATCTAGAGTTTCTTATATCGAAGGCTATAGACCCCACACCCAGTCTCCTCAGGAGATGCACCATATCATCTATACCGTTACCCTTGACGAGTATGCTCTCAACACCCAGCCTGGAGGCGTGGTTGAATAGCTCCTCATCACCAGTGATGAGTACCCTACCATCCTTCATACACTCATCTAGCAGTAGGGAGTCATCGAGCCCGTTGTAGTAGAGCGTATCGAACCCGAAGATCCTCAGCTTTCTGGCCATGCTACCTAGCATGCCATCGACGAGCAGTCTCATCATCCCATCCATTATTACTATCCTGTTACCTTGCTATAACCGTTCTCGCCTCCTTCAAGCATAGCATACATCTGCTACTCACCAGCCCTACACTCCTCGCAGAGGAACTTGCCATCCACATAGACAAGATAATCAGACCACTCCTCACACTCATCGCAGTAGCCCGAGATCAGCGTTGGGCTCCTTCCAAGCTCACCCCTCATCATGCTCGCCTTCTCAGATATCACATCTACCAGTTCTGGCATTACCGCTATAACATCCGAGGATGATACAACACCTACGAGTTTGCCTTTGTACACAACGCCCAATCTCTTCACATTGTGCTTGCGCAGAAGCCTTGCAGCCTCGGTCACGCTGGCCTCACTCTCGATGATGACCAGTTGCTGCATTATATCCTTGGCCTTGATCCTGCTCGGCCTCTCATCCCGTACAGATGCTTTGCTCACAATATCCCAGTCGGTAACCATCCCTACTGGTTCACCATCAGCCTGCCCATTATCGGTTATCACTATGCTCCCTATCTTCATCTTGCTCATGGTCTCAGCGATCTCGTTGACGGTGCTGTCTGGACCTGCGGTTATCACTGGGCTGTTCATCACATCCCTCACCAGTATCCTGGTGGTTACATGGGGATCCGTACTCTCCCTATCCCTCCTAACAACCATGCACTTCCCCCTTCATATACTACTAGCTATGGCAATATAAGCTAAGCACAAGCAGAGCCCATCACCACACCAAAAGGAATTAAACCATCCCCCCCTTATACAGGGTCATGAGCCCAATAGATAAGATATTCTGGCTCAGGATAGGCTTCGCTGTTCTCGCAGGGGTAGTGGCAGGGGCCCTGGGCTTCCTGAGCAACAATCCCCAAGCCTTCAGGGGTATAGGCATAGGATTCCTGCTCTACTTCATAACCTACCTCATAGCAAGGTTCTCCTTTGGGAAGAGGATACCCCCATCCGAGTCAAGGAAGCTGGTTACGACTGGGATGGGAGGGTATGTGTTCATGTTCCTCCTTGTATGGATACTCTACAATACATTCATGTACCAGCAGTTGGTGGAGGAGGGTCAGCAGTAGGTGGATGCATGTGAGTTCTAATCTCTGGCCCTACAGAACCCCTGGCATACCAGATGAACTCTTCGTTAGGGATGAGAGGGTACCTATAACCAAGGAGGAGGTCAGGGTCATAGCCCTGAGCAAGGCTAGGCTCAGGGAGGGTTACAGGGTCATAGATGTCGGCTCTGGTACTGGTAGCATAAGCATAGAGGCTAGTATGCAGGTTGGCAGTACAGGCATGGTCTATGCGATAGAGAGGGATGCTGATGCGCTGAGGTTGATCAGGGAGAATGTTAAGAGGTTCGGCGTAACTAACGTAGAGATCGTAGAGGGGGATGCGATGGATGTGCTTGGAGGTATGCCTGAGGCGGATGCCATATTCGTTGGGGGTGCTGGGGGCAGGATGTACGATATCGTGAGGCTAGCATGTACAAGGCTGAGGAGCAAGGGCAGGATAGTCATAGATACGATAATGGTTGAGAGTATGAGCAGTGCATTGAACGCAATAAATGATCTAGGGCTGGTTGGTGTTGAGGTGACCCAGATCATGATAGCCAAGGGGAGGAGGGTGAGCACTGGTACGATGCTGATCTCAAGGAACCCCGTACTCGTGATCTCAGCGGAGAGGGCATAACCTGACTCGACTCATCACTATTTAAATATCCCTGCCACTATCCTCGATCAGGATGGATGCGTAAATGAGCAGTACAGGCACTGGTTCTAGTGGGAGGTTATACTGTATAGGCTGTGGCCCAGGCGATCCCATGCTGCTGACACTCAAGGCTGTAGAGGTACTGAAGGGTTGCAACGTGCTGTTTGCACCAACGTCCAGGGAGGGTAGGGAGAGCATGGCCCTCAGCATAGTTAGACCAGTGATAGATGAGAGGATCAGGAGTAGAGAGGTTGAGGTCAGGAGCCTCATATTCCCCATGGTCAAGGATAAGAGCAGGCTGGAAGATGTATGGAGGAGTAATGCGGATGAGATAGCGAGGGAGTGCTTGAGTGGTAAGGTTGTAGCATACCTATGCGTTGGTGACCCTTCGCTCTACAGCACGTTCACCTACATGCACAGGGAGCTGAGCATGAGGTACCCAGAGATATATGTTGAGATAGTGCCAGGGATAACATCGTTCACATCCTTCGCATCCCAGGCAAAGATGAACCTGGTTGAGGGGGAGCAGATAATGGCCATAGTACCAGCATGCTACGACCTTGAGAGGGTCAGGAGTATAGCGAGGAGTTGTGATACCATAGTATTCCTGAAGGATGGTAGGTACTTCAGCGATGTGATAAGGATAGTCAGGGAGTCCATGTCAGATGATGCATACGTTGCTATAGCGCAGGATGTGGGTTCTGAGGGCGAGATCATAACCATGTCCAGGCTCAGGGATATGGATGTGAGTGCGGTGAGCAAGTACTTCTCCATGATGGTGGTGAAGCGTGAGCATCAAGGGTATATGCAAAGCAGCAGAGTATGCAGGGTAGAGGGTGGTGATGGGTAAGTTGATGTTGTTATTGATGATGATGGGGTAGAGCAGGGCAGGGAAGGAGAGAGGTGAGGGGAGGAGGTAGAAGAAGAAGGTGATGGGGATGGATGGAAGGGACAGCAGCAAGGGCAAGGTGTACTTCGTTGGTGCTGGGCCAGGGGATAGGGAGTTGCTCACCATAAAGGCTAAGAGGCTGATCGAGAGCGCTGATGTGATAGTATACTCTGGCTCACTACTGAATCCAGAGATACTTGAGTATGCGAAGAGCGGTGCTGTGCTGCACGATGCGTCTGGGATGAGCAGGGAGGAGATATACTCAGTGCTCAAGGAGAGCGCCATGAGTGGGAGGCTTGCAATAAGGCTGCACGATGGAGATCCATCGCTCTACTCTGCAACCAGAGAGCAGATAGATGCCCTTGCCAGAGATGGTATAGATGTTGAGATAGTACCAGGGATAAGTGCACTGTTCGCTGCAATTGCTAGACTCAAGACTGAACTCACGCTACCAGGTGTTACGCAGACGGTTATAATAACCAGGGCAGAGCACAGGACCCCTGTACCTGAGAGGGAGAGCATAAGGGAGCTTGCAAAGCATAGATGCACCATGGCATTCTACCTGAGCGTCCACCTAATCAATGATATAGTTGGGGAGTTGGTTGCTGCTGGTTACGATGGGGATACCCCTGTGGCTGTGGTGTATAGGGCAACATGGAGTGATGAGAAGGTGATAGTTGGTACGCTCAAGGATATAGCATCAAGGGTGAGGGAGGCCAGGATAAACAGGACAGCAGTGATCATAGTTGGGGATGTCGTTAGACCAAAGGAGTACGAGTTCTCAAGGGTGTACGACTCTGAGTTCACGCACTCGTACAGGGATGCTAGGAGGGTAGAGCAGGGTCATGCAGGTTGAGAACTGCTATAGATCCATGATAATGCTTGTGCCGCAATAGTATATGCATTCTTCTTACATGTTAATCTTGTTGCTGATAGCCCGTGAGCTATGCACATCATCATCATGATGGATGCTGTATCATACTAGCCATTGCCATCGATTCCCTGCTCCTGTCTGTGCCTCGCTGCATGTATGAGTTGGTCGTTCATGGGTCATAATGGATGCATGCGAGTAGGAGAATGAATGTATGAGTAAATAAATAAATGAATTAATGAAACCGTACCGCTCTATAGCGTAAAGTATCATCTGCATTATCTGCACTAATCCCATCTCGTGATCCGCTTGATGGGTAATGGTAGTAGATCATCAGAACCTTGGTAACTCCTCTGCCGATGCTGTTGTAACAGATGGCAGCTTGCTATCCAGACTCTTCTCTGCTACCGCTGCTGCCTCTGAGAGTATCCTCTCAACCTCCTCATTGCTTACATCGCTCACGAAGTTGAAGTTGCCTCCCTGCATGGTATCCACCATCAGGTTGCTCAGCGTACTCGTCATCTCGTTGATCTCTCCCTCGGCCTCTGGCATGAACCTGCTTATGCCCTGCTTCACACCCTTCATGACACCTATCGCAGGGGCTAGCGATACGGCAAGGTCACCTATATCGTGCACGGTGCTCAGCCTAAGGTGCACCTGCTCCAGGGCGATCTTTGCGTTGTTCATGGTCTTGCTCACCCTCCTAACCTCAGCCAACTCGTTGGATAGCATCCTCCCAGTCTCCATATCATGCTTGTGTACAGCCTCGACTATCCTCCTGAAGAGCATGGCATCCTTCTCACGCATCCTAGCCAGCATGTTGTCTATCTTCTGTATCTGCAGCTGTATCCTGTTCATAGCCTGCTCGACCCTAGGTCTTAGAGGACCCTGTGGCTTCAGGGCATCCTTGACCCTATCCCCCATCCCTCTATCATCCTTCTTTACCCACTTGCCACTGAACTCTGTCATGCCAGCAATCAGCATAACCATTATTATCATTGTATGTGCATAGTTGTTGACAGGGTTAAGAAAAAAGAAATGGTTATTAGTTATGCCCTATACCATTGCCTATGCTCAGGCCTATAGGAGTGTTCGACTCTGGTCTAGGCTCGATATCGGTGATAAGGGTACTTGTGCGTGAGCTCCCTGAGGAGCATATAATCTACTTCGCCGATAGGAGGAACTACCCGTATGGGCTGAAGAGCAGGGAGGAGTTGAGGGCTATAGTGGAGAGGGGTATAGGAAGGCTTGGGGCATACGATCCAAAGTGCGTAATAGTCGCATCCATAACCCCATCGATGCTTATACTCAACGATCTGAGGCTGGGGAGCAGCATACCGTTGTTCGGCGTGTACCTCCACCAGTGCCTCGAGAGGGCTGTAGAGTTATTCAACAGCAGTAACATTGCGGTTCTTGCGAGTAGGGCGCTCGTGAGGAGTGTAGAGCTGCAGGATGTGTTCAGGGCATACATGAGTAGGGCGAGTGTGACTCTTGTTGATGCTACGGAACTGATAGATATAGTGGAGTCATCAAGGTTCCTCCATGGTGATGCCATGCATGCTATAGCGGATGTGTGCAGGAGGCTGCTCAGGGATGCGAGTATAGATTGCATAGTGCTGGGGAGCACGCACATAGCACTCATAGAGGATGCCTTACACTCGCTCTACCCCAACATCAAGATGATGAACCCTGTGATGGATACGGTAGCAAGGGTCAAGGCATACCTTGGGGAGCATGGCATGCTGAGCAGGGAGGGTGCTGAAGGGTCGAGGCTCAGCGTCATCGATGCCGATGAGCATATAGCGGAAGTGCTGAGGAGGTTAGGGCTTGAGTTCAGACCCATCTAGCATGAGCCTTATCCTCCTGAATACATCGATCCACATACCCCAACTCAGCCTACCAGTCTGCGTATTCTGCCTGCTCGGATGGTATGATGCGATTAGTGTGATCATCCTACCCCTCCTCCTACTCCTCCTACTCCTCCTACTACTATTACTACTCCTACTACTACTATTACTACTGCCATCCTTATCGCCATTCTTATCATAATCATCATCCCCATAGTAGTCATCATCCCATACCTCATAGCATGCACCATGCCTAAACTCCAGACCTGTCACACCACTCATCCTGCAGTAAGCATTGAATGCTATGGACCCTAGGGTAAGCACTATCCTAACCCTCCTGAGCAGGCGCACCTCATTGATAAGGTACTGCACGCAGTTACCTATCTCCTCCCTGGTAGGTCTGTTATCTGGGGGTGCACATCTCAGCACTGCAGTTATGTACGCATCTCGTAATGTGAGCCCATCATCCCTGCTTATACTCGCTGGCTTGTTGGCAAACCCAGTCTCATGGAGTGCCCTCATCAACCATGAGCCAGAAGAGTCTCCAGTGAACATCCTCCCAGTCCTGTTTGCACCATGTGCCGCAGGTGCCAAGCCTATTATGAGCAGTCTGGCATTCACATCCCCAAACCCTGGTACTGGCCTTGCCCAGTACTCGCAGTCCCTGAACCTCCTCACCTTCCTCATGGCTACCTGCTCCCTGTACCTTACAAGCCTCTCACACTTGGTGCATGAGACTATGACCCTGTTGAGCGACTCTAGGGTATCCAACGGAGTGATTCGCATGCGATGGGATTTAAATTGGATGTTCAACTGACTATCTGCTGCCAATGGTACTTTAGTCAAAGTCCATGCAGATGCTGGATATGCTAGCCCCAGACCTTCTCCCTGAATGTCCACTTCTTGTTGGATAGGAAGTTCCACATAGATGCTACCCCTATCGCTAGGATCAGAGCGATGTTGTACTGCATCCCGTAGATGCTGCTTAACAGATGGGTGAGGGTGAACTGCAGTACTCCACCAACAGAACTCAGACCGACATAGTACGCATACTGCCTGAGCACATGCAGAATGGCAAGGTCTGTATCCTCGAACGTCCAGAGCTTGTTCAGGATGAAGTTGGATGTGATGGAGCAGAGTATGCCTGCAAGGGTTGCGATATGCATGTTTGAGAGCAGCAGGTTTGCTATAGAGGCTACACCATAGTTCACTGCCAGCCCGCTTGCCCCTACCGTGTAGAACCTTGCTGCCCTCGAGAGGAAGAGTACAGATCCTCTCCTCTCAACCCTCCTCTTCCTACCGTACCTGTAGAGCATCCAGACTGCCCTCATGTAATCTATGGCAACCCTTGCACTGAACTTGCTCTTCCCATGGCTCCTGTTCACGAACGTGTATGGTATCTCCTTGACCCTTATGTTATCAGCCTTCACCAGCAACTCGAGCAGTATCTTGTACCCTGACGTGGTGAAGTTCACACCCTCGAGTACCCATCTCCTGCACGCAAAGAAGCCAGATACCGCATCCTTCACCTTCAGGTTGAGGATGGTCCTTGCCAGCATGTTGGCTGAGATGCTCAACGCCTTGCGCCTGATACTCCACTCTGCCACAGAACCACCATCAACGTACCTTGATGCTATAACAAGATCACACCTATCATGCATGAGCTCATCGAGCATAGTAGGGATCAGCGATGGGGGGTGCGAGAGATCCGCATCCATAACAACTATGTTGCTGCCCTCAGCGGTATTCAGCCCATCGAGCACAGCAGAGAGCAGATCCCTCCTACTGTGCCTGCGCAGTACCCTGATGCGGAGCCTCTCTGCCATGTTGGAGTGCCTCTCTGCAACCTCGGCAGTACCATCTGGGCTACCATCATCAACTATTATGACCTCAGCACTAGAATCTATGCGCTGCAGCTTTGCCTCCAGACCATCCCTTATAGATCGCAGGAGGTGTGGTATATTCTCTGACTCGTTGTATGTAGGTACTATGATGGAGAGGACTACACCACTCCTCTCACGACTTCCGTACCTGTAATGACCCCTCTCCCCCTCCCCCTCTACCATACCCTCCAGTAAGAGATGTGGTGCATGTTCTTTAAGTATCTTTCATAGTATGCCTTGATAATAACCAGTGCCAGTAGAGGATCGCCTCATCATAAGCATGTGTATATCAGCCTCCAGCCTTGTAGATTATGCTAGGGGGTTCTATCCTTGCGTATGCGTACGACCAGTAACTCTCCAGCACAGTCTCGACCATGACCAGTTCAACATCCTCTATGCTGAAGTGCCATCCCTTCTTACTGGCCTCCTCCTGAGCCCTGCTCAGCAACTCAAGCACATCTATGTGTATCCCATCATAGGATGAGAGGTTTATGCTGTAGATGAAGTTCTTGTTGCACGGCTCTATCCTAGAGTAGTCATCCCCCAGCCCCATTACTATGTTGAGTCCTCCACCCATGGTGCGGTGGTAGACATCTATGCCAAGTACCTTCTCCTCGTAGTGCTCCACACCATCACCATCCTCTATAGTGACATTCTTGACCCTGAACCAGAGATCGGTAAGTAATGCATACCAGGATGGGAATACTACTGGGGAGAGTGGTGCTCCCTTGAACTCGTGCACCTTGATGCTGAGTGTGAGGTGCTCTAGCGCTGCTACGCTGAGTGGCTCAGGCTGGTACACATCCGTGCCGTTGGTCCATACATCGCCAACGCTAATACCAGCGACATGCACATAGTCCATCTCTGGCAGGGTTAGCAGGCTCATCTCTACGCTCGAGCCCCTGTACCTAACGTAGTTGTATGCATCACCACCATGCATATCCAGCGCTATGGACTCACATGCAAGGAACTCACGCCACTTCCAGACCTTGAACCTCCATCGATCGCTACCATCATCATCATAGCCGTCCGTGACCCACCTGCTTGATTCAGGTATGATGCTGGAACTGGATTGCTCGCCATCTTCATAGACACCACTGTCATCATCCACAGTGCTAGCATAGGTATCTATGCTGAGCGTTATCAGGGCGTTGGTATAGAGTATGGTGAGCCATGCCACCAATGGCAAGGTCAGCAGTAGAGCCCTCTTCATACCTACTCTTACTCGGCTTCTCATATAACTCATACCGTTAATTCCCGCATATGGGTGAGTTGACCATAAAACTTTTGTATATCCATAAGTTATTCAGGTTATGGTCAAGATATGGATACTGACGGGGATAAGTATCCTCTTAGCAGGAACTTTCCTCTGGTACATGGCCTCCAGCACCAGTATGCTCATAGGCAAGAGCAGCCATGAGAGTGCAGTATTCCATGATAGGGTGCTTGTGATCGTTGAGAGGGATGGGCAGATAGTGTACAGGTATGAGACGCACAACCTTATAACCGATGCTGGTAGGAACTTTATAAGGCAGCAGGCATTCGGCACCGCCAGTAATAGCACTGCGCAGTACATAGCGTTGAGCACAGACTCCACTGCACCCGCTGCTGGGGATACGTCACTGGCAGGGGAGATAACTGGGCAGGGGCTTGCCAGGGCTCAGGGCACTGCTACACTTGGGGGTACTGGGCAGATCACAATAAGCAGGACGTTCACCATGGCAAGTGGTGCAAACCCTACATTCACAATAAACAAGGCTGGTCTATTCGATCAGGCTAGCGGGGGTACACTGGTTGCGGTAGCACTGATAAGTAACCCCCCAACCCTGCAGGCTGGTGACTCTATAACCATAAACTGGCAGATCAACATAACATAGCAATCCAAGCCCAAGGAGATGGCTATGCGCATAGCACCTCTACTGCTCATCATAATTTTTTGTGCTTATGTACTTGCAGTGCCTTCACTGGAGAGGAGGAGTGCGCTCTACAGGGTCGATGAGTATACGGATAGGTACTGGAATGGGCATGAGTGGGTTTACGTATTATACCCGTTGCAGATGGGGGTTGCTGAAGCAGCAAGTACTATACCATCAGATGCCAGCGATGGTTTTGTTACTGGTCAAAGTGTCAACGGTGGTCCATTCACTGGAACTGGTGCTGATGCAACTGAAATGGTCATGCGTGTAGGTGATGATCCTAGAATAGGTTCGGTCCTACCCGATGGGGATATCATACTGACTGAGTACAGATCGTTCATCAAATTCCCCATATCATCACTGCATGGGAAGAGTCTGGCATCGGCAGTACTGAAGTTGACCATAGAGCGATCAATAGTAAATAATACTCATGATCCATCTCCACCATTCAACAATCCAGGATTGGGCAATACGCTCGTCATACACATCAATGATTATGGCACACTTGATGTAAGTGAT
The DNA here is from genome assembly GCA_025054855.1 of Candidatus Nitrosocaldus sp. GTDB lineage: Archaea > Thermoproteota > Nitrososphaeria > Nitrososphaerales > Nitrosocaldaceae > Nitrosocaldus. The sequence goes on along the minus strand of JANWZS010000002.1, from coordinate 33,801 downwards.
TTTAATTCACCATCAATAGGCAATGATCCTGGTGTATTGATACCAGCGAGTGTTGATCCTTCCAATCCAGTAAGCGTATCCGTAAAGAATGCCATGCAGGATGATATAAACAACCTGAGGAGTTTCACAACATACATGGTAAGGACTGCAAATGGTACAGATGGTGATACTAGAAGGGATAGATGGGAGTTCTATACGAGGAATCATAGCGTCGCAAACGCCCCAAAGATAGAGTATACTCTAGCCCCAACCAACTTCACTAGAGACCTCAAGGAGCAGCTCAAGTTAAGCGAGCATGATCAGCTCAAGAGAGGCGTAGCATCATCACGCATGGCAAATGAGCCACTAAGCGTACTGGCATCGCATACAAGATCACTGGCATCCTCAAGGGCACTTGCAGAGCTGCAGCAGGTGGTGGATGTACAGGGTAGGTCAATTACAGCATCAAGAGTGTTCATCGATTCAACACTACCCACTGACTCACCTGCAAGGTTAACATCACGCATCGCAGGCGTGAGCGAGGCACTCTCAGCAGTTGATCTGCCTCAAGCACTGAACTCATTCTCTAGGCTGGTGGAGGAGCAGCAGGCAGCATCAGATCTGATCAGTAGGCTGGCAGGGTACATCATAGGTGTAAGTGAGAGTAACATCATAACAGATCAACAATCAAGGATATCATCAATCATGAAAGGCATACTTGATCCACTGCTTGCATCTGATGCTGCTGCAACTCTGCGCAGCATAGCAAGATCACCAGTTGATACACAGGCTGTATCTGATTCTCTCTCTAGCATTGATGCATTCACTAGACTGATCTCATCTATATCAACTACAAGCGATGCACAGTCGATGGGCTATGCATTCACAAGGCTCATAGATGATGCAACAGTGCCTAGTGATGCGATATCCTCTATCAAGGATGTAGCCTTTGCACTGGTTGAGCCAATTGCTATCGTTGATACACTGCAGCATATATCTGGTAGAGTGGTAATACTCATTGATACTATCTCTATGGATGATGTCCTGAGCAGTAGCAGTGCCTTCCACAGGTTGATCACTACCAGCCTCAACGTAGGGGATACGACAAGTAGGATGGCCCATCTCTTGCTATCCATAGTCGAACCACTTCATGCCATGGATCTGCAGGCAGGTATGGTGAGCATCTCCAGGCTTCTATCCGACTCAATGAATGCTGCAGATGGTGTTGCTAGGGAACTTGCAAAGACAGCATCCATAAGTGATGTGATGAGTGCATCTGATGCACTGTCTAGGGGTATAGATGTTGGGAGGATAGTTGCGTTAGGTGCAGGTGTGCTGGATGCTGTAGGTAAAGCACTCACACTTGGAGTGGTCGAGCATATCTCAGCGTCTGAACTGGTTCAGATGAGTGCATCGTACACATCATATATCGCAGATGCAGTAGGCATATCCGACCTCTTCAGTGCATACAGGTACCTAGAGAGAGCCCTGCAGGATACTATAGGTGCTGGTGATGTATTCAACTATCTACGCAACCTAACCATAAGTGTGATTACTGAGAACGTATCGGTTACGGATAGTATTGCAAGGATCAACGCTATCACGTTGATGCTTACAGAGCCTGTTGTGATGCTGGATAGTGCAGGGAGGGTGATAGAGGGTATGAGCAGGGATGCCATAGAATCCATACTCGTAATCGATACGGTCAGTAACGTTACAGCCTTCCTGAGGGAGGTGGGAGTACTGTTGGCCATGGAGACCGTGAAGATTATGGATGCTATAGGTAGGAGTGTAGGTGCTGGGGTTCAGATGGAGGATTATGCATCTGCATCAGATGGTATATCATCGTCGATAGGATTTGGGAGGTTGCTGGAGGAGGGGATACGTGTAGATGATGTACTCAACAGGACTATTGAGCTGATGCTATATGTGGTTGATGGCTATTCCATACTGAACATGCTCCAGAGTTACACAGGTTACCTTGTGAACCTGTTGGATGGTGTAGGTGTCATAGCAAGCATGGTCACATCAGTAGTGACCAACCCTGCTGGAACGAATACGGGTGTAGGTGCTGGAGTGGGTGCTGGAGGAGGGGGAGTTACGGTACTTGCAAGGAGCACATTCATAACAGTAGATGCAAGCACTGTGAGGGATACCCTTCTACTCGAGGGCTTCCTGATGGATAGGGATGGTGTGATTCCATTCAGCGCAGTGTTGAGTGTGAGCATAGTCGATGCCTCCAATCCAGTAGCATCATACAGGAGTAGCGTGGAGGTTACGGATGGGAGGTACAGGCTTGCCATACCTGTCGATGAGATCTTCATTGCACTTGCTCCAAACAGTGCAGAGATGGATGCAAGGATAACTGTTGCGTTCAATGGGCATGAGCATAACATTGCTGGTGCAAGGTATATCTACCTTCCATCCTCAACAGATGGTACGATCAGGCTTGAGAGGGGTATAGTCTTCGAGGCACCAACATTCAATCTGGTACCCTCATCCGTAAGGTACTTGGGGGAGAGGCTCCTCATAATCTACGTTGAGAATGATGGCGATGATCCTATAGATGCGCTGAGGATAACCGTGAGTGAGGGTAAACCCATCAAGGTGAAGGTGAGCAGGAACTGGAGTGTAACAGTGCAGGATGATGGGATTATGCTTGAGGGTGTGGATGGGCATGTACTTGAGCAGGGCGAGAGGCTCATGATCATCATCCTCAAGCAGGGGCAGTTCACGTACACTGTATCTGCACGCTAGCTATATGGTAGCCTCCCACGTTATGGTGGCCTAAGCCTCCCTGCGAGCTCATCCCTGAGGCTCTCGATCCTGACCCTCACCTGATTCATGCTATCCCTCTCCCTTATGGTTACCGTGCCATCCTCGAGCGTCTGCCTATCTATGGTTATGGCATAAGGTGTGCCTATCTCATCCAGCCTCCTGTACCTCCTCCCTATCGAGCCAGAGTCGTCGTAGAATACATCGAACTCCTTCCTGAGCATCCTGAACACCTCAAGAGCCTTGGCCTCTACATCATCCTTCTTCACTATTGGTAGTATACCAACCTGTACTGGTGCGAGATAGGGCCTGAGCCTCAGCACCAGCCTATCATTCTCCCTATCCTCCTGGAGTGAGTGCTCGAGTATGCAGTATATGCTCCTCTCTATCCCCATCGAGAGCTCGAATACATGTGGGAGTACCTTGCTGTTGCCATCCTCCACATCCATCACCTCCATGTTCTCCTTGCTCAGCAGCATATGCCCCTTCAGATCATGGTCGGATCTGTAGTTGCATGCGACCAACTCCACCCAGCCCAGGCTTGTATGAACCTCAAAGTCATACGCAACGGTAGCGTAGAAGGCCTTCTCATCCTCAGCGAGCCTCCTGAACCTAGACCTGCTCATATCTATACCGGTCTTGCTGTAGAACTCGCTGAGCAGTGCGAGGTAGTATGCTACCAGCCTGTTGGGTACTATGCCCTTGCGTATGGCCTGCTCTGCACTGACCTCATGCAGTGTATCCCCATCCTGTACCCTGAGCATCACATCCCTCACCTCATCGAACCTGTCTATGGCATCTAGCCTCCTAGGGTTGCAGAAGACCTCTATCTCTGCCTGGTAGAACTCCCTGAGCCTCATGAGGCTCTGCCTAGGGGCTATCTCGTTCCTGAAGCTCTTACCCACCTGGGCTATGGCCACTGGCAGTTTGCAGCGCATGATCTTGAAGAGCCTGGCAAAGTCTACGAATATGCTCTGGCACGTCTCTGGCCTGAGATAAGCGTCGCTACCATCCGCACCCACGCTGACCTTGAACATCATGTTGAACCTGCTCACACTACCCAACTCACCACCACACTTTGGGCACCTTATACCATGCTTGAGTATCAGTGCACCCAACTCGCCATCTGCCATCCTCTCAGGTACTATGGTGTTTAACACTTCACCTACAAGCCTGTCAGCCCTGTGTACGGATGAGCACTTTGTGCACCTTACCACTGGATCGTTGAAGCTCTCAAGGTGGCCAGAGGCAACGAAGACACTCCTACTCATTATCTGGCTCCCATCTATCTCCAGCATACCATCCCTCCTAACCAGTTCCCTCCTCCACAGTTCGACATACCTGTTCTTCAGGGCAACTCCTAGAGGACCGTACTCCCAGAACCCTGCCTGGGCATCAGCGTATATCTCGCAACTAGGGAAGTAGAACCCCCTGCTCAGTGCAAGTTCAGTTACTGCATCGTAGTTCATGCCCTTAGCAGTAAGGATGAGTCATATAAGCATTGCAAGCTCTCTAACCTTCCTTATGTTGCCAGCATCATCCCTCCTCGAGTCCACTGGGGTCTCGAGTATCCATGGGATGCTCCTGAACTCCTCCATGGCAAGTATGTTCCTGAACCCCTCCTCGCCTATGTACCCTAGCCCTATATGCTCATGCCTATCGGCACTGGAGCCTAGAGCATGCTTTGAGTCGTTCAGGTGCAGTAGCCTGATGTTCTTGAGCCCTATATGCCTATCCAGCTCATAGACCAACTTATCCAGGGAGTCCCTGCTCCTCAACTCGTACCCAGCAGCGAAGAGATGGCATGTGTCTATGCATACACCGACCCTCCTGCCATCCAGCATCCTGAACAACCTACCAAGCTCATCTATGCTCGCCCCTATGCTGTTCCTCTGCCCTGCCATATTCTCCAGCAGTATGGTGACATCATCCCTTTCCTTGAGCGCTTCATTGCATGCATTCACTATACTCTGCATACCCTGCTCCTTGCTGGAGCCCATGTGACTCCCAAGGTGGATCACAAGCATGCCTATACCGAGCATAGAGCATCTCCTAATCTCCTCAACCAGCACCGCTAGAGATCTGCTGTATATCTCCTGCTTGGGCGATGCAAGGTTCGGGAGGTAGGGCATGTGTGCGAATACAGCATCCCTGCCTATCCCAGATGAGTCCAACTTTGTCCTGAACCTCTTCGCATCCTGCTCCTGGAGTGGCTTTGCTGCCCACCCCCTGGGGTTCCTGGTGAATATCTGGAATGCACTGCACCCTATGCTCAATGCGTTATCCACTGCCCTGTCTATCGAGCCTGAGATGGATACATGCACGCCTATGCGTACATGCGAGGGGTGTGGAGCCATGATCCCCTCCATTCAGACTTAACTTTAATTTTAGGTTTGTCGTTGCATGATAGGATGAATAGGCTGCTCGCAAGGTACCCGTTCGTTGCGGATGCTGGTGATTACCTCAGGCTCCTGGACTACAGGCTTGAGGAGTTCGATGAGCCTCCCATGAGCAGCGTAGTCGATAGAGCAACGAGGAGGGTGATGGCTGCAGTCAAGGGTATAGTGTATGATCCAGAGGAGCATGCAAGTATGGATGAGGAGATAGTATCGTTCATACTTGCGTGTGTGATGGTCAAGGCTACCAAGAGCAGGGCACTCTACAGGAGGTTCGCCCTGAGCGAGGCCAAGAGGGCGGAGGGGTTCCTGGTTAATGACCTGGATGCGGTGAACAAGGATAGCAGGGATACGATGGAGGTACTCAACAGCATATTCAAGGGCGTATTCGGTGTAGAGGCGATCCACAGCAGTGATGACTCTACGCTCATGCTAAGGGTCGAGGATTACCTGAGGTACTCTACACGCTTCCACGATGGGCACTGGAGGCTGATCAACAGGGTGGTGCACAAGGGCTACGTGCACCTAAGCATAAGGGATGCCGTCAGGCTCGTAAGGGATGAGATATACGCCCTTGTGCTGGAGAGGTTGGAGAGGATACAGGTTGAGTACGAGCACCTCCCCGAAGCACTGCAGAGGCGTGTGACAGCATTGAAGGGCATGATGCTTGAGATTGGGAGGGAGGAGTTCATTGAGCCTGTTATGGAGAGGAGGGGCTACCCCCCATGCATAATCAACATACTGAAGGCATTGGAGCAAGGAAGCAACCCATCGCATACGGCAAGGGTACTGCTCGCAACGTACATGCTTGGGATAGGCAAGGGTGTGGATGAGGTATGCAAGCTCTTCAGGAACGCACCAGACTACAACGAGAGGGTTACGAGGTATCAGGTGGAGCACCTTGCGGGGCTGAGGGGTAATAGGATAAGGTACTCGTGCCCATCATGCTCAAAGGTTGCAAGCCAGGGGTTGTGCTTCAAGAGCGATGAGTGCGATAGCATAACCAACCCATTGCAGTTTGGGAGGTACAAGGGTGGGGCAGGTAGGGGGAGGGGGTATGGTAGTAGGGGAGAGGATGTAGGGGCAGATGGTGCCTATGAGAGAAAGGAGGGAGAGGGGGAGGGGGGAAGAGAGGAGCATGAGGAGGTGTGAGCATGAATATTGCTGCAGTTTACTGCTATGTTGATTATAGTGGAATGGTGTATAGAGTATGAGTGGAGATGATGGTAGTAGTAGCAGTAGCAGTAGTAGTAGCAACAGCAGAGCATACAGCATAAACCTACTGAAGCAGGCATTCAAGGAGTATTACTTCAACCACACCCATCTCGTGGAGGCTCCAGATGCCATACAGGAGAGGGAGTTCGGCTACTCCAGGTTCGATGGTACCATGGTAAGGCACCTGAGCATGAGGGATAGGAGAGAGTTGGTAGCACTGCTGATGGTGAACGTGCCAGCGGATATGTACTGCTCAACAGCATACTACACAAGCCCAAGCAGACCTATGGAGGAGAAGGGGTTGAAGGGTGCAGACCTGATATTCGATATAGATATCAAAGAACTCAAGCCCAGATGCTCAGCCATGCATGACATACGCATATGTGAAGAGTGCTCCGAAGAGTTACATGATCAATCCACTGCATGCGGTAGATGCGGCTCAAGCAGGGTCAACCATGTGATCATGCCATGCAACGAGTGTATCTCCTTAGGCAAGAGGGAGGTGAAGAAGCTCGTTGAGATACTGGTGGATGACTTTGGTGTGGATGGGGAGGGTGATGATGGTAGTGGTGGTATCAGGGTATACTTCTCTGGCAACTATGGGTTCCATGTGTATGTTAAGGGCAGGTACACCACGCTCGACTCTGCAGCGAGGCGGGAGATTGTGGACTACATGCTTGGTAGAGGTCTGATGGATGCACTAACGAGGAGATATGGGAGGAGAGGGAGGAGAGGGAGGAAGGGTGCATACGGTAGGGGTAGGGGTAGGAGTAAGAGGAGGAGCATGGGGGGTAGAGGAAGGGGCGTGGGTACCAACGATGCAGGGTATAGCGATGGTGGGGAAGAAGTTGGTGGTAACGACCCATTGCACATTCCAGCATCCATACTTGCAGCTGAAGGATATGGATGGATGGGGAGGATAGGTAGGTATCTCGGAGCAGAGCGGGTGAGCATGAAGAGCGTTGAGGATGCCATACTTGCACTATCAGTGAAGGTAGACCCGAACGTAACCATGGATATGCACAGGATATTCAGGCTCCCTGGAACGCTGAACAGCAAGAGCAGCCTTGCCAAGGTACCGCTCATGATATCCGAGATAGACTCATTCGACCCGTTCGAGGATGCATGCTTCATAAGCGATAGGGAGGTTGGTGTGCATGTTGTTCGGGCACCAAGGTTCACACTCAAGGGTAATGTATTTGGGCCTTATGCGCATGAGGATGTCAAACTGCCACTCTACGCTGCCTCCTACCTTATATGCAAAGGCCTCGCATATGTAAAGCAACCACCGGCTTGATCACTACTTGTACAACATCGACGCATAGCTAGTGCTAGCATAGTAAATTAAAATATAAGTCCCTCCTACTATTCCTTAGGTAGGGGTTGTGGAGTAAAGCACAGGATAGACCTAGGCGTGAGCGTGATATCTCAGATTACATCAGGTTAGGGTTGATAGTACTGGTAAGCATAATAATATTCATACTGATAGGTAGCCAGAGCGTTGCCATCCTACTCAACATAGAGGAGTTCGGTATACTCTTCACCAAACCGCTCTACTACTCCATACTGAGCGGGCTTATACTTGCGTCTATAGCACTGATACGTGTGGATATAAGGAATAGGAGGTCGATGGTATGGTGGATAGTCTCCCTTGCCCTATCCTACATAAGTAGTGGTGAACTGCTCAGGTACCAGGACTTCAAACTCAGCAGGATAAACTTCATAGTGTGGCAGGCTACGAAGGTAGTGCTCCTCGCGCCTCTCTTCGGCAACATAATGTTCGGTCTAACGCTAGCATACATGCTCGATGGGAACGATATAGGTCTGGCATCTGTGCAGAACATATTCTCCCTACCATTCATAGTCTCCCCAGACCCCAGCATAGCGGAGCAACTGGTTATACCCATGATACCAGCACTTACACTCTTCATACCCCCTATACTTGCAGCGATAGGGATAAGGCTTGTACTCTACGTTGGACTGCATAACATCATAGGTGCTGTGACGCAGTACATCTCCGATGCTGCGGAGCGTAGGCCCAGATACCTGCTCTACATAGCAGTGGTGGAGATGATAATAGGTATAGGGCTCTTCTGGTCTGCGTTCAACACCTTCTTCACATACAACATAGACTACAACACAAAGTACGCCATAATAGGCATGATACTCGTAGGGCTAGCGTTCATAGCCTTCTCGATAATGGATAGGAGGATGTCCAGAGTAATAATACTGCCATCGAGGAGCCAGATATACGTAAGGATACTAACCGTAGTATCCATAGCAGTCGTCATAGCATCCATAATGGCTGTGAACAACAGCATAGCAGACTCGAGGAAGATAGAGTGGTTAGGGCCATACACCGCACAGCAGATAGAGGTGAACAGGTACCTTGCTGAACTTGACAAGGTTACAGAGTACTCGTACGATGTGCAGTTGTTCGCTGTAGCCCCATCGAGGATACCCCAGTACACCCTCCAGCACTCGGATATACTGAGCAAGATACGCATATGGGACTGGGATGCTGGGTTCGCAAAGCTCAGGCCAGCGATAGGCCTAATCCCTTACGTTGATTTCGCTGACTCTGATATCATAAGGTTCAACGGCAACCTGTACTGGTCTGCTGCCATGACACCCAAACTACCAGAGAGCATACCCATAGAGAACAGGTGGTTCGCTGAGCACTTTGTGTACACACATGTGCCCAATGGCTTCCTGATGCTTGATGCCCACAATGGCAATGAGGTGGATAGCAACAACTTCTTCGCCCAGAGGAGGGTGTACTATGGTGAGGGCAGGTTGTTCGAGTCCACATGGGCAGCGTTCCCTGTGGATAGGCAGGTCAGCGATGAGGTGGATAACCACTTCTACTCTGGGAGTGGAGGTGTTACGGTGAACCCTCCTCTCACATGGCTCTTCGAGCCGAACTTCATGTTCTCATACCCAGACAAGGCCATACACCTGCTCAGGTACAGGGATATACATGATAGAGTAAGCCTAGTCTATCCGTACTTCCAGTACACATTCGGGAATGAGAGGGTTGATGTTGTGCCAGTAACGGATGGGAAGAACACGTACTGGCTCATGCCACTCATAGTCAGGCTTGACACATCGAACGTACCATGGAGTGCCAACAACCCATTGTATAGGCTTGTAGGCTATGCTCTGATAGATGCATACAATGGCACTATCGATGTGATAGTCAGAGGGGATGACTTCTTCACCAAGATGTTCGTGCAGCAGTATGCCACTGCTGATAACATGAGGATGGATGTACCAGAGTGGCTCCATAACCAGTTGAGGTACCCTGTTGAGCTGTTCTGGTGGAGGACGCAGATGTACAACTTCTACCATGTCACAGATATACCAACGTTCATAACTGCCAGGGAGTTCTATGAGGTGCCTAGGGGGCTTGAGCCATACTACATATACGCTAGGCCACCAAACATAAACGAGATAGAGTACATAGGGCTGCTCTCTCTGGAGTTGAGGGGTGCTGCAGGCAGGAACCTTGCTGGATACATGATAGTCAGGAATGATTATCCTAATGATGGCCAACTCGTATTCTACAAGGTTCCAATAGGCTCAAGCACACAGTTGCTTGGTCCAAGTGCTGTACAGGAGGCGCTGGATAGGGACCCAGACTTTGCTACGCTCAAGACGCTGCTCAGGAACCCAAGGATAGGGGATAACATACTCTACAGGATAGGGGAGCAGGACGTCTACTTCATACCAGTGTACACAGCAGGCACGGGAGGCGTTGTAGCACAGATAGGCAAGATAGCTGCAGTTGGAGCAGCGTTCACTGGGGCATACTACGTTGGTCTAGGGAATACACCCGTTGAGGCCTTCAATGCCTACCTAGCGAAGCTTGCAGGACTTGCACAGGATCAGGTCGGCATAGATAGGAATGCAAAGATAAGTAACCTGATCAAGGTATTCGAGGATAACGGTATAGCAGTTGCTAGACCCAGTAGCATAAACATCCCGCTCACATTCAAGGAGGGTGAGTTCGCATACTCTACACAGGATGACTTTGCTGGTGTGAAGGGTAGTGTGGAGGAGTTCATAGCATCGCATGTCAAGGCACGCAACCTTACAAGGGTGATAGCATGGGAGGAGCAGGATAATATGAACTTCGGTGCTGTGAGCATAGTCGATGGTGTTGCTGAACTGCACTACATAACCGTGAAGATAGGCAATTGATGACTGGATAGGTAGAAGTAAGGAGAGGGAGGAAGAGAGGAGAGGAGCAGAGGAAGAAGATGCTACTCGTCGTGGATAACCTCTCATCGTTCATGCCAGATCTTGTACGTGCACTGGATACACTCGATACTAAGTATGTTGTGAAGAGGTACACCGAACTTGCCTCTACGGACGGTATCGCTGGTGAGTACGATGGCATAATCCTCTCTGGCAGGAAGAGGAATGAGAGGAGTATGAACGTAATTAACATGAACATCGTTGGTGAAGCATGCAGGGAGGATAGACCACTGCTAGGGATATGCTACGGTGCAGAGGTAATGGCATTGGCGATGCATGGAACGATAAGGAGGGTGGGCAGGATAACAGGGGAGGAGGAGGTGTACGTGCATGAGGATAACCCTATAGCAGGCAGTGGTGTGATGCTGGTATATGAGAGCCATGACTACAGCATAGCAACTCTCCCATCGGTACTCAAGTCCGTTGCATACTCTAGGAGTTGCAGCAATGAGATAGTTATGCATGCAAGCAAGCCTATATTTGGAACTCAGTTCCATCCAGAGGCCAGTTATGATCATGGTCTAGAGCTGTTGAGGAGGTTCGTGATGCTTACGAATAGGTGAGCCGATCCATAGACCATACATCAAGAGCCACCAGCACCACAAGCACAGAAACCGAACTCATCTATCCTGCTGTTGCAGAATATACAGGGCTCACCGTACTCAACGTCTATGGCCCTCTTGCCGTATATCATGTAGTGGTCATCGTCGTAGTCATAGTAATCTAGCTGGTGCTGGTTGTATTGGTAGTGGTAATGGTGATCACCGTTCACAGTCTGATGAACCAAAAAATGATATTTAAGTTATTCTATGTTGAGGAGGCTCTTAACATACCTTACACACCTCTCCACATCGTACTCCTGGTAAGTGCTTATCGTCTGTGCCTCCAGTGAGCCCTCGCCATGTACAGAGAGTACGTAGTTGTATCCTCCAGTGTATGTACTTGCCGTGAGATCCCTTATGTAGTTGAGCAGCTTGAGCCTGCTCCTTGTTGGTACATCATGCTTGGCCTTCAGATACTTCTCTATGTACCTTGCTGTCTCCGGATTCTCCAGATCTCTGGAAGTGGGCTGTGTTATCGCCAGTCCCCCGGCCAGATCCTGAACGGTCTTGGCTGCCTCATGGAAGTTATCTGCAAGGTGGTACTTGCCTACGTAGACATACACTGGGTTTGGCACTGCTATACCCGTTGGATAGGTCCTGTGCTCTAGCGCTGCTGCCCTTATGCATGCCCTTATCGTCTCAACGTACCTTATCAACTTCACCAACTTACTCCTCACATGAGGGTACCCTGCTATGCCATTGTACTCCGCTATCAGTGCAGCAGCACCAAGGAGTTGATCCCCTATGGGTGGCTTGTACGATATCGCTGTGAACCTGTGCCACAGTGCGAATAGTCTTGCTAAAGGACCAGCATACTCATGCTCTCCAGCAAGGAATACCCTCTCCCTTGGCACGAATACATCATCGAACACAGTTAGGGTCTCCTGTGCTGTTGCCCTGACACTCATCGGGTAATCGAACTCCCCCAACTCGCTCGATGCCTGAGCCCTGCTTATTATCTTCAGATTCTTATCGTTGGCAGGTATGGCGAATGCCACTGCATACTCCCTATCCTCAGCGAGCATATTCCTCGTTGGTAGAACTATTATCTCGTTCACAGCCTGAGTGCCTGTGGTATGTACCTTTGCCCCCCTGACCACTATCCCATCGCTCCTCCTCTCGACTATATGCACGTAGGCATCTGGATCATCCTGCTCGTGGGGCCTCTTGCTCCTGTCACCCTTCACATCTGTCTGTGCTACTGCCATGGCAAGGTCCTCCCTCACACATCTATCGTAGAGCATCATCACGTTATCGTAGTAGTGTGTACCATACTTCCCATCAACCTCATGGCATATGCTCATGAGCGCAAAGAGCGCATCAGTGCCTATGGCCTGCGCTATATTGAACTGACCGTTGCAGTACGCTGTAGTGCTCTCTATCAGTCTGGCCCTTGCTAGGAGATCGCTGGCACTCCTTGGTATCCTAAAGTATGCACTAGCCTCCCCGTATTCATCCAGTCTGGTAACGAAGATATCCCTAACGCTTGGATCGTGCTTAGCCCTGTACAGGAGTGACCAGTGGTTGACGAATATGCTCAGCACTGGATGGGTTGTGACATCGCTGACCCTCTCCCCGTTGTAGTACACATTTCTACCATCCCTTAGGCTGGAGATGAACTCCTTCTGGGTCTTTAATGGCATGCAATACCATCATATACCCTCAGATTTTAACCTTCCCTTCCAGTATATAATCTGGTTTATGGAGTATATCTGTCCTGTCTGAGGAGCATTATGGTTACTTGCTGGTGGTTGATGCTGAAGATGGTTGTATGGAGGTCTTCACCTGCTGCTCGCTATTCACTGTATCGCCAATCCTTGCTAGCCTCTTTGCAAACTTCATCTTCTCCTCAATGTTCATGTACCTTGCTATGAGTATCCTCTGTGCCTGTGGCGAGCCTGCACCATGGAGCGACTCGCTCAGGTAGCCCACAGCATTCCTGCCCATGGTCATATTCTCTATGAGCCTGGCCATCCTAACCCTGTGCTCAGGATCCACACCCTCTCTCGTTGCTAGGTACTTCATCAGCTTAGAGCCTATCTCTGGGTGCTTGAGGTCCTTCTCTGATGGTAGGGTAGCTACTATACCTCCTGTGAGATCCTGCGCAAGCCTTGCTATCTCGAATGTGAACTTGGTGAGGTGGTGCTTGCATACATTTGCCAGCATCTCATCGTTCAGGTAGTTCCCAGCCTTGGTCGGCCTGGCCTTGTAGGATGATGCTATCCCCGTACCGTAGACTATCTCGTTGAGGAATGCCATCTCAACCAGCTTCTCCCTAACATGCGAAGCATCGAGCACACCGTTGTAATCGGCCATGGCAGCTGCAGCGCCTATCAGCACATCCCCGACCCCAGACTTGCATACGTAACTCCTCCTGTGGTATGTTGTGAACCTCTCCACCAGCACTGGCACAAACTCCGTCTCCCCGCACATGAAGACGTACTTCCAAGGCACGAACACATCATCTATTATTATCATGGCCTCCTGCCCAGCATACATGGCATTGCCAACATCTATCTCGCCATCCATGCTCCTTGTATCGCATGACTGCCTACCATACACGAACGTCAGCCCAGGATCGCTCACGGGTATGGCGCAGGATACAGCATACTCCTTCTCCTCAGGCTTGAGTCTCATGGTCGGCATCACAACTATCCAGTGCGAGTTTATGCACCCAGTCTGGTGCATCTTTGCGCCCCTGATCACTATACCCTCATCGTTCTGCCTCACTATATGCACGAAGACATCTGGATCGTCCTGCTCTGACGGGCTCCTACTCCTGTCACCCTTGGGGTCTGTCATAGCTCCACCTATCACATAGTTCTCCTCCTGCACATACCTTATAAAGTCCACGAGCCTCTTGTGGTACTGTGTACCATACTTCTCATCTATCTCGTAGGTAACTGAGTAGAGTGCGTTGAGCGCATCCATGCCTACACAGCGCTGGAAGCATGTGCCAGTCAACTGCCCAAGCCTCCTTTGCATCTCGTTCTGCTTCACGAGGTCATCTGCACTAGTGGTTATATGCAGGAACCTGTTGACCCTCTTGCCTATGAGGGGTGAGTATGCAGTTGCTAGCTCTGGGTCCCGAACTGCAAGATCGTAAGTCTCTGCAACAGCGTTAACAGAGGGCCTTATCATCGGATGATCGACAGGATTCTCAACCAACTCTCCAAACATGTAAACCTTTATCTTCCGCCTCCTCAGACTCTCTATGTACTCCTGTCCATTCCTTATCGGCATGCTCTTCATTCGGGGGTACATTATTTAAAAATTATGTATGTATATATTCATCTATAGGGTCATCAGCATCGCTCATGCATATAATGTATCCCCAGTGCTCTCATCCCCATCACCCTCGCTGGTGACGACCCTCTTCCCCCTTGCATCTGGCACTATCCTCATCCTGCCCTTGAATTCTGCCCTCAGCTCCCTCCCCTCGAATATCCTATCCAGGAGTATGGCTAGGGCAGCTACCTCCGAGTGCGGTTGGTTGCCTATAGCTATGTTGTAATCACTAACCTCATAGACTACCCTGGGGACCTTCTCCGCACCAACCACGACCATCACATCCCTCCCCTCTGTATGGCATCTCCTCCTCAACTCTCCTATGACATCATCTACATGGAGCCCATACATGGTCAGATGCACCACTATACCGCTCTTCTTCCACTCGCTTATCGCATGCAGCCATCTCTCCTGCTCACTCCCTATGCACTCAACCTCGAACCCCCCTCCCCAGCGCTCGTTCACCTTCATTATACCATCCACTATGCTCTTGTCATCGCTGGCAAGGAGCATCCTACTTGCACCGAATGCCCTTGCTACCAATGCTACATGCATGGTAACCCTGTAGTCCCTAACATACCTATGCCCTATCCTAAGTACCACCACCCTCATCCTCAGCATCCAACTCCATCTCCACTATCTCATCCCCACCATAATCTGCCATACTCCTGCTGATATGCTCACCATCCTTCTGCAGGCTGACCGTATGCATACTGTAATCCTCGCCAGTGAACCTTCCCACCATGCCAAGGAGCACATCCATGTTCTTACCAGTCTTCGCTGATATGGCGACGCACCTGCCCAATCCGCCTGCACCGCTACCCACACCCATACGATCCAGACATAGACCTAGACCTAGACTCCTTGCCTTGGCATACGCCTCATCCTCACCATCGAGCAGGTCTACCTTGTTCAGTGCATAAACTATCCTATCCTCTGGTACGTGGAGTTCGTTGAGTATGGTGATGCTGCTCTCGTACTTCTTCCTCATATTCTCTATGGGCTCACTTGCATCTATAACCAGTATCACTAGGTCCGAGAAGGTCAGTTCCTCCAGGGTTGACCTGAAAGCCTCTATCATGTACGCTGGAAGCTTGCTTATGAACCCTACGGTATCTGAGAGCAGGTACCTTCTACCCTGTATGCTTATGGCCCTGGTATACGTTGAGAGTGTAGTGAACATGCCCCTCCCAGTCTCGTACTGCTCGCTGGTCAGTGCGTTGAAGAGCGTGGTCTTGCCTGCTGATGTGTACCCAGCAAGCGAGATAGTTGGGAGCCCTTCCCTCATCCTCTGCCTCCTGTAGAGTGCACGCCTCTTTGCTACGGACTCGAGCTTCCTCTTCAGCGTAGATATCCTCCTCTTTATATCTCTGTAGTAGTCATCGACCTCGTACCTCCCAAGCCCATAGAAGCCTGGCTGCTCACCCTTCTTTGCCAGCCTGACCTTCTCCCTCGCCCTGGTCATCTCATACCTGAGCTGTGCAAGCTTGACCTGTATCCTAGACTCTGCTGTGCTTGCCCTCCTCTCGAATATGTTGAGTATGAGCCTCTCCCTGTCTATTATCTCAATCTTCAGGGCGCTTGCAAGGTTGTACTCCTGCGTAGGCTTCAGGACCTCATCGAATATGACGGTATCTGGCCTCAACGACTCTACCATACCCTTTACCTCCAACAACTTGCCAGAACCTATACCGTACTTGGACTTCGTCAGATAGCGCTGCGTGACAGTGCTTATAACCTTGTAGTCTGCAGCCTCTGCCAGGGCTACAGCCTCATCCATCGAGTCCTTGGATGGATAGGTTATGAGTATGGCCCTATTCATACGGATGAGCACCACTCGCCCAATGATCTGTTAGGGTTTGCCCTTCAGCACCTGCTCTATGGTCATGTTCAGCACCAGTTCTCCTATATCGCTCACGTACTCCACAACCCTCCTCACATTCTCGACTATGAACCTTACCTTGTATTGTGTTCTATCGCTACTGTACGCAAGCCTATCCATAAGATCCCTCTCCCTATCAATTATGCTCTTTGCCTTGGTTATAGCATCCTTGGCCTCATGAGCATCCATCTTGAAGAGCGCTAGGCACGACTCATCCAGCACGCCAATGGCCTCATTGCTTATATCGATTATCCTGTTCATCGTACCCTCATCTATCCTCTCCCCGTTCTCGAGCACCTGTTGGGCTATGCTTGTAGCATGATCAGCTATCCTCTCAACGCTCTTGACTATCAGCCTGTAGTCCAGGCAGTGGCTCAGCTTGGATAGGCCCATATCCGTGAGCAGGTACTCATTCTCAACCGCTATATTCAGCTGCCTCACTATATAGAAGCTGAACCTGTCGACCTCATCATCCCCTGCTATGACCTCCCTTGCCAGTTCAGCATTGGACTCCCTCAACGCTACGAGAGACTCCTTCAGCATCGACTTTGTGAGCAGGAGCATCCTCTTGAACGCATTATCTATGCTCAACTCCATAACATTCAGCAGTACCTGTATGGTTATGTTATCCATAGAATCTGCGGTAACCTCTGTGCCCATGAGTAGCCTCCTCGCAGACTCCTTGACAGCCTTCTTGAGTTCTGTGGTGAGCCTGCCCTGCTCGGCCCTTATGTTTATTATGCTGTAGCCTAGGAGGTAGAGCGAGATCATATCCCTGACCACACCATCTGCGCTGCTCTTGCTGCTCACATGTATGGTGGCATCCCTCTGCTGCTGCTTGAGCATGCGCTTGGGCATGATCTGTATGGATGATATACCATGCCTGACTATCATCACCTCATCCTTGGGCTTCAGGCCCAGCTCCTCGACCCAGCGCTTCGGTATAGAGACTATATAGGATGACTTGCCCGTTATCTGCACCCTCCTCGTCTCCCCTTCCCTCATCCCAGCATAGGCTAGGATATACCTAACTATATAGTTTTTGTTATATATAGAGTCCTAGTATATAGAGTATAGAGTACGGGGCGAGTGTTTTTATTATCCATCAACCATGCAGGATACGATGGGCATGCTCGATCCCAGGAGGAGGCTAGCATACACGCTAGATATGCTATTCGGTAAGGGCTCATCCCTTGCCCTGCCGCTGGACAGGTTGGAGTTCACGTTCTCGAAGCGCACTGGCAAGGTGAAGCATGTGATGCTCGATGGGAGGCTGATATGCACGTTCAGGAGTGATGGTGGTGTGGCATTGACTGTAGAGGGTGCGAGGATGCTCGCCAAGAGCGATTCATTCAGGGAGCACTGTATAGCTGTGAGTAATGATGCTGCAAAGTACATCGCTGAGGGAAGGTCCGTATTCTGTAAGCATATTGCATGGCATGGGAGCAGTATAGATGTGGGTAGCGAGGTGGCTGTACTCGATGAGTCTGGGCATGTAATAGCAGTGGGCAGGGCAGTAGTACCATCTGGCCTGCTAAAGCACCTCAAGGAGGGTGTTGCAGTGAAGGTCAGGGGTGGTGACGGTACATACAGGTAGAGCAGATACAGCAGACATGTGTAACCTCCTGACTCTAAATTTAATAACAGGATTGCATAATCTATGCCATGTTCAAGAGCAATAGACAGATGAGGCGCATGCTCGACAGGATGGGCTTGAATATGAACGAGTTGAGCAATGTGCAGGAGGTTATAATAAGAACGGCAGAGAAGGAGATCATAATAAAGGAGCCTATGGTGGCAGAGTTGAAGGCGCAGGACTCAACCATATACCAGGTCATAGCGGGTGATGTGGAGGAGAGGGCCATTGAGAGGAAGAGGTTCAGCGATGAGGATATAACACTCGTGATGCAGCAGGCTGGGGTATCCAGGGATGTGGCAGTAAAGGCGCTCGAGGATGCAGATGGCGATCTGGCAAAGGCTATACTGAGCCTCACCTCAAGGTAGCATATCCATCCCCCATCTCCATCCAACCAGCAAGCCAAGAGGGCTGGAGGATCGTATGATGCATGCAAAGCAATGATTTAATAGAGCAGTGTAGCAACCACTCTGGGTTGCAGGAGCAGGGTCAAGAGGTGAAGCATGAGTCCAGTGCTGTGGAAGGCATACTGAGCAGATTGGCTTCACTTGAGGGCGATATGGATAGGTTAACAGCATCCATAGAGGATGATAAGAGGAGGCTTGCTGTGCTGGTCGATAAGGAGATAGAGTCGTTGAGGGAGAAGGTTATATCCCTTGCGAATGCGGAGGCGGAGAGGATAATCAAGAACGCTAGGGCTGAGGCTGAAGCAGAGTCTTCAAGGATAGTGCAGGAGGGGGAGAGCACATCAAGCATGATAAGGAAGAGGGTATCGGAGAACTCTAGAAGGGCTGTAGAGATGGTCATAGACAGGATACTCTCAGTCTAGCATAATGGGAACAAGGTTTAATAACCGAGGAGGGGTAGAGATGGTGATGGAGCCCCCCTAGAGCTCCAAGGATAGTCGTAGCGACACTTAACGGTAGAACATACTATAAGATAGTTAGCATCCTCAGATCCATCGATCTCAGGTTCACATCTATCCTGCCAGAGGAGCACCCCTTCTTCAAGAATGCACTGATAATAACCAGTCGGGAGGAGTACGCCTATATCAAAGGGGGCAGGATGGATGGCAGGGATCGGGTTATACTTGATGAGGAGCTCGATGGCGACAGGGCTATAGTGAAGGCCAGGATACTGAGGAGGCTGAAGCAGGATAGGTATCATGATGATACGCTAGTGATAGGCATAGACCCCGGGAGAAGGATAGGCCTTACAGCACTCTACATGCGTACAGAACTGAGCAGTGAAGTTCTATCATCCGTAGATGATGTGGTAGAGGCTGTGAGCCTCCTCGTGCATGGGGTATCTGCAAGCAGGAACGTGATCAGGATAGGCTATGGTGAGCCCAGGATGGCAAGGGATATAACATACATGCTACACGAGAGGTTGGCTGATAGGGTAGAGATAGAGCTGGTGGATGAGCATGGCACATCATCCAACGGAGGTTCAAACAAGAGGGGCTCCAGGGACAAGGCATCTGCAAAGGCCATAGCCATGAGGAGGGGCAAGCGATTCAGGCCATACAATGTGATCTAGAGAATGTCCCATCCTAACGGGCCTTCAGATATGTATCGTATGGGATCAGATGAGATCTAGTCTATGCTCCACGCTCACATCCCTTGCAAGTCTTATGCTACTCAGTATCACTCGATCGAACTCACCCTCGTAGTTGGTTACCATCGTTACACCACTACCCTCAACCTCATCCAGCATAGCAAAGCCCATCACCCTATCCCCTACAGCCAGCGCTACAAACATACCAGCGAGCATACCATACGACATGATAACCCCATCATCTACCATTATACCGTTGCGTGTGAACCTGACCCTCTTGCCACATGCGAGGACGAACTCCCTGCTCCCTGCCCTGAACCTGACCTTCCTCCCCCCTGCAAGGAACCTCCTGTACTGCTCTATCCTCCTGGCTACCCTCTCATCCCTGCGCTTCTGGATGTTGGATGGAGCATCCACGTGCACTACCCTTGCCCTTAATGCATCCATCATGCTACCATCACTCTCTCCCAGCACAACCACCAGATCAGCGCCTATGTACTCTGCCATCCTAGCCTTGTATCTTAGGCCGGGCTCGCCAACGTAACCATCAGTGTTCACTATGACCATATCTGCGCTCTTCAGGTTGTTGATGAGATATGTAACCCCCACTATGAGATGGTCCTCAGCACCAACAGGTGTCAACCTGCCTATGAAGTAGTACTCATCAGCCTCAAGGTCCCTGAGATCGAGTACCTGCTCCCTCACCATGCACGAGCCTATGCATGCTGGCGGTGCTATATCGCCCTGCCCTATATCACTATCCACCATACCAACACCAAGCCCATCTGCAACTGCAACGTTGGAGATGTAGGTGGCGAGCGTTGACTTGCCCGTATCTGTTGCCCCTACGAGCATCACCCTCTTGGGCCTAGAGTCCCTTATGGTATCTATAACCCCCTTCCATATACCCGTGCCGACCCTACTCTGCTCATCTGCTATGGTGTACCATCCATCCTCCTCCATGCGCAGCGAGATGGTGGCAGGGCCATGAACCTCCAGGGGCAGGGTCTTTCCACGCCTCACACATATATCCCTCCCATCCACATCCATACCGAGTACACTTACCCTGCCATCGCACCTTGCCGTTGCCCTCCCCTTCAGGAGCAGTACGCTTCCTGCACCAAGGCTCAGTACAGTACCAGACCTGTCCATGAGAGCTATATAGTTGAAGACTGATCTATATATTGTATGTACAAAAGAATTAAATAAGAATATGATGGTTGTACTATAATTCGTAGCAAACTTTATCGGATAGAAGAGCATAGGATTGTAAGAAAGAGTTGAAATTTTTTATACACGATGAGAAAACACCTCAATAATCCTTAAATACTTTTGCGAAGAATATTATAGCGGGGAGTATGACCTGCAAAGGTATATGCACAAGGTACAAGGCGCAGAAGCCAGTTGGGGCTGGCAGGTACGCATCTGGGCAGAAGAGATGCCAGATATGTGAGATATTCATAAAGTGGGATGGGCTATGGTGTCCATGCTGCGGATACAGGCTCAGGACGAAGCCAAGGAACCTCAAGTACAAGGCAAAGCTGAGGGATAGGAAGGTGGCAGTACCACAGCAGATACCATCTAGGGTTAGGAGCGCACAGTAGGCAAAGGACAACACAAATAAATCAAGTGGAATAATAGTATTTTGTGCAAAATGATAAGGTAGAGTATAAGGCAAGGTTTGATGATAGGGAGTTTACCGTATTCATCCTAAAGGCCTCTAACGGGTGCTTCATATCCATCTCGGAGGGTAGTGCTCATAGGCTAGGGGCACTCAACGTATCGCTTGCTGGCAGTGCTGGTACGAGCACAGCAAGGGTCATACCAAGCAAGTACGACGGTATCTTCCTCGATCTGTTATCCCAGAAGATGGCGCATATGCTCAATGGAATATGCATAGTATCTATGAGCATCAACTCTCCACTCGACACCACAACGATGAAGTCCATAATGAATAATATACTAGCGTATGTAAGTAAGGGTAGCGATGCTACGTGAGTACATAGATGGATTGAGGGCTAGAGGAGAACTCGTAAGCATAACTAGGCATGTCTCTACAATCTTCGAGATAGCTGCGCTGACTGCAAGGTTCGATGGTAAGGAAGCACTCCTGTTCGAGCATGTGAAGAACGAGAAGTGGAAGAAGGAGAAGGAGGTTGGTGCAGGGAAGGGTGCGAGTGAGCGCTCTGATTCTATAGGCAGGGTTGTATCCAACCTGTGTGGTACAAGGAGGAGGTTTGCATATGCGCTAGGATGCGATGAGCAGGGCATACATGGTGCCATAGCCAAGGCTGTGAACTCGCCGCTCAAGCCAAGTATGGGTGAGATACTTGCAGGTAATACTACAAGAACACTCGATGTACTACCAATAGTAATGCACTTCGAGAAGGATGCTGGACCGTTCATAACCTCATCCATAGTATTCGCTAGGGATGAGGAGAATGCAAGGCAGAATGCATCCGTGCACAGGTTCCTATACCTCGATGAGTCGCATATGGCAGTCAGGATGGTCGAGGGTAGGCATCTACACAAGTGCTACCAGTATGCCAAGGAGCATGGGGAGGACCTGAAGGTCAGTATCGCTATAGGAGTACATCCAGCAGTGCTTATAGCAGCAGCATACCAGGCAGATCACAGTGTGGATGAACTGCACATAGCCAACTCACTACTCAACGATAGGCTGAAGGTCAGTATGACAGGTAATGGGCTACTGGTTCCCTCTCATGCAGAGATCATACTTGAAGGTAGGATGCTCAAGGATGTCTATGCTGAGGAGTGGATGGTGGAGATGCTCAGAACATACGATCATAGGAGGAAGCAACCAGTATTCGAGTTGGATGTGTTGAGGTACAGGGATCATGCAATATACCACGATATACTTGCTGGTTACTCTGAGCATAGACTGCTCATGGGTATGCCTGTAGAGGCGAAGATACTCAACATGGTGAAGGGCGTTGTTCCAACAACAAGGCAGGTAGTGCTCACGGATGGAGGGTGCAACTGGCTCCATGCTGTGATCCAGATAAGGAAGAGGCTTGAGGGAGAGGCTAAGAATGCGCTGATAGCAGCATTCGCTGCACACCCTTCACTTAAACTTGCAGTAGTTGTTGATGATGATATAGATCCAAATGATCCGAAGGCTGTGGAGTATGCACTAGCAACAAGGTTCCAAGCAGATAGAGGTCTGATAGTGATAAGGGATGCTAAGGGTTCAAGTTTGGATCCATCAAGTGATCAGGAGCACTTGCTAACATCCAAACTCGGTATAGATGCAACTGCATCCCTTCTCAAGGATAGATCGAGGTTCGAGGTTGCAAGGATACCTATGATCGATGATATTAGGGTAGAGGATTACCTCTAATATAGGAGGATTATAATGCTATCCGTAACAAAATCTAGCATATATACACATCTATCAAGTTTCATACATGAATGCACGTAAGAGTTACAGTACACGATCATAACCTATCTGCAATAGTATATGTGAGTATCCCAACGGTGAACATGCCGTTCATGCATTCTCCATACATACGCAAAATGATGTTTAGCTAGCCATATCATACGTCATCATAATTATGTATATCCGATCTGACCATACAGTTACCCTGATCAGGATGCTGATTGCAAGAATCTTGCTGTAGACCTGAATCTTGGTATCTGGTAGAGATGCGTGAAATTATCAACTGCCTCGCCTCACACACACGAACGTATATTTAGCTGTATATTGATAATTTTAGCAGAACAGAAGCTGCAGAAGCGAGAAAGTAATTACATATACATATGTTCCAACCTCTTCATATTACTGGAGGTTGTTACAATCAGTCTGCCCTAGTTAGTATACACAATATGATAGTAACGCTATATGTGCTGATCCATGATAATATGTACAAACTATTATACTTAAGCATCAATCAGAATGATAAGAGTACAATATAGACTATATACATAAAGTTCTAATACTACCACTGCGAGTAGATCGATATGATAAGCACTGAATGTGTATTTCATAAACATACAACATACAGAAGAGATCTGCGTACACATATATTGTTGTTAATACTGCTATCATCATTATCATCATCATTGCTACAATTGTCCAGTTTCGAATCTGCATATGCGCAAGAGCTCTCGTGCCCTCGGAATCTTACTCCAACAAAGCAAGGTACTGATGGGGATGATGTGATACATGGTACAAATGGTAATGACATAATATTCGCTGGCAATGGTAATGATGTTGTGCATGGAAATGGAGGAGATGATATAATCTGTGGTAATGATGGAAATGATAGGATCAATGGAGGGGATGGTAATGATCAACTCTATGGTGATGCTGGTAACGATACTCTGAATGGAGGGAATGGTAATGACATGCTCCAAGGGGGATTGAATAACGATCTATTGTATGGTAATGATGGAAGGGATATGTTGTTTGGTAGCGATGGTAGTGACTTTATGCATGGGGGGAATGATGATGATACGATGAGGGGAGGCAGTGGTGCCGATATACTTCAGGGTAGTGATGGTAATGATGATATGCAAGGTGAGGATGGGGATGATAGGATGAGTGGAGGTTCTGGTAACGATACGCTTTATGGGAATGGTGGTAGTGATAAGATTGATGGTGGATTACAAAATGATATGATCTATGGAGGTGCTGGTAATGACTTTTTACAGGGAGATGTTGGTATGGACAAGATCTATGGAGAGGATGGGGATGATAGAATTCGTGGTGGCACTGAGAATGATCATCTTGATGGAGGGAATGGTAATGACTTCCTCTATGCAAATGAGGGCGATGATGAACTCTATGGAAGGGATGGGGATGATCAACTCTATGGCTTGAATGGTAACGATGTACTGTATGGAGGTGCTGGTAATGATTGGTTGAGCGGAGGTTTCGGAGGTGAGGATGTCGTTGGTAGTGATGATGGTAGGGACTCTCTATATGGAGAGGATGGCAGGGACTGGCTCGAAGGAGGCAACAACGATGATGCGCTCTATGGAGGGAATGGTAATGATCATCTCTTTGGGCAAGATGGGAATGATAGACTTGCTGATGATGATGGTGCAGACTTTATGGTTGGAGGGAATGGAGATGATTACATGGATGCTGGTATGGAGGGTGATATGCTCTTCGGCAGCAGTGGTAATGATATACTGATAGGGGGTATGGATATGGATATGATACTAGCTGGGAGTGGAGATGATGTACTACAGGGCAATGATGGGGATGACTGGCTTGCTGGTGAGGATGGCAATGATAAGGTCTATGGAGGGAATGGCGTTGATCATCTGATGGGCAGTATGGGTAATGATGAGCTGTATGGCGATGCTGGTAATGATCATCTTGAAGGAGGGAATGGTGATGATAGGATAGATGGAGGCGCAGGAGATGACCTGATATTTGGTAATGATGGTAATGATCTACTCTATGGTAATGAGGGTGATGATGTTAGGATAGATGGAGGCTCTGGCATAGATAAGGTCTATGGGGGGAATGGGAACGATTGGCTAGTAGGAGGTATGCATGATGATGAGCTGTATGGCGATGCTGGAGATGATAGGGTTGAGGATTACTTTGGCAATGATACATTGTATGGCAATGATGGTAATGATATACTGGTAGGGGGTGTAGAGAATGATGCATTGTATGGAGGAGATGGGAACGATACGCTGGATGCTGGGAGTGGTAGCGATACGCTAGTTGGAGGTAATGGAGATGATTATATGGATGCTGGGAGTGGAGATGATAGACTTGATAGTAGGGATGGTATAGCATATAACGACTTCAACGATGGTGGAGAAGGTAACGATACATGCACAAGTGATCCAGATACAGCTATTCTATGCGAGGCATGATGCAGACGATGAATGATTTAGATTAGTAGATCAGATTAGATTAGATTAGCAGATCTACCATCATGGCAATGAAGAGCACAGCAAGATACGGGCTCGAGAACTTGAATAGCCTCCATGCCTTATTCTCATCAGGTCTGATGAGTAGTTGTATGCTCATCACTGTGACTATTGCTCCCATAACCCCTGCCACTGCGATGTACACATACTCAAAGTACCCTGTATATGCAAGTGCAATACTGAACGCTACCATGAGTAGTGTAGTTGCAGCTATAACCCTTGTTGATGTGCTCACGCTATTCACGACTGGGAGCATAGGTACATTTGCTCTTCTGTAATCCTCCCTCAGTCGCAACGCTAGACTCCATATATGCATTGGTATCCATAGGAAGACCAGCATGGCAAGCATCACACCAACCTCTATATTCGCTGTTGTCACTGCAACATAACCTATGAGCGCTGGCATCCCTCCAGAGAACCCGCCAAGCACTATATTGCTCCTGCTCCTCCTCTTCAGTAACTTGCTGTACACTATCACGTAATCGAATATGCCGAATGCCATGAGCATCAGCGCATATGCATTTATCATGGCAGATGTCACCAATGCAATAGCGATGAGTGCAAGCCCATAGTATAGTGCGTGCCTGGCATCTATCCTCTTGCTCGGTATAGGTCTATGCTTCGTCCTCTCCATTATGGCATCTATATCCCTGTCTATGTAACTGGATACTGTATTTGCACCCGCAGAGCCCGCAGTGACAGATGCCAGAAGGAGTATCCATGTTGGTACATCGATATCAACACCACTTATCCTGGATGCTATCACAGCAGATGCGAATGCAGTGAAGACCAGTAGATACCATATCTTGGGCTTGGTGACCTCCCAATAGTTCCTTACACCATATCCCACCCTACTCTTGAGCAATCCACTACTACCCTCGCTTACTTACACTATGGGAGGCTGGATCTTATTTATAGTATTTCCTTACTTTGTAACCAGTGGTAGCACTACCTCAGAGTACGTAGGCTCCTTTATGGTCCTCTTCATCTCTATGAACGTCTCGGTCCTCTGCACCCCCTCCAGCCTGCCTATCCTATCGGATACTATGTGGTGTATCTCATCCAGCGTCCTTGCCGTTAACGTAACGAGTATATCGAACCTCCCCGTGACCTCTGCTATCTCCCTAACCTCCCCTATCTTCATGAGCCCTGATATGATGGTATCCCTCATCTTCGAGTCCATGTTGATCCCAGTGACGGCCTTGACGTTGTAGCCGAGCATCTCCTCATTGACCACTATGGTGTACTTCTTTATCAGCCCTAGCTTGACGAGCCTCTTTATCCTGCTGTAAACCACTGATGCATTCACGTTTATCTTCCTGCTCAGCCTAGGCACTGATATGCTAGCATCCTTCATCAGCTCGCTCACTATCCTCATATCTAATTCATCTATTTTGGGCATAGCGATCTAAATTATTTAGTGTACACTGGTTAATAAACTTATTTCTTATATACAGCTAACCTGATTAGAGGAGTTCTCTGGTCTTGAGCATCTCAGCAAGGAGCACAGCACCCTTGGCAGAGCCCATCTTCTCGTTGTGCGATAGCAGTACGTACTTCACACCCCTCTCGAATGCTGTATCCTTCCTTATCCTACCTACTACAGTGCTCATACCATCGTTGGTATCCCTATCCAGCCTTGGCTGTGGCCTGCTCGGATCATCATGCACTATTATGTACTCCTCGGGAGCAGATGGTAGGCCCCTTACGCTGACACCCCTGGAGTACCTGAGCATTGCCTGCTTCACGTCCTCTGGCTCACACTCCCTGCTCGTCTCTACGAATGCAGACTCTGTATGCCCGTCTATGACTGGTACCCTTGTGCATGTACAACTGACCCTGAATCTGGCATCGTCTATCCTGCCATCCGTGAACCTGCCAAGTATCTTCTTGGCCTCAACTTGGACCTTCTCCTCCTCCTTCGGTATGAAGGGTATTATGTTATCGAATATGTCAAGTGCAGCGACACCAGGGCTCCTACCCGCTCCAGATACTGCTTGGAGGGATGTCATTATGACCCTCTCTATGCCGAATGCATCCATTATGGGCTTGAGGGTTATCGCTAGGCCTGTGGTAGTGCAGTTTGGCAATGGCGCTATGAACCCCTGCCATTGCCTCCTCTCCCTCTGCACGTTGAGGAGTTCAGCATGGTCATCGTTTATCCCTGGTATGAGTATGGGCACATCCTGCTCATACCTGAACGCCGCTGCAGTGCTTATCACTGGCGTATGCTGAGCAAGCCTGGGCTCTATGACCCTTGCATCATCTGTCTCCACCGCAGTGAATATGAGATCGTAATCCCTTGCATCTATCTCGCCCACGCTCTTCACGACCATATCCCTGGCGTACTCTGGCACTGGCCTATGCTGGTGCCACTTCATTATCCCTGTAGCGCTATCCCGCAAGGCATCTATGTACCTCTTCCCAGCAGAACGCTCAGATGCTGCTATCGCCTCGACACTGAACCATGGATGCCTATCGAGAGCAACTATGAACTCCTGTCCAACGACTCCAGTTGCCCCTACTATGGCTACCTTGAGCATGGCATCACTTGTAGGGAGCATTATATTAATGCTTCATGCCATGAATAACCTAAATAGTAGCAGGGGCTTACAAGGGGTATGGAGTTGGACGGTTTGGTCAAGGCGGGTATTCTTGCGCTCAAGCCCGTCATCCATGGTGGGAGGCACTACATGCAGTGCCCCAACGCCATAGACTTCAGTACGAGCGTTAACCCGTTCGGCCCATCGCCTAGGGTCAAGGAGGTTATAGTGAAGAGCATCGATACGATAGGGGAGTATCCAGATGCACATGCCAGGAGGTTCACGAAGGTAGCAGCGGAGTACATAGGTGTTGATGACTCATGTATAGTGGCAGGTAACGGGAGCGTTGAGTTGATCTACCTGGTAGCAGATGCGCTCATCTCAAGGGGTGATGGGGTGATTATAGTGGAGCCTACATTCTCAGAGTATGAGCGTGCATCCACTAAGAACTCTGCGACTGTAGAGCATGTGATGCCTGATGATCTCACATGCATGTTAAGTGCTAGGCATATCAGCATGCTCTACGAGAAGATGCGCAAGGGTGCAAAACTCATCTTCATATGCAACCCCAACAACCCTACTGGCTCTGTGGTAGGAAGGGAGGCCCTCCTGCATATGGTAGAGGAGGCGTACGACAGGGGTGCCATGGTACTGCTAGATGAGTGCTTCATGGAGTTCTCAAGCATAGACTGCTCACTTGCTAGGTACGCCGGGGAGTTCAGCAACCTCATCGTGCTTAGATCGCTCACCAAGGCCTTCGGGCTTGCAGGGCTCAGGATAGGCTACTGCATCACCAACCCTAGGCTCGCTGGCGTACTTGCGGATGTGAAGGTACCATGGAGTGTGAATGTGCTTGCAGAGGTGGCGGGTGTGGAGGCGTTGAGAGATATGGAGTATGTGGAGAGGTGTAGGACCATACTTGCAGGGGAGAGGGAGTACATGCAGAACAGGCTCAAGGGGATGGGCTATCATCCCTTGCGATCTAGTGTAAACTTCTTCATGGTTGAGGTGCCTGAAGGGGTGAACTCAACTGCGTTGAGGGATGGTCTGCTGCGTAGAGGGATGCTCGTGAGGGACTGCAGCAACTTCTTTGGTCTAGAGGGTGGTAGGTACGTTAGGATATCCCCTAGGCTCAGGGCTGAGAATGATGTGCTGATGGATGCTATGGAGGATGTGCTGAGGGATGGGCTATAGCAGTAGCAGGATAAGGTGCATAATGGTTCAGGGCACATCATCCAGCTCTGGCAAGAGCACCCTGGTAACAGCACTATGCAGGATACTAGCAGACCTCGGCTATAGAGTAGCGCCATTCAAGTCACAGAACATGTCATCCAACGTGTACACAACAAGGGATGGGTTGGAGATGGCTCATGCTCAGGCACTACAGGCATTCGCTGCGAGGGTGGAGCCTGATGTGCACATGAACCCCATACTCCTCAAGCCCATGGGAGATTACTTGAGCAAGGTAGTGGTACTAGGCAGGGAGTACAGGGTGATGCATGCTAGGGACTACTACAGGTTTGCCATAGGTAAGGGCTTGAGCATAGCGCTATCATCGCTCAAGCATCTCTCATCGTTGAGCGATGTAGTTGTTATAGAGGGTGCTGGCAGCCCTGCTGAGATCAACATAGCAAGGTACGATATAGCAAACATGAGGCTCGCAGAGGCCATAGATGCGCCAGTGCTCATAGTCTCTGATATAGAGAGGGGTGGGTGCTTCGCAAGCATGCTGGGCACGCTCATGCTCCTCAGGAGGAGGGAGAGGGAACTGGTCAGGGGGTTCATAATCAACAAGTTCAGGGGAGATAGATCCATACTAGCTGGTGCACTTGCAAGGTTCGAGAGGATGAGTGGGAAGAGGATACTCGGTGTTGTACCATTCGTTGGTGATCTTGCGCTACCAGAGGAGGATTCGCTATCCAGCAAGGTTACAGCCAGGGCGGAGGTGGTAGGAAGTAGCCTGGATGGGATGATAGATAGGCTCAGCCGTGTGGTCAGGGATAGCATAGCGGTGGATGAGGTGATCAGGATGATGGATATGCGGTAGTGTTTGGGATGGATTGTATGGTGCGATGGTATGGATCTACTGGGGGTATCACTACATCATGCACTGATCCCGTACATGGTGCTTGCTGGTGCACTAGCGCTGGACCTACTCCTAGGAGAGTACCCAGCAAGGTTACACCCTACGGTTTGGATGGGCAGGCTGATCTCCGTATTCAAGCCTAGGCTGAAGCATAGATCCAGGGCTGTGGAGTATGTGAGGGGCTTCGTACTCGCCATAGGACTGGTATCTGCTGTGTACATCATAGCATACTGCATACTCTACATGCTGGATGGTTACCATGCCGTACTCATCATGGTATCTGTACTGGCGCTGAAGAGCACATTCGCACTGAGGGCCATGGAGGAGCATGCACGTGCGGTGATGGACTCGCTCATGCTCAACGATATGGCAAGTGCCAGATACAAAGTATCGATGATAGTTGGTAGGGACACATCCAACCTGGATGAGGAGCATATACTCTCTGCAACCATAGAGAGCATAGGGGAGAGTACTGTTGATGGCGTCACGGCACCGCTCTTCTACTATGCGCTGCTAGGAGTACCTGCTGCACTAGCATACAGGGCAATAAACACCCTAGACTCTATGCTTGGGTATAGGGATGAGTACCATAGGCATATAGGCTATGCATCTGCCAAGTTGGATACCATAGCAAACTACATCCCTGCCAGGCTCACAGCACTTGCTATGGTCATTGCATCGATGCTCCTGAGGCTCGACTGGAGGAACGCTATGAGGATAATGCTCAGGGATAGGCATAATACACCAAGCGTCAACTCTGGCTACCCTATGTCGGTTATGGCTGGAGCGTTGAGGATAAGGCTGGAGAAGATAGGCTACTATAGGCTTGGCGATGGGGAGCAGAGCATAACGGTTGAGCACTGCAGGATGGCGTTGAAGGTGATGAAGGTGAGCAGCATGGTATTCATAGCGCTTGTTGTACTCCCACTACTGCTGGTGTGATTTGCATGAGCGTGATCAGCACGATCAGGATGCGGGTAATTGCTCACTGCACGGATGAATGATATCCATGGGTATGATCTCTATAATATCAGTGCTATCAGCACTCATCTCCTTCCTGAGCATAATACCTACACGCAGATCACATGGTATAGAGTACATTGCAAGGTACATGTTCCTCTTCCCCCTGGCTGGGGTGATCCTTGGTGCTATCATAGGCTCACTGGCACTCCTACTCTCACTCACGGTAGCAGATGGTATGGTTAGGGCAGTCGTACTCATTGCGCTGATACTCATACTGACAGGAATGCACCATACAGATGCCCTAGCAGACTTTGCCGATGGTGTCATGGCAAAGGGCAGTAGGGAGGATAAGATCAGGGCGTTGAGGGACCCAGCGATAGGGTCTGCTGGTGCATCACTACTAGTGGTATACCTGCTTGGGCTCTTCGCAGCACTGAGCACTCTCCATGGCATGGACCTGCTGAGGGCATTGGTGGTTAGTGAGTGCATAGCAAAGTACTCCATGGTGCTCCAGGCATCCATGGGTAGGGTGGCATGGGAGGGGATGGGGGCACCGTTCATAAGGGCCATGAGGGGCAGGGACTGCAGGGGGGTTAACTGGCCTAGGCTGCTCATGGCAACGATCACTACAGTAGGTGTAGCGTATGCGCTGCTCGATGGTGTAGGTGTATACGCACTACTAGGCTCCATGGCACTGAGCATGCTACTCCTCAACATAGCCAACAGGAGCTTCGGCGGTGCATCTGGGGACCTCTTCGGTGCGACGAATGAGTTATCTAGGATGGCATCGTTACTCATCATAGCATCCATCCCGTGATAGGTATGATTGCACTACTCATGGCTGGAGGCAAGGGCTCTAGGCTCGCCATGGATGAGGAGAAGCCACTCGTGAGAGTCAATGGTAGGCCCATGATCTCATACGTTATGGATGCGCTACTGCACTCTAAATGCTTCGATGGCATAGTGGTTGCTGTGAGCAGGAACACGCAGAGGACCAAGGGATACATACTGGATGGGTATGCTGCTAGGGCGTGTAATACTCTTACCACTGCTACCAATGGATGTAGGATATGGCTGGTCGATACACCTGCCTCTGGTTATGTCGAGGACCTGAACTCACTCCTCCTATATATGGGGAGGAGGGGTATGGGGATAGATATGGGTATGGATAGGGGTAGGGATAGTAGAGGGGGTAGGGTAGTGGTAGAAGGAGGAGGAGTAGGGGTTACCTACCGTGCCTCTAGGATGCACCGTAACAGTGATCAGGATCATGCAAATGAATCCAAGCATGAACCATACAACGTATTCGTAACCCCAGCTGACCTCCCCCTACTCGATGGGTATATAGTTAGAGATATAGTAGGCGCTTCACACAAGCGCATGCACAATAGGAAGGCATGGCTGGCAGTCGTGACCAGCAAGGCCTTCCTCGACTCCATTGGCATCTCCAGCGCCAACTGCTTCGCTAGCGATGGCTCTCTATACTGCTACACAGGTATAAGCATGGTCAGCACTGGAAGCATAGGGAGAGTGCCAGCAACTGTAGATGAGGATCATCTCGTGCTGGATGATGTGAGGATAGCGGTGAACGTGAATACCCTCGAGGACCTTAGGATGGCAGAGAGCATACTCACGAGGTTCAGGAGAACCTGTTGACCTCAACTGCATGGATCACAGCCCTCCCGCCAGTGTTCTCAACGAGAAGTGAGTTGCACTGCCTGCACCTTATGCCCCTAGTAGAGTGCGAGTAGACTATCCTCTCTGCATTGCACCTACTGCATCTTACGAGTATGAATGCACTCCTAGGTTTCGGTATCAGTGTATGCTCCCTCTTGCCCATGCTCATACCATCACACTCCTACGCTGCTATCTCAACCTTCCTGAGCCTCATCCCGTACCTCTGGAGCGTGTAACCGCACTCCTTGCACTTGAACTTCAGGAGCTGCTTCTTCGTGGTCTTCGCTGTCCTCTTCTGCTCTGGGTACTTCTGGCCTCCATAGCCCTTCTTCTCCTCCTCATGCCTCCTAACACCCCATGCGGTACCCCTCTCCTTGCCCTTCTTGTAGAGTGAGATTGCATGTGTGGTGTGCTTCTTGCACCTTGGACAGTACGTGTTTATCTCCTTCGGCACCTTCATGCCAACTCTCTCCCTGCACTCTTATTTAAAGTACACTGCAAAAGTTATAAATTGGAGTGCAAGAGAGATAGGGTTGGGTGATCTGATTGGCTATACCAGTGACAACAGCAGGGGGTACTGTACCAGTTCTGATACTGAAGGAAGGGGCCAAGGAGACCAGAGGGAAGGAGGCACAGAGGAACAACATAACAGCAGCCAAGCTGGTTGCTGAGATCGTGAAGACCAGCCTAGGGCCTAGGGGCATGGATAAGATGCTCGTTGATACCTTGGGCGATGTGACCATAACCAACGATGGCGCAACTATACTGAAGGAGATGGATGTACAGCATCCAGCAGCAAAGATGATGGTTGAGATATCGAAGGCTACGGACAATGAGGTTGGTGATGGCACAACATCGGTTGTAGTTCTTGCTGGTGCACTGCTCGAGAGGGCTGAGGAGCTGATAAACAAGGATGTCCATCCCACTATAATAGTGGATGGGTACAACATGGCACTGGAGAAGGCTCTACAGGTTCTGGATGATGTGAGCATAAAGGTTGAACCTCTAGATAAGAGAACGCTGAGG
>JANWZS010000029.1 GCA_025054855.1 Candidatus Nitrosocaldus sp. | reverse complement strand
CCCCTTACTGTCTATTACGGTTACGCCCCCAACCCCTACCTTCTTCAGCGCCTCATTGACTGCGTTGAGCCTCTCCGTTGGTATCACGGCCTCTATCCTCTTCATCCTACGGATATTAAGCATCTAACGATATAAGATTTTCCAAGTATGCCCGATCCGAATATATCATAATGTTACTATTTGGTTACCTATGCAACCAATACCTTATGCACTGTACTGTATAGCAGAGGAAATCTTTTTAATCATGATCGTGCAAACCCAGCCCATGTTCAGGAAGCTCGATGCGGTGATACTCTTCACCCGTGATCTCAAGCGTGCAATATCCTTCTACAAGGATGATCTTGGCCTACCCCTACACAGCGCTACAAATGATACCGCTGAGTTCTTCACCTCTGGCACGAGGATAGTCATAAGGAGCATAGATGGCAAGGCTGAGCAGGAGGAGGAGGCTGGTAAGGCTACCCGCCCTGGGATACTCGTTGGGTTCACCGTACAGAGCATAGATGAGCTCTGTGAACTACTCAAGAAGAAGGGTGTGAGGTTCCTGAAGGAGCCCCGGGAGGAGGCCTTTGGCAAGCATGCCATCATACTCGATCCAGATGGTCATATGATATCACTTGCTGAGCTCAAGGGTGCCACGCAGGAGGAGTTCGACCTGCTGGGGGCTATAGGCACGGAGTAGGCCAAGGCGTAGGTAGGCGAGCATCCATACTTACCATGGCCAATGGATGTGCCCATGCGTGATGAGCGTCTAATCTACACCCCAGACCTTGAACCGAGAAACATGGTGGCATCCAATGGAGGTTGTGCTATGCTGCAGCATGAGTGCATATGAGTACAGGCAGTGAGAGGGAGGGCTGGTGCTGAACCGCTCCAGTGGATGGTGATAGTTACAATGTACATGGTTATGGGATTGATTGATTGATGGATGGATGGATGGAGGATGGATGGAGGGGAGGTAGGCAGATCGGGTTCAAGGACTAGGGGGTGATCTAGCTTAGTTGTCAGTATAGATGCCTGATGGTATTCCCATCTATGATCTTCCGTGGATGCAGGGTGTGAATCATATCGTACCAACTCTAAGATTTTTATTTTAGGATATCTACTTAATATCCATGTCATGTAAGCCAGTGATAGTAAGCATAGAAGTTGCAGATGAGCCGGACGGTGTAGTAATAATAATACAGCCATCGAAGCGTGAGGCTGGCAAGATCTCCGTCTGGTTGAGGGATTACAAGTTGGGTGATCTCTCCATGGATGAGGTCAGCAGGTTCGTTGCGGAGCAGTTCAGTGCTGTGCTGAAGAGGGCAGGGTATGAGGCGAGGAGGGCTCCCAAGGTTGGCGATGCTGTCATCTTCAAGCATGATATGCCAGATGTCACCGCTGGTTCCAGGGGTGTGATAGTCGATATAGAGCCAGATAGACCCTACGCCTACCTTGTAAGGGTCGGGGAGATAGAGGTATTCGCTAGGCTGGAGGATTTTGAGTTGGTATAACCATGGTAGAGGAAGATAGTTAAGGAGGTGTGGCGATACTATGCCTGGTATGCAGGAGGGTATAGAGTTCACGGTCAGATCGATAACCGATAACGGTAGCCTCTTGACCATGCTCCTACAGCAGGAGATAAGGACCGAGCCCATAGACCAGGCTGAGATGCTCAGGCAGAGGATAGAGAGCATAAGGGAGTTGGACGATGATACCAAGGAGGTTATGAAGAAGATAATCCCTGCCATAATACCGTTCCAGCAGGTCCAGCACGTGACCTACTCCCCGATACAGATGAGCATAACCATAACCAGACCTGTCTACGAGAGGATAGGGAGCCCCAAGGTTGGGGATACACTCATAGTGACCATACACAGAGCGTAGGTGTTGTGTACTGCAATGGGATGAGACCACACCCGCAGTCCATTCAGGCCCGTCTCGTGACCAACAGGTATGGGTCTGTGGTTGGGGATAGTTGTTATATCGAGGCTTGCGTAGTTATATAGTAGATCGGGTATGTGCAGCGCTAGTAGTAGCAGCGACGATGATCACGGACTTTCCATGCTGGTCAAGGTAGCGAGCAGGTACGCCCCCAGCAGGATGCTCTCATTCAACGTAGCACACGTCATAATGGCGCTGCAGCTGATGGGCAGGTATGGGAGGGTGAGCAGGAGTAGGATGAAGAGGGAGCTCATGCTTGGAGAGGGGTCGGTCAAGACCCTGCTGAAGCATATGAGGATGCATGGTATGGTAGAGACTACACGATCTGGTAGCGCACTGAGCAGTAAGGGCAAGGAACTGTACGAGTACCTATCCAGAGTGATGGTAGCAGAGGCAGAGGTACCAGAGTGCTCACTGGCAGTAGGAAGGTTCAACTACGCCGTACGGGTCAAGGGTATGGCAGGTGCGGTTAGGTCTGGGGTAGAGCAGAGGGATGCTGCGATCAGGGTTGGTGCGCTGGGCGCCACTACACTGGTGTACACAAACTCCAGGTTCGTTATGCCAGGTAGCAGGTATGGTATACATATAAGGGAGAAGGATGTGATCGATATACTCAAGGGGCTCATGCCAGAGGAAGGGGATGTCATAATAATAGGGAGCGCATCGAGCACCAAGGTGGCTGAGATGGCAGCAAAGTACGCTACTGTCACAACCATACTCAACATACACGGGTGATCTCTATGAGCGATGCGAGTGTGAGGAGGATGATGGTGCTGCTCTTCCTGGACCTCTCATGGGGGCAGAGCTACATATACGGTAGAGCGATGTACAGGGATAGGGTCTATGCCATAAACATACAGTACGGTAGGAAGGCACTGATGCTCCCGAGGGAGCTGGTCTCGCTCTACCCTGATGCCAAGAGCGTGATAGTGCACCTCTACACAGACTCTGGGAAGAGGGTAACTGCAGAGTACTCTGCAGAGGTGAGCAGGAGCGACATGATAGAGGTGTACGATGAGGATGTGACCAATGCCATAGCGAAGGAGCTGCCAGTGGAGATGCTCATAGAGTTCCTCTAATCGGTCACCAGCGATGGAGGCCCTCCCTCCTTCTCTATCATCATGATGGGTTGAATACCCTTGCTATGGACTGCTCGTACGGCTGCTCAAGCACGCCCTTCTCCGTGACTATCGCTGTTATTAGGTGTGGGGGTGTGATATCGAACGCTGGGTTGAATACCCTCACACCTCTTGGTGCTACCCTCTTCCCTGAGACCTTCACGACCTCATCGTAGGCCCTCTCCTCTATAGTCACCTCATCGACCCTGCTCTTGAGATCGAAGCTTGAGAGGGGTGCAGCGACGTAGAATGGGATGCTATGCTCCCTAGCAAGTATCGCTACCTGATATGTGCCTATCTTGTTGAATACATGCCCATCCCTGAGTACTCTATCGGCACCGACTATCACCTTGTCTATCATCCCTCTAGCCATGAGCAGCCCTATGGATGTATCTGGCGCTATGCTAACATCTATCCCATCGTGTTTGAGTTCGAATGCCGTGAGCCTAGCCCCCTGCATGACTGGCCTGGTCTCTGCTGCTATGACGCTTATCCTCTTCCCCTTCTCCCTTGCAGCCCTTATCACACCCAGTGCCGTGCCATAGCCTACGGTAGCAAGTGCACCAGCATTGCAGTGTGTCAACACTCTATCACCATCGTTCAACAGCGAGGAGCCATGATCCCCAAGCCTCCTATTCACATCCAGATCCTCCTTGAGCATCGTTATGGCCTCAGATAACATACTCACTTTGGCCTCCTCTACAGAGCCTGCACTCCTACCCTTGCCCATGACCCTCTCGAGTGCCCAGAAGAGGTTTATGGCAGTTGGTCTGGTGGATCTGAGTAGCCTGAATGCAGCATCCATCTCACGCATGAACGACTCCCTATCCCTTGCCCTGCTGTTGATCGCTGCCAATGCTAATCCAAATGCAGCAGCGACCCCTATTGCAGGTGCACCCCTCACAGCCATGCTCCTTATACACTCTGCTACCTGCTCATGGCTCCTGCACCTTATGTACTCGAGCCTGTTAGGTAACCTCCTCTGATCTATGAGGACTAGGCTCCTATCCTCATCATCCCATTGCACAGTCATCAACCCATACCTGTACTCCACGTGCCTGTCTATATGGATGCTACTTTTAACCTTATCCGTTCATAACATATGCTTGATATGATAAAAATATATCATATACGGGCGTATTCTATTAATTATGGCATGATTACGGTATAGTCTTATGGTTACTGTAATTATTCTTCATGGAGAATCAATATCTAAACTATAAACCTTTATAAGGCATCTGACGGATTATAGGTTTGAGGACAGGCCCTCCGCCAACAGGGA
>JANWZS010000028.1 GCA_025054855.1 Candidatus Nitrosocaldus sp. | reverse complement strand
TGTTGCTATAGCCAGACATGCCATGTACCCTGTGGGATACACCAACGCCCTATCCCTGGCCTTATGCTTGGCTAGCCCCTCCTCAAGCTCCACAAGTGCATGATCATTACCTGCTATGAGCCTGGAGCTGCACTGCGATAGTGCATGTAGGGAGTGTACTGCATGCTCCATGACCTCCCTACTGGATGATAGCCCAAGGTAGTCGTTGGAGCAGAGGAGCACAACCTCCCTGCCATCCACCACAGCCCTGCTAGAGTCCAATATCCTTACATCCCTGAGCCTCCTGTACAGGTTCTGCTCGGCAAGCCTCCTGAGTTCGTCGGCGTAATCTGCACGGCCCATGTTAGACCTTCAGTCCCAAGCCCCTGATCATCTCTATATCATGTGATGCGCTATTCCCCCCAACGGTCAGATAGCCGTTGGTTATTATCCCGTTCGCTCCAGAGAGGAGTGCCTTACCCTGTCTATCTGCAAGGTGAACCTCCCTGCCACCTGCAACCTTGAGTATGCACCTAGGCATTATGAACCTGAACACCGCTATGGTTCTGAGTATATCATCTACTGGTACTGGCTTCTTCATACCCTGAAGTGGTGTACCCTCCCTAGCGATGAGTATGTTGAGGGGGAACTCCTCTGGCGCAAGCCTGCTTGCCTCGAACGCAAGTTCCAGCCTCTGCTCTACGCTCTCACCCATGCCTATTATCCCTCCAGAGCACAACTCCAGACCATGCTCCTTTGCAAGCCTTGCTGTGTTGAACCTGTCGAGCCATGTGTGTGTTGTGCATATCCTGCTGAAGAAGCTGCTACTGCTCTCGAGGTTGTGGTTGTACCTCTTCACCCCTAGAGCCTTGAGCCTCTCAGCCCTCTTAGCGTTCAGGAAGCCCAGCGAGCAGTTCACATCTATCCCAACCCTATCCCTTATGGCCCTGATGGCAGAGCATACATGCTCGAACTCATCCTCCCTGGGCTCACGCCATGCACATACTATGCAGAAGCTCCCTGCCCCAGAGCACTTTGCTGCATGTGCTCTAGCAACCAACTCCTCCACGCTGAGCAGTGGGTACCTGCTTATCCCAGTCCTGTACCATGCTGATTGTGCACAGAATGCGCAGTTCTCAGAGCAGTTGCCAGACTTTGCATTCACCAGCGACTCAACATCGACCCTATCACCATTCAACTCCCGCCTTATGGTGTCTGCTGCATCAAGCAGGTACTCAAGGTTATCATCACTAGTGTTTATAAGCCTCATGGCATCGCTCATGTCTATCCTCTTACCAGCCAGAACATTGCTCATGCACTGCTGTATGAACTCCCTCTCCTGCACATGCAGGGGATATGTAAACCACTAAATAAACCTTGGTTTACATTATCTTGGAACCATTGCATGTATGGAACATGCATGAAATAATGGGAGAGATGAGAAGGCTCACAGGTTGTAGTCAGTGTTGCTGTACGTCTCGTGCTTCTTCCTGTACATGTACAGGGCTAGTACTCCCAAGGGAGCTATGACAGCAAGCATGGGGAGTATATGCTCTGGTATTACGTTGAAGGAGATCCACAGCTTCTGGTTTATCTTCCTGATCTCTGTAGTGCCATCGTAGTAGAAGGCTATGATCTCTATGTCGAGTTCCCACATACCCAACTCATCCAGTGCTATAGTTGGGTTGAATCCACCTGCACTCCAGTCAGGGCCAGGGAATGGTATATTTGCATTGCCAACAGTTATATGTACTGGTAGTTTGGTGTACGATACAACTGTACCAGATGGCTTCGCCAGGGTCACCTCAGTTACGAACACATCACGTGCCTTTGGCATCACCTTCTCGCCCATCTCTATATTTATCTTGCCGTTAAGTTGCGCTGGATGTGGCGTGACCTTTATCAACTTATTCAACTCCAATGGAGGCGGTGGTTGTGTAGGATCATCATGGAAGACCGAGATCATGCCTTTAACAACAGTGAAGTGTATTATTATCTTCTGCTCCACCTGCTTCAGCTCCTTGGTCTTTGGGTCCTCATACACAGCGATTATCTGAAGCTTCAGCTCCCACTTGCCATCGAACAACTTGACTAGAGGCTCCCATGCCTTATCGCCCCACGGTATATGTGCTGGAACTGGTAGTGGTATATTCTTATACACGTATAGATTGTGCTTGGGGTCCTTCAGTGTAGCCTCGACTATATGTGCCTTCTTGAGGAAGCTCACAGTCTCATCCACAGTTATACCCTTATCGTCAAGCTTAACAAACTTCTTGATTATTAACTCCTCTTCTGGTGGTGGAGGAGGTAAACCTCCCTTGCCGCATGTACCTGGTTCTATCTCATACGCTCTGAGTACATTAGGAAATGAACCTCCTTGAGGTGTTGTCCTCACCCACATCACTTCAGTAGGTGCAAATGTGTCAGGGTCACACTCCATATCCTCCTGCCTCTCATCACCGCTCACAAACTGATCTACCAGTGTGAATGTATCCTTATCAACTCTAAATACATCCCCACCGCCATTATTAGCCATATAGATATTCTTGCCCCCTATGGCTAGCCCGCTCAGCAATTCTAAGCTTGAATTTATGGTTCTTGCATCATAACCTGCAACGAGCGTGCCATCAGGCCTGAATAGACCAAGGTTATGATTGACATCGTCACTGAACCATATCTCATCATCAGCATCTATGCTAGGATCGTTCTCATTGTATGCTAGACCATCATCAAAGCAGAAGCTAAGGAAGGATTCTCCTGTTGCAGGGTTCGTAAGACTGGATGGGATTGTGAACATCAGCGTGACGCTGTTATCATCGAAGTCCCAGAACTGGATGGGCATACCACTCTCAGTACAACTCTGCCCTCCAAACCATATACCATTCCTCTTCGCATCAAATGCTAGAGCGTTTGGGTTCACTGGCGATCCTGCAGCAACGACATCGAACGTACTAACAAGTGCTCCGCCAGTAGTTATCTTGTATATCTTTGGATGAGCAAGCATCTACATATAGATGGGTTCCATCGAACGCAACACCAATACTGCAGTACACTACACTTGGGTCAATTATCGAATCTAGATTTATCTCAGCGATAACATCGCCAACTGTTGCATGTGCAGGCCTAACAACACTACTTAACGCTGTACTGGCACTTGCCATTACAAGTACTGCTACCATCGCATATACGGCTACCTTGCTAGATGTAATGGGGTTCATGCTCATCCCTACTCCATCTAGGGCATTGGTGTAGTTAAGACTGATGTAACACATGGTACGTTGATGTAACATGAGTAAAAGCCATGATCTAGCAGCTTATAGTATGCTAATTAAATAGAATCATGATCCGATCCTCACAAACTCACAAATCTATCATCAGCATATAATTAATATATATGTATGGTCTAAGTCTAGGAATAAATAAAGCATTAAACCAGATAGCATGAAGAATCTCTTAAGTATAGAGATCTCATCCCGCAACCTATACACCCTTAGATTCGGCTTATCATAGGCTATCTCAACCATGCCCTTCTCCATAAGTATCTCAAGGTACTTGGCGAGGTTCTTGTGGCTGATACCTACATACCTAGCGATCTCCCTAGTAGATCCCTGACCCCTCTTGCACAGATACGCCAGAATATTGAATAC
The DNA here is from genome assembly GCA_025054855.1 of Candidatus Nitrosocaldus sp. GTDB lineage: Archaea > Thermoproteota > Nitrososphaeria > Nitrososphaerales > Nitrosocaldaceae > Nitrosocaldus. The sequence goes on along the minus strand of JANWZS010000028.1, from coordinate 910 downwards.
AACATCCTCGCTGTATATGGTAGAGAATATACGCCACAGCATAACTGACTCATCGCTAGCCTCATCAGTATCTACTAACTTCTTTATTACCATCTATATAGAGGGACGATGTATAGATATAAACTTTTTATCCATAAATGGAAAATATAGAAATATTCTATAACGATAAGTACCAACGTAGAAATCCTCTATAACAATGGGTACAGAAGATGTATACCATAGAGGGTTCTGTATACCGATACATAACCTCTTCTCATATTTCCCCTTCTGATGACCATCGCTAACGGTTTTTCTGTATTAGTTGCCCATGCTAGATCATGCATGCTGGGTATATGCAGTCAGTCACTCTAGCATTCTAATACGAGTGAGTAGTTAAACCACATATGCCCATCTGATTCACGCACTATACACCTCTATACCAAATCTAGCACATGCCTCCCTAGCCTCATCGTCCACGAAGGGTGTTACGAACATGACCCTGTTCACCTGCCTGTTAGTCTTTCTACTGTAGAGTTCTGTCTTCCTCTTCAGTATGGGTGGATCGCTCTTCTTCACATGGGATGCTATCTCTAGCAGGATTGTACTACCATCACTGACAACCACATCCATCTGCACATTGCTTGGATACCCATACACGTAACCCTCATCATCGTATATGTTCAACTCCATAACAGTATAGCCTAGTTCCTTGCCCACTATGCCCTTAAGCGCCTCCCTAACAGACTGCTCGTTCATGATACCCCATCTTGCACCCAACGAGGATATCTTGATATCCAGACGCTTGAACCCCTCCTGCATATCCTCTCTTAGTTTCTTGATCTCCTCATCGTGCCTCCTAAAGCCCTCCTGCATATCCCTCCTCATATCCTCTATGCTCTTCCATACCCTAGCGAACTCCTCATCATGCCTT
>JANWZS010000027.1 GCA_025054855.1 Candidatus Nitrosocaldus sp. | reverse complement strand
ATAGACTTGCAGAAATTCCCTAACTTTCTTAACAATTCTATGCCTTAAGACATAAGCATAATCTACATTATATAACTCATACCTCTTAGGGTTCTTTATGTAATCAAGTTCTACCTTGCTGAATATGCCCATCTCCCAGGGTACCTTACTAGATTCAGTAAGATCTGGCTAATAAGTGAACTGGTAGAGCATGTAAGTGTGAACAACTATCTTCTTTATACCATTATCCTCTACTGCTATGTGCACTGGCATCTTATCAACAACTCGCCAAGGTAGAGAACCTAAGACACTATAATATCCATCATGAATATAGACCCATACGTACCATGCCTTCTTATCCACCTTTATGTGCCTATACAACGGGATAGATAATGTGCTATATAGACTGCTAACTGTCTTTATTTCATTGTACCTTACTATGCCATTCCTCTCTGCTATCAGATCTATCTTAAGACCATCACCATATCTAACTTGCCAAGATGCCTGCTCATACAGGTATCTTATTATCTCTTCTCCTAATATGCCAGTCATGATGTTCTTTAGATGCTGTTTCTTGTTGTTATTATAAGGGTCAAAAGATTGTAATAATTTAGTAGAGAGTCTACTAGCTCTATGCCTTGCTAAAGCATACAGTGATGCAGGTATCTTAATCATAATGCAGAATTTATAAAATATTCAATATCAATCATTACGGTATAGGGCTTTATCACTCTTTTACATCCTAACTTAAGACATAACTGGTAATATTTCTTAATGGTTCTTAGATCTCTGATACCAGTTGCCTTGATGGTCTCTATTAATACCTGTTCTGGTATTTCTTTGATGTAAGCTTTCTCTATTAGTAACTGCTTAATCCTTCTTAGCCTTGCTAGTGTATCAGTTCTGATTTTATCATTTATGCTTAACATCGAATTCTGCAAAGGATTTGCTGCATGATGCTGCATGCTTGCTCTATACCTTAGTACCTCTTCTTCCATTAGCTCGATAAGATATTTACTAAAGGCACCCTTAACTTTACCATATTTTATAATAACTAACTGTTTGAATTCCCAAAATATAGGTAAGGCTTCAACTGGTATAGCTATACCAGTATAGTAAAACTTTGCAGAATTAACATCACTGTTAATTATTAACTTTGATGTTAATTCTACATGGTCTTTAGCGATAAACTTTGCAGAATTAACATCAACTGCAAAGTTCTCACGCTTGGACAACATGGTCAGAATAGTATAATGTAAGGTTTATGCAAACAACATCATGCAGCAAATTCATAACAGCGTTATATCATGCAGAAGAAAGGTTTATGCAGCTTAGGCTAGATTGTAGCTGCTCTAATTTCTTATTGATTTCTTGCACTATGTAAAGCACTAGGTCTAGCGCACAATTAGTACAGATAGGCTTATCATCGATTATATGGCTAGCTTTCTTCTTACCACATTGTGCACAGTTCATATTAATATTGGGCCTCTGCTTGGTTATTCATAACTAACTAATTTGCTATCTTTGCTATTTAAGCAAAGATAGCATAATGTACTATCTTCATATCTATGCCTTCTCCTACATCTCTTACACTTTTTATAGCCTGCCATACTTCTCCTCTTCTATTTCTTGTCTGCCTTCTAGTATTGCTACTACTTTCTCTAAACCTGCTATTCTTTCTTCCAAGTCTGCTATTGTGTTTCTTAGGTGGTCAAGATCTATTATTAAACATTCAAAGCATATGCCTGATCTAATATCCTCTCCACAGACAGCACAACATTGCTCATTCATACTAGTATCCTACCTCTAGATTAGATTATATCTACTCGCACAATTCATGCAGTAATGTAATGTCTTGTAGTTATTCCTCTTGCTGATGATATATAGTTCATTTGTGAGGTCCTTCTGACAGGCCTTACAGAACTGTCCAGCTTTTAAACACCATCTTGCAGAGGGTACATGTATGCGCTTCATTCTTCCAGTCTTGGCAGGATATCTAAACATTCCAGTTTAGGTAACTCTGTGGTCTCATCTTCATCCTCATCTAGTACTGGCAACTCTTTGAACAATGATAAAATATATCTACTCTTACTCTTGCTCATAGAGCTCATCTCTTGCATAGTCTGTCTTTACATCCTTAGCTGGTCTACCAACATATTCAAAGAACTGGCCTAGTCCACCTACATACCTATGTGTTATAAGTTGCTTGCTCATCTGTAAGTATGAGAATGGATATACCCATTCACCTTGCAATCTTGCAAGCGCAGACTTTGTAAATTTTATGCCTACTAACTTACTGCTCCAAGTTAGCTGGAAACTCTGCCCTGGACAATCTACTCTTAGACCCAATCCTTTCCTCTTAAAGAACTCTATGTAGTCCATCAGTACTGCCCCATGAATATAAATAACCCCATGGGGAGGGCATAGATTTGGATTCAGATCTGGCATATACTTGCCTAGTCATGCCCATCTTGTTTCACCTCTAGTATCCTTCTTAGGATACTGTCTAGGTAATTTGCTAGGCTTCTGTCCTCCTTGGCAGCCTTCTGTTGTAGTAACATATGCAGATCCTCTTTTACTCTTACAGCTCTCCATTTGTTCATGTTTGTAACAAAGTGATACAAATATTTAAGTGTTTGTAACAAAGAGTTACATCGCTAGGTAAAGAATAATTAACATGTAACAGATTGTTACATGTATGGATGGTAAGAAGAGTGATGGATACAAAAGGATACCGATCAAGATAGAAATTTATAATAAGATTAAAGAAGAACATAAGATTAGGAATATCGAATATTCTGTTTCAAGATGGGTATCAGACCTTTTATTAATGAATATAGAAAAATATGAATATTTAAGGTTATACGCTCCATATATATCATATAAAGGAGTTCATGAGAACGAGCTCTTTCTTAGAGATGAGAAACTGGATAGGATAGTAGAAGTAGTATTAAAGGACAGAACACTCTTCTGCAGATATTGTAATAAGGATGACTGTATCCATATCCATTATGCGTTGGTATTACCAGAATTAGGCAGACTTGTGAAATACTCAAAGAATAAAATATAAATAAAAATAGAAGAGATAACTAGGGTACCCTTGTACAGTTATAACTATAGGCATAGCAATCATAGACCCTTAATGCCTGAGCTATAGTTATGGTGCTTTCTGCATTACCTGCCTTGATATCAGGATGCTCATCTGGTTGACTGAACATATCACTTAGCTGCTGCAGTATTGACTTCTTAGCAACATAATTGAACCCATTCCAAGCAGTATAAAAGGCGCCTGTATACTTTGGTCTGTATAGGGTAGATGTACTGCCATCCTCATTCTCTCTAGTTATATATCCACTGCCTTTAACTTGTGGTTTAGTTAATGCATAAGCTGCCTTATCTGCATACTGCTTGCTTGTATTATCCCCATACTTATAACCAAGTAAGGTCTCCAGTACCAAGAATGCAGCAGTTCTTACTCCACTTGCATGCGAATCACTCCATGGGCTCTTTATTCCATAGTCTGCTAACCATTTAGTTTCTACATGTCTGGCAACCTGTCTAGGGCTCCAAGTCTGGTATCCATCGAACATAGGCGTATCAGGATTAACGCCTCTGTTGAGTAAGTGTATGGCCCATAGTGTTGGTACTAACCAATCATTAGATCTACTAAAGACGATATATGTATCAACACCTATAGTGCAGACTTTGCTATGGTACTGATATGAACTTGGCAGCATGGAAGGCTCTTCATAACAATCTCTGTATACACCATTAGAACCCGATTCATAAACAAAGTTAGATGCGTAACTCGTTCCATCCTTGAACATAGGCGCATATATATCCTTTCCAGCCTGATAGCCTCTATCTATTAATCTTTGCTTCATCTTGTTTGCTAAAGTGGTGTCTCCTACTGCACTAAAGTACTGGTAAGCTAACTGTACACCATGCCTTTCTATGTATCTAAAACTATTAAGCAGCGGGCTATTCTTATCTATAGTTAAGGTATATGTCTGGTTAACAGTATTAGCATTTAGCCTAGCTATATAAACACCATGCAAGTAGAGATCTGTATATGATATTTGACCAGTATTATCCCATGCTAGATGCTTGATAGTTATCGAGGATGAAGTACTGTTATAGTTATAGTTGATAGTTATCTGCAATTTAGGCACATTATGATAGACAAGACCAGTTACTGTATTCCTGTACCTAAATCCTATATCATATTTAAACACAGTAGAGGATGGTTCGCTTGGATTCTCAAGATATGTTGAAGCGTAACTCCCTTGCTTGGTATCTTCTCCTGCCCTTATTATAACACCATTACTATGAACTACCTTTAAGGGTATACTAGGGTATTCTGCAATAACTGCTTGATTAGTATTAACAACTTCCTGGTACTGGTTACTAGCAAGCTGTTTAACAGTACTTCTTATATATATATCTGCAAGATTCAGAGCATCTTGGATCTCAGAGTGTGTTGGCTTTGTTTGTGCAAGAACTGGCACCAAATTTGCTGCTAGTAGTATACTTGCAGCGAGTAATGCAAGAGATATTCTTATTGGCTGCATTAGAGACGGTATTAATGATACTGTAAGTGTAAACTGTGTTCAATTTATATGAACTAATGTGTAAAAATATGGAGAGACACACACAAAGAGAATAATTTTTAATTGATAAATGGAATAGATATACCAGATGAGTCTAGCTACTGATTTCTTTTGCCTGCTAGGATGGTGTTGGTTAGGCCAGTTAATAGATAGTCTGATAGTTGTAGGTATGACCATGTTAGACTATGCAATAAGACATGCGCCTGTGTTTGGTGTAATGTATATGCTATATTGGATATGGTTGATTTATAAGACTATTAGGACTGGGAGCCCAGAACCAATAATGAATCATGTACTGTTTATGTGGAATATGCTTAGTGGTCTAGCCAGTCTGGCGGTAAATGTATTGAGGTTGATAAGACCATGATCTGGAACTGGAGGGATGAGGGAGTAATCAAAGGATTAATGGTGCTAGTGCGAGATGGGGATGAGGTCAAAATATGCAAGG
>JANWZS010000026.1 GCA_025054855.1 Candidatus Nitrosocaldus sp. | reverse complement strand
TCCGTTCAGGGAATTGAGAGATGGCAACAGTAAGCACAAAGCACAGCAGCGCAAGGAAGTAGCATAGGCTATAACTCCGTTCAGGGAATTGAGAGGCAACTACCAAGGTATCTGGTGGAAACGTTACAGATGAGTAGCATAGGCTATAACTCCGTTCAGGGAATTGAGAGATTTGGCTCATCTCTGCTCTACTACGGGATTATATGTTCTGTAGCATAGGCTATAACTCCGTTCAGGGAATTGAGAGTGCAGCACGTCTCGCCACCTATCGAAGTATCTGTTCTAGGTAGCATAGGCTATAACTCCGTTCAGGGAATTGAGAGTACTTGTTGCTGTGGCTGCTGCTGTGGCTGCTGTACTTGTGGAGTAGCATAGGCTATAACTCCGTTCAGGGAATTGAGAGAGCATTGCAAGTCTATGAGATGGCAAGGCAGAAGTGCGACCTACCGTAGGTAGCATAGGCTATAACTCCGTTCAGGGAATTGAGAGTAATCAAGCGCATATGTGTATAATCACATATGTACTGAGTAGCATAGGCTATAACTCCGTTCAGGGAATTGAGAGTGTATCCTACATGTATAATAAACTATAATCTCTCGTTCGATAGTAGCATAGGCTATAACTCCGTTCAGGGAATTGAGAGAAATCATTTAGGTATGGGTCGGCCTTCTTGAAAAGATCCTGGTAGCATAGGCTATAACTCCGTTCAGGGAATTGAGAGCCATTATATCATTGGCATACAGATGAACCTGATACGAGTCGATGTAGCATAGGCTATAACTCCGTTCAGGGAATTGAGATATCAAACAACATTTATATCTATCAATGTTTAATGTGTTAAACATGAAGACCATAACCATAACTGATGAAGTATACGAGAAGCTCGTTAGGATAAAGGGTAACAAGAGTTTCAGTGTAGTTATAGATGAGTTGATAAGAGGCAGTATTGAGAAGAGGATTGAACTACTGATAAAGGCTGCAGAGAGGACTGGCTATGAGCATGATCTTGAGAGGATAGCAAGAGAGGTAAGGCGAGGGTTCAAGGCAAGGTATGAAACTGGTACTTGATACCTCCTTCCTGATAGAACTTAAGAAGGGTAATGAGCTCGCTCGTAGAGTATTGGAGGAGCGTAAGAAGGATTGTGAAGATCTGATGATAAGTGCTATCAGCATATATGAGTTACTTGCTGGCGCATACTATATCTGGAAGAGATATGGGAATGCTAGAGAGATGATAATTATTAACGAGATGCTCAAATCGTTAACCATAAATCCATTAGATAGCAGTGCTGCAAAGAGATCAGCAGAAGTAAGAGCTGAACTTATGCTTAAAGGCATAGTTGTACCAGATATAGATATCATGATAGCATGCAGTATTGATGAGAAGAGTGGGGAGATACTTACATTCGATGAGGATCTCCTGAAACTTAGAGAGATTGGTTTCAAGGTGACTATACCAAAGTGATTCCTATCGTAATATTTGTAAATTCAGAATTAGTGCTCTAATCATGAAGTACTTGATATACCAGACTTTAGGTAAACCGAATTACAGATGTAATCTACATCATAGCAGGCTGTAAGATAAAATAGTGCATGCTTGCTTAATCCAAATGATTCAAATCTACTATAATCTCTCCAGATTTATGGGAGGAATCAGCTCCAAATATATCAATGACACAGCGATCGAATCTTTTACATAAGTACTTCTATAAAAAGGAGATGATAGTTATGAGTCAGAAACTAAATAGATAATAGAAGATTCTCTGGACTGTATAATATTGGTAACTGCGGTAATAGAGAAGGATGATCTACTCACTGAATATTCACTCATATTAAGGAAGAAGGATATCATTGAGAATAGATATGGCATTAATATATAATGCGAGGGCTGCTGGGATCATAGTAGTACCCTTTGCTTATATCTGTGCGGTATCAGTGTAGTATCAATGTACCAATATCTCCATCTTCCTGTCCCTCTCCTCTATGAACCAGCGCCTCAACGACTCCTCTATGGCATGTACCTCTCGCCTTATCAATGGAGTGGTTCTGTCCTGCTCAAAGCTCAGATATACAATGCACCCAACATTTATAGGATGTTCAAGCATGCTCTCCAGTGCCAGTGCGTAACCTGTAGTCGCAAGTCTATGATGCTCACTCCTCTTCCCAGTCTTCAACTCAAATACAACCATGAAGTGCCCAAAAGCATCTACCCTCAACCTCTCGCTCAGCCCAATCCTCCTCCCATCCACTTCATACTCCAGAGTGAATGGTATAGCCTTCTGTATAAGAACATCCCTGCTCTCTATACCCTGTGCCAGCACTCTATCTACGGAGGATGCTACCTGCAAAGACTCATAGAGCCAGAGTCTGTTGACGTACTGCCTTATATCTGTACGATGGTCTTCTTCTCTCCCTCCCCCTCCTCCCGCTCTACCCTTGCCTATACTGCTTAACAGCTCATCCACCTTACCATCTCTAATCTTTGTGAGGTAATGGTATAGATCGCTACCGGATAGTAGCCCATATCTGTATATGAACATCTTCGCCTCCTCAACCACCGTGCTTATGGCCTTATGCAGTGATGAGCCTAGGAGCATCTCCCTGCTAGGATTCGCCCTTGAGTTGATCAGGTACTCCTCATACTCTCTCTTGGATGAGAATACCATCTCACCAGCAACTATGTAGAGTGGTAATGTTACGTTGTATGGAGGCCTTAACGGTCCATCGAGGTAGTGCCAGCCTCTAAACTCCTCATCTATATCAACCTCCCTCGACAACCTCTCTATGCTCTTCCTCTCCTCCTCGTCCAGAAAGTATGCCATGGATAAGCATTTTACCTGCCTCTATCTTATTACTATATGGTTGATGCACTCTCTTGTAGCAAGCGTAGGAGAGACGCCAGCGGTGGTTACAGAGTGCATAGATGAGCTTGCAAGGGAGGGCATAGGTATAGGCAGGGTGGTCATGCTGTACACTAGGCATACATTACCACACTACATAGCACTGAAGATAGACTTCACCCAGGGTGTGTACAAGGGGAGGATAGCATATAGAGGGATAGAACTTCCATTCGATGATATACACGATAGCAGGGAGAGCATAATATTCAGGAGTATGATCTACAAGGTCTTGAGGGAGGAGGGGCAGAAGGCTTCAAGCGTGCATCTCCTAATCGCTGGGGGAAGGAAGAGCATGGTTGCTGATGCCACACTGGCAGCGTTGGCAGCAAGGTTAGACTATGTATACCATGTTATACTCCCAAGGGGGCAAGGTGTGCTGGATAGTGAGCCTCTACTCTCATCGTATAACATGCTTAACTACATTAACAGTGATGCCCCTCAAGATCTTGTAGATAAGATAGTTGAGATATGCCATCCACTGATAAAGGGTAAGGCATTGATCAAGATACCATTACCAAGGCTCAACGATGATGCCGTGAACTCGATAGTCAAGAGCATGCTTGTATAGTACACTAGCGATGGATTATGGTCTGACTATATCAACCATACCAAACCCTATGCTCCTCGACCTACCAACGCCAAAGTACTGTGCATAAGCAAGTATCCTCCTCAACTGTACTGCTAGGCCTTCATCAAAGTCATCTATATGCCATCTCACCCATCCAGTTATGCCCTTTGGTCTGCTGACCTCATTGTAGACTACAGCCAGTGGCCTCAACGAGTAGTCCATCTCAAGCATTGCAAAGTTACTGTACACTGCAAGCCTCTTGCAACTCTCTATCTTCAGGTCCTGTGGCGCATACCTATTCCAGTGCTGTGCTACAGACCATATGAGCAGTGATGGTACAGGGAATAGAAAGTTACCAGCCCTCTTCCTCTCTCCCCACTTCCTAGGCAGTTGTAGCAGTGCAGGTGTCACAAACCTGATTATTATATCATCGCCCTTCTCCAGTGAGATGGTATGGAATGTGGTTGCCGTAAGTTCTATGCCAGAGATGGTGAATGTGCCATTGAATAGTTGGATATCCTTCTTCCCGCTTAGAATAGCGGTTATCATATCACTACCTATGGCACTTACGTAGAAGCTGTACTCATTCGATGGGTATAGTCTGAGGTTATAAGCCTTATCGCTCACCGTTGCATCCACCACCCTGATTAGGGGCCTGTTGTTAACCAACAGGGGGGATATTGTATACGATTTGTACCTATCCCCATCGAGTACGGGCTTATCCCCCACCATGCTAAGCACTATCGTACGTGAGACCTTGGATGAGAATGGTGGTATCTCCAACTCCCTATCAACGGACAATCTGAACTTTATCCTTACTATAGACTCATCGCTGAGCATGTCCATGTTTGAATCAGCGTAATTCCATCATATTTGTACAGCTGAATTCAATAGTTTCAAGTACCACTCCTCTCCAGTATTTACAGCGATGGCACTTCCCTCGTTATCAACGGCAAAGATTGAACCAGGTTCTATGCAAGCGTATATCTTCTTCATGCGCTCGCCTCTAATGTCCCAACCTCCAAGCGATGATACCCTCCCAATTATATATTGCACTCTTCCCAATGGAGTTAGCAGCTCTCCTTGCAGAAGCTTGAGCGGGATATGCGATACTGCTAGGTACCTACCTGTCTTGGACCTCTTCTCTATCAGCTCCAGTAATGGCGTATTGCTACTAATCGTAAATTCTGCCAAACTTGACTCCCCTCCAAAATGCCCAATCCATTCTGAATCTAGTTTATATGTGTCAGGAAGTTCTATGTCCATACAGTAAGTTACATCTGGTTTGGTCACGACGGATAAAGAGAATAGCATTCCTTCTTCTGGAACCTTTGTAGAGTAGTTCAATGCAGTCCTTGCCCTTACCTCTGTATGCATATCTATAATATCACTCCTAACATTATTTTGCATATTGCTTAGATCAATAAAGTACGACTTCTTACGTTCATCCTTGGATAATCCTTCAAATTTTGGCATCATAACTCTTCTATGTAGCATTGATGTACTGGCATAATTTTCAACATCTTTGAGGGTATTAATATTAAATCTATAGTTTTTATCTATGACCTGAGCAGTGATGGGCACAAAATATCCTGTGTAATATATATAAATACCATATAGTCTGATATTCCCTTCTACCACATTTTGTATGAAGCCCTCTGGCGGGATACCATCCTCAAATAATCTAGTCGCTAATGCACCTGCAAATGCATATATCGATGGCATCTGCAATGACTCTGTGAACCTGCCTCCTTCTATAGGGCTTGTACTACCGAAGTAGGCATTGGTAAGAAACCTTGCATGAATAGACATTCTCATAATCTGACACCCAATAGCAATGGTTTCGAATCCAGTGCATTATGTAACGCTAATACTGCCTTTACGAACTCTACTTGGGCTGGATATCGTCGCCTGTA
>JANWZS010000025.1 GCA_025054855.1 Candidatus Nitrosocaldus sp. | reverse complement strand
CATTCCCTGTTGGCGGAGGGCCTGTCCTCAAACCTATAATCCGTCAGATGCCTTATAAAGGTTTATAGTTTAGATATTGAATCTTTTGCAGTAAACAATTATATAATTATATCTCTCTACAGATAGATAACAATGATCAGATGATACAATCCCAAATATAGTATAATATTTACACTAGTATAATGATCACATCGTTCAGGTTAGTGCCAGTAGGCCCAGTCACTATGCTATCACCTACAGAGTCGAAGAACCATGCAGAGTCATTGGAGCGAAGGCAAGAATCCATATCTACCTCCATTGCAGTTGCAGATGAGAGCGTTGCCCTATCTATCATCGCACCTGCATTCATGCTGTTCCCATCTATCCCATCCGTGCCTATAGCAAGCATGGCCCAATCCATGCTACCAAGCATCCTCGAGGAGATCAATGCTGAGAGCATCATCTCCTGGCATCTTCCCCCTCTCCCCTTCCCCTTTCCCTTCCCATTACCATTACCATTACCATTACCAGAGACCCTCACTGTACTCTCCCCTCCTGCTATCATAGCCACTGGCCTCGAGAATGGCCTCCCATGCCTGGCAACCTCATAGGCTATTGATGCAAGTAACGAGCCTATCTCCCTGGCCTCGCCATGGACCTTAGTGCTTAGTATCCTAGCATCTATACCCCTTGCCTCGAAGAACTCCCTTACCTTCATGCATGCATATGCATTATCAGCGAGTATGAAGTTCCTTACCCGCCTGAATATGGCATCCCCAGGCTTGGGTGTATCCCTTATCCTCCCTTCTATACCATCCTCTATGACCCTCCTCACGTTACTGCTGACCCTCTCCCAGAGGTTGTACCTCCTCAATACCAGCATGGCATCCCTGAACGTCGTGCTATCCCCTGCTGTAATCCCAGATGCTATGGTATCCAGCCTGTTGCATGGTACATCCGATAATATCAGGGATACTATATCTGCACCAACCATCTCAACGAGCCTTCCCCCCTTAACCTGGGAGAGGTGCTTCCTTACTGCATTGATCTCATCTATCCTTGCACCAGAGGCAAGAAGCATACTCGTTAGTTCCTGCTTCTCCTCAAGCGTAATGCAATACGGCTTTACCACCAGTGAGGAGCATCCTCCAGATATAAGGAAGAGCAAGAGATCGTTTCTACTAGCGCTCATTGCAAGTTCAAGCATCCTCTCTGTAGCCTCAACGCTGCTCCTGCTTGGGATAGGATGGGTACCCTTCAGCACATCTATCCTCCCTATCCTGCTTCTGCACTCAACATACTCTGGCACTATTATCATTCCAGAGGCTATCCTATCACCTAGCATCTCATCTATAGCATCAGCCATGCCTACGGCTGCCTTGCCACAGCCTATAACATGTATAGACCTGTACTTACCAATATCTACATGCTCATTGTTTACTACTAGCGAGGAGCCCTCTCTAGCAAGAGAACTCCTGATTATGTTCCTTGCACTGCATAAGTTGAGCATATACTCTACAGCATCAAGCAGGAGCATCCTCCTATCTACATCGCCCCTCAGTAGCGCATCCCTGTTCTTTACATACATGGCTTATCACCTAAGCAGTCCATAAATATAAATACATAATACACAACTGGCACATCGTTCGTAGTAGCAGTATAGCAGAGCAACCTTAACCTTATATCTCTAGCATTTGTTACTATGGATGGTTGTTATGCGTACTGGAATCATGCTGCTACCACTGCACGATGGTAAGGCACCAAGATGGTTGGCTGAGAGGATGAAGAGGCTCTCCTACCTAATAGCAAAGGCCATAGTCCTTGAGCATGGGCATGGAGAGTTCCTTGCAAGGCTCTCCGACCCTCTCTGGTTCCAGGCGTTCGGATGTGTGCTGGGCTACGACTGGCACTCCTCTGGCGTCACTACGGTTGTAACTGGTGTGCTCAAGCAGGCTCTTCTTGAGCATGGTGGTGACCTAGGGCTCCTCATCGCTGGGGGCAAGGGCAGGAGTTCAAGACTAGCATTGGATGAGATCAGTGCTATATGTGATGCATTCTCCATAGGGGAGAGGAGGAGGGATGGGATGCTCTATGCCAGCAGGATGGCTGCGAAGGTTGATAACATGCTCCTCCAGGATGGGCATGCACTCTACCACCATGCGTTCATAGTCGCTGAGGATGGCTCTTGGGCGGTTGTGCAGCAGGGTATGGATGCTAGAGCAGGGACAGCGAGGAGGTACCACTGGCTCTCAACCAACATAAAGAGCTTCGTCGATGAGCCTAGGAGCGGGATGATAATAGGGAGTAGCATGCTTGCCAGTGTTCTCGACATGACTGCTAGCGAGTCGGAGGAGTGCAGGAGGGTATGCGTTGATCTAGCGAATGATGCAAACACTCTATCATCTGTACAGTTGCTCTACAGGCAGAGTACGCTAGATGGATGGTTATCTTCAGGGTATGGGTGTAGTGGTAGTGGTAGTAGTGGTAGTAGCAAGGGTATCGGTAGCAACATCGATGTATACTCTATGCCCCGTGATATAGACTGGCATGTGTTCAAGCGCATATACGATGCCCATCCCAGGAGTTATGAGGAGCTCGTAGCGATGAGGGGTGTAGGAGCAGGTACCATAAGGGCACTCGCACTGATAGCAGAACTTGTATATGGTGCAAGGGCATCCTGGAGGGACCCTGTAAGGTTCACGTTCGCACATGGTGGCAAGGATGGTGTACCATACCCTGTCGATAGGAGAAGGTACGATGAGAGCATAAGGGTTCTCAGGGATGCGATAGAGGGGTTGGATGTTGAGAGTAGTGTAAGGATGGGCATGCTGAAGGGGCTGAGTAAAGTAAAGTAGTATCAGCCTCTATGGGCAGTGAGGATTGATTATTGCAGATGTTAGTCGATGGCACTTTAGTTTATCATTCGATGACTATCCATCATCATCAACATCATCAACAACTAATTCTACCCTGCCTACCCCTACCTATCCCTTTCCCTCTTTCTTTCACTACTCATACGCCCTGTACTCCTTTCCCAACACATTCGATGCTATCTTCAACTTGAGTATCTCATCCGTACCCTCGTATATCCTGCATACCCTGTTATCCACTAGGTGCCTCGCTGGCCTATACAGGTATGACCATCCCCTCCCTCCAAAGACCTGTACCGCTCTATCTGCAGCATCATAGGCAGCGTTCACAGCGAAGAGCTTGGCCTCAGCAACAGCGCTATCTGCCCTCCTCCTCTTCTCCTCACTGCCCATATCCCTATCCCATGCATCCTTGAGCCTCACGGCATCCCTTACGAGTGCCCTTGCTGCTACGTAATCCAACCTTATCATTGCTATATGCTCCTGCACGAGTTGGTGCCTTGCTATAGGCTTGCCGTACTGCACCCTCTCCCTAGCGTATCTCACAGCCTCTATAAGGCAGTCCCTTATGCTCCCAACGCATCCAGCAGCAACGCTCAGCCTACCATCTATCAACGCCTCCTTTGCTATCCTCCACCCATCCCCCTCCCTGCCTATGAGGTTCTCTCTAGCAACTCTGTAATCCTTGAGTTCGAACATCCCAGTATCTGTGGTTGGTGTGCCCATCTTTGCAACCAGTGCCTCCCTCTCCATACCCTCTCCATCAGTATCAACTATGAATGCGCTCATCCTACCACCGTTGCCCTTCGCAAACACAACTATGGCATCTGCTATCGTAGCATTGGTTATGAGGTACTTTGTACCATTGAGTATGTAGCCCCCACCACTACTGCTACTCCCCTCATCCTCCCTGTATCTGCTCCTCATCTCCAGGGGGTTGCTACCTGCCTCGGGCTCGGTCAGTGCAAATGCTAGTACCTTCTCACCCCTAGCAGATGGCCTTAGGTAGCGCTCCCTCTGCTCATCAGTACCATGGCGCATGAGCAGCCTCTGTGCAAGGGATGTGTGCACAGAGAAGAACGATCTTATACCACTCCCCTCCATCCCTATACGCTCCAGGGCCCTCGCATACGTCAGGTTATCCGCACCCCTACCATCGTACTCCCTGGGCACTATCATACCCATGAGGTTGTACTTCCTCGCAAGGGGTATGAGCATATCGTTGTGCCTCCTCTCAAGGTACGCTATATCCTCTAGGGGCCTCAACTCCCTGCAGAACCTATCCACATCCTCAAGCAGATCATTCATAATACTTTTCTACCCCTTATTGCTATATATTCTGTGCATGTAGAGCTCGAGAGGGTCTATGCTCTAGAGACCATGCCAGATACGCTCTGGAGTGCCTTGAGGGATGCTGGGAGGATAGCAAGGTGCATACCCCATGCGGAGGATGTGCGTGTAGAGGGTAACAGACTGAGTGCCAAGGTTAGACCTCCATACTCGTTCATCAGGGGCAGGTTCAGCATAGATGCTGAGATAGTGGAGGTGGATGAGGGGAGGAGGAGGATGAGTGTAATGGTCAAGGGCTCATCTATAGGCTCATCCTTCAGTGCTATGCTCACCATATCACTCGTGCAGGATGGGCTAGCATCCACCGTAACTGCTGATACGCATGGGCTGTTGAGAACACTGCCGAGATCACTCGTGGAGAAGGTTGTGGATGATGCGATGGAGAGGTTCCTCTCATGCATAAGGGGCGATGGGGCCAAAGAGGTGTAGGATATATATGCATGCATCTACAAATTATAAGTAATGTGGGCGATATGCCAATTATATTCATATTTAATAGGCTACATAACCATGAAATATAGCAGATTGCCATTAGTGATCTATACATCGCAGTATTAAAGATAACGTTAATGAGTAGGGATGATGTAAGTATACTGTGATAAGGGGAAGGTACATACCTCCCAGGGGCCTTGAGAGGTCGAGGAGGAGAGGTACTGTTGATCTTCTGCTGGCAAGGAAGGGTGAGAGGATAGTTGCGGATGCCCCGCTTGCTGTGATAAGGGCGGCACTGGAGTCAGGGATAAGCTATGCTGCTGGATATCCTGGTGCACCAACCGCTGAGATAATAGATATGCTCTCTGAATCGAGCAAGTTGCTTGATGACCTTGGTATATTCCTCGAATCATCCACAAACGAGGCATCCGCAGCGACCAAACTGCTCGCATCAGTGCACGATAGGATACATGGGTTCGTGAACTGGAAGGTCGTTGGGACCAACGTCGCTGCTGATGTGCTTGCACACATAACCTCATCTGGCACCCTGGGCTCTGCTGTGATAGTGGTTGGGGAGGATTACGAGACCGAGAGTACTACGGTTGAGATGAAGAGCTACATGTATGGCAAGGGGTTCGCTCTACCAGTGATCGATCCCATAGGGAGCCCCATGCATGTGTACAGGTTGGCAAAGCATGCGTTCAGGCTCTCAGAGTACTCGAGCATGCCAGTGATGCTGCTGCTCAGGCCAATGGCAGCGAACTGCATAGGCTCCATAGTGCTAGAGGATGATGTGAGGAGGCCTGAGGTGAGCACTAGGAGCAGGAAGGGCTCATGGGAGCCCGATCTGAGCAGGTACACGCTAACGGATACTGCCAAGCTGCATGCTGTAGAGAAGTACGGCGAGAGGATACCCAAGGCGATAGACTACATAGCAAGCAACAGGCTCAACGACTACATCAGGGGCGAGGGTAGCAGCATAGGGTTCATAACGCATGGGAGCGTATTCAACTCATTCATAACTGCCATGCATGAACTTGGTAGGGCAGATCTGGCTGGAAGGTGTGCGTACGATGTACTAAACCTCAACGCTGTATACCCAATAGTGCCTGAGGAGATCATCAGGTTCGCTACCGGCAAGGAGATGCTCTTCATCATAGAGGAGGGTGCGCCATTCTACATAGAGGAGGGTGTGAGGAGCATACTCCATGCCTCTGGTGTGGGTACTAGGGTGTACGGCAAGGTAGAGCATGGGGGGTTCATACCATCCACTGGTGCATTGGATGTGGATGCACTGCTCGAACCATTGGCAAGGATGCTCTCGCTCATAGAGCCATACCATAGTACCCTGCCCAGGGAGAGGCTCTCGGAGTTGATGAGGCATAAGGAGATGGCGATAAGGAGTACCCTAAAGGTAACAGTAGCAAGGAACCCAACATTCTGCACCGGCTGCCCGGAGAGGCCCATATTCACTGCCATAAAGTGGCTCGATGAGCGCTTCGGGAGGAGCATATACGCTGGGGATAGTGGGTGCTACACCATGGCACACCTACCCCCATTCGAGGCATCGGATACATACACTGGCATGGGCACATCTCTAGACTCTGCACTAGGCCTATCGAGGCTGTACGGGAGGAGGGTCATAGCGGTCATGGGGGATGGTACGTTCTTCCATAGGGGTATAACCAATGTGGATAACGTGCTCTACAACATAGGCGATGCAAGCGATGTCAACATAATATTCATCATATTCGAGAACTACTGGACGGCTATGACTGGGCACCAGCCCAACCCTGCAAGCAGGGTCACAGGCAGAGCAGGCACAGATCCCACTGGCAAGGATATGCACCATGGAAGATCACAGGCAAGGCCAAGCATAGAGTCTATACTCAAGGCACATGGCATAGGGTGGATAAGGAGGGTCGATCCATTCGACCTTTACAGTGTGCTTGAAGCCATGCTCGAGGCGTACTCCATGGATAAGGGTATACGGGTGATCATATGCGATGGTGAGTGTACTCTGGCAAGGATGAGGAGGGAGCAGCCCATGCTTGAGAGGATGGTGGAGGAGGGGAGGAGGGTTGAGCAGGTCAAGTACAGGATAGATGAGGAGATATGCTCTGGCTGCTTCCCATGCGAGAAGTACTCTGGATGCCCAAGCGTCACCATGGTCAGGAACCCGAACCCCTTGAGGACAGGTTACATAAAGCAGGTTGAGGATACATGCACTGGCTGTGGAGTATGTGGTGTAACGAGCATATTCGGGCTATGCCCATCGACCTACAGGGTGAGGATAGTACGTAACCCAAGCAGGTGGG
Source organism: Candidatus Nitrosocaldus sp. (assembly GCA_025054855.1). Taxonomy (GTDB): domain Archaea; phylum Thermoproteota; class Nitrososphaeria; order Nitrososphaerales; family Nitrosocaldaceae; genus Nitrosocaldus. Next base: position 126 of record JANWZS010000025.1, on the reverse strand, counting down.
AGAGGCTCATCTACAGGCTCAACATGTATGCCATAGGGATGCTCAGGGGTAGGAGGAAGGAGGGGGGAGGAAGAGGAAGAAGGAGGCGGGGAGGAGAGATGATGGGGTGGGGGGTGGGTGAGGGGT
>JANWZS010000024.1 GCA_025054855.1 Candidatus Nitrosocaldus sp. | reverse complement strand
AGTGTCATTCTTGTGAGCTCATGGATGTTGAGCCTGAAGTTTATGTACCCTGCCCTATGAGGCTCCACACCTGCTATCAGCCTGCACCCTGCCATGAACCTAGAGCATGCACCACAGACCTCCTCTGCTACGATACCTGGGCTCCTCCTCATAATCTTGCTCATCTGGAACGCCAGGTTAGAGTAGAGGTCACCATGCTGCTCTTCCTTGGGCTCCGCAACATCATACGCCACATCCTTTAGGCCGTAGTGGTGGACCACTTGGTCCAGTAGCGATCTGGCCTCTTCAATTGCTCTCCGCATAGTCATGCGAGGACCCCCTTACCATCATCACCCACATGCTCATTATCATCCTTACTGCCAGTGCTATAGCCACTGCTGTCACCCATACCCATACCTATATCCGTACCCGTACCCGTACCCGTACCATCCAGCATGTTATCTATGACCAGATTCAGTGCTTCAAGTAGCCCATTCCCGTTCCTACCCTTCACACTGGCCTTTGCCATGCTCTTGACACCATCATCTGCATTCCCTATGGCTATGCTGTAACCACAGGATAGGAAGAGCGGTACATCCGTTGCACTATCCCCTATGGCAACGCACTCCTCAGGCTTTATGCCCAGGGTCTCTAGTGCAATCCTCAACCCTACAGCCTTGTTTATCCTCTCATGGTTTATGTGGTAGGCGTACATGCTATCCACTATGACCACTGGTAGCCCTTCCCTCCTCACTATGCTCATGGCCTCATCTATGCTGAATGTACGCTCTAGTACCACCTCGGTCATCCTGGGGAATACAGGCTTCAATCTAACATCCCTGAGCCTGCTCCTCAGCAGTTCATATGCCCTCTCACTGTAATCCCTCTCCACAAGTAGTATATGTTCAGTGGGCGAGGTGGTTATAACACCGCCATTCTCCCCTATAGCTACCCTAGTCGTGCCTAGGAACATGGCAAGTATATACGCCTCTATGGATGACCTCCCGCTCACGAAGAGCACCCTGTACCCTGAACGTTCGAGTGCCCTGAGCAGCGACAGTGACTGTAGGTGCACCTTGCTACCATTCTCTGTCAGCGTGCCATCTATATCCACAGCGAATGCCCTGACCCTCATCAGCGCATCAAGCGGGTAACAAAGAATAAATAGTTATGCTATGCGCCGCTAATCTCTGCTATCCCTACCCTCACCTCATCTTGTACTTGCCCAGTATATCCATTATATGCTCATCAGATACTGGGCTGAAGTCATCGTAGAACTCCCCTACAGCCCCAAAGTCCACGGGCAGTAGGAGTACCGCAATCCTATCCACCTCCCTCCTCATAACCTCGTACACATCGCTAGGCATCACTGGTACTGCCAGGGTTATGGATGCTGGTTTATGGTCCCTACACCATGCTATGCTTACGAGCACAGTTGCTCCAGTCGCTATCCCATCATCTACCAGAACCACGTGCCTGCCCCGTACACTGTACTGGGTGCTTCCTCTATAGAGCATCAGCATCCTCACACTCTCCCTCATCCTCTCCTCCTTTGCACTCTGTATGTAACCCTGCTTCACATCCAGCATCCTTGCTATATGCTCGTTTATGTAGCACTTGCCATCGTGCATCACAGCACCCAAAGCAAGTTCAGGATTGTATGGTGAGCCTATCTTCCTAGGCACTATGACATCCAGCGTAGCACCTATACACTCTGCTATCGCATCGCCCACAACGACACCACCCCTGGCTATTGCAAGTACCAGTGCATCCTTGCCCTTCATGTACTCCAGTTCCCTGCACAGGAGTGATCCTGCGTCCCTCCTATCCCTGAACCTCACAGTATAGTTGCTATATACATCATCAAATCCTTTTCTATGCAGCAGAGATGAGACAAGATCAGATAAAGGGATGTGTGTAGATCAGCCATCGATCAGATTGATCTATTGCATCATCATCCTGTTCCTTGCGTAGAGGAGTATTGAGGCGAGGACTGCACCCACCACTCCCACTGCCCCTACAATCGCCTCTGGCACTACACTGAACGATGTATCGAACTTGGTGATTATGGGATCGCCAACCTCCGTATCCATCATCACCGTGTATTCCCCTGCCACACTGGTATCACACTCTCCAAACTCATCGGGATACGTTGCTCTGAATGTACTGTCCGCTGGGACTATTATTGGTAGCGCACCCTCATAGTTGCATATGGTATTATCAGGTGTTGTTACAGTCAGCGATGTTATCTTCACAGTGTTATCCACATCAGACTCAAATATTATATCAACGCTCTCCCCGAGATTTATCACTGCATCCGATGGTGTCAAGCTTGCCAGTGAGGATATATCGCTATACTCGCAGTTCACTTCGGGATCTGGATCGCTAGAGCATATATCTTGGTTGCCCAGAACCATAACCGTGGAGCCTGTAACTATATAATCACCATCCACGCTATCATTATTCTCTATGCTATCTTCAGCATTGATCACATCGTTACCCCCATACACCCTATCGATATTGTAGTGCCTATCGTCTATGAAATCACCATAGAACTCATCGTTACCGTTACCCCCTTCCAGTGTATCGTTACCCCCGTAGATGGTATCGCTCACCGAGATGTGGTCATACCCACTTATCCAGTCTCCATGGAGTTTATCATGACCATCCCCTCCCTCTATCATATCGTCTCCTCCATGGATCGTTCCTCCACCACCATCACCATCTATATCATCTATCCAGTCCCCTGCCAGCTCATCTACTCCATCTCCCCCTCTCAATACATCATCTCCTCCATAGATCGTATCTACACCTCCAAATCCACGTATATAGTCGCCATTGAGCGTATCCTGTGTGAATGCTGGATTGCCTCCACCATCCAGCATATCATCTCCCCCTCTTATCGTAGACTTTGTAGCAGAATCCTGGAGATTGTCCCCGTTAAGGATGTCGTAGCCATCCCCTCCTTGCAGTATATCATCTCCACCAGTTATGATGTTACCTTCATCCTCATTGGCATGTGCATCTATCATATCCCCGTTAAGGGCATCATTCCCATCCCCTCCTTGCAGCATATCATCCCCTCCAGTTAGAGTATTATCCCCATCTCCTCCACGTATATGGTCTCCAGCAAGGGCATCATTCCCATCCCCTCCATAGAGTTTATCATCTCCACCTGTTAGCATGTCATTGCCTGAGCCATAGAACATATCATTCCCGTCTAGATAATCCCCAAACAGTTGATCAAAACCATCATTACCGCATAGTATATCGTTGCCTCCACTCAGGATGTCGTTGCCAGTCGTTCCTATCAGATAGTCTCCGTATAGATTATCATCACCATCCAATCCAACTATAAAGTCATCCCCTCCTCTACCATATATAATATCACTACCATCACTACCAACTATGAGGTCATTGCCATCGGTACCATCGATAGTACCAGAGCCTATCTTTACAGTGTATGTCCTGCCATCCAGAGTTATACTCCAACCATTGCTGTATGTATTGCCATCAACACTAACCTGTGTATCGCCTAACCTTCCTACTGTATGGCCATCACATTCTACTGTTGTTGATGAGGCGTATGCTATATTGTTACTACCACTGCCAACCATAGCAAGTAATGGCACTGCACCAATAACCAGAACTGTGGCAAGGAGCACCGTTGCACCATACACTCTCCTATAATTATGCAGAACGTCCTTGGTCATGGTCTCACCATGCAATCTTCTAATAATTATATAAACATTCCGTGATAGTAACATGTAGTTCATGTTATGGAAGAGCATACAATATAATATTGTGAGGGGTTAGATGTGCATGTGAACGCATATGCATAAATCGATAATCGCCACTTACCCCATCATCACCACTCCTATCATCATTATGAACTGACATGATATGGGTGGGGTATGGGATGTGACAGGATATGGACACTGTTAATGGTTACGGGATGAATTGAACAGTAGATATAGCAGTGCTGGTAACCATCCATACGCATTACCAACAACTATACACTACTCTTACTCCTACTATCTATTCAGTTGGAAGGTTCTAGATGGTCTAGATTAACGATCAATACCATGCTAGTATGTCTCGTATGGAGGTGCATCAAGATGGCTGTGATGGATGCCTAGCAGTTGCTTGATAGCAGGTATAACCACTGGCTATGTACGTGGTTAAAATCCTCCCCATGTAATGGAATCCGAAACGATGAGTATACAGGGTGATGATGGATGGAGATGTGGCCTTCAGTAAGACTGTAGAGGGATACAATCGATAATCAGGTAGAGTAACAGTGCCATAAGGATACTCGTACAGGATCAAGAATAGTATAATGTTGATGTGTAGAAACAGCATACAGTGAGCATGTATCGATATCAATGTTAGAAGTGTTCATCTGGAATGTGAGCATCAGGGCACACTGCATATACAGGGATGGTCAGAAGTTCGTAGAGTGGCAAGAGCCAAAGATACACTGTATCCCAAACAATATAGCAATAAAATAATTTGCACTGTAGTATTCACGAACTGCTCTTGACAAGGTTAAGCAACCACGAATCTGGCTCATAGAACTCGTTCCTGCTACCTATCCTCAATGCCCTCAGCGTATCCACAAGCCTTGCATACCCAACACGCCCTGCGATGGCGAATATGCCCTCCTTTAGGCCCATGCCAAGGATCAACGCTCTCTCAACATCCTCTTTGCCTGCAACATCGTTGCTGATCAGCCATGATGCGTTGTTGATCGCAACTGCAAGCAACCTTACAGGATCGTAGCGCTCAGCCTCCTGCATGCTCAACTCTATCCTTGCGTATGAGCCCTGCCCGTACTCATAGAATCCCTTGCCCGACTTCTGCCCATAGTGGCCCTTTGCGTACAGCTCCTCAACCAATGGACATGGGTTAACCACCTTCCTATCCCTAGAGTACATCTCCTTGGTCGCCTTGTGCACAACATCTATGCCAGTGTAGTCTGCAAGCTCGAATATGCCCATGGGGAAACCGAGCCTGAACTTGAACCCTGCATCTATCTCACGCATGCTGGCCTTACCCTCCTTCAACTCCCATGCAGCCTCATGCACAAGCGGTATGAATATCCTGTTCACTATGAACCCAGCTACATCCTTCCTGCATAGTATAGGCTCCTTCTTGAGGCTCCTCACATAACCCATCGCAATATCTACTGTGCTGGTTGATGTACTTGCCCCTGGTATTATCTCAACCAACTGCATCAGCTGTGGGGGGTTGAAGAAGTGTATACCTATGAACCTATCACCCCTCTTCGTCGCATCTGCCATCTCAGTTATGGGTAGTGTACTGGTGTTGGATGCGAACACTGCATGGGATGGCGCCAAGGCATCTATCCTTGCGAAGGTCTCCTTCTTAAGCCTCATCTCCTCTGGTATAGCCTCTATCACCAGATCAGAGTCCTTCACAGCCCTCTCGATATCCACAGTCACGCTTATCCTACCCATGATCTCATCCATCTCACTGCTCGATATCCTGCCCTTCTCTACCATCTTGCCCAGACTCCACCTTATCCTCTCCATGGCCTTATCGAGGAACTGCTGCTCCACATCACGCATGGTCACCCTATAGCCAGCCATGGCTGAGATCTGTGCTATCCCATGGCCCATTATGCCAGAGCCTAGAACCGCTACCCTCTCAATCCTCCTACTGCCCATGCATGGAGTGGGCGCTGTTCAGTATATAATAATATTTGTATGGTTAGGCTAGCTAGCTAGGCTAGGCTAGACTCTTCCTGACCTTCTCATCCACCCTTGCATCTATCTCAGCAATAATCCCAAGTATCTCAGTCTTGTTGGCGTTGAGGTAGTTCTTGCCACTGCCAGCATCCCTAAGCCTCATGTGGTACAACCTAAGATCCCTGTGCAGATCTGGCATATGCTCTATGAGTATGGAGCCGAAGAACCTAGGCTCAAGCAACCTGCCTATATGCTCTACCGCACCATCAACATCACCCTTCTCCACACTGCTCCTCGCCCTCTCTATCTGCTCACTCAACTCCTTGAACCTCTGAACCCTCTCCATGGCCTCCCTGCTCCTGCCCTCCCCACCACCAGCAACTGGTACATGCGTGATCGCTGGCTTCTCTAGGCCTATCCTGCTCACCAGTTCTGGGGCGAGCTCGTACTGCTCCTCCTTGCCCATGGTGAGCCCAAGCTGTATACCCGTCTTCTTCACTATGAGCCCCTTGAGGATCAGTGAGTTGAGTGCCTCCTCTATCTCCTGCCTGTTCATCCCCGTAACCCAGATGATCTTGCCAACGTTGCCATGCCCCATCCTTATAGCCTCCAGCACAACTACCTCTATGACCCTCTTGAAGACTATATCATGCTTTATATTCTCAAGGTCTCTATCCTTTACAGCCTTCTTCGCATATGCTATATCTATCTCTATAGCCCTCTTCAACGCATCTATCGCCTCCTCAACCCTGCCTGCAAGTGAGAGGTAGCAGGCCTTGTTGTACCATCCCATCCCATCATCAGGATCTATATCTATAACCCTGTTAGCACACTCTATGGCCTTCTCATAGTTCTTCATCCTGTAGAATGCTAGAGCCTTGAGGTTCCACGCCTCCGTGTTGTTGGGCTCTATGGCCAGAGCCCTATCGTAGGAGATTATCGCTTGAGAGTAGTTGTTGAGGTGGAAGAAGCAGTAACCCCTCTTGATCCAGGCATCTGTGAAGTTCTGATCGAGCCTCAGAGCAAGGTCGAAGTACTGTATGGCCTCTTCGAGGTTCTCATCGGCCATCTTGTTGAGGCCCTTCTTGAAGAGGTCCTTCACTGCACTAGAACCTTGCTTGCTATCACCACCACTACCACCACCACTACCACCTCCATCCCTCCCTTCATCCTCTCCAACTTCCCTTGCCTTGTTACCCTCTCTGCTAGCCCCCTTTGAGCCCCAGAAGAATCTACCCATGGTAGATTTAGATGCTTATAAACATAAATAGGTTTTGGTTTAGTGTGCAAATAGCAACAAAATGGTCGAATGTAGTGCATGGGGATGGTTAATAAAGGAGGAAGGCGATGGTGGATGATGGGTGTGGAGGGTAAGGAGGAGTACCCAGTCAAGAGCTATGAGGGGTTCGAGCAGAGGGTTGTCGATGGTTACACGATATACAGGAGCAGTAAGCGCTGGGTTGCGCTTGTGGTAGTGGAGACGAACAACAGGAGGGAGTTGAGGTTGTACTCATGGGAGATGAGGAAGGGGGAGTGGAAGGTTGCACTTGCAAGCCAGAACGTTGGGTTCTGGGACTGGGACACCGTGGTTGGGAAGGTGAAGGAGTTCAAGGAGAGGTATGCGATAAGGTAAGTAGGCAGGCATATGTATGTATGTATGTATCATGCCTGCCTGTGATCATCCAATCCAATCCAATCCAATCCATGCGATCGATGACCACTAGCATGTATACACACATCATGTACCTAGTATGGCCCTCTTAATCTCCTCTGCCCTACCCCTTATTATGTAGTACATCTCCAGCAGCTCCTCCTGGTTCATAGCCCTCCTGTTCATGACCGTGAAGTAGTTGT
>JANWZS010000023.1 GCA_025054855.1 Candidatus Nitrosocaldus sp. | reverse complement strand
TCACACCGCGCTCGCCGTGCTCAACAGCCGTAGTGGCCGGGTGCAGACCGCGGTGGTGCCGGTGCGGCTCATCATGCGCCAATACACCGATGCGCAGATCGAGGCCTATCTGCGCAAGGACCGCCCCTACGACTGCTGTGGTAGCGCCAAGAGCGAATCGCTCGGCATCGCGCTGATCGCCCGCTTCGACACCGAAGACCCCACCGCCCTGGTCGGATTGCCGCTCATCAAGCTGACCGAGATGCTGGCCGACGAAGGGCTCGATGTGCTCACCTGGGGTGAGGACGCTGGGTGAGGGGTGAGGGGTGAGGGGTGAAGGACATGCTCAGTAGCGGGTTGAGGGTGTACAGGGTACTCGTACCATCTGTTGGGGGGCAGGGGGGAGGCACGATAAGCGAGGTACTGTACAGGGCTGTTATGGTAGAGAGGGAGAGGGTCGCAGAGGCACGTGGCATGCTTGAGAGGATAGAGCGCAGGACAGACCTGGAGTACAGGTACATGATCCCAGGGCTTGCACAGAGGAATGGCTCTGTGTACAGCGCAGTGGTATTCGTATCCCCACTAGAGCTGGAGTTGCCTGAGCAGGTATTCCTTGCTGAGAGGTTCCATACAGCAAGCGTTGATGTCATGGTGGCACAGGAGCTTGCTGAGGCAGTGAGGTTCGCAGGCTACGGCCTGCTCAATGCTGACTCTACTGCCATAGTTAATGAGCATAGGTTCTTGACGACTGTTGAGAAGATGCCCATAACAAAGGATCTGATCAGTATGGATGAGCAGATAGCAGCACTCAAGAGACTCGTTGGGAGGTACATTGGGATAGATGCGCATGAACTTGCGCTGATGAATGGCCTCAGGCCTGTTTGTGCAAACACCATACTCCTTGGCGCACTTGCAGCATCCAACGCACTCCCGATAAGCAAGGACTCCTACACTGCTGCTATACAGGAGAGGTTCTCTGGCAGGATCATGGATGAGAACATTGATGCGTTTGAGGTAGGCTACAGGTGTACCATGGATGGTATGGGCTTGAGGGGTAAGACCATTGCGCATAGAGATGTCACGGAGCAGAGCATGGATGAGATAGTGAACAGGAACATCAGAAGGATCATGCTCTCAAGGGGCAAGGGTGATGCTGAGAGGTATGTGGAGTTCATCAAGGGGTTGAGTGCTAGTGCTAGTAGTAGTGCTAGTAGTAGTGCTAGTAGTAGCATCAGCGGTAACATACCAGATAGCCTCATCAAGGTAATAACTGAGGGTGTGGGCCAGATGGTTGAGTTCGAGGGCTGGCACCATGCCTATACCTACCTGAGGAACGTCATGGATATTATGAGCATAGACGGGGAGAGGGGCGATGGTACGTTCAGGTTAAGCACTATATACGCTAGGCACCTCGCTGGTAGGCTGATGAGGTGGGAGGGCCCATTCGAAGTAGCAAGGATAAAGGCTGTGAAGGGCATGGAGGATGTGCTGCCCCTGGTGGATACGCATGGAAGGGATCTTGTAGTGAGGGTTGAGGCACTACTGCAGCCGAATGTTGAGGAGATGTATGGCATGATACCGAAGCGTATCCACGATACCATATGCAGGTTGATCCCCTCATGGAAAGAGTATGTGGAGAGGAGGAGGTACGATGGGAAGCCCATCACCATAGACCTGACCAGTGTAGTAGGTTACCTGATGCTCTGGCTCCTCTGGAGGCTCTCATTCCTGCACAGGCACTCCATCAGGTACCATAGGGAGATGGGGTTGGTTGGGTACTTTACCAACACCATCAGGACTCTGGCAGGGGTGGATTACGAACTGGCATGCATGGTTGCGGACTGTGCGCAGTACATAAGGGGCTTTGCGCATGTTAGGGCTAGGAACATAGATGCATTCAAGGTGCTGGTCGAGCATGTGGTGATGAAGGGTATAGAGATGGATAGGGCGCTGGCAGATAACGAGTACAGAATAGCAAGGGCAGCACTTAGGGCAGCGATCAGCATGATCACGCTAGATGGTGAGGGTAAGGATGATGTGATCAGGTTCATGGATGAGCTCTACCTGCTCTTCAGGGAGGGCAGGTACGATGCACTCTACTCTAGATTGGCGTTCAGGCAGTTCGTACCAGCAGGAGGTTGATGGGTAGATGCATGCTGGGGTCTGCAAGTATGCTCTAATGGTACTCAGCATGGAAGCATAGCGTAAAGAGTAACGCAAGTAGGCAACCAATTACTATACTAGAAATATTTATATCATAGTAATCCTAAATTTACTAGGAATGGAGAGGGTCAAGGTCACCAGGAACTATCAGGTTACCATCCCTGCATCCATCAGGAGGAGGGCTGGGATAGAGGAGGGGAGCATGGTGAGCATCTTCTACGATGAGGATGAAAATGCCATAAAGATAATCCCCATCAAGCACAAGAGGCTCACCATAAGGATAGGTAGAAGGATAAGTGTTGAGGAGATGGAGAAGGCAGTGGAAGGTATGCTAGATGAGAGTACTACCTGATACGAATGTACTTGTATATGATACGGTCGAGGACTCTGAGCATCATACGATAGCCATGAATATGATAGAGAGGGCTGGAAGCATAATCCTGCCATCTATAGTCATGCATGAGTATGTGTGGGTTATGCTCAAGGCCATATCTGTAAGTCCAGAGGTAGTGGCTACAAAGGTGAATGAGTATGCGAATGATCCAAGGAGTAGATACCTGCTCGAAGGGGCTGATACGATTGCATATGCACTGAGGATGCTCCATGATCATGGAGCAAATGCCAGTAAGATCAACGATTACATAATACTGGCAGTAGCCCTGAAGAGTAAGGCAGTGCTCGCTACGTTCGATACTGAACTCAAGGCACATGCCATCGAGAAGGGGCTGGATACACTGCCATGAACATGGATATGATATGATTGCAGGTGTTGGGACTAACCGTTATTTACCCGTAGATACTATATACTGTGAATGCTCAGAATGGTCAAGGACCATCCACTGCTAGTAGTAGAGTATGGTAAGTATGGTGGCAGTGAGGGATCAGCAGTGGGGAGGAGGAAGAGGTACCTCGTGGCATCTGACCTGCATATAGGCTTTGAGCATGAGTTCGCTGCACGAGGGGTAAGGATGGATGATGGGTATGTGCATGAGATGCTCAACGAACTGATCTCCATAGCAAGGAGGGAGCGGTGCGATGGTATGATACTCCTTGGGGATATCAAGAGCAGTATAAGGGGTATAAGCAGGGAGGAGTGGAGGAGCGTACCAGCGTTCGTGGATGGGCTGATGGGGCATGTGGATGAACTCTACATAGTCCCTGGGAACCACGACTCGCATATTGCTAGACTGCTCCCTGAACGTGCAAGGGTGATGAGGAGCAGGGGCATGGTCATGGATGATACGCTCTTCATACATGGGCATACCCTACCCGATATGGAGCAGGTGATGGGCATGGGGGTTAGGAGGGTGGTGATGGGGCATATGCATCCCACGCTAGCAGTAAGGGATAGCATACTGAGTGGGGAGAGGGTATGGCTCATCCTCAAGACCATCTATCAACGTAACCATGATGATTACGATCACTACTGCGATCATGATACTACGGCTGCTTCTCATGGCAAGGGTAGTGTTATGCATGGTAGCGGTAGTAGTAGCAGTAGCAGTAACAGTAGCAGTAAGAGGACCGTTACAGATGGGTTGAGCATAATAGTCATGCCTACACTGAACAGGCATATAGCATCACTACACAGGTCATACAGTAGGGGTAGGACCCTCGCCCCACTGTTGAGGTGGCTGACTGGTAGTGGTCACACCGTAAGGGCCATGGTACTTACGCTCGATGGTTCCCTGGTCATGGATGGAGGCTTGGATGAGGCCATGGGCATGATATACGTCATGCCCTAACCTAATGATGGATCGCTAATAATCTCATCATATCATGATGATTATGATGATCACCATCGTTCAGATTATGTACCTCTGGAGCGGGCTTATGGTAGGCTCGTTGCCCTTCAACCACTCGAGGGTCTTTATGAAGAGGTTAGCAACATCCAGGTTGGTGAATACAGGTATGCCCATCTCTACGGCCTTCCTCCTTATCATGTACTCATCCTCGAGCATCTCAGCGTACTTCTCTATAGTAAGCGTACCTGGCACGTTTATTATGAAGTCGAGTGCTCTGGCGTGGAGCAGGTCCGCTATGTTGGGCTTCCTGTTAGGCTCGCTTATCTTGTATACTGTATGCACATCCCTGAACCCATTCTCTATAAGGAACTCAGCGGTATGCTCTGTAGCGTATATCTTGAGGTTCATGGCCTTGAGTGCAGAGACCATGGGCAGTATCCTCCTCTTCATCGCACCACCTACGGTTATCAGCACAGCATTCTTGGATGTGAACGTGTACCCTGCTGCCATGAGCGCCTTGGATAGCGCATCGTAGAATGTATCGCCAAAGCATGCAACCTCCCCGGTGGACTTCATCTCCACACCAAGCACTATATCCGCACCTTCAAGCTGCATGAACGAGAACTGGGGCACCTTCACGGCGAACCCCTTCGCATTGAGCCATGGCTCATCTATCTCTGGCAGTGCCTTACCTGCTATCACACCAGCAGCCAGGGTGATCAGGTTAACACCAGTGAACTTTGATACGTATGGCATGGAGCGTGATGCCCTGACATTGCACTCTATCACGTATACATCATCACCCTTGACTATGTACTGTATGTTGAACGGTCCCCTTATCCTTAGGGCCCTTGCTATCGCATGGGTGTACTCTCTGAGCCTCTGCACATGGCTGCTGCTCAGCCTCCATGGAGGTATGACCATCATGGCATCGCCAGAGTGGGTCCCAGCACTCTCCACATGCTCTATTATCGCTCCAATCAGCACGTTACTGCCATCCGCTACACCATCAACCTCAACCTCCAGCGCATCGGTTATGAACTTGCTTATAACTACAGGGTGCTCTGGGCTCACCTCAGCAGCCATGTTGAGGTAATGCTCTAGGTTGCTCTCATCCCATATTACACGCATGGCAGAACCGCTCAGCACGTAGGATGGTCTGACGAGCACTGGGTAGCCTATGCCCCTGCAGAACTCCTTGGCCTTCTCTATGCTCGTGAACTCCTGCCATGCTGGCTGCTTTATCGCTAGGGCATCGAGTAGAGCACTGAACTTCGCCCTATCCTCTGCCCTATCGAGGTCATCGTTACCTGTACCAAGTATCCTTGCACCATGCATGGCTAGCCTGGGCGTTAGGTTGTTCGCCACCTGCCCACCAACGCACGTGACTATACCCTCAGGGTTCTCCTTCTCGTATATATCGAGTACCCTCTCGAGCGTGAGCTCCTCGAAGTACAGCCTATCGCTCACATCATAGTCTGTAGATACGGTCTCTGGGTTGCAGTTCACCACAGCGACCTCCCTGAACCCATGATCCTTCAGTCCCCATATCATGTTCACAGTTGCCCAGTCGAACTCTACGCTGGAGCCTATCCTGTATGTCCCTGCACCAAGGACCATGACCCTACCGTTGCCATCATGCTCACACTCATACTCATGCTCTTTGCTCTCATCTGGACCATCCCCACCTTGCATCGTACCGCTGACCAGCACATCATCCGTTACCCCTCCATAGGTCATGTACAGGTAGTTGGTCTTTGCAGGCCACTCAGCAGCTAGCGTGTCTATCTGCTTGACTACAGGCACTATACCCTTCCCCTTCCTGAACCTCCTCACATCCTCCTCCTTCATGTTGAGGCATCTTGCTATCTGCCTATCAGAGAAGCCCAGCCTCTTGGCCTCCCTTACGGTATCCTCATCCAACTCCTTGAGGCTCTTCAACCTATTCTCCATCTCCACTATGTTCTTGAGCCTGTAGATGAACCATGGGTCTATGGGTGTGAGCCTGGATATCCTCTCAACGCTCCATCCAAGTCTAAGGGCATCCACCACGTTCAGCAGTATCTCATCGTCTGGGTTCATTATAGCATCCTCCAACTCCTCCTCGCTCCTGAACCTCTTCGGCTCCCTTCTGAGCACACCATCCAGCCCTATATCGAGCATCCTGTAGGCCTTCTGTATCGCCTCCTCGAATGTCCTTGCTACTGCCATGACCTCGCCAACGGACTTCATCTGCGTGCCTAGCTTCCTGTTCGCCCTATCGAACTTCCTAAAGTCCCACCTTGGTACCTTGACTACTACGTAGTCAAGGGATGGCTCGAAGCAGGCTGTAGTCATCTTGGTTATCCTGTTGAGCAGCTCATCCAGCGTGTAGCCCAGGGCTATCTTTGCGGCCATGTACGCTAGAGGGTAGCCAGTGGCCTTGCTTGCCAATGCTGATGACCTTGAGAGCCTGGGGTTTATCTCTATCACAGCATAGCGCTCAGATGTAGGCTCTAACGCAAACTGTATGTTGCACTCCCCAACTACCTTGCATGCCTCAACTGCCCTTATCCCTATGCTCCTGAGCATATGGTACTCGTGGTTGTTTATGGTCTGAGATGGTGCAATCACCATGTTATCCCCTGTATGGACCCTCATGGCGAGTATATTCTCCATGTTGCATACAGTTATGGAGTTGCCCTTGTAGTCCCTCATCACCTCATACTCTATCTGCTTCCAGTGCCCTATGTACTCCTCTAGCATGACCTGGTGTATCATGCTCGCTGCCAACCCCCTCTGCACTATCTCGTGGAGTTCGTACTCGTTGTGTGCTATACCTGAGCCCTTGCCACCAAGGGTGAATGCTACCCTTATCATCACGGGGTAGCCAAGCTCCCTGACCACTGCTAGTGCCTCATCCATGCTGTGTGCTGCCTTACCCTTCACTATCTCTATCCCATTGCTCCTCATCGTCTGCTTGAAGAGTTCCCTATCGCTAGCAGTCTCTATGGCCTCTACCGATGTGCCTAGGACCCTGATACCGTACCTCTCCAGTATCCCCTGCCTCTTCAGTGCAACACCACAGTTGAGTGCAGTCTGCCCCCCGAAGCTGAGCATTATTCCATCTGGCCTCTCCTGCTCTATGACCCTGGCAACCATGGATGGGGTTACTGGGAGCAGGTACACCTTATCTGCCAGCCTCGTATCGGTCTGTATGGTTGCAACGTTGGGGTTGACCAGCACAGCCTGCACACCCTCCTCCCTTATCGCCTTGAGGCACTGGCTCCCAGAGTAGTCGAACTCCCCAGCCTCGCCTATCTTTATACCCCCACTCCCTAGAACCAGCACCTTCCTTATACCCTCGAGCAGTGGCAACGCTAACCACCCCTCATCATATCTGCAAGCATATCGAATATGTACATGCAGTCGTAGGGCCCTGGTGCCGCCTCTGGATGGAACTGTACTGCTATTACAGGCCTATCCCTATGTATTATCCCTTCAACGGTCTTGTCATCAGCATTTAGGAACCAGATATCGAACCCTGTGCCCTTGAGCGTATCTGGTCTAACGCAGTAGCCGTGGTTCTGGCTGGTTATGTAGCATCTACCATCCCTAAGGTTGATGCATGGCTTGTTCTGGCCCCTGTGCCCGTACTGGAGTTTATAGGTCTCTGCGCCAGATGCAAGTGCGAGTATCTGCTCGCCCAGGCATATACCAAGCACTGGCATGTCCCTCTCCAGGAGTTCCCTAGCCAGCTCTATGGTCTCAGTGCATAGTCTGGGATCCCCAGGGCCGTTGCTCAACAGCACTCCATCTGGCCTGTATGAGAGCAACTGGGAGATGGTTGTGTTGTACGGTAACCTGATGACATCGTAACCTGTGCGCAGTATGTTCCTAACTATGCTGTACTTTGTGCCAGTATCAACCAGTGCTACGGTGCCATGGGGGTTATCCTGCCTGTATGCTATAGCCTGCCTGGTAGATACCTCCTGCACGAAGTTGATCTCATCGTACCTCTGTGCATTGGCAAGTTCCCTCCTTAGATCATCCACGCTTATATCAGACCTCGAGACCTCCAGAACCCCCATCATCACACCCTTGACCCTCAGGCGCTTGGTCAACTCCCTTGTGTCTATACCGTGTATGCCAGGGATACGCTCCTCATAGAGCCACTGATCGAGTGTCTTGGATGCTGCCCAGTGGCTTGCATATGGTGAGAGCTCATGTACTATCAGTGCCCTAGCCTGTATGCTATCTGCCTCGAAGTACTTTGGTATCCCGAACCTATCCCTTATGCTGTATGATGGTACGCCATAGTTCCCTACCAATGGGTAGGTTAGGCAGAGCATCTGCCCCCTGTACGATGGATCGGTCAGCGCCTCAGTGTAACCGACCATGCCAGTGTTGAATACAACCTCTCCAACTACCCTGCATGGGTAGCCGAAGCCTATGCCCTTGAATATGCTACCATCCTCGAGCATGAGCATGGCCTTGTAACCATCGTGAACCTTACGCATCGCCTGAATTTTGACCCTCATCCACTTCTATATGCTTCTTATTTAATCATTTCTAACATGCATGTGGTGCTGTATGTGTATGCCTGCAGTACTGACACAGAACATTGTATGTGGAGTAGAGTAGGCAGAGCCAAGTTCGTCTGATGACTTACTTGCTACATGCCATCTGTATGCATATATTGTGAATGGAAGCGGTGTGAGGGTGAGGCATATAGGATGTCTAGCGATCAAGATACATAAACGATCATAGATGCATCAATCCCTAATTATATGACCATATATACACTCTATACCAAGCTCCTTGGCCTTCTCTATGGCCTCAGCATCCATGTGCACTGCTACAGCTACAAGCCTCCTCACCCTTCCATACTCACCATCTATCACTGGCCTTATGCTGTTGACCTTCTCATAGAATACAACCATATCCTCCTCACTCATGCGACTCTTCACCTCTACCACATCTGCATAGCCATCGCTCACGACTATATCGAACTCGTACCTCTTACCCTTCAACCCATATAGCCCCTCCTTGTCTATGTACTCGAACCTCTTTGCCCTATCCTTGTCTACGCCCAACTGCATCAGCTGATCCCTGTAGATGTTGAGGATGAGCCTCTCTAGATCCCTGCCTACCCTTCTGCCTAGAGCACCAACACTGACACTCAACTCATCCATACCCTTGCTCAGGGAGGCGACTACGACCCTCAGAGCCGCCAACTCCTCATCGTGCCTTCTGAACCCTTCAAGCATATCCCTCCTCATATCCTCTATGCTCTTCCATACCCTAGCGAACTCCTCATCGTGCCTTCTGAACCCTTCAAGCATATCCCTTCTAAGGTTCCTGATCTCCTCCTCTATCGTGGCAGTCCTCTCCTCCAACCTGACTACCCTATCCTCCAGACTGGTTATCCTCTCCTCCAGTGCAACGACCTTCTCCTCCAATGCTACTATCCTCTCCTCCAACCTGACTACCCTATC
>JANWZS010000022.1 GCA_025054855.1 Candidatus Nitrosocaldus sp. | reverse complement strand
TTGGGTATCGGAGTTAAAGGTTCAACCAGGTAGAGCCTCGGGCGGGATTTGAACCCGCGACCTAGCGCTTACGAGGCGCTCGCTCTAACCTGCTGAGCTACCGAGGCATGGACGAATGGGTTTAGATGATGAATAAATTACACTTAAACCTTAGCATGGGTATGGGTCTGAAGGTATCTGTATCTGGCGTTAGGGGTGTATTCCCTGATGAGCTTACTCTGGAGGATGTTATGCACTTCACAAGAGCATTCTCCTCCATGATAGGCGAGGGCTGTGCACTAGCCATGGATACTAGGGTATCGGGCAGGATCATAGCAGGTATGGTATCTGCCGTGCTGAGGGAGCAGGGTGTGGATGTGTATAACCTGGGGGTAGCACCAACGCCAGTGCTCATGAGGGAGTCACGGGAGGATAAGGTTGGTGCTGGCATAATGGTCAGTGCATCGCACAACCCGCTCGACTGGAACGGCCTGAAGTTTGCCCTCCACGGCAGGGGTATGCCTGCTGATAGACTCCCCTCAGATCACTGCAGCAGGAGGAGTAGGGGGAGGAATGTGATAGGTGAGGAGCATGAGCATGCATCAGCGTATGTAGATGATCTCCTCGCATTCCTCCCGCTCGATATACATGGTGCAGATAGAATAGCAGTGGACACTGCACAAGGTTCCAGTAGGAGATACATACTCGAGATGCTCACGAGGCTGGGCTTCAGTGCTGTGATGCTCGATGGAGATTCACCAGACCCAACAGGCTCTGACCTTGCACATCTACGCAGCGCACTAGCCGATGGGTGCAGGTTGGGTATAGCACTGGATATGGATGGTGATAGAGCGGTAATGCTCACGGGAGCCAGAAGCATATACAAGCCAGATGATACACTGCTCATATGCATAGCAGGTGCAGTAAAGATGGGCTGTAGAAGCGTAGCGGTGAGCATAGATACGAGCAATGCCGTAAGGGACCTAGCCAGAGCAATGAACTGTACCATGCACTACAGCAAGGTTGGCGAGGCCAATGTAGTCGATACGATGCTCAGCAATGGCTGTCATGCTGGAGGGGAGGGGAGCAGCGCTGGCTTCATAATGGCTGGGTTCAACCTCTGCAGGGATGGTCTGCTGGCATCTGCCATCGCACTCTCCATGCTCGATGAACTGGATTGGGTAATGGAGTACTCTGGCAGGTACCATGTGAGGAGGGGCAAGGTATACTCGGATAGAGGCATGCATGATAGGCTTGTTGATGAACTCATCGGCACACATGAATACTCTGAGGTTATAAGCATAGATGGCATCAAGTTGATAGTGGATGAGGGTACATGGGTACTGGTTAGGGCATCCAATACGGAGCCTGTGGTCAGGCTATCTGTGGAGTCCTATACTAGGGAGAGGTGCGATGCACTCTACAGGAGGTATGAGGCGATGATCCGTGGGGGATGACCATGGGATTGGGCGAGAGGAGGGTTATAGAGATCATATCATCCTACATAGGCAAGGACTGCTACGATGATGTCGAGATCATACGCATAGATGATCTAACCCTTGCCATGAAGTGCGATATGCTGGTAGAGGGTACAGATGTGCCAAGGGGGATGGAGGCATGGCAGATAGCAAGGAAGAGCATCGTAGCAGTGGTTAGCGATATGGCGAGCAAGGGGGTGAGACCACTCTATGCCCTGGTATCTATAGCACTACCCAGGAGTGTTGGGGAGGATTACGTGCATGGCCTGGCAAGGGGGTTCAGGAGGGCTTGCAGGGAGTTCAACATCACCATAGTCGGAGGGGATACCAATGAGGGGGGAGAACTCGTGATAGACTGCTGCATGCTTGGCATGCCAGAGGGGAGACTGGTGAGGCGCTCAGGTGCATCCGAGGGGGATCTGATAATAGTCTCTGGCCCATTCGGGTACACCAAGGCAGGGCTCAAGATACTCCTTGGGCAGGCGAGTACGGGCAGCAGGAGGTTCAGGGAGAGGGCTGTGAGGAGCGTACTCATGCCAAGACCCAGGCTCGGGTTCGGTCTCATGCTTGCTAGGTATGCAACATCTGCCATGGACTCGAGCGATGGTCTTGCATATACGCTGCATGAGATGAGCAAGGCTAGCGGGAAGCACTTCACCATAGAGCGTGTGCCCATCGGTGCTGGTGTAGCAAGGTTCGCAAGGGAGAACTCGCTACCCATAGATGACCTCGTATTCTACGCTGGGGAGGAGTATGAGATAGTCGCTACAGTCAAGAGGGAGCATATAGATGAGGTGATGAGGATAGCAGGGATCAATGGGTGTGACGCCATGGTCATAGGCAGGGTTCAGCATGGCTCTGGTCTATCTGTTAGGGTCGATGGGGAGAGGGAGTTGAAGGGGTATGGATGGGAGCATCTCACCTGATCCATGCGAATATAGTTAGTAAGATGTATCATAGTTGTTATGCATCTACTACTACTACTACGACTATTATTATTGCTATTATTATTACTACTTCTTCTTACTAGCAGAGATTATGGAGATCACATCCCTGTCCTTCAGTTCATAATCCGCAGGTAGCCTCAGCCCATCCCTAGCATCTATAGCATACAGTAGCCCCCTTGCAAGATCTGTATGTATCTGCCTTGCCAGATCCTCAACCGTAGAACCAGCAGGGAGTAGGTACACATCTGGTAGAACATTACCATCCTTATCAGATAGCCTTGAGGAGTCAGCGACAGGGTAAACAGTATTCATCTTGAGTAACTTGAATACAGCAACGTTTATCGCATGCTGCACACCTGTACGCATGTACTCACCAAGCACATCCCTCCTTATGAAGTTGAGTGCCCACTTCTGCCTCTCATTGAGCCCATCCTGCTTGATCACCTCGAACCTCTCATCCCCTGGTATGTACCTTATCAGCCCCTTGCTCTCAGCCCTCCTGAGCGTGAGTTCAGCCTCTGCGCTTGCTGGTACAACAAGCATATCCCTGTACTCCTCCCTCATCCTCCTGAAGTTCTCAGTAGCAGTAGGAACATCTATCTTGTTTGCCACTATAAGCGTAGGCTTGGATACATCCCTCAACGCCCATGCGAACCTCTTGCTTTCATCCATGCTGAAGTTATCGAAGTCCTTATCCTGGAGGTTGCTATCGATCAGTGCCCTCTGCACGTGATGCTCCTTCACACCAACCCCAGCCATGACCCTTGCCACTGCTACAGATAGTCTCTCCCCGCTCTTCACTGCTCTGGATATCTTCTCCCTATTACCCTCTATGAGTTTGAGGTACCACATCACCAGTTCCTCCTCTATATCCGCTATATCTGCAAGGGGGTCCCCAGTACCTGGCTCCGTTATCCTCCCAGCAGCATCTATGCTGCCAGAAGCATCGACTATGTGGAGCAGTGCATCAGACTGCGCAGCAACTGCAAGGAACTGGTTCCCAAGCCCCTTGCCCTGCCATGCACCCTTGATCAGTCCTGGTAGGTCTATCAACTCTATGGGTATGAACCTCCAGCCATCCCTGCACAGGGAGTTCCTTGGGTTATCCGTGACATTGAACTCCTTGTGCACGCACAGGGTTATGGCATACGATGTGCCAAAGTTAGGTTGCTTCGTCGTGAATGGATAGGTAGAGACCTCAGCCTGGGATAGGGTGGCAGCGTTGAAGAATGTGGTCTTCCCCGTATTGGTCTTACCTACAAGACCTATCCTTATTGGCACACATCTACTTACTGGAATGGTTATTTAAGCTTCTCTATGGCATTCTTCAGCTCTGATGCCCTCCATTCAAGTTCGTCTATCTCATCCCTGCTCAGATCACTACTACCATCCCATCTCTCAAGGAGTATGTTGAGTATCTCCGCTGCATTGTATGCAATGCCCCAGTACGGATGGTGCTCTGCAGTTGTGTACGCAAGCTCCAGCACATCCCTCATCCCTGCCCTCGCCCTCCTCAGCATATCTGCATCTGCATAAACCTTGATGATGCTATTCTCCTCATCCATGACTATATGCACACTGAGGTTCAGCCTATCCGCCACCCTCCTGACCTCATCCCTCAGCGCTTCCATACGTACAACCTCTTATGCTCCTGCATCATGCACCTGTTGTACACAACCATCATCCCGTGCCTCCTAGCCTCCTCTATGGCCTCCTTGTTGTATATGCCGAGTTGGAGCCACAGTACCTTCGCCTTCTTCTCTATCGCTTCTCTCACTATTGGAGGGACCTGATCTGAAGGCCTGAACACATCCACTACATCCACGACGCCTTGCACATCCCTGAGGCTCTTGTATGGCCTCTTGCCAAGTATCTCATCAGCGAATGGGTTCACGGGGATTATGTTGTAACCATTCTCCATCAGGTACCTTGGCACTATATGGGCATCCTTGCTTGGGTCCCTCGAGATGCCAACTACAGCTATGTTCTTGAGGGAGAGTACCTTCCTTATCTCATCATCAGAGTAACCATCCCTCTCCATCCCCTAACCTTGCCTGATCACCAAATTAAATATATCTCTCAGCGGTAGCAGATCTATGATCATCGGTAGCAGGAGTTCTAGGCTGATCGCTGTGCTGGATATGCTGGAGGGAGCAGGGAGGGAGGAGAAGACGGGGCATGATGTTGAGAAGGGGAGGAGGGAGTATCGTGGATATGGATATGGATATGTATCTGGGGAGCAGATGAGCAGGGCACTCAACATATCCAGGGAGGCCGTATGGAAGTACATATCCATGCTGAGAGGTTATGGATACACCATAGATGCCAAGCCCAGGCTCGGTTACATGCTCGTTGGTGTGCCAGATAGACTCTATCCGTGGGAGATCATGAAGGAGCTTGGGGAGTGTAGCATAGTCAGCGATATAATCTACTATGGGGACGTTGAATCTACGCAGGATGTGGCTTTGAGGCTCGCTGAACGGGGTAGGGACTCGATACTTGTGGTTGCTGAGAGGCAGAGCAAGGGGAGGGGTAGGCTATCGAGGAGATGGGTGTCACCAGATGGAGGTTTATGGTTCTCACTCATAGTCAGGCCGAGGATAAGCACTGGGCATGTGACACTGCTCTCACTCGCAACCGCACTCGCTGTATGCAATGCCATACGCAGCCTCAACCTCCCTGCCAGGATAAAGTGGCCCAACGATGTACTCATAAACCATAGGAAGGTTGCAGGCATACTCATAGACATGAGCATGGAGCATGATAGGATCAACTATGCAGTGGTAGGTGTAGGGATCAACGCAAATGTGAGCATAGAGAGCATAGAGAGCAGGATAGGAGATGCTGATAGGGAGAGTTACTACGGCTCCACATCCCTCATGCACGAACTCGGTAGGGCCGTGGACAGGGTAAGGCTCACAGCACTGCTCTTGAAGGAGCTGGAGGGTGTCTACTCAAGACTGGCACACAGGGCTGATATACTTGCTGCTATCAGGGAGGTGATGCTCTTCGGCCCTGTACGTGTGGTAGAAGGTGGTGGAGAGGCCATGGCTGTAGATGGTGTGGCCATGGATATAGATGATGATGGCTCACTCTTGGTCAAGAGCGATCATGGGGTGAAGAGGATCACCTCTGGCTATGTGCGCATAAGACATATGTGATAATGATGACTAACTAACAGTAACCCTCAGGTATGTTGATACCCGTACCGTATCTGGTAATGGATATGGGCGTGATGGTTCACCTAGCACCTGAACCTGAACTGGATGAGCCCATGAGCTCCCAGTTCTGCCCTGGCTTCCTGTTGTGCTTGAACCTCTTCACATAGTTTGACCTGTTCCTAACCTTGGGAACTGGACTCTCCTTGGGCCTAGCCTGCAACTTTGGCGTCTGACTCTTGACCTTCCCTGCCTTAGTTATAGATCCATGGGTTGGCATCTACCATCACCCACCACCACAACTTACCCTATGACCTATATTTAACTATACCCATTAGGACAATCATATTCTAGAACATGAGTTACATGTTCTAGTCACGATACATCTAAATACTTAGACGGTTAGAGACTATCACATGCTCTCAATATCGTTTGTTGCATTACTTACCACCCTTGCGGCATTATCCACCACCGATGCTTCTGCAGAAGAGGGCGTAAGAGTATACAAGGTTGTTAGCACAGATGGTGAAGTGGGTGATGAATGTGATGTTCTACATAGCGAGGAGGTAGGCATTGCCGATGAAGGTGATATGAAGATACTTATAATAGCAGTCTGCCCTTCAGAAGAGGTAGCAAAGGAGAATGGTTTTGATGTTGATGCTAAGGTGCGTGCTCTGGACGCTAGGGTAAATAGGGCTACAGGTGCGACAATAATACACTATGCTAGCAATATTGGTTCAGGGATGAAGATTGCGGTACTGGATACTGGCATGGATTACAACCATCCTGCGTTGAGTGATAGTTATGCTGGAGGACACGATTATGTTAACTCCGATGGTGATACGATGGACGACAATGGTCATGGAACTGCCGTTGCAGGGATCATAACATCAAACCATCCCTTATCACGTGGTCTAGCAGACGGGGCGAAGATAGTAGCATTGAAGGTGCTGGATGCAAGTGGCACTGGACACATGTCTGATATAGTGGCAGCTATATACGATGCTGTTGATATATTTGGGGTTGATGTTATAAATCTGAGCCTTGGTACTGGTCCGCCAGACGTATATCCAGGATTCTGCGATGCAGACTTTCCATCGTTAAAGGATGCTATAGATTATGCTCTGAGCAAGAATGTCATAGTGGTATCTGCTGCTGGTAACTTTGGAATTGCTGGAGTCAGTGCGCCTGGATGCATAAGCAGTTCGCTAACTGTAGGCGCATTGAGGTCCACTGATACGCCTGCACCATTCACATCAATAGGCCGTGCTGTGGATATAAGCACTATAGGCGTTAATGTATTCACCACGAGACTGGGTGGTAGTTACATCAATGTAAGCGGTACCAGTTTCGCAGCACCATCTGTATCTGCAGCAATAGCGTTACTGAAGAATTACTATGCATACGATCTATCCATAACACCAGTGGGCGTAGCTAATGCCCTAATCAATAATGCCATAGATGTACACCTGCCTGGCTATGATACCATAACGGGGCATGGAAAGATGGACCTTTATGAAGCGGTCAAGGTTCGAACGCTGATACTTGGTAGCACAACTCTATCTCCAGGTTCCCACACAAGCATAACATGCTTCGAGGAGCCAGCGCATCCAGATGGTAACAGAGGTCTAATAACAATAACAGATACTTCGGGCAGTACATTTGGTGGTACAATAATACCCTTCACACATGGTGATCATGATGCTGATGGTAATCTAGATGCCAGATTCACTGTACGTACTGATGATGTGTACTTTGCAGGCCTGAGTACGAATGCTATAGGCACGTATCACGTGGAATGTAAAGTGTGGAGCAAAGACACCCCTGGAAGTGATGTCTTTGAGCAGCATCCCATCTTCGCACAATTCAGCACATCATTATTCGTGGTCTCTGAGAGCTTAATAGGTATAGCACTACCAACCACAACCTCGTTACTCTTACTGCTGTACATGAGAAGGAAGAGAGATGGATAGATAACCGATTATTTTAATGCCTTTCAATTCAGCTTACATGCATCGTTCCACATATAAATTGGAATACTTTATAGATGATATTGATAGATCACCAAAATAAATTTGGTGGTCACTGCTGCTTAACCACAACCTCCCCCTTCAGCTCATTGAATATCTGCCATGCCTCATCGACGCTAGCATTATCATGCACTATGGCCCTCACTGCCCTTATCATTGCTACAGGGTGATCAGACTGCCATATGTTCCTGCCCATATCGACCCCTGCTGCACCATCCCTGACTGCGTTGTAGGTCAACTGCAGCGCATCACGCTCTGGTATCTTCTTGCCCCCTGCTATGACCAGCGGTACTGGGCAACTATCCACTACCTTCTCAAAGTTCTCACAGTGGTATGTCTTGACCAGCCTTGCACCCAACTCGGCTGCTATCCTGCATGCCAGTGCAAGGTACCTAGCATCCCTGGCCATCTCCCTCCCTACTGCTGTAACTGCAAGCACTGGTATGCCGTAACGTTCAGCCTCATCCACGAGCCTTCCCAGGTTGACGAGTGTCCTGTGCTCATGCTCCTCTCCAACGAATATGGATAATGCTAGGGCAGATGCGTTGAGCCTTACAGCCTCCTCTACGCTTGTTGTTATATCCTCATCCGATAGATCCTCCTTGAGTATGCTCACGCCTCCAGAGACCCTCAGCACAACAGGTACATCTACACCAGCATCTACACAGTTCCTAAGCACACCTCTGGTGAGCATTATAGAGTCAGCATATGGGAGCAAGGGCTCTATAGTACGCCTGGGATTCTCTAACCTGCTAGTTGGCCCCTGGAAGTACCCATGGTCAACAGCAAGCATAACGGTCCTACCATCGGCCTTGATTATCCTTGATAGCCTGTTCTTCATGCCCCAGTCCATGCTCATATGGTAATGGATGGTGTATGATTATTTAACTCTGTTGCTGCCATAGGTTGCCTACTAGAAGCCAGCTAGTGAGCAAACTAAACTAAGGAAGAGTACATACATAGATTTATTAGTGGTCCCCATACCCTATAGAGCGTAAGACCATAATGGCAGATGATGATGGTAGTTGTGGTGATCGTGCAAGGCTAAAGGCGCTGAACCTCTTCGAGAACTCATCACTCGGCGCATCTGCACTCTTCGTACCCATACTCGCCAATGCACTCACAGGCTCGTACATGCTCGTAGGGGTTATTGCAGCAGGGTATGGTGTAGCCCAGGCACTCTCCTACGCCTACTTTGGCAGGCTTGCGGATAGATATGGCAAGATGGGTAGGTTCGTGAGGTTTGGCTTCCTAGCCTCATCCATAGCATTCTTTGCGCATGTACTTGCATACGATGGTCTGACACTGATGCTGGTAAGGCTTGCTGCTGGTGTAGCAACGGGTGTATACGCTGGGGCCATGATAGCACTATCACACGACAGGACCAACAACGGTAAGCTCGCTGGCATAGTATCCTTCGGCTCACTTGGATGGTTGGTTGGAACCATAGGTGCGGGAGTGATGCAGCAGTTAACCAGCAGTTACACATTCGTGTTCTTGCTCGCTGGATCGATATTCCTGGCTGGGTTCATGGTATCCCTAGGCCTGAATAGGGTAGAGGCAGGCAAGAAGGGCAAGGATGGTACATCCCATGCCAATGCTTCCAGCACATCCCTTCTCCATGTTGCTAGGAAGAATGGTAGGGTGTATGCATCTTTCATGCTCAGGCATGTAGGTGCTGCAGCAACATGGAGCATATTCCCCATCTTCCTGAACCAGGAGTTGAGGCTCAATGGTATAGAACTGGGTAGCGTGTATGCCCTGAATGCACTCACCCAGTTCGTATTCATGAATACCGTCATGAAGAGGATAGGATCTAGTGTGGACATGAACCTGTTCATACAGGCTGGTGTACTGCTATCATCAGTCGTATTCCTGGCATACTATGCATCGAGCACATACGTGCATATCATACCAGCACAGATACTGCTGGGTATAGCATGGAGCATGCTCTACCTGGGCTCACTCTACATACTCCTAAATAGGAGTAGTGATGGGGAGAGGGCATCATCCACTGCACTGCTTGAATCTGCTATGAGCATATCGATAATAATAGGCTCCCTCGTTGGAGGGGTCATGGCTGAGCTTGCTGGGCTGAGGGCTGTCATGCTACTCTCATCGCTCCTCTGCCTCGCATCGTTCCTGGTTGCTCTCAACTGGAGGGGTCTTACGGGTCTCAGGAATGGTGTAGGCTACATATCTGCTAGATATTCGATGATGGTTAAGCGCTTGAGGATCTGATACCATCAAGCATACTACTATACTACTACTACTATACTACTACCATGCCTCTCCTGTCACTGCTCAACCAGTAACTATGACCTTCATTGCATCGCTTGCTCTATGAGCGCACTCTATGGCCTCTAGGGCATCATCCAGCCTGAACCTGTGCGTTATTATCCTTGCTACATCCACCTCCCTCCCTGCTATCATCCTGAATGCCTTCATCGTATCATGGTCAGATGCGGCAAGGCTTGGCACGATCTTTATCTCGTTGCTGAAGAGATGGTTGAGATCGAGTTGCATGCTCGTACCCTTGGATGGGACACCGAAGAGCACGACCTTGCCTCCCCTCCTCACCATCCTCAGCGCCGTCTGTACAGCGCTCACATTGCCAGTTGCAACTATGGCAATATCCACACCCCTCTGCTCCGTCGCATCCCTTGCGATCGGTATGGGATCATCCTTGCTGACGTTTATGCATATATCTGCCCCCATCTTACTGGCAAAGTCAAGCCTAAAGTCGTTCACGTCGAGGGCGATTACCTTACCTGCGCCCCTGCTCCTAGCAAGCATAACATGCATCATACCAGCAGGTCCAACACCCAGGACAGCAACACTGTCCCCATCCCTCATGGATGATGCATCCAGCGCCTTTATGCAGCATGCGAGAGGCTCTATCATGGCTGCCTCCTCGAATGTCACATGCTCTGGGAGCACTATCACACCACCCCTAGTGACATTCCACTCTGGCACAAGGAAGAGCTCAGCAAGCCCGCAGGGCTCTATGTTGCTCCTCTGATAGTGCTCGCACATGGTATAGTCTCCATGGTTGCAGTAGTAGCATGAGTAGCATGGTACGTGGTGGTGTACGAATACCCTATCCCCAACCCTTATACCCTTCACCTTGCTACCTACTGCAACCACCTCCCCAGCAGGCTCATGCCCTAACCTCCTGGATACTACTCCATACCTACCGTAGACCTTCTCTATATCTGAGCCACAGAGCCCACACGCATGCATCCTGACCAGTATATCCCCTTCCCCAACCTCTGGCCTAGGCACATCCCTTATGCTCACACCATCACCATCCAGGAGTACTGCCTTCATCCTCCATCATCCACATCATGCCATCTTATTAACCTAGGCACAGCAATATACCATGCTGATGGTCATATGCCCAGTATCTGCTTGAGGAGTGCCCTGTAGTTGACCTGGACCTTCTTGCTCCCTGGTGCTGGTAACTCGAATATTATGGGTATGGGGTTCTTGGCCCTTATCTCCGTCAGTTCCTTCCTTATACCCGCTGCTATATCATCACTTACAAGTATCAACCCAACCTCGTTGCTCTTACCCACCAGTGAGTTTATCTTGCTCAATGCATCCATGGGTGAGTCTACACTGACACCCTCAACGCCAGCCATCTGGAAGCTCGTGACGAACACCTTGCTGCCTAGGGCCACAACACGCATACCATATGCTACCTCTCTACCCTGCTATCCCTGGATGCCAATTTTAATCTATCTAACTATAACTATCAATTGCACCAGATCTATACATGCTTGGTGACCGATGGTAACCCCTGACGAGTATCCTTATCTTAGATTCCCTCCCTTCCCTTCACTCGAATATCTTCTCTATCAGCCACTTCGTGCGCATATGCTTTGCTATATCGGATATGGTTACTATGCCTACCAACCTCCCATTCTCAACCACAGGCAATCTCCTGATCTTGTTGTTGAACATCCTCTGCACAGCAGCCTCTATGGATAGATCTGGTTCTGCGGTTATTATAGGGGTACTCATCACATCCCTTATCCTCACCCTGCTGCTTGGCATATCCTTGGCGCAGACCTTCCTCACCAGATCCCTCTCCGTGACTATGCCTATGACCTTGGTGGAGTCCATCACAACTACACTCCCTATACCATGCTCAGCCATCAGCTTGGCTGCCTCCTGTGCAGTCTCCTCTGGGCCTATGGTTACCACATCCCTTATCATTATATCCTTCAGCAGTATATCCACACGTTAGCTCATGGATAATGGGTTTAAAAACGTGTTCCTTGCCATGCGGTATTTTTATACAATGGTAGTGTGATATCCGGTAGAGAGATGATGGTGCATGGATATGTTTGCTGCTAGCGTTGTATTCGTGGCTACTCTTATAGGATTATGGATCATTGTATCCATACCAGTGTACATCTCCGCAAAGATACTCACAGCAGGTAGGGTGAGGCTGGTCCATGCGATGGGGGCCACTGCTCTAGGCCCAATGGTGTATGCAGGTGTGGTGCTTGCATCATCAAGCCTACTTGGTAGCGTGCTTGGTGCACAGGCATCAGTACCTGCTGTCGTACTGGCGTTCATAGCATGGCTCTGGATATACAAGAGCATCTTCAAGACGGGCTGGATTAGAGCATTGGGCATAGCGGTGCTGGCAGTGATAGTATTCTTGGTTCTGGCATTCATCCTGTCATTTGCCATGAGTATCATCATACCCCTAGTAGGGGAGCATATGCCTGTACCAGAGCCCAACCCTCTGCCCTACCCACAGGTTTAGATGCACGAATTATACACGTGTAATACGTAATGCACGCATAATGCATCAGTCGAGCCTCATGAGGTCCTCTGTACGCTCATACCCAGTATCCCCATGATCCCTCTCCGATGACCACTCATCCACAGCGCTCATATCCTCGCCACCCCTCTTCTCCTTGACCTCATCCACCTTCACTATGGATGGTATGTTGACCCACTGCCCAACCAGTATAGCCTCGCCCACGTTGAGCGATGGCAGGTACTCAAGCAGTTCCTTGCTAACCGCCTCGCTTGACTCGTTTATATACCTCTGATCCTCTGGGTTGGTCAGTCTCAGTATGGCAAGGGAGCCCATCTGGCTGAGCACATCCTGATCCAGCCTCCTAGGCCTCTGCGATACTATGATCAGTGATACACCGAACTTCCTCCCCTCCCTCGCTATCTTGCCTGCTATGTACTTG
>JANWZS010000021.1 GCA_025054855.1 Candidatus Nitrosocaldus sp. | reverse complement strand
GTGGAGAGCCTCTTCAGGCTCGATGATGATATCCATGCCATAACCTCTAGCATAGCATGCAGGGATGCCCTGATAGGAGAGGCTATAGAGGCCTTCAGGGGGTTGAGGATAATGAGACAGGACCCCTTCCAGTGCATGATCTCATTCATATGTGCTACCAATACAAGCATAGCAAGGGTGAGGTACATGCTCGAGGGTATCTGCAGGAGGTTTGGTAGGAGGGTTGAGTTCGACGATATGATATTCCACACATTCCCCTCGCCAAGGGCACTCCAGGATGCCAGCGTCAACGATCTTGCTGCATGTGGCCTTGGATACAGGGCAAGGTTCGTGAGGCAGGCAGCGCACTCGTACCCTGCCATGGACCTTGGTAGTATAAGGGGGTACAGCTACGATGAGATGAAGGATGTGCTGTTGAGTGTAGATGGGATAGGCAACAAGGTTGCAGACTGCATAATGCTCTTTGCGCTGGATAGGCTTGATGCATTCCCTATCGATGTATGGATAACAAGGGTGATAGCAAGGCATTACAGGCATCTAGTGGGTATGGATGTTGGTGTGAGGTTGACTCCAGGTATGTACAGGAGGGTATCCAGTGCCATGAGGGGTTACTTTGGCACATATGCAGGGTATGCGCAGCAGTACCTCTACTGCTATGCTAGGGCATACATGCGCAATAGATAGATATATCCAATTCTGGGATTGGAGCATGAGGGCCCGTAGCTCAGCATGGATAGAGTGCCTGCCTTCTAAGCAGGTGGTCGTGGGATCGAGGCCCACCGGGCCCGCTTGAACGATCTAACTATTTAAACATGCTAGGGTTAGCAATGGTATGGGTTACAGGATGCTCGAGCATATGACCGATGCGCTGGTGGAGGTGGATGCAGACACCCTGGAGCAGGGGTTTGCACTCGCAGCAAGGGCCCTGGTAGATGTGATGATAGATGTCAGCAGGGTTGAGGAGAGGCTAGAGGTGGAGCTGCAGGCAGAAGGGCACGACCTTGAGAGCCTGCTCTACAACTGGCTGGAGCAGGTCATGATAGCACTGGTAAGTGATCACACAGCCATGAGCAGGTTCGATGTTAGAGTGGAGGGGGATGGTGATGCTTATACGTTGAGGGCAAGGGCGTACGGAGAACCTCTGGACCTGGAGAAGCATCATTACAAGGTTGAGATCAAGGGTGTAACCTATCACATGATGAGCATAGAGCGTGCTGAGGATGGAAGGTACAGGCTGAGGTTCCTGCTCGATCTTTAGCATCAAAAATAAATATTATATTTGAGCAATACGTATGATACCTGTGGAGAGGGACCCAGAGATAGAGAGGTTGATGCGTAAGAAGGCTGAGGAGATGATGAAGCAACAGCAGAAGAGGAGTATGAGCAATGAACCAAAGCTAGTGGAGCTGAACGAGCAGAACTTCGATGATACCATCAATGGGTCAAAGCCCGTCATAGTCGACTTCTGGGCTGCATGGTGTGGTCCATGCCAGTTCATGCTACCAATATTCGACAGGTTGGCCAAGAAGTATGGTGATAAGATGGTATTTGCTAGGCTGAATGTGGATGAGAACAATGCTGTAGCTGCTAGGTACGATGTCTATGCCATACCAACGTTCATAGTATTCAAGGATGGCAAGATGGTCGACAGGGCTATAGGCGCAGTTGGCGAGATAGGGTTGGAGAGGCTGATAAGGAAGTATATCGCATAATAATTAATCCTACTTTTTCCACCACATATCTTGGAGATCGTGTGTATCATGGTACATTTGCAGCATTGATTGACCAGTCATTGCGGTCAACCAGTACTAGCGGAGTTAACCATGTCTAAAAAACTTAAATATGGCTAAAGATAATGGTAGGTATGAACATCAGACCTGTCGCGATAGTTCTGCTGATGATAGCGATGCCCATAACAGGCGCATTGATTGTAGGTGTAGAACATGATGTAGGCAATGGCATGCATCTATCATCCATGCATAACGATGTAGAATCAAGCATAGATCCTGATACTTTCCTTACCAGTTTTGATTATGGTAGGGTTTCCATACTGGAAGATGGTACTGTACTTAGAGAGTTCACAGTCACTGTAGAGGACGTTACGCTCGAAGTGGCGCCAAACATATACTTCGATGCATGGACGTACAATGGCAGTATACCAGGTCCGACGTTAAGAGCCACTGAGGGGGACAGGGTAAGGGTAACATTCCTGAACAATGGGAGCCATCCTCACACCATCCATTTTCATGGCAAGCATCCTGCAGAGATGGATGGAGTATTCCCCATGATACCCCCTGGCGGGAGGTTTGTGTATGAGTTCACAGCAGAGCCATTCGGTCTACACCTCTACCACTGTCATGTCGATCCCGTGGCGGAGCATATAAACAGAGGACTATATGGAGTGTTTATAGTCGATCCAAGGCCAGCAAGGGAATCAGCAAAAGAGATGGTAATGGTACTGAATGGCTATGATACAGACTTTGATAGAGAGAATAACTTCTACACTGTCAATGGAGTACCATTCCACTATGTGAGGAACCCGATAGAGGTGAAGAGGGGCGAGCTCGTGAGGATCTACCTCGTGAACATGACCGAGTTCGATCTCATAAACAACTTCCATCTTCACGGAGATCTCTTCAGACTCTACAGAACTGGTACAAGTCTTGTACCTGATGAGTTTACTGATATGGTCACACTCAGCCAGGGCGAGAGGGCAATACTTGAGTTCAGATACGATTATCCAGGATTGTACATGTTCCATGCCCATGTTATAGAGTTCTCCGATAAGGGATGGATGGGATTCTTTAAGGTTGTAGATGATTATGATGATGATGACGAGGGTAGCAGTAGCAGTGATGGTAATGCTAGTGATGACGAGGGGGGCTGATGGTGATGATGGGCTATGCATGTTACTGATGTGAGTACAGTACAGCATAGAAGTGCGAAGAAGGAGTGAGAATATATGAGAGTCACGATGCTGATACTTGCTGTAGTACCCATCTTACTTTTAGCAGGTGTCGTATACTACATCACCTATTCACCTATGTTTGATGGCAGAGAACCCTTACCAAGTATAGTTATAGAGAGGGTGGAGTTCAAGCTGAACCTGATAGTGGTACATATACGCAATGTTGGGCAGGATGCAGTTACCATTGCACAGGCTGATATAGATGATGCGCCAGTGGATGCCATAATCACACCCACCAATGTATTGCAGAGGCTCTCATCTGCTCAACTTATGATCAACTACAGATGGGTAGAGGGTAGACCGTATGAGATAGGAGTAACCACATCAGATGGCACAAGGTTTGCATCTACCGTAGAGGCTGCCACACCTGCTCCAGAACCCAGCACTGAGCAGTTGCTTTACTTTGCACTGCTCGGAACGTATGTTGGTGTGATACCAGTTGCGCTGGGTCTGCTCTGGTTTCCTCTGATGCAGAGGGTTGGAGAACGTTGGAACGAGTTCTTCCTCAGCCTGACTGCTGGGCTTCTTGCACTTCTTGCCATAGATGCTGTAGTGGAGGCATTTGAGACAGCTGACAGGTTTGCAGTTGTTGGTGGTGAAGTACTGATACCTGCTATCATCATATCTACGTTTCTACTCTTACTCTTGACGATGAACAGGGCTGATGATAGCAAGAGCGGGAGCAGATATTCATCTATCAGAACCGATGCTACACAGAAGACTGGCGAGTATGTCTCGCCTACTCGTGGCGTACTGTACATAGCATATATGGTAGCAGTTGGCATAGGTCTGCATAACCTGGGCGAAGGGTTAGCTATAGGCGCAGCACTGGCTGTTGGCGCAGTAGCACTATCCAAGTTCCTCATGATTGGCTTCACAATACACAATACAACGGAGGGGTTTGCGATAGCATCACCTATGGTTAGATCTCAAGTAAGGATAACGCACCTTGCTATACTGGGCATGATCGCTGGTATACCAACCATCATTGGAGCATGGATAGGTGGTTTCATGAACATGCCTATGGCATCTGTAGTATTCCTTGCAGTGGGTGCTGGTGCAATACTTCAGGTAGTATACGCTATATTCGGATTGATGAGAGGTAGGGGCGCAGTCATCTCGTCGAGGCATAACATCGCTGGAGTCGTTACAGGTATACTGGTAATGTATGTGACAGGCATCTTCGTATGAGTGAGCCATGGTCAAATGTAACCGTAGAGGGGGTCTACCTTCCTCCTTATCCTTGCTATCTCATCCAGCAGAGCCTGCTCCTCCTGTGTAAGTTTGTGCTTGAACCTCTCGTTCAGCAGCTTCAGGTGCTGTGTTGATGGTAGCGTGTAGAGCACCTCCCCCTCCTTCACCTGCCTCCCCACGGTTGGCTCGTTCATGGATACTGCAACCTGCATGCCCTTCCTAGCCTCATCCACACCCTTGCCCTTATCCTGGATCTGGTTTATCATCCCTACATCACTCCCCTCGGCGTTCATGACGGGGCTCTTCTGCCTCAACCTCCCCTCCACAACCTCAACACCAAACACTGCTGGATTACTCCTCCTGAATACAAGCCCCTTGAGTACCATGAACTTGCATGGTTTGGTGAGTGATGCGAATACAGTGCTCTCCTCCCTCTCCTTCTCCTGCTCAACCCACTGCCTATACGACTCTACAAGGTTGTAGATCACCCTGTCTGTGAAGACCCTGATGTGGAGGGCATCTGCCTCCTCCTGAGCATCCTGAAGGATCCTTACGTTGAATGCTAGCACAACCCCAAGGTACCTATCCCTCTCCCTAACTGTAGATGCCTCGATGATATCCCTCTTCGTTACATTCCCTATATCTGCTATCCTTATGGGTATGCCTGCACGCTTGAGCATCTCCGTTATCGCCTCGAGTGAGCCTAGGGTATCGCACTTGAGCACAACACCTATCTTATCTGTACTTATGACTAAACCCTTGACCTCGCTTTCAAGCGTGTGCCTCAGCGTATCTATGTCGATGTCAACCCCCCTGCTCAGGACATAGAACGGTGAACCTGCGAGCACACCATCCAGATCTGGTGAGGCTACCTTGATACCTGCCGCTGCATGGACCTCCTGCACCCTCATGAACCTATCCCTGGGGTCCCTCATCTCATCCAGGGGCTTGGGCAGGAGCAGTGCTCTGACCCTGGTAGTTATTATACTCTCTCTCTTCGCAAGCATGATCTCATCCCCCTCCCTCAGAGTACCATCGAGCAGTATGATGTTCGCTGTCATGCCCAACCCAGTCTCCTCCTTCACCTCCAGCACTATACCCCTACCATGCTCACCAACCTCCAGCCTCTTGAGCATGTACTGCTGAGTCAGGCCTACGAGCACTGCAAGCAGTTCCGCTATACCCTCACCAGTCCTAGCACTGACTGGGACTATGGCTATCTCCCTGGTGAAGTCCTTGATCCTGTAGAATGCCTCCGCCCTGAATCCCAGCCTAGAGAGTGCACCGACTACGGTGTATATCCTCGCATCCAACTCATCGATGACAGACCTCTCCTGCCTCTTCAGCGATTCAAGGAATGGAATCCTGCCATCAGTGCTCCTCCACCCTGCGAGCATATCCAGCTTGTTCAGCGCTACAACGAACGGGACCCTCCTGCTCCTGAGTATCTCTATGCTCTCGTAGGTCTGTGCCTCTAGACCCTTGTTTATATCGACCACGAGTATGGCTATGTCCGCTGCTGAGCCTCCCCTCACACGCAGGTTGGCGAATACCTCATGCCCTGGGGTATCTATGACGAGCAGTCCTGGGACCTTCAGATCAGCACCAAACCTTGCGAAGAGCGGTCCGCATATCTCCCTTATCGTCTCCAGAGGGAAGAAGCTCGCACCTATGTGCTGTGTTATCCCCCCTGCCTCCCTGGCCTGTACCGCTGTACCCCTTATCCTATCCAGTAGCGATGTCTTGCCAGAGTCGACATGACCAAGCACTACAACCACTGGCTGCCTTATTGGCAATCTACTCACTACCAGCTCGCCTATCTGCTACCATCTCAGCCATGGCACCTCCTGTTCCCGAATATGACCTTGGTCTCCCTCTCAAAGCTCTCTATGGAGTCGCTTGCATGTATGGCATTCTCGGTTATGCTTGAGCCGTACATCCTCCTTATCGTACCCTCCTCAGCCTTGCTTGGGTTCGTTGCACCTATTATCCTCCTAACCCTTGCTATAGCATCATCACCACTGCCATCGATTCCCATCCCCGTCCCCATCCTCGTATCCTCCAGCACTGCTGCAACTATCGAGCCTGAGGTTATGAACCGAACGAGCTCGTTGAAGAATGGTTTGTCCCTGTGCACAGAGTAGAACTCCTCAGCCTCCTCTCTGCTCAATCTGAGCATGAGCAGCTCCCTTATCCTGAAACCCTCATCCTCGAACCTCTTGAGTATGGCCCCTGTGGCATTCTTCCTCACCGCATCTGGCTTTATGAGTATGAGCGTCTTATCGCTCCTCCTACTGCTCCCTGCCTCCATCCCATACACCACCTTCTCACTACACAGTCCTGCCTACCTTTATCCCACCCTTGACGTGCCTCTTGGTCCACTTCAACATCCTGGCATCCCTTCTTAGTACGAGCATGTTCTTCCAGCACTTGCTCGAGCAGAAGTAGAGCATGCTCCCATCATTCCTCACGAGTACCCTACCATCCCCCAGCCTTATAGCCTCACCACAGAAGCTGCATGACTTGGTTGATATACCACTAACGCTCATCTATCGCATCCACCTACCAATCCCCATCAGACCTACCTACTTATCACTGTATCTTCCTAGCCTCCCTCTCCGTCTCCCTTAGCATGAGTATATCGCCTAGCCTCACAGCCCCTTTGACATTCCTTGCTATTATCCTACCCTTATCCCTACCCTCCAGTATCCTCACCCTGACCTGTGTTATCTCCCCTGCTATACCTGTCCTACCGACTATCTGTATAACCTCAGCAGGTGTGAGCCTCTCCTCCTCTCTGCTCATCCATACCTTCCCCCTTCTTCCTACCTCTTCATACCCTTCATTGTATTTATTATCTGCTCCACAGCCTGCTTTGCATCTCCTGCATCTACTATGCATGCTGCTGCAGCCTGTACATCTATACCAAGGGCCTCACCGAGCTGCTTCTTGCTGGGGACGTACACGTAGGGTGTATTCCTCTCTTCGCAGAGTATTGGTAGATGAGCAACAACCTCTGGAGGCTCTACATCCTCAGCAATTACAACCAACCTCGCACTGCCCCTCTCTATGGCCTTGGTTGCTTCATTGGTACCCTTCCTCACACTACCCGTCTGCCTTGCTATCCTCACAGCCTCATATATCAGGTTCACCATCTCCCGTGGTATCTCGAACTTCACATAGTATGGCTTGCTCTTACTCATAGGGATCACCCGTTGGGATCATCAGGGTAGCATTGATGAGGCCTTTTAAAAATGTTGTTATACGCATGAAGCATAGCCATTATCAGGTATGAGAATCTTGCCAGCGATTTAAATTATGATCGCTGGAGATATGCAGTGGTGGTATGTATGGTGGGTAGAGATGTTAGGGTAGGTAACTGGTCGAAGAGGTTCATGGCGGCAGCAGTGATACAGGGACTGCTGGTTACCATATTGACGCTCTCAGCCGTAGTAGGCCAGATGTACATCAAGCCTGAGGTATCCAGGGTTATAGCTTTTGGTAGTGCTGGTACATGGTTCACGATTGGGTATGTGATGTATGTTGTGGTTGGGGTGATCGGGGTTGCTGTATCAGCACTATTCTACCACTATCTTGAGTATACTCTGGTTGCTGTGTACAGGGGCATAGCTAGGTACTTTGCATGGGCACATCTTGTGATGATGAACGCTGGTGTGGTAGGGGCGACATGGCTGATGATGTATGGAGGTTATGAGGGTGCAAAGGCCATGCTGCCTGCTAACGTTGGGGGTCTAGGACTTACAGCAGCAGAGGCACACGAGATACTTGCACCTCTGGTCATGCCTATAACTGTATTCGTAATGGTTCTTGCCATAGGGGTTATACTTGGAGGTATCGGGTTCGTTATAACGTATAGGAATGCCCTGAGCACAACGAGGGTGGCAGACTGACGAGGATGTACCGCTAGGTTACCTCATCCACGATCAATAGATTGACGGATGTACAGATGTATGGATGCTATACCTAGCATACTCTGCACCCAACTAGCAATACATGAACCTTCCTCTCCTAGAACCTAGTTGGACAGATGGATCTCATCTATCTGTCCAATACTCTCCTATTCACAGCCCCCATTATTGCCTTATTTATCCGCCAGATATCTATATGGTAATCACTTGAGCAGAGACCTTATCCTCTCTGTGTATATATCAATCATCTGCTTCAGCCTCTGCTCATCGCTCGACTCAGCGTAGAGGCGCATTATAGGCTCAGTACCGCTCTGCCTCACCATGATCCATGATTCATCATCAACCCATACCTTGACACCATCTATACTCTCTATCCTTGGGGATGTGCTCCTTAGAGCATCTATTATCCTTGACGACTGCTCCCTTGTGCACGGGAACTTGGTCTTGTACTGGTAGAACCTCCTATACCTGCCTATGATTGATGATAACGGCTCGCCCCTTACTGCAAGTGCCTCGAGCATGAGTGCTGTACTCATGGCCCCATCCCTCACAGGTATATGCCTGGCATACATGAACCCACCATTCTCCTCAAGCCCTATGAGCGCTGATCTTCTAACCATCTCTCTAGAGACCTCAACGCTCCCGACCTTGGTCCTTATGACCTCAGCACCATACTTCGCTGCAACCATATCTATGAGCATCGATGAGTTTACTGGCGTGACCACCTTCGCACCTCCACCTCCTTCCCTTGCAAGCACATGCTCAATCAGCACTGCACCGCTCCTGTCCCCAGTGTATACACTGCCATGCTCATCACAGAACATACTCCTATCACCATCACCATCGTACGCTACACCAAGGTCTGCGTTGCTCTCCCTTACCCTCCTTGCAAGCTCACCAAGGTTCTCTAATGTGGGCTCTGATCCTCTGCCAGGGAAAGACCCATCTATCCTCTCGTTTATGGTGGTGACCTTGCAGCCGAGGATGCTCAGGAGTCTAGGTACTGCGTTAGCCTGTGCACCGTTACCAAGGTCCACCACTACCTTCATACCCTTACTCCTTATCCTATCAACATCCACAAGCGAGGTTATCCCCTGCAGATAGGTATCTACAGCACCGTTCAGCCTCTCATCCTTGCCGATACCCAGGAATACCCTTGCCACTGCACCAGCAGCCTTGGGGTTGCTCAGGCTCTTCTTCTGTATGGAACTGGAGTGGTAGATCTCCTCTATCCTCAACTCATCCTCCCTTGCAATCTCCACCCCATCACTGGCCATGACCTTTATACCGTTGTACTCTGGCGGGTTGTGGGATGCTGTGATCATTATACCCCCTTTGTATCCAAGCCTCTTGGTACAGTACTGGAGGCATGGTGTAGGTACAAGCCCAGCATCATGCACATCTATCCCCATAGCATTGAGCCCAGCCTTGACTACATCCGCAAGGAGCGGACTGGAATGCCTCCCATCGTATGCAAGGAGTAACGGGCCTTCCTTGTAGTATGCTGCCAATGCGTATGATAGCCTTAATGCTAGATCAAGGGTCAGATCCTTACCGAATACACCTCTAACCCCGTTGGTACCGAATAGCCTTGCGCCCATTGCCAGAGCCTTACTCCCCGAA
Source organism: Candidatus Nitrosocaldus sp. (assembly GCA_025054855.1). Classification (GTDB taxonomy): domain Archaea; phylum Thermoproteota; class Nitrososphaeria; order Nitrososphaerales; family Nitrosocaldaceae; genus Nitrosocaldus. The sequence goes on along the minus strand of JANWZS010000021.1, from coordinate 4,831 downwards.
CCATAAATATATTTTTGTTATCTCGAGTGAGCAACAAACTCTTTATATAATGGATGAAAGAGAATGAGTAACCATATGATGCTGAAGGATAAGATCGTGCTTGTGACTGGTGCGAGTAGGGGCATAGGGGAGGCCACTGCCAGGGTAATGGCAGAGAACGGGGCCAAGGTCGCCATGCTTGCGAGGGACTTTGAGAGGCTTAGGACTGTTGCATCACGCATAGATGGTGATACTCTACCCATCAAGGCAGATGTTACACAGGAAGGTGATGTGCAGGCAGCTATGAACACTGTACTGAAGAAGTATGACAGGATAGACGTGCTTGTGAATAACGTTGGTTACATAAACGACCCAACACCATTCCATATGATGCATGATGAGGACTGGGACTCACTCATAAACATAAACCTGATCAGCACGCTGAGGATGACTAGGGCAGTGCTTCCAGTTATGATGGATCAGAGGAATGGATGTATAATAAACATATCGAGCGTTGCTGGCATAAAGGCGTACAGGATACCCCTCTCAGTGTACAACGCTGTAAAGTCAGGCATAATAATGTTCACGAAGAGCATAGCATTGGAGTATGCTTCTTACAACATAAGATGCAACTGCGTATGCCCTGGTACAGTCAGGAGTAAGTTCTTGGAACCTTACCTTGAGGATACAGAGACCAGAGAGGGGCTGAGCAAGTTGCAGCCATTGGGGCGAATAGGTGAGCCTGAGGATGTAGCAAATGCCATACTGTATCTTGCATCGGATAGTGCAAGATGGATAACTGGGACGATGCTCATAGTGGATGGTGGGCTAAGCATAGCATGACATGAATAACATCCAGTTTTCTTGTGGGCATCAATACGAGTACTAACTATGGCGCCGGGGACGGGATTTAAGGTTTTCGGTTCAAATCTCTATAGATTCTATATTATGAAGCGGTTTTGAATGATAGAAAACTATCGTTCCTTCTATTTATTGTTTTGGTTACTCGGTTAGTAGCCTAACAATTTCTAAACCTGACTTACTTCTTTATTTAGGTATCCTTATCCTACTCCTTATCACATACTCCTCCTCACAGTAGTGACCCTTCCTGCTTAGTTCATGCTTCCTTGCCTCCTCTGCTGACTCTGTCCTGTACCTGCATTCTGGTCTTGCGCATGTGTAGTATCTGACCACGTACTCCCTAGGTTTATATTCATATTCGTGTTCATGTTCATGTTCATACTCATGTACGTATCCTTCATGCTGGGGAGTAACTCTATCCCTATCCCTATCATTGTCACTATCCCTATCCTTATCCCTATCCCTATCACCCATACATAGTATAATGGAAGAGGAAGGAGTAGGAGAAGAAGGGAGATAAGGGAAGGGAAGGAAGGGGAGAAGAATGAAGGAAGGACTGATCTATCAGAAGCAGAATGAATGCTTGCTCAGACAGATAACAAAGGAGAAAGGAGAAAGGAGAAAGAGAAGATAAGCAGATAGGCAGATAGTTAGATAGTAGATCCCTTTGTTTATTAAGTGGTATCCAACTTAATAAACACGGTCTTCCATGCTTATTCTATATCTGTATGTAACGTTTATCGCAAGCGATATACCCTCAGAGAATAGCGTTTTAGCAGCTATATCGCATGTGATAACATGTTAAACCAGATAGTGGTCTCATATCGCATACGATATGGGTAGAAGTGAGGATACTCATAGGTAGATAGGAGGTAGGTAAGGGAATCGTTCTTTCTTGTTCGTTCTCGTTAGTTCTTGTTAGTCAGTCAGTTGGTCGGTCAGTCGCCAGATAGTCGTAAGCGTAAGATTGTGATAGTTGGTGATAGTTAGTGATAGTGTCGGCGGTGGTGGTTCAGTTCAGCTACCAAGGCGGTCCTTCCCCTTCCCCTGTACCTGTACCCATGCCTATACCTGTCCTTGTTCCTGTTCCTGTCCCTGATCCTGTACTTGCTGTACTTGCTGTGCCTGCTGTACCTGCAGTTGTACTTACTAATACTACAGCTGGTACTGCCTCCTTGAACCTCTCATACCTGTACTTGATAGTTGCCATGAGTCTGTTGAGTTGCCTTGCTAGGAGTACCTCGCTTGCTGCTAGTGTACTGAACCTCTTCTGTGAGTATGGTGTAGCATATGTGTATGGGGTTGGATCCCTAGTAAGTATCCTCTCCTCCCTAGCAAGCAGTTTTGCATGCATATCCCTCAGTTCTTCAGTCTTCTTATGTATCATGTCCAGTTGCTGTCTCCTCCACTTTAACATGAGAGGTTTGAATACCTCCTGCAGTGCTAGTATAGAAGAGAGAAGGCGCAGGAACGTACTCCTGGTAGTTACTGAGTCCATTACGGCATGCTCCCTCTCCCTTGTTGAGTATAGATCGTCCATAACACCATACTGTCTTATCGAGTTATAGTTCTGGAATGCTCTGAGCATGATCTGCTCCCTCAACGCTACTCTGCTTGTTGTCAAGGAGTCATCGTGGAGCATTCCAGCTGCCTTTGCTGAGTAGAAGCGCATGAGTATCCATAGTGCAGTCATTACCTTCTCATACACGTTCCTGCCAATGAAGACAAGGGTACGCTTGCAGTCTCCTACTATAAGGCGCTTTATCTTACCTCCCTTCTCGTAGTTGCTGTACAACGGTTTAGACTGCAGTGGTGCTGGCTCAATGCTGTAGTTTGGTATATCCTTTCTATCCACTACCTCATGCAGGTTCTCACCCTCTAGAGCAAATACCATATGAGTTATAGCTTCAACCTCATAGAACCTACCTATTCGTTCTGATATCGTTAGTCTCAACCACTTCTTCCACCTCTCCTCTATCTCCCTGCTATCCACCTTGTCCAATACCTCTATGGCAATGACATGTACCTTCTCTATACGGTTGCTGTGCCTACCAGAGGGGAATGTAGGTATTGCTAGCAGTAGCAAGGATCGCCATGTCATTGTTGCCAACTCTGGTGTACCCTTGGTGTATGGTTCGTTGTCTAGGAACTGGTACAGATAGGGAAGTTTCCATGCTCCAGTACCTGCTTCTAGCATTTGACCTATGAACGCTTGCGCCTGCTGTGCATACCTGAAAAACCTTGCTGCGAAGGTCGTGAACGCTTCGTATACCGTGTTCTTGAACTCCTCGTATTCCCTCTCCCTCCTCCTCTTCTCCTGCCTTGAACGTTCCTCTACCTCTTGCTTCTTTCGCTCCTGTAACCATTCGAGGTAGCGCTGGTACGGTCTCTTACTTGCTAGTATGACCTGTTCGCATACGTGTCCAGTATTCTTCTCATGCTTCTTCACTGCTTCCTCTTCTATCTCTCTATTGCTACTGTTACTGTCGTTGTTGACCTCAATAACGAACTCGCATGATCTACACCTGTAGAAGCATTTATCAGCGGTTTCCTGCTCTGTTGCTGTTATTGTTGTTGTCATAGTCTCTGTACCAGTAGTCTCTGTCTCTATCTCTGCTTCCTTGGTACCATTACCGTTACTACTACTACTGCTGCCACCGTTGGCATTACTATTACTATTACCATTACCGCTACTATTGCTACCATTATTGCTACTACCATTACCTTTCCTGTTCCTTGCTAATGGGTATACCCTTGCAATGTACCTATGCTTGCTTCTCTCAGCATGCCTCCTTATCTTCTCCTCACTGCATGTCCTGTAGGCACAGTTACAGCATTCGTACATTACTCTGTATATCTGGACTACCTCTTCTACTACTACTACTCCTTCCTCTTTCCCTTCTCCTTGACCTTGACCTTCCTTTCTTCTTCTTCTTCCTCTTTCTCTTCCTCTTCCTCTGTCTCCTTCTACCTCCGATCCTGATCCTGCTTCTGCTGTTGTTGTATCTCTATCTCTATCAGTCATCAGTAGATAATAGAGTAGAGTAGTAAGACTGGACTGAGGAAGTAGCAGAAAGGAAGGAAGGAAGGAAGGGAATTATAGGAAGGGAATAGGAGGGGAGGGGAGGGGAGGGAGGTAGAGATAGAGGTAGACAGATAGAGGGGAGAAGTTATAATCAATTATCTACTGTATGGAGAGGAAGAAGAAGGAACTCAGCAGGGAAGACTCGATCCTCTTCTTTGAGGATACAAGAGAGTACTGCAGACCGGTCATAGGTAAGCGTAGCATAGAGGGTGAGGTCAGACTGGTAACAGGGGAGAGGGTCTATGGTAAAGGTGTGATCTATATGGTTAAGGAACCTAACAGCAATGGTGTCATTATCACACGTGAGTGTTATGGTTACCTGATAGACATGAGTACCCTACCAGACGGGTTCTATGAAGTGTATAGACTTGTGAGCTGGTATGAAGAGAATTGGGGGTCTCTGTCTATGTCTCTATCTTACAGGTATAGAAATAGAAAGGAGTATGAGAAGCAGTACTATGCGGTCTTCTCAGGTAAGGTGTATCCATACAGGAAGGAAGAGATACTACCATACCTTGAGGTAATACCACTCAGGATATATGTGGTGATAACTGAGTCTGAGGTTGAGGTTGAGGTTGAGGAAGAAGAAATAGTAGCAGGAGAGGGAGAGGGAGAAGGAAGAGGAAGGAGTAGTAGTAGAAGAAGAAGAAAGAGAGAGGAAGGTGAGGGTGAAAGTAAAGGTGAAAGTAAGAGGGTAAGACGCTACGAGTACTACTTTGAGTATGAGGAGAAGGTGAAGGACTACCTTAAGAGGCAGAGAGCAAGGTGGGATCCTGTGAAGAAGGTATGGTACAGCAACAACAGAGCATTACGCTTACCCAAGGGAGATATCATAGTTATAGCATAAACATACAAAGTCAGATAGCAAAGTCAGATAACAGTAGTAGTAGCAGCAGTATGGTATGG
>JANWZS010000020.1 GCA_025054855.1 Candidatus Nitrosocaldus sp. | reverse complement strand
GAGGATAGAGGAACTACATAGGATAACAGGACTTAACATGGAACTGCCGGAGGATAATGAGTTCATTGTTGCAATGCAGGAACTTGTGTACCATGCTGTTGACCATGAGGGTGAGGGTGAGGGTAGCAATAATAACACCAGCAATAGTAGCAATAGTAGCAGTAGTCCAAACAGCAACTATAATAATAATAGCAGCAGAAGCAGAAACAGCAGCCAAGCGAACGCTGGTTGAACGACTCCTAGCATAAGCTATCCCTCATGTATAGAAAGATTTATATGTAATATTAATTATTGTGTTAAATATTAATAATGGGTTACCATGGTCTCTTCATACTGTGAAGTAGCATGGCTGTGGAATGACTGAATGACCCCTACGCATGACCAAAATTCTTCCCTAATCATATTCTTCTATCTATAATCATATTACTACTGCTTTACTTTACTACTAACCCTACACAGATAGACTACAGCAAACAATACTACATAACATATAGTCAGCGGACTCCCTATACCTATTCACTCCACTCTCTATCGCTATCGCTATTGCTATTGCTATCTTCACCTCTCTCTACTTCTTCTGTTGTGGAATGACTGAATGACCCTATGCGAGGGTATTTTTGAGTAGTATTTCGATAGAGGATAGAGGGGAGGAGAAGGTAGAAGAGAAGGAGAGAAGGAGAAAAAATTCTGATCACGCATGGGGGTCGTTCAGTGATTCCAGTTCAATCAGTCAGTATAGGGTAGTAGAAGCGACAGAGTAGTGGTAGAGGGTAGTATTTTGTATTATAGTATGTATTACTGTCTATTACAGTCAGTCGTAATACCCTCCTCCCCCTAGGAGTATGTTATCTAGGTAAAGAGGAGGTAAGGTAGGGGGGTACCATATCTTATCCCATTCGTGAGTAAGTAGTAGCAGTAGTGGTGTACTTATATCCTATCTTACTACACTATTAACCTCCTCCTCTATCCTATTATCCCTCTTATGCTTATCCTTCTTATCCTGTCTCACATTTCACTTTATATACTGCTTTATTCCTACCTTCCATGTGAATAGGGAAGAGCTGAAGAAGACACTCTTGGATATGCTTGATAAGGATACAGAGTTCAGGCATGCCGTAGCAGATATCATAGGCTACAAGGAGATACTTGACAGGATAGCTAGCGTAGAGGAGAGGACTGCTGCTGTAGAAGAAAGAATGGCAGAGAACCAGGCAAGGAACGAGGAGAGGTTCCTAAGGGTAGAGGAGGAGATCAGGAACCTAAGAGAAGATATGAACAGAGAGTTCGCTAGGGTATGGAAGAGCATAGAGGATATGAGGAGGGATATGCTTGAAGGGTTCAGGAGGCATGACGAGGAGTTCAGGCTGATAAGGAGGGAGATCAGGGAGATAAGGGCATACATGGAGAGGAGCTCCCTAACGCTTGAGGAAGAAGCAAGAGAGGTTGTACAGTACAGGTTGAGGGAGAGAGGGTTAGCAACGGTAAGCATATCCAGGCTTGAACTACCAGATCTGGAGGTTGATATATACGGTGTAGATACTGATACATGCATAGTAGGAGAGGTCAAGACAAGGGCAAGCCCAAGCACCATAGAAGAAGTGGATAAGGATATAGAGGCATTATGCTCAAGATACCCACAGTACGTAAGGAAGAGGGTGATAAAGGTTGTTTATGCAATGCAGGTTGCGCAGGAAGCAATAAGAGAGGCAGAGAGGAGAGGTATATGGGTAGTAACAGCAAGCAGGGATCTAACTCCATTGGTGGTATGACTAGTGGTCACGTTCTATGCACTTATCATCGCATGGTACTATGCTAAGGCGATAGAAGGAGGGGAGTTACGCTACCTATTTATATACCTATATGCTCACGATGTTATCCAGCGATCACTGCTGTGAATCACATACCAACAATAATGGTGACAGGGTTACTTAGTATAGCCATGGGAGTCGATGCTATAACCTCTCTATTTTATTTTGAACCATTGGATAAAGAATAAAAGTTATCATATACTGCAAGTATACATGAGCAATGCTAGCATGGTGAACAGTGATAGGCATCATGGAGATGGGATGGGTACAGGTAGGCTATACGTGGTTGGTATAGGCCCAGGGTACGAGGAGCATATGACCTTCAGGGCAAAGCAGTGCATAGAGGAGAGCAGTATAGTGATAGGGTATGAGACGTACATAGACCTGATAAGGCACATGCTCGATGGCAAGCAGGTGTATGCATATGCCATGACCCAGGAGGTAGATAGAGCGAACCATGCGATAGAGTTGGCAAGCAAGGGCAATACGGTATCTCTAGTCTCTAGCGGGGACCCAGGGATATACGGCATGGCTGGTCTTGTGTATGAGGTTCTAGCAGAGCGCAACTGGGATGGCAGGAACCCATACGTTGAGGTCGTGCCAGGTGTCTCCTCGCTCAACGCATGCGCCGCCCTAGTAGGCTCGCCATTGATGACGGACTTTGCTGTAGTCAGCATGAGCGACCTTCTAGTGCCATGGGATATAATAGTGAAGAGGGTTGAAGCAGCAGCACAGGGAGACTTTGTGATCGTCATATACAATCCACAGAGCAAGAAGCGGGTGCACCAGTTGAGGGACACTAGAGACATACTCCTCAAGTACAGGAGTGCAAATACACCAGTAGCAATAGTCAAGGCAGCATACAGGGACTCACAGAGCATAGTGCTAACAGATCTCGAGCATATGCTTGAGCATCAGGAGCATCTGGGCATGCTCACTACCATAATAGTCGGGAACTCCTCAACATTCACCTACAGAGGGCTCATGATAAACCCTAGGGGGTACAAGAGCAAGTACGAACTCGTAAGGGAGCAGGTCTAGCATACAGCACACAAAGGAAGATATACCATCATGGAATGGAACAGGTATGGGTAGCGGTTCTGAGAGGCTGAGGTTCGGGCTGATACTGCCTCAAGGCTGGGCAGATGATCTGAACGGTCTAGGGTTCGAGCATCTGAAGAGGTTTGCGGTCGATGCTGAGGCTCTAGGCTTCGACTCGCTATGGGCTTATGATCACTTCATCCCGTACAGGGAGTACAGGCCATTCACAGGCAGACCGATGCTTGAGTGCTGGACACTACTCTCTGCAATAGCAGGCGTTACATCAAGGATAAGGGTGGGGCAGGTAGTCACATGCAACTCTTACAGGAGCCCTGCCCTGCTGGCAAAGATGGCCTCTACTCTAGATTACATAAGCAACGGTAGGCTCGAGTTTGGGATAGGGGCTGGGTGGTACGAGGAGGAGTACGTATCCTACGGCTATGACTTCCCAAGCGCTAGGGTAAGGATAGAGCAACTGGATGAGGCACTGCAGATAATAAGGTCCATGTGGGTTGATGAGGTCAGCACGTTCAATGGCAAGCACTACAGGGTTCGTGATGCTGTCAACTATCCAAAGCCCGTACAGAAGCCCCATCCCCCGATCATGGTCGGTGGTGCAGGGAGGATGCTCCTCAAGGTTGCAGCAAGGCATGCTGATGTATACAACTGCCCATTCGCAGATACGGATGAGTTGAGGAGCAGGCTTGATACTCTGAAGGAGCACTGTACAAGCATGAAGAGAGATTACAACTCGATAGTAAAGTCACTGCTCATGAGGGTGATAATAGCAGATGATAATGATAAGTTAAGGGAGAGGATAGCAATGGTGAAGAGGAGGGATGAGAGTATCGATGAGTTCATTGCAAGAAGCAAGGGCTCAGCCATAATAGGCTCTCCAGATGAGGTTGCAGGTAAACTTCAAGGTTATGCCTCCATGGGGGTTGAGCACTTCATCCTCCACCTACTGCCTATGGATGAGGGATTCGAAGAATCGCTGAGGTTGCTCATAGAGGCATGCAAGAGAGTATAATGGAATGGATGATTCGTTAGGCTAGTGTCATCTTGGTGTATATAGAAGGGATCGCACTTGCTTCATGACTGCCCCTATGTGGAAGGGATATGCAGTGATATGCTATGCTCTGCTGGTTACTATGCTATAGGTATTGGTGATTCCTACCATATATATCCTGAGTATCCATCATTTCATGGAGAGGATAGGAACATGAATATAAGAACTATGTATATTGCGTTTGGTATGATATTTGCAATCGCTGTAATTGCTACCACCATCATTGCTATAGGCATGCAATCTATCGGAGAACACTCCCATTACAGTCATCGAGTTCTCAAGAGTTGGATTCCCATAGTATAGATATCAAGAAGGGGGAGAGCAGGTCGATCAACATGTACATAGTTGCGCCAAGGCAGTGAAGGGCGATATAACTAAAGAACCAGATTACATTGAGAGCATGGAAGTGTACAGATGTGTCTCTAACAGCAGACAAATACCATATTGATATACCTGCCAGTAATGGTGAGAGTATTGCAAGGCGTAGCACAATTCAATTGGCCATAAGTGTATCCAGTGATGCATCAGATCAGATCGCCTCTATACCTACAGAGTAGTAGGGGGTTGTGGATCCAGATGGTAAAGGTTCTGGTTCCTATCTCAATACCAACGTACTACCATGATTCTTCTCTTCTTCTTCTTCCCTCGCACATGCCATTCTCCTCTCCACAGTTACTGCCTTGCCAACACCTCTACTATCTCCCTCCTGTCCTTGAAGTGCTCCCTTACAGGCTCGACTATCCTGTTCAGGTACGATGCTACAGCATTCTTCAGATCCAGGGCATGCAGCCTCTTACCTGTGTACGCCTCCTCCAGCTCCCTGTAACTCGTGAAGGTTATGCTCCCTCCATACTTCGCTGGCCTCTCGACCGTGAACTCTCTGAACTCATGGAATACTATGTATCTAGCGATCTCTAGAACAGGGTTATTCTCAGCACTCTCTGGGCACCATGCCCTCCTCAACTTCTCCCTTATTGCATGCTCATCATCATGCACGAATATGCTTGTATGTGGCTTCGATTTGCTCATCTTGCTCGATACCTTCAGATCTATGCTCGACTCATCCTCAAGCCCCAGCCTGACAGGCTCCCCTAACCCTGGGAGTAGGTGGTGGTGGACAGCAACAGGCACCTTCCACCCCATCTTAGGGAATACATCCCTAGCAAGCATATGCACCTTCCTCTGATCTATACCAGCATGTGCTATATCAACACCCAGGGCATGCACATCCACTGCCTGCATGGCAGGGTATATCAGTTGGGCAAAGTCCAACCTGTCCCTCTCGCTCCTCCCCATTATGGTTAGAGAGCGCATTATTCTAGGCAGGGTGATATGCTTGCTGAACCTTATGAGATCATCCCAGTACCCCTCATACCTGCTGTAGAGCTCTGAGCCCATGATAATGTTGACCCCAGGGCAGAAGAGCCTGAATGCATCCTCGTAGTACCTTGCTACCTTCCTTATCATATCCCAGTCTCCCTGGAGCTTATCGTTTATGAATGTGTGCCAGTCAGCAAGGAATACGGTGCACTCTACCCCTGCTCTTATCATATCGTTTATCTTGAACCCTGTAAGTACTAGACTGCCCAGATGCAGTAGACCAGAGATCTCGAGCCCTATGTAGTGCCTTGGCCTAGAATTGACCTCAAGTAATGCCCTAAGCTCCTCAGGTGTAACTATCTCCTCTGTCGGCTCCCTTGCTATCAACTCCATCCTGCTCTCTACATCCATCATGAGCATGGTGGATGAACCCTGTATAAATATCTAGTATGGGTATGTATGCTACAACATGATGGAGTGTGTATTGATCACTCATACAAGTGATCAAACTGTATATATCATTACTGATTTATCCTGTCCAGTTCGAACTCATCGTGCAGTGCTCTTACAGCATCCTCTGCATGCTTATCCTCAACCACGAACGCAAGGTTCAACTCCGATGAGCCCTGTGCTATCATTATAACGTTTATCCCCTGCTTGGCAACAGCACCGAAGACTCTGGCAGCGACGCCCTTGGTTCCTCTCATCCCAGAGCCCACAACGGCTATTATAGCAACATCATCTGTAACGTTTATGCCCTTGATCAACCTCCCAAGTAGGTTGAGTTCCAGTGCGTTCACTGCATTATCCAGATCGCTCCTCCTCACAACCATGGATATGCTGGATTCGGATGGGCCTTGGGATATCATTATTATGTTTATCCTGCTATCCCCAAGCACGTTGAATATCCTACCTGCAGTGCCTGGTGAGCCTACCATGCTGCTCCCCCTGACATCTATGAGCGATACACTCCTTATCGCTGTTACAGCCTTGACTATCTTGCTTGGGTACGCTGCAGGGCTCTTGAGTATTGTTGTGCCTTGGCAGTCAGGGTTGAATACGTTCCTTATCCTTATTGGTATGCCCTTCTCCAGGACAGGCTCCAGTGCTCTAGGATGGAGGTACTTTGCACCGAATAGTGCCATCTCCATGGCCTCTGCATAGGATACCTCCCTGAGCACCTGTGCACTCCTAACCATCCTTGGGTCTGCAGTCATGAGCCCATCCACATCGGTCCAGAGCATCACCTCATCGGCATCTATGCATGATGCTATTATCGTCGCTGTATAGTCAGATCCTCCCCTGCCAAGTGTTGTTATGTTACCATGCTGATCAGAGCCTATGAAGCCAGTGACTACAGGCACTACCCCCTCCTGCTCAAGCATGGGTATCAACCTGTGCCTAACCCTCAGCCTCGTAGTGTCCATCAGTGGTCTAGCATCACCGTAGTTGGAATCCGTGACTATCCCAGCATCCTTACCAGTCAGATGCTCAGCCCTGATGCCTATATCCTTGAGTGCATAGCAGAGCATAGGTGCCATGAGCCTCTCTCCGAATGAGAGCAGGTAGTCCCTTGACCTTGGTGTAACCTCGTTGAGGAGCATCATACCCCTCAGAAGGTCATTCATCTCCTTGATGAGCATATCCACTATGCTTGATAGCTCGCTTGCATAAGATTCGTTATTGCATAGTTGTGATGCAATGCTCCTATGCCTATCCTCTATGCTCTTTGTGAGACTCTCAACCCTTGAGCACTCACCCCTCACTATGCTATCGCATACCTGGATGAGGTCATCAGTTACACCCTTTATGGCAGAGACTACAGCAACTACATGGTTGGGTCTGTGCCCGTCTTGGTTCTGTACATACCTTGCCACTATATCCCTTGCTACATGCCTTATGCGCTCCACACTCGATACCGCATTACCTCCAAACTTCATCACAAGCCTCAAGGGGATCGTTAAGGCTAGAGAGAATCTGCTTAAATTCTTTACCCTTGCCTTGGTTGGTTGGTTGGCTGGCCTCATCCGTTCTGGTTGACTAACCCTCTACCCTTGGTGCAAGGTAGAAGTATATCCTGCACATGTACGGCATCTTGAACTCAAGCCTCAGGGGCATCCTTGTGGAGTACTCCACCACAACGCTCTCTGCATTATCCACAGCCTTCACAACACTCCCAAGGTACTCTAGGCTGTACGTTGCACTACTCTCCCCATTACTGATCATCTCCTCTACCCCCTCATCCCCCTTGTTGAATGCGATCATCGCATCCCCACTATCCCCCTTGCCTATGAACTGCAGTGTACTGCCATCGCACCTCATAGTTATGTAATCGGAGACTATCTCCACATCCTTCAACGCCTCTACGAACTGGCTCATGCTCATCACAACCCTAGTGTTGAACGTTATCTTTGGTAGCGGTGTGGAACTGGATGTGCTCTCTATGAGCCTCATCTTGTACTGTCTAGTGTACTTGCCCACCATCTTTATAGAGAGCATGCTCTCATCTGTGGTTATGGCGACCGTCTCCCCCTTCTCACCCTCCTCCATGCTACCCTCCTCAACCGCTTCTACCTCCTCTCTCTCCCTCTCTCTCTCGCCAACCTCGCCCTTTCTCCTGCTCTCAGTACCTGCATATCCTATGCTTATCTCTATGCTGTCATCCTTGCCTGCCCTCTTCAGCAACTTGAGGAACTCATCCACCCTGACAGCGAACCTTATGCTACCATCACACATGTAGTGCTCGAATGCAGAGTTGAGCAACTGCACATCTATGAGTGCAACATGGCTAGGGTCCATGCCCCTGAACGATATACCCTCGCTTGTTGCCTCGAATGTAGCCTCCTCCACTATTGTGCTTATTGCAGAGACCACAGCCTTCCACTCCTCTGCACTCCTGCTCTTTGCCATCAGCATATCTAACCAATCCAGAGTGCTAGAATTAAACCTTTACACCTACAATGTGATGAGCCTTGATCATGCTCAGGTGTTGTGCAGTAGATCACCATAGCATCATGTTGATCATGCGATGTTAGGTTGATAAGCATAGCATGTATCTCCATGGTGTAATTCATGCGTAGTGCCTCCACGTGTGATTGCACTTTAAGCATCTGTAGAACTGAGTGGTTGGCTCATCGGCACTCCTAGTCTGGAGCATCCACCACACAGCAGTATCATGCCCGCATCTTGGGCATGAGACCTTTATTGTTGGCATCACGGATATATCCTCTTCCTCTCCAAGTACCTGGATGATAGGCTTCTCCTCCTTCACCTTCGATGTGCTCGTTGATGTGCTCCTAACCATCTCATCGTAACCACACTTCCTGCATATCAGGTGCATGGCACCATCACCACCCTTGCTCTGCACGAGGCGCATACCACACTTGGGGCAGAAGCGCATGATCCAACCACCAACCAACCAACTACACAGCCTTATCTACTGCCACCGCTGCCAACCTTGCTGCTTACCTCCTCCTTCATCGACCTTATCCTATCCAGGGACCTCTCGACCGCTACAGATACCATGCTGAAGGGGTCTTCCTTGCTCTTCGTACTTATCCTGAACTCATACTCAGGTATCAGATAGTGCCTCTGTGCAACTCCAACAACATCGACATCCTTCTGCTTAGCAATCTCATACTGGAGTATGTTGAGCACGGATATATCCTCTTCCTTAACCATGATGGTTATGCCCTTCTCATCCCTTTCTATCAGGCTTACCTCCATAACCGATCATACTCTCTACCCTCACCAAAGATAAATACCTTCTGGATTCTTGATGCTGGTAGTGATATACTGCATGGTATTCAGCAGGGTGCAGGTGTATGCTGATATAGATGGAAATGAATAAAATGATGCCCTGCATTCAACCCCTCGTGAGCAGCAGGATAAGGGATGTGATGCTCAGCGTATCCCCAGCATCTGCCAGGGAGCATGAGCCTATCACACTTGATCTGAACTTCAGTGTGGATGGTCATGTGAGGGATGTGTTCACAAGGGAGAGGTGGATGGATGCGTATGAGCACCATGACAACCTCTTCAGGATAAAGTACACTGTGAACATAAAGAGGAGGGGTGCCCTATCAACCAGGGATATAGTTGAGCCCATAACATTCGTGAGGAAGGCATCGATATACTGGAGTAGGGATCCTACCATGCAACCATATCCACCAGAGAAGAAGGTATGGGTTATGATAGTCATGGATCAGGACTCCATACTGCCAAGGGATGAGGATGAGGCCAGATCACTGCTCTTCGATGTGCATAGAAGGATAGAGATGGTGCCATCACCATCATCATCATCACCATCATCATCCATGCTTGGCAGGGGTGAGCATAGAGTATTTGCTGAGGTTAGTGCAGAGTGGGGCAGGCATGTGTATACAGAGCCTGGGAGGATAACTGCTGTATCCAATGATGTCAGGCTGGAGATAATCTAAATATAAAAGGTGTGCATCATGCTGGTATGGCAAAGTACGACGGCATAAGGGGGCAGGAGCTTATGGATGTTGAGGAGAAGGATAACGAACTCATCCTGATATTCAAGGATAACAGGTACCTCTTCGTAAGGGTAGATAATGGCAGGCTAGTTGCAGAGTCTGTGCCAGAATAGTAGTAGTTGTAGTAGTATTTGTTGTACGAAGGGGTATTAGATTAACTAGACCTGATGCTCATTCATCCATCTCCTCCCCTCCCCTGATGTACCTCTCGTACAGGAGCAGGGCCATCTCCTGGCTGCTGCTCTGTATAGAGCCTGGTCTCATGCTCCTTACCCTGCCTATGGCATCAACTGCGCTCAGCCCCTCGTACTTGATCATGTACGCTGCCAGTATCGTGCCAGTCCTACCCTTGCCTGCTGCACAGTGAACCAGCACTGGCCTGCCATTTGTCATGCTCCTCCTTATGAACTCGACCGCCCTATCCATATCCCCTATATCTGGGGCTGTGCCATCGAGTGTTGGGATATGAAGGTACTCTATACCATCCAGCCAGGCATCGGGCAACGGCTCCTCTATAACACTGACTATGCTCCTTATGCCACATATCTGCTTGACCCACTCCATCTCCTGCACTGACATGGGTCTGGCGCTACCTGCCAGCATACCATCCACAACCCAGGAGAAGTTCTGAGGCCTCCCGAATATCCTGCCATGTACTCTCCTCGCTATATCCCCTATCCTGCTCATCCCTATTAGAGGGCTCTGCTTCTGTTATTAACCTTATCAGGATAACCTGCGATGTGACCAATAACCTAATATCCCATGATGAGGAAGTATACATGTGCAGCAGGTGATAGGCAAGGAGGCTATACTGTACACAAAGGATAGGGGGGGCAGGGTAAGGTGCACGGCATGTGCCAGGTACTGCTCCATACCTGAAGGCAAGATAGGGCTATGCGGGATAAGGGGCAACGTAGGGGGTAGGCTGTACCTCTTCGTCTACGGCAGGATAATAGCGGGGCAGATAGACCCTATAGAGAAGAAGCCAGTCATCCACTACCATCCTGGGAGCAGGATATACTCGATAGCTACTACAGGCTGCAACTGGCTCTGCCAGTACTGCCAGAACTACGATATAAGCCAGAGGAGGAAGATAGAGGGTGTAGAGATGGGCCCAGAGCAGGTGGTTGATCAGGCTGAGTACTATGGATGCGAGGGTATAGCCTACACGTATAACCAACCTACAATATTCATAGAGTATGCTAGGGATGTTGGTGTTATAGCAAGGAGCAGGGGTATATTCAACATATTCGTATCCAACGGCTATGATACTCCTGAAACAGTCAGCATGATGAGGGAGTTCCTTGACTGCATAACCGTTGACTTCAAGGGGAGTGGGGAGACCAGGTTCGTCAGGCGCTACATAGGCATACCAGATGTCCAGCCCGTATTCGATACGCTCAGGGAGATAAGGGACAAGACCAGCATACACGTAGAGATAACCGATCTCATAGTACCAAGGGTTGGTGATGATATAGATGCTGCAAGGAAGTTGGCAAGGTTTATCCATGATGAGCTTGGGCCAGATGTGCCACTGCACTTCCTCAGATTCCATCCAGACTACAAGATGCTCGATCTTCCATACACACCTATAGAGACGCTTGAGAGGCACTATCAGGTAGCGAGGGAGGAGGGGTTGAGGTATGTGTACATAGGGAACGTGCCAGGGCACAGGTACGAGAGTACTTACTGCCCAGAGTGCAATGGTGTAGTGGTAGGCAGGTTCGGTTACAACATAACCGCCTGGAATCTTGATGAGCATAACAGGTGCAGGTTCTGCTCCTACCCCATACCGATAATAGGCAGGTTGAGCAAGGATGCTCACAGGAGGAGGTTCCAGTTCATAATGTGATGGTGCATATTGCAGCAGTAGCATGATGATGATCATCAATAATAAGGATTAGACAAGCGTCAACAAGCAGCACTCGACCAATGACTAGCCAGTCTGTCGGTCATTCATTCAGTCGATCATGGCCAGTGCCCTTATAGGAGAGCCAGTAGAGCCTCTGATCTTCAGTGGCGATGCTATGAGCCTGAACTCCCTCCTCCCTACAGCCCTCAGGTTGCAGAGGTTCTCTACTATGGGTATACCGTTTGGGAGCAGTACCCTGTGCACCGTAAAGTCCCTGTCTTCTGGATGGTCTATGTTTGCTGTATCTATGCCTACGAGTATCACACCCCTCCCAAGCAGGTACTCTGCCGACTCCCTGCTCAATCCAGGGTTGCTACTTAGGTAGTTCGGGCTACCCCATCTATCCTCCCACCCTGTGGAGATTATAACGCTCCTCCCCTCGAGATCGTAGCCATCCAACTCCCTCAGATCATCCTTGTAGATGTACCCCTTCTCCCCCTTCCTAGCCTCAACCAATACAGCATGACTTACAAGAACATCCAGCGGGATTTCATCTATACTCATACCCCTGCTGAAGTGTGATGGCGCATCCATGTGCGTGCCAGTATGGGTACTCATGAACATGAGTTCCAGTTCATAACCATGTAGATCGAGCCTGGACCATGGTATGAGCATCGGCCTTATCCTCTGCTCGAATACTGGCATATCATACTCTATCATCCTTGTGAGATCGATGAGCCTTGCCATACACGATGATCTTCATACAAGTATTAAAGGCTAACCAATCACACCATCAGTAATGTGATGTATGGGCTTGTGGGAATAGGAGGGAGGAGGGTTGATATAAAGAAAGATACCAACGCCATAACCATACAGTGCCATCCATACCACAACCATCATCATGATGATGGTTGTGGTGATGATGGTGATGTTACTTGTAATTTATCCTGAACTCACGCTTCGGTTGCTGTAACTGGAGGAGCAGTCTCTTCAACTCCTCATCCGTCAATGCCCTGCTTATCCTCCCCTGCGAGCCCATGGTTATTATGTAATCCTCCACGGTCTTTGCGAGATCTGGCTTCACCATCTTGAGGTTCGTGAGCCTCTGCCTAGCCTCACTGGTGAGCAGTGCCCTGAGCAGACGCTCACGCATGAGCCTGATCTCCATCTCCCTTGCCTTATCCTCCTCACTCCTGTTATCGTACTGGGCCATGGTTATCACCTCACCATATCACATCACATCATACAATCAATCAATCCATCAAGCATACCTGCTCAACTCTGGCATGACCTTGACCAGTTCATCGAATACCTCCTTTGCAGTGCTGTCCACGAGGCTCATACCCTTGCTTGTGAGCACCCTACCCCTGCCATGTATCTTCATTACGTATCCTGACTGCTCTAGTTGGTGCAGTGCATTCCTTATTATCGCCCCTCCAGCATCCCTGTGGTGTGATGGGCTTGAGCCCCTCCTCTGCCTCCCTCCATACTCTGACCTCAGATCCGACAGGCCTATCGGCCCGTGTATGTATATCTTCCTGAGCAGGGAAGCGCACCTGACATACCACCAATCCCTATCGTAGGGTAGCCTCATCGCATGGCTTCCAGTCTTGACGAACCTAGCCCATGCTGGAGGCACTATATTCTGATCCTGCTTCAGCATATCCGCTAGCCTTGCTATGAGCCTATCAGCAGGCACATCGTATGCCTTGACCATACACATTACCTACTCACCCCCTGCTATATATGCTTAGTCAAAGCTGGTATTAGGTAAGTCGTAGGGGAACACGATTGATCGCCCTTAGTACAGCCTCGGATCAGCTGCAGGATCACCTCTATCCATCGCATATCCATCTAGGTAACACATCATAGGATATACAGGATGCAGTTTTTAAGCAGACAGGTGTGTATAGCAGGGTTGTTACGTACTGGCATCGACAGAGTAAGTTCTCTATAAACTCTCTTTCAGTTGCCTATGCTATCCATGGAAGGTTTATGAGTTGGTGCAGGGTAGTAAGGCTATGAGTGAGAGGCAGAGGGGTGCATACATGGCACCATCACCCATAGCACTGGTATTCGATACAAGCATATCAATACTGCTACTACAGGCAAGGATACTTCTGCTGTTGAACAAGATGATGGGTTCATGGTTGAGCAAGTATGTTGAGTTCCTGGAGAGCGAGGCAGGCACTCCTGTAAGGGAGAGGGTGAGGGTGGAGTAGATATCAGTAAGGAAGGGAGGGAGGTAGAACGGTAAAAGCCTCGAATCCTCCAAACCCACCAACTGGAATGATTCCATGTATAATCAGCGCTCAAATGTCACGATCAGTTCTGAGCCCTGAAGCCTAGCCTTCGATAGCCTCATCCCTACAGTTGCAGATGGCAAAGGCACTATATTCACCATGTTCCCTACAGCACCCTTGACCTTTATGGTGAGCTGATCACCCAAGCGCTCAAGCTCAAAGTCATCCTTCTCTGTGAATGGTACCCTGAACCTCATGCTGAAGCTATCATCCCTGTACTCGAATGAGAATATATCCTCGTTGAAGAGTACCTTCGCTGGATCCTCGCCTCCAAACAACTCCCTGGCATACCTCTCAAGCATATCCATGCCCCTCAACTCGCTCTCGAAGAGTCTAGCCTTCCTCACTGGCACAGGATAGAAGTTCATCTCAGCATCCCTAACACGCTCCTCCTGCTGCCTTATCCACTCTGCAAAGTAGGGCTCCTCTACCCTAGGCATTATCTTGTTTATCACTGCAAGGTCAACGTTCAGGCCGAAGAGGTTGGC
Organism: Candidatus Nitrosocaldus sp.; assembly: GCA_025054855.1. Classification (GTDB taxonomy): domain Archaea; phylum Thermoproteota; class Nitrososphaeria; order Nitrososphaerales; family Nitrosocaldaceae; genus Nitrosocaldus. The sequence continues at coordinate 9,303 of JANWZS010000020.1, read as the reverse complement.
GGCCATGAGTGCCCTCTTTGCATTCTCTATGCTGAAGAGGTCTGGGTTTGCTACTAGTCTCACACTCGTCCTCATCCTATCCTTCAGTATATCTGCAAGCCTCTCGAGCCTGCCTATCAGCTCCATCTCTGTCCTGATGACCTCGGATGAGGGTGCAGGCATCTTTGCTATGGGCTCGAACAGCCTGGCCATACCGCTGAAGAGGCCTGCGAAGCTGAAGAGCCTCCTGCTCAGGCTCCCAACCAGCTTTGGGAGGTAGAGGTATCTCAACGCCTCGCCAGATGCCATCATATCCAGTATTGCAACATCGTACTCACTGCTGTACGATAACTCCTCGAGCCTTAGCATAGAGAAGAGCTGGGTCATGCCAGGGAGCATGGCTATCTCATATGCTATGGTCTCATCTATGCCTCTGGATGAGAAGAGCGATGCAAGGTAGGCTAGGAGCTGCTGGTACTGCTTGCCCATCTCAACCACAGGGTCTATCTGCATTGCGTAGAGGTTATCCCTCACGAGTGTGGCCTCATTCCCCACATGCATGCTGAACGCATCGCTCAGTGTATGTGCTGGATCCGTTGACATGAGGAGTACCCTATAGCCGAGGTTCGAGCATGCAAGTGCTGTTGCGCAGGAGGTTACTGTCTTGCCTGTACCACCCTTGCCGGTGTAGAAGATGACCCTCTTCATCTCATGCTCTCATAGTTGATCCATGCCAACTCGTATTAAACCTTTGGAGAAGTTGGTCATGCGACTGACAGGCATGTACCATGGCTCAACTACAAGCATCGTCGCATACAATGTACCACCATCATCATCGTCGTCGTTGTTGTTGTATCTGGCCATCAAATGCCCCTACCAGCATCACCTACCAGTCTCATGGCAAGCATGCATGAGGAGCATACCCCAGCACTACTACACTCCCTAGAGCATACACTGCACCTATACCTCTTGAACTCAAGGTTATCCCTAAGGGTCTTGGATACCTTCAGTATAGTGTTAAGCATGTTGTACTTTATGCCAGGGTGCCTCTGCTCCAGGCCGTTGAGGAACTCCCTCATGTAGCCCCTTATGCCCTCGTTCATGTATGGGCACTGCTCACTCTGGAATGGTATATCGTTGGTTAGTGCATAGAATGCTATCTCATGCTCGTACACCTCTAGCAGTGGCTTCACCTTCCTCAGCCCATCGGCATACTCCACAGGCTCTGGATACATCCATGCTATCCTCTCCACATCACCAGCAGAGATGTTGATGAGGAACGTCTGGAGCATATCATCCAGGTTGTGTGCAGTTGCTATTACATCTGCACCAGCAACCTTCGCAGCAATATCTATTGCCCTCCTCCTGAACGTCCCGCATATGGCACAAGAGCTCATGTTAATGCCATTCTCACCCCTCATCTTGAGGAACCCTTCAAGCGTGCTCCCGAACAGCTCCCTGTAGGAGAGCGTGATATGCTCTATACCTAGCATGGATGTGAACTCCCTTGCTATACTCAATGACTCATCCCTGTAGCCTGCTATACCCTCATCTATGGTCACTGCTACGAGTTCGTTGCCATGCCTTCTCGATGCCCTACTAAGTATATGGAGGAGGGAGAGGCTATCCTTGCCCCCAGATACGGCGACTGCGACCCTATCCCCATACCTTATCATGGAGTACCTCGATACCGTTCTGGCAACCTTCCTCTGCACAGATCTCGTGAAGCACCTAGAGCATAGATACTCCCCAGAGTAGCGCCTATGGTATACGCTCTCGGCATTGCAGTACGTGCAAGGTCTGGTACTCATACCCATCCATACCTGCTCAGATGCATCTGATAATCCTTACCCGTTATGGTGATGGCTGCTGTGGTGATGGTGCCTGAACCTGCACCTGTTGCTCTTGCACCGCCTCCTCACCGCCCTTCCCTGCCTCCTGCACCTCTCCAGCCCCTCCCGCCTCCCTCTCCTCTCCCTTCACCTCCTCAACCCTCTCATAGACCTCCACGAACCTTATGCCCTTCACGCTCTGCACATACCTGAATACATCGTTTGCTATGGCACGCTTTATGACCTGTAGACCCTCCTGCATGTAGTACTCCTTCGGCACCATGACCTCAAGCATACCAGAGTTGAGCGAGATACCCAACTTGCCAGCATCTACTGGCATCCTCCTCCTAATCAGTGCAGTGACCTTCTCCATATCATCCTCGATCTGCTTGAGCACCTTGAACGTGTACGTTATAGTCCTCCCAGCGAGTCTGTGGTTGAAGTCTATCTGTACCCTTCCAGAGGTTATCGATCTTACTATCCCAACCCTGTTATCTATCTCCACCATATCACCAACCTTGACCTCATCAGCCTTCTCACCCAGCTTCCTAAGGGGGATGAGCCTCACCTTGCTCTGGTCTCTGACCCCGAACGCCTTCTCTGGGGAGATATCTACGGTAACCTCTTCGTTGAGGTTTGCGTTGAGCAGTGCCTCATCGAAGCCCTTGAGTACCCAGCCATCCCCAACGGATACAAGCCTAGGCTCATAGACCCTCGAAGGGTCGTAGATGTTATGCTTCCTGGCCTCATCCTCCTTGGTAGTATCTATAACCTCGTTCGTATCCTTCACCAATGCAGTGTACTCTACCAGTAGTAACGAACCCTTGCTGAATGGCATGCATATGGCTTTATGATGCTCCCTTATTAATCTTAAACCGTAACGTAGGAGGAGGGATGCATAGGCACCATATGATCATCTTGCATAAGGCACATCAGTAGGTTGGTTGGTTGATTGATTGGTTGGTTGATTGGTTGGTTGGAGCGATCAGGCTAGAGAGGCTGCCTTGGCCTTTGCGTTGAGCATCTCTAGCGTTGATGCTATAGATGAGAGTGTCCTCTTCACATGGTAGCCATTGACCTCGCCCATGCACCCTATCCTCCATACCTTGCCCTTCAGCTCACCGAACCCTCCGGCAACGAGCACCTTGAACTCATTGGCCAAGGTGTTCCTGAACCTCTTATCCTCCAACCCATCCGGGTATCTCAGTGCGATAACCGTATGGGACCTGCACGACTGCTCGGCAAAGTGCTCAAACCCCATCCTTGCTAGAGAGTCGTAGAATATCTTTGCACACTCCTTGTGCCTGTTTATCCTTGCATCCAGCCCCTCCTCCTCTATCATGGTCAGGGCCTCGTGCAGTGCGAAGTAGAGCGGGAGGGCAGGGGTGAATGGCGTCTCCGCATTCTCACCGTAGTACTTGAGGTACCTTGGCAGGTTGAGGTAGAGTGTATTTGGGGGGTTCTCGGTCATGAACCTTATAGCCCTCTTACTCAAGGATAAGGGCGCTACACCTGGAGGGGCGGCGAGGCACTTCTGGCTCGCTGTGACGCATATATCAACACCCCATCTATCCACTGGGAGATCATCACCACCAAGGTTGGATACCGCATCCACGACGAAGTAAGAGTCATCCCTAGATAGGAGGTTCTTGGCCCTATCGAGCCATGTGATCCTTGTACCTGTGGAGGTCTCGTTGTAGACTACGTAGAGCGCCTTGATGTTCCTGTTGTTCTCGTACGCCTCCTTGACCTGCTCATAGGATGGTATGCTACCGTATGGAGCCTTTACCTTAATAGCCTCTCCTCCAGCCAGTTCTATCATCTTTGCCAGCCTCTCGCTGAACTCCCCATTGACCGGTATAAGCACCCTATCACCCTTGCGTATCAGATTCACCACAGATGCCTCTACAGCACCAGTACCACTACTCGTCAGCACAACCACATCATTCTCAGTCTGGAATACATGCTTCAGCTTCTCCTGAAGTGACCTGTGCAGTGCCCTAAAGTCATCGCTCCTGTGGTTTATTATAGGTGCAAGCATGGCCTGCATTACCCTGTATGGCACATTCGTTGGTCCAGGGATCATCACTAGGTACTCTGGTGGATACATCATATGCAGCTGTGTAGACAGACTCTTACATAAACCTATTGGCGTGATACGGATGGTCGCTACCCATCGTGCCTATGAGCATATCTGCCACCATGACCATCATGCATTGCATGCAGCATCTTCACCCTCCTTGCGCCATCTACAGCATCTATAACCGCTGCCACCTGCTCTGGCACCAGAATCCTCCATTCCCCATCCATAGCAATCCTCCTCCTCACCTCTGTACCGGATAGCTCGCCTCTATTCAGCAGTGGCACCTCCCTCACCTCCCTGCCATGCTCACGGAAGAGCATTCCTGTGAACGGGTCGTTGGTCAGCACGATATCATACCTAGGTACGAGCATGTTCACCTGTGCAACCCACAGATAGTGCACATCGGCATCGTAGACTGGTACTGCATGCCATCTCCTTGGGTCTATACCCCTTGCATCCAGTGCACGCTTTATCATCTCCAGCCTCTCGCCAGCGGTGAACGGATTCTTGGGTTCATGGCTCTTCTGTGCAGAACCTATCACGAGCCAGAGTAGATCCACCATGCCTAGAGCATGCTCCACAGCGCTGAGATGGCCTAGATGGAATGGCTGGAACCTACCTACGAGCAGCCCACGTAGCATAGCATAATGATGGTCCACACCTAAATAAACGGATGGCAAGGTAGTTAAGTGAGTACGGTGACCATCACGAGCAGCATGGATCTGGTGAGGATAGATGGGTCGTATGGAGAAGGGGGAGGGCAGATACTCAGAACTGCGATAGCCCTATCTGTGATAACCAAGAGGCCTATAGAGGTATTCAATATAAGGGCAAAGAGGCCAAACCCTGGGCTCAGGCCACAGCACCTGGCAGCTGTTAGGATACTTGCAGAGGTATGCAATGCAAGAGTAGAGAACCTCAGCGTAGGCTCGAGCATGATAAGGTTCCTGCCAGGGGAGGTCATTGCTGATGACAAGAGGGTCATAGATATAGGGACTGCAGGGAGCATAACACTGGTACTCCAAGCGCTCATACCCGCCGTGAGCATATCTGGCAGGAGGATGGATATGGACCTTGTAGGGGGCACGGATGTGAAGTGGAGCCCAACCATCGACTATATGAGGTACGTCGTGAGACCAGCGTTCAGGGCATTAGGCATAGAGTTCAGCGTATCGGTTGAGAGGAGGGGGTACTACCCCGTAGGTGGGGGTGTGGTGCATGTATCCATAGAGCCATGCAGCAGGGTCAGGGCGTTGGACCTGCTGACCGCCCCAAGGCTCGACGCCAGGATGGTGAGCGTATGCTCCAACCTGCCAAGGCATGTGGCTGAGCGCCAGGTCACAGGAGCACTCGCAAGGCTCGAGAGGGAAGGGGTCAGATGTGCCCATGCATCGACATCACTCGAGCCAGCACCATCACCGGGCTCATCCATACTCGTTTACTGCAGTAGCGACTATGGCCCATTCATAGGAGGGGATGCGGTAGGGGAAAGGGGCAGGAGGGCGGAGGATGTAGGCTCGTATGCAGCATCCAGATTCCTCGAGCCATACATGAGTAGTGCTACTGTAGACCCAAACCTTGCGGATATGCTCGTGCCTCCGTTGAGCCTTGCTGATGGCAGGTCATCCTACACTGTGAGCAGTGTATCCATGCACCTAGATACGAACCTGTACATAGCAAGCAGGATGACCTCGTGCACGTACAGGATAGAGAGGGGTAAGGGTGATGAGGGGAGGAGGGATGAGCAAGGTAAGGGCAACTACAAGGTAACCATAGAACCTGCGGTCTGATTCACTCACCGTTCGCTCAGAAGGAGTCTAACATGGCAGCGAGCAAGAGCACTGTGAGAGATTCTGCAGCAAGTACATTCCCAAGCAGTATGGCCCTCTTCCTCACCCTCATCAGGTTTACAGAGTCGTTTACATCCATATTCACGTTGGAGATCTTTGCATGCACGAACCATGTTACGAGCATGGAGATCACAACCCCTACCTTAACGAAGAGGATGGTACCGTACATGGTGTCGAGCAGGAACCCTGGTACTGTGGATGCCTTGTACACACCAGTTGCCAGCAGCACCACTATAGTGGGCAGAGCGACCTTGTTGAACCTCTTCCCCATCTTCACCGTCAGGTTGAACCTCTCCACATCGCCCAGAGACCTCAGCACTGGGGCAACGACCATGCCTATGAAGAGCGTACCCCCAACCCATATGCTTGCAGCGAGTAGATGAGCCCATGTTATGAGCACTTCGTGTATCAGCAATGTGAGTATTGCCATAAGAGCATTATAATAACCTTGATGAAGTAAAGATAATAATAACCTTGATGAAGTAAAGATAATAATAACCTCTTACGATAGTTAGACTGATCTGGATTGCTTACACTGGGTAGAAGGGGCAAGATGGTGGTCGTGGGAGCAGCAGTAGTCATGGTAGCTATATTCATGACTGCATGGTACCGTACGGTTATAGAGGAGGGGGAGATAGCAAGGGAGGTCAGGATAAACGTGCAGGGTGTGAGTGTTAAGGATGTGGACTTTAGCAGCAACACCATGACCCTAACCATAAACTTTGGTATAACCAACAACACCGACAAGATAATCACCGTCTCGAAGATAGATTATGAGGTTAGTGCCGATGGTGTCATGCTTGGAAGGAACTTCCTCTCGTATGAGGATGTTGCACTCGTGGGTAGGCCTCCAGTATTCACCAAGCAGACCACCACACTTAGCAGTGACTTTAGGTTCAACTACAGTTCAAGCATAGACGATGCATGGAACAGGCTGATCAGGGGGGATGTGGATGGTGTGGAGTGGAACATCAAGGGTACAGCAGATATAGAGACTGCATGGAGCATAATACCAATCACGTTCGATGAGCGCATATGATATGCTGATCAGGTAAGATCAGCATATCATATACACACAGATCCCAGCAGCAGTCAGTAGCCCCTCAACTGCCTCTCCCTGTTTATAGCATTCTTCCTTGCATAGGCATCCAGTATATCCCTTGCATCCATGCCCAGTTCTATGGATATCTGGATCACGAAGTGCAGTATGTCTATCAACTCCTCCTTTGCCTTCTCCTCATCGAACCTGCTGGGGCTCTTCCACCACTTCCAGTTGGCTAGGTCCTGGAGCTCGCATGCCTCATGTATTATGGCGGTGCATAGCTGCGAGATCCTCTCCTCCCTACTCTTACCCATCCTCGCACCATCCATCATATCCATGTACTCCCTCTGCATCCTGAATATTGCCTGTAGAGTATCCGTATCCTGCCCATCGGTGCACATGGGATTACCACTATCCTGCAATAATATATTTTATATAAACGGTTTGGTGTATAATGATCGTTGCTCTACCTAGGCGAGGGTAGTGTAAGGATAGAGGAGATAGCGTCGATGAGGGATGCCAAGGGCAAGGTAGAGTACAGCCTAGTATGGGGTAGGGGCAAGGATAGCCTTCAGGATGACTCGTTCTACGAGTACATACACCCTGCCCTTGAGCATATGCAGAGGGTTATGGAGTGGAGGAGTAGTGGTATGCTGGGTGCACTCTTCAAGAAGGCGGATGATGATCCGATAGCAGGGATACTTGGGGGCAAGAGCAAGGAGTTCTACAGGGCATTCCACGACCTGTACAAGGGTAGGATAGGGCTAGTCTGCGTAGGCGATAGGTACTCAAGCCCGTTCATACTCTTCAACGATCCTACATGCTACGTCGCTGCACTTGCAAACCCTGAGAGTAGTGAGATATTCTATGGCTATGGGCTGCTGGAGGCGTGGAGGGCAGATCCAAGGATACACGACCTCAACGGGAAGGGTGTGGATGCGTTCACACTACTCTTCTCCTCGAGCATAGCATTCATGCTCACACTATACATCAACGCTGGGTTGGCGAAGGCTAGAGAGGTGAGCAGGGTATTCGATCCCAATGGCGTGCTTGCAGCGAACCTGAGGGAGTGGGCTGAGTACACGAGCAAGGGTATATGGCCTGGTTCACATGAGAATCAGAGGAGGGCTATGATAGCGTTGAGGGGGTACCTGAACGCATGGTTCGACTTCCTCAAGGACTCAAGTTGGTTGGAGATACACCATACACTCCACCATGGCAAGGTGATAGAGAGGGATCAGAGCTTCCTGGATACTGCTACGACTGAGATAAGCGAGACGTCTAGGGCTATAATCCTAGATAATGTGAGCGTCTTCAGCGCTGAGGAGATGGAGAGGAGGGATAGGCTCAGGAGGGAGAAGCAGTTAGAGTGGACACTTCTGAGGATAGCATTGGGTATACTCTACCCTAGGGAGAAGGCCAAGATAAGGGAGGTCTGGGAGAGGGAGAGGAGGAGGGTCAGCTGGAGGTATCTGGAGGATACATACTACGAGGAGATATGGGATCTGATAAGGCTACATCTGGCAGGAGAGGATATATATGCTAGCATAGAGGAGAAGGATACCAAAACGCTAGGAAGGTGGCACTTCATATTCAACAAGAAGGCCGAGAGGCCTAGGGAGAAGGTAGTAGAACTGGAGAAGATGGAGATAGAGAGGATATTCGAGAGGAAGAACAGGCTACTGGCTATGCTCACATGGGAGGGGGTTGGGCTACCGCCTGATGCTAGATGGCATGATGTTGTAGCAAGGTTCAGGAAGATAATGATAAAGTACCATCCCGATAGAACAGAGGTCACAGGTGTGAATCCTGAGGAGGCACACAGGGTCACAAAGATTGCAATAGATATATTCAGGGAGCTGGAGATAATACACGATCTGCATCCAGAGGTATTCGGTCTAGCAACGCTTCCAGTTGAGCAGGATAGACAATAACAAATCGCCCTTTCAATCCTACTATAGTTCGATTCAAACAAACAAGATTTTGGCTGAGCAGGGCTATGCTAGCCATCTTTCAATCCTACTATAGTTCGATTCAAACTATCATAATCCGCCTCTACGGTTATCGTAAATGTTATCTTTCAATCCTACTATAGTTCGATTCAAACATATTTATGAGTTGGATACAGAGACACTGAATGCAGCTTTCAATCCTACTATAGTTCGATTCAAACATCGGCTGGGTCTATCCGATATACCCGCCTTCTGAGTACTTTCAATCCTACTATAGTTCGATTCAAACAAAGTATGAGTGTAAGGTCCTGTACCAGAGGTGCTAGCTTTCAATCCTACTATAGTTCGATTCAAACAATAATCAGGTCGGGCCGGGCCGGAGGGAAGAACTTTCAATCCTACTATAGTTCGATTCAAACGAAATTAAATAAGCGCACTGAATATACAGATGAAGAACTTTCAATCCTACTATAGTTCGATTCAAACGCGCAACGTTGTAATTGTAACCTGTAATCGTAAAGGGCTTTCAATCCTACTATAGTTCGATTCAAACTTATGTGGAACT
>JANWZS010000001.1:4582-160035 GCA_025054855.1 Candidatus Nitrosocaldus sp. | reverse complement strand
AACCTCAGGAGGGATATGATGGAGGGGTTCAAGAGGCAGGATAGGAGGTTGAGGTATATAGAGTCATTCATTGAGAATATGTCAGCCTCGCTTGAGGAGGAGGCTAGGGAGGTTATAGCATACAGGTTAAAGGCAAGAGGTATAAACCTATCTGGAGATCTCACTAGCATAACACTACCAGATATGGAGATAGATATCTATGGTATAGATACTGATATATGTGTTGTAGGAGAGGCTAAGGCAAGGGCAGGTACCAAGGCAATTATACAGGTTGAGAGGTCCATCGCTAGATTGTGCAAGAGGTATCCCCAGTATGTAAGACCGAGGATCATAAAGGTCGTATATGCTATACAGGTACCCTTAGAGGCTATAAGAGAAGCAGAGAACAGAAGTATATGGGTAGTGACACCAAGTAAGGATCTAACGCCATTAATAGTAGTAGAAGGCAAGAAGTAAAGAATTGGATGCCATATGACCTTCATACATCATCCCTATACATATGCCAGATTGCTACTAGCCTATAGGCATAATCCATGATGATGATGTTGTTGTTGGTAGTGATTGGCAGATATGTTGTACGCACTAGAGGTAAGAACAACAAGTAGCTGCATAGGAGATATTGGGTATGGATAATGTTTAATAGTTTTTGCTATATAGCAGGTGCATGGCAAGCAAGCAGGTATACAAGGTACCAGATGTCGGAGAGAGGGCCCCAGAGTTCACGCTTCCAGATACTGATCTGAAGATGAGGAGCCTTGCTGAGTTCAGGGGTAAGAAGGTGGTTCTAGCCTTCTTCCCAGCAGCACTCTCACCAGTATGCACCAAGGAGATGTGCACATTCAGGGATCACTTCGCTGAGTTGAGTAAGGCAGGAGCAGAGGTTATAGGGATAAGCGTAGATGGTCCATTTGCGAACAAGCAGTTCAAGGAGGTTCACAACCTTAACTTCCCATTGCTCAGCGATTACGGTAGAGAGGTTATAAGTAGGTACGGGATAGTCATGGAGGATCTACTGCACGTGAAGGGTTACAGGGCAGCAAAGCGCTCCGTCTTCGTACTAGACAGGAACGGTGTCATAAGGTACAGATGGGTATCCGATAACCCATTGGTGGAGCCGGATTACGAGGAGGTAAAGCGTGTTATAAAGGGCATCCCCTGAGCAGAGTATATCCTACCTCTCTTTTATTTGAGTCGCATATGAAGGCAAGCAGTGGTGAAGCTTGTGGCATGCATAAGTGGCATGCATAAAAGTAATGTGTAGTGGGTAGATTGGATTGATGAGGGATGAGGCTGATAGGCTAACTGGCTCAATCAGGTCATTAACTTCAAGAGGCACGATATATTCACATACCCTATATGCTCATGTTAATCGCTCTGCCTATGCTTATCCCTACTCTACTCTATAACGGCTATGACATCGTTCCTCGCTATATTTGTGCCCTCCTTCACCTTAAGTTCCTTCACAACCCCATCCTTATGCGCCTTTATCTTGACCTGCATCTTCATAGACTCAACTATAATCACCGTATCACCCTTCTTGACAGGAGCATCCTTCTTCGCCAGTATGGATACTACCTTGCCTGGCACAGAACTCATGAGGTACTTGCTCCTATCCCCTGATGCCCCAGCATCCTTGCTGGCCATCGTAGCATCTGGTACGAGGTTGACCCTAACCTCATCCCCGTTATCTACTACCATCCTCAACTCCTTGCTGCTGCTATCTATGTATCTTACAGCATGGTACTTGCCATTCAGGAGGAACTCAACCCTATCCCTGCCTATGCTTATCAGGTCTATCCTGCACTCCTTGCCATTTATAACTGCTAGTATGCCCTGTCTACTCACATCCTTCACCTCAGACTCAACATGGACGTTAAGGTCCTCTATCCTAAACCTCATACATGCTCCCCCTCAACATGAGCAGTCCTGCCCTCTTCCATGCAGATTCCTTGCCCCTAGCCCTAGCACTCTGACCATCACCACTACCGCCCTTACCAGTGTTTATACCCTTACCATCACCACTCAGGTACCTGCTCATATGCGTGAATACCAGCGTTGCTGCTGCTATGGCATCTGCCCTGCTCTGCATTACTGCCCTTGCCCTCTCCTGAACCCTCTCCAGTATGTTGAACCTATCGAGGTAGTCTGTTGATATCTCACCCCTAGAGAATGCCTCTTCATCCATTATGAACCTGTGGAGTGGTATGGTAGTGTTTATACCCTCTATGTGGAACTCATCGAGTGCGTTGCGCATCCTCCTCCTAGCCTCATCGAACGTGCTCCCCCATGCTATCACCTTTGCTACGAGGGAGTCGTAGTAGCCAGATACGTTGCATCCAGGGTACAGATATGTATCTACCCTTATCCCTGGGCCGTAGGGTATGCTAACGCTCCCAACCTTACCATAGGATGGTGCGAACTCGTTCAATGGATCTTCAGCGTTTATCCTGCACTCTATAGCAGATCCATTTATCCTTAGGTCCTGCTGCTTGAATGGGAGTTCTCTGCCAGATGCAACATGTATCTGCAACTTGACCAGGTCCTTGCCAGTTATCATCTCCGTCACAGGATGCTCGACCTGGAGCCTAGAGTTTATCTCTATCAGGTAGAGGTTGCCAGTATTCTCATCCCTTATGAACTCTACCGTGCCAGCATTAACGTAGTTCAGGGCATCAGCAAGTTTGACCACCATGCTGCCTATCCTGTGCCTGGTCTCCTCATCTATGACTGGTGATGGTGCCAACTCCACAAGCTTCTGGTACCTCCTCTGTATTGAGCATTCTCTCTCGAATAGGTACACACCATTCCCATGCGTATCCCTGAGCAACTGGTACTCTATGTGCCTTATCCTTGGGAAGTACTTCTCCACGAACATAGCTGCCCTGCCATAGGCTGCCTTCGCCTCCATGGTCGAGAGCTCGAACTCCTGTCTTAGTTGCTCCTCATTGTTCACCAGCCTTATACCCCTTCCCCCTCCACCGAATGCAGACTTGAGGAGCACTGGGTATCCAAACTCCCTAGCAAACTCTGCTGCCTTGTCAGCATCCTCCAGTATGCCATCACTCGCTGGCACAACTGGTATGCCTAACTTCTTTGCCAACTGCTTTATGGCCATCTTATCACCTGAGAAGCGCATGGTACTGCTCCTGGGCCCTATGAACGTTATTCCAGCCTTCTCGCACGCATCCACAAAGTTTGCATTCTCGGAGAGGAACCCATAACCAGGGTGTATGGCATCTACCCCAGCCCTCTTCGCCGTCTCCACTATCCTCTCTATGTTGAGGTAGCTCTCCCTTGGTGGTGATGGGCCTATATGGTAGGCCTCATCGGCAAGCCTGACGTGCAGGGCGTTGACATCATCATCCGAGTAGATGGCAACAGTGCCTATCTCCAGCTCCCTGCATGCCCTTATGACCCTTACTGCTATCTCCCCCCTATTTGCTATAAGAATCTTCCTGATGCTCATATCCCTACAGGTTTATGTTGCCATGCTTCTTGAACGGCCTCCCTTCCCTCTTGTTCGCTAGGCTCTCTAGGGCCTTTATCAGCATCGGCCTGGTCTCTATGGGATCTATAACAGCATCTATGTAGCCGTGCTCAGCAGCAACATACGGGTTTGCGAACTTGGCCTTGTACTCATCTATGAACCTCTTCCTCAACTCCTCCCTGTTCTCTGCCTTTGCCAACTCCTTCCTGAAGATTATGTTGACCGCAGCCTCTGGGCCCATCACTGCTATCTCTGCAGTAGGCCATGCAAAGTTGTAGTCTATCCTCAGATGCTTGCTACCCATAGCTATGTATGCCCCTCCATATGCCTTGCCGACTATGAGCGTTATCTTTGGTACGGTTGCCTCGCTGTACGCAAAGAGTACCTTGCTACCATGCCTTATTATGCCATGGTGCTCCTGCTCTATACCTGGCAGGTATCCAGGGGTATCGACGAATGTTATTATGGGTATGTTGAAGCAGTCACACGTCCTTATGAACCTAGCGATCTTGTTTGAAGAGTCTATATCCAGTGAGCCTGATAGGTGCAGGGGCTGATTAGCGATTATGCCAACACTCTTGCCATTCAGCCTGGCAAAGCCCACTACTGCATTGGGTGCCCACATCTCGTGAACCTCAAAGAAGTCGTTGTTGTCAACTACACTCCTTACTATCTCCTTCATATCGTATGGCTCGAACGGGTTCTCTGGCACCATATCTACAAGCTTTGCATCCATCCTGTTCGGATCGTCTGTAGGCTCCAGCATGGGAGGCTCCTCCATGTTGTTCTGCGGCAGATATGAGAGCAGCTTCTTCACTATATCCATGCACTCATACTCATCCTTCGCAACAAAGTGTGCCACACCACTGTACTTTGCATGCGTATATGCCCCTCCCAACTCCTCGAATGTGGTCTCCTCACCCAGAGCAGCCTTCACAACCTCTGGCCCAGTGACGAACATGTAGCTTATCTTATCTACCATTATCACAAAGTCGGTTATCGCTGGGGAGTATACTGCACCACCAGCACATGGTCCAACGCTTATAGTTATCTGGGGCACAACTCCAGATGCAAGAGTATTCCTGTAGAATATCTCACCATAACCAGAGAGGCTGAGCACACCCTCCTGTATCCTTGCACCACCAGAGTCTATCATCCCTATTATAGGGCAACCAACATGCATGGCATGGTCCATGACCTTTGCGATCTTCCTGCCAGACATCTCGCCCAGGGAACCGCCTAGGACAGTGAAGTCCTGGGCATATATGAATACCTGCCTACCACCTATGGTACCATAGCCGGTTATAACAGCATCACCATAGAACCTCTTCTGATCGAGCCCAAAGTCCCTCGATCTAGTTGTCACAAACTTGTCCAACTCAACGAACGAGCCAGGGTCGAGGAGTAGAGAGATCCTCTCCCTTGCTGAGAGCTTGCCTTTGGAGTGCTGCTCCTTTAACTTCTCTTCTCCTCCCCCGCTCTCTGCTATCCTGTTGAGTTGGCTGAGCCTCTCCTGCTTCTCCTTGTGCACGTACACCTCTTCACCTGTTCCACTATATAAACTAACTTTAGCTATGGATGCTATATCTCGTTTATATAGCAATGCTAGTGTATCTTCCTTGCACCCTTCGTCCTCCTGAAGGCGCTCATACTTGAGGAGTAGTTCTCGTAGAGCATCTCCAGCACGTGTATCTCATGCTCCAGTCTTGCAACCTCATCTGGTGAGTCTCCTGCTCTAGCTACCTCCTCCAGCCTCCTCCTCTTCTCATCAAGGAGCCTCCTTATACTCTCCTCATACAGCGTTGACATCCTCCTCCATCTCTCCCTGCTAGAGAAGCAGGGTGGATTTTAATAATGTTTACTGGGGAGCATATTACTATACGCTCCTCTTCCTCGCCCCTCCCCTAACCCTCCCCTGATCGCTCCTCGCAGCATCGAATAGGGATGACAGGTACCATGTATAGTTCTCGTAGCCCTTCTCTAGGCACTGCTTGCATATGCACTTGCTTGCCATGTACACCCTATCGCAGTTGGAGGAGAACTCGCACCCTGCGCATCCAGCATCGTCACCACAGACTATGCACTGTAACTCTATGGATACCTCTTCCCTTACAGCCTCCCTCAGTATGGCAAGTATGGATGCCATATCCGCACCATCCTTGATGCGGAAACTCCTGCTGGCCTTGTCGTACTCTACACCAGCACGCATGAGCCTTGCAAATACATCCTTGCCGAGCATGGGTAGCGTAAAGTCCCTGTGGAGGAAGAGCCTTATCATACCATCATGCACCCATCCCATCCCTCTTATCAGGGTTGAGGCCCTTGGCTATAGCGTTGAGATCATCCAGTGATATATCGCCAGTGCCCTTGCTCTTACCGCCAAGGAGATGTACTATGTATGGCATGTAGTAGGCGATTATGTTACGCCTCGACTCATGCAGTCTGGGTGCCAGCATACCTGCAATCATCCTGAGCATCCTGCCTTCACCATGTATCCTGTTGCTTATGTTATAAGGCAGATCGTACTGATTGTATGATAGTCCCCTGCTGTCATCGAATATAGAGCGTGCTATGATCCCATCGATGTATCTGAGCATCCTCCATGCCCTGAGCCTGTTCACCCTTGCGATGAGCAGATCAGCACAAGATAACGCTCCAAGCAGTCTAGCCATCCTATCCACATCCATCCTTGCATTGACTATGCTTGAGAATAGCGCATTCAGCTTGTCGAGCCTCCTCCTCTCACCATCGTAACCGAACGATGGATCGCTGTACGATCCTTCGCTCCTGCTCAAGGCATCTATGGCCTCCTCCACACTCGCAGATGAGAAGAACCCGTTGATGGCAGAGCCTATAGGGGTTGAGTAGCCCATGGGCTCCACACCATGTACGCCCATGCCTACAAGTGACTGTGCACTGTTCAGCATGCTCCTAACATCACCATTGCACCCTATCACCAACCTCAGCATATCACCTATGCTCACACTCTTCCCTTCACATGCAAGCACATGCCCCAGATAGAGCAGGAGCAGCCTAGGCGGTATACCCTTCATCCTCACTACCTTGGATACCTTCTTCAGCTCCTTTATGACCTCCCCAGCATCACTGTTAGCAGCCATGATCACTGGTACGCTGGATGCATCGTTGAGTATGGAGAGTAGTGCAGATAACCCTCCCCTATCGTATGTGCCATGCAGGCCATCGACCTCATCCAGGAAGAGTAGCACCCTCCTGCCGTGGATGTTTGCATTCTCGATCAACGGTCTGAGCAGTGACTCGAGCCTCTCCTTGGTACGCTCATCGCTTGCATTCAACTCGATCAACTCATAACCAAACTCACTTGCAAGGACCTTCGCCATCGTGGTCTTGCCAGTACCAGGGGGGCCTATGAGCAGCAGTGGTCTATCCCCATGCCTGAACCCTGCAAGCCACCTGTAAGCCTCAAGCCTAGCATCCTCATTACCTACCATCTCCACCATGCTCCTTGGCCTGTACCTCTCAACCCACATGGTCTGTGCATTCATATCTAGGGCTGTTGCCACCAACTAATAAACTACCTCTCCTTCAATCCTGATGTGAATATGTTGAGGTCATACTCCTTGACCCTCCTGTACCAGTACTCGTTGTAGTGCCTAACGCTGAGAACCATGAACTCAAGGAAGTGCTTCGTGCTGAACCTATCTGGTAGCATATCTATGGCTATGAGCGCATCATCAAGGTATATCCTGCTCTTCCTGAACGTAAGATCGAATGCCAGTCTCACATCGCCAGTGTTGAGCGCATAGTAGAGCGGCCAAGATGGCACCTTTATTATCCTACCCCTTATCGAGTCCTCTATCTCGTTTGCACAGCCTACAGACTCACCTGCCCTGGCCATGCCATGGTAGAATATCCTCCTCAACGGGCTATCCCTGAGCACCATGTTCCTCCCAGCCGTACCCATCACAGCCCTGTACTTCTTGTAGCACTCATGCATGCTCTCCTCATCCATTGCAGATGGGTTGTTCTTGAGCATGAGGTCTACGTACTGCCCATGCTTTGCATCCCTGAATCCCCGCTCGAACGACTCCAGTATATCCTTGCCTATGGATGAGATCTTCCTCCTCGCTATCTTGAGCATGTAGGGGCACATCAGCCTGTAATCATCCAGGTACTCCACATCCTCATCCCCATCCATTATCCTGTCCATGGGCTCGCTCAGGTCTATAGCGATTATATGACCGTCTACCAGCACATCCCTCTCAACCTCGCTGAGGCTTATGTTGAGGTAGGAGCATGCACCATCGAACAGCGCATAGAATACAGGATAGGTCATCTTCACATAGTTCGAGTCCAGGAGTCTGATCAGACGATCCCTGCATCTGTTCTGGTCTGCAAGCCTGCTCCTCACCTCCTTGACCCGCTCCTCATCCATCATGAATATCCTCTCAAGCATGAAGCCATCGGGCTCTGCCTCCCTTATGAAGCCCCTCAGCGTGTCTATAGGGTTGGTATCGTTGATTATCGAACTGTGGAGCTCCCTGACGAACCTCTCTATGAACCTCGGCATCTCTGCATCAGCAAGTTCCTTGTAGTGCTGGAACTGCCTGTACCTATCACTCCTGAGCATGGCCTGCTTGAGTATATCCTTGCCAGCATCCGTATGCATCAGCGCATCCTTGCTGAATACGCTCTCATCCTTGCTGCTCATGAGTTATCCCATCCGCTTGACTCTGATATGTCATCTGCTGCCTACAGCCAGTGCCCTTGCTATGTACTCCAACTCCTCAGGCCTATCTATGATGTAGTCTGGCCCCTCGGCGAGTAGTGCATCCCTGGAGTTGAAGCCCCAGCTCACCGCTACAGTCTTCACCCCAGCCCTCCTGCCAGCCTCAACATCCCTGATCTCATCGCCAACGTAGAATATGATGCTATCACCACTACCACCGTTGCTACCCTGCCCATGGCCATCCTGCCTCTTGATCCTCCTCAGCACTATGTGCTTCGCAAGCAGGTGATGTGTAGATCTTATGAAATCGAAGAGTTCAAGATCATTATTCTTGAGGAACGCTCTGACATTACTGCTGGCGTTGGTTGTAAGTATGCCCAACCTGTAGCCCTCACCCCTCAGTGCCTCGAGTGTAGGCCTTATATTGACGGCTGGCTTGAGCATGGGTATCTCCCTGTTCATCTCTATGCGTATCCTCCTTATTATGAATGGTAACTTGAGCAGGGGTATGTTGAGGTAAGCAAGTATCTCCCTAGTCCTCATCCCCTTGATGTAGTGCAGATCGTGCACCCTTATCTTGTTGTATGCGAACTCATCTGCAAGCCCGTTCACTATCCTTATGAGGGTGCGTATGGTATCCGCTATGGTCCCATCGAAGTCAAGTACTACCAATCTACTCATCCTAATCTGGATCTAGTAGAGGTAGGTTACTTTTAATGTTTTTGAATGCTAGGTATTGTATGTGGTGGGATGTGTAGAGAAGCAAGCAAGCAAACAAGCAAGCACGAAAGCAAGCACGTAGGGTAAGGAATGGATACCATGGATATAAGTACTTATTAACCTCCAGCGCATACTGGATGTGCTCAAGCCCCTGCAGAGGATGGAGCAGAAGAGGGCACTATCGTTATCACTGGTGGCAATAGCATCCGTTGCTGTCTTCGAGGTCATTGCAGGTATAGCAAGTGACAGCATGGCAGTGCTCAGCGATGGTATACACGCATCGTTCGATGCACTACTCACTGCTATACTGCTCATCATGTTGATCATGAGCATGAAGCCTAGGGATATGGAGCATACGTACGGGCATGGTAGGTTTGAGACAATAGCGGGGTTGATAGGAGGGATAGTGCTCTTCATGGTTGCCATACTCATAATAATGGAGTCACTGGAGAGGGTTGCTTACGGTGAGGGCATAGCCCCAAGCATCATCGGCCTCTACGCTCTCATACTCGCACTATCAGTAGCAGTGTTCAGGGCAGTCATACTTGCATACAGTACGCATGGTATCAGCGTGAGGGTAGGCTTCTATGATGCAGTAGCAGACATGGGCTCATCCGTAGCAGCACTGCTGGGCTTCATGCTCGCAAGCAGTGGCCTGTACTATGCAGATGGCATAGCATCTATAGCACTTGCAGGTATGATAATCTTCCTAACCTCTAGGCTGGTATACTCATCTGCCATGGAGTTGACAGATGCCATAGACCCCTCGTTGGTCGATAGTGCTAGGAGGGCCGTGCTGAGCATACAGGGTGTGAAGGACTGCAGGGATGTGAGGATGAGGAGGGTCGGCAGGGATATACTCGCAGATGTGACAGTGGTGCTTAAAGGTGGTATCACGTTCAGTAGGGCACATGCAATAAGCACTGATGTGGAGAATGCTGTTATGAGCAGTACATCGGCGAGCAGGGTTATGGTGCACTTTGAGCCAGAGTCGGAGTCGGAGCAGCCTATAGAGCATCTCATAGCAGATATAGCATCCAGCGTGGATGGGGTAAAGGGTGTGCACAACATCATGGTATCGAGGGAGAGGGCAGCAGCAGGAGCAGGAGAAGGAGCAGGAGAAGGAGGGGTAGGAGGAGGGGGAGGGATCGGGAGTGGGAGGGTTGAGCAGCAGGGGAGTGGTGATGGTGCCATGATAGTATCACTACACGTTCAGGTCGACAGGAACCTCAGGCTGGATGAGGCGCACAGGGTGGCAGATATGGTAGAGCATGAGGTGAAGAGGAGGATAAAGGATGTCAAGGATGTGACCGTGCACATGGAACCCCTCATGCCAGAGATGCTCACTCTTGAGGGGTTCAAGGATAGAGGGCTGGAGTCCAAGATAAGGAGCATAGCATACGAGCATGGGATAAGGCACCTCGGCAGGGTAGATGCGTATACATGCGATGGGATGCTCAGGATAGATATCCACTGCAGCATAGACGCAGATCTCAGCATAGAAGAGGCCCACGAGATCATATCCAGGCTGGAGAGGCGGATAAGGGATGAGTTGGGTGCGGTTGTTACCGTGCACGTAGAGCCCTATGAGAGGGCAGAGTCCGTGTAGACCAGCAGTACTCCTGTAATACTCGATCCTCTAGGGGAACGGTTAAGTAAGAGCAGGGCTGATACATAGGCAATGGAGTTCGAGCATGAACTGACCTACTTTAGGTTGCTTGCCAGGGAGGAGGCATCGACATTCCATGCTAGATACGAGGAGGGTCTGGCAGTGGTCAAGGATGAACTAGGCATGGACCATCATATGATAATAGATGGTAAGAGGGTGACATCGGTGAGGCTCTTTCAGGACGTATCGCCCATAGACACAAGTATTCTAGTCGCAAGGTTCCCCTTGGCAGATGTGGAGCATGTAGCACAGGCCATAGGCGCTGCCAGGAGGGCATCCAGGGATTGGAGAAGGATGGACTACAGGGATAGGGTCAACATACTCAGGAGGGCAGCGGATATCATGAGCAGTAGCAAGTACGAGTTGGCAGCACTCATAACCTATGAGAATGGTAAGAACAGGTATGAGGCCATGGCGGATGTGGATGAGGCTATAGACTTTATGCGCTACTACGCATACGAGATGGAGAGGAACGATGGTTACACGAGGGCTATGAAGAGCGCATACCCAGATGAGAGATGCTACAGCGTCATGAAGCCTTATGGGGTATTCGGTGTGATAGCACCGTTCAACTTCCCTCTTGCTCTGACCGCAGGGATGTGCTCTGGCGCACTAGTGACTGGGAATACCGTGGTGCTCAAGCCTGCAAGCGATACACCGCTGACAGCGCTGAGGTTCTGCGAGGTACTCGAGGAGGCTGGGTTACCAGACGGGGTACTGAACATGGTCACTGGCTCTGGGAGCACTGTTGGTGATGCTCTAGTAGCAAGCAGGGATGTGGATGGCATAGTATTCACGGGCTCCAAGGAGGTTGGGCTGAGCATATTCGCCAAGGCAACATCTTCGAGGCCGAGGCCGGTCATAACGGAGATGGGGGGCAAGAACCCAACTATAGTGACCCCTAGCGCAAGTATTGGCAAGGCTGCTGAGGGGGTAGCGAGGGCAGCATTCGGGTACTCTGGCCAGAAGTGCAGTGCATGCTCGAGGGTGTATGTACACTCCTCCGTGTACGATGAGTTCGTATCCAGGCTGGTCGGGTTCACATCGACCCTGAGAGTAGGGAACCCTATCGAGAGGGATGTGTTCATGGGCCCACTTATAAACAAGGCAGCGTACGATAAGTACGAGCACTACGTCAGGATAGCAGGCAGGGATGGTAGGATACTTGCTGGTGGGAGGCAACTCACCGATGGGATGCTCAAGCATGGTTACTACGTAGAGCCTGTGATAGTCGATAACCTTGGGAGCAGGCATACAATACTGACGGAGGAGCTCTTCCTACCGTTCCTTGCTGTGATCAGGTATGATACGCTTGATGATGCTATAGCCATGTGCAATGAGAGCGAGTACGGGCTCACTGCAGGCCTATACAGCAACGATGAGGATGAGATAAGGCAGTTCCTTGACAGGATGGAGGCTGGTGTATTGTATGTGAATAGGGCAAGGAGCGCTACCACTGGTGCTATGGTGGGCTCGCAACCATTCGTGGGATGGAAGATGTCTGGTATAAGTGGCAAGGGTACTGGGAGCATCCATTACCTGCCCCTGTTCATGAGGGAGCAGAGTCAGACCATCTGCTCCTGATCCCATCTATACCCCTAATTAAATCCACTCATCAGACCTGCTCCAGTCCGGTGATCCAACCCAACCCAAACCATCATGTACTCCTAGATTAGGTCTATACGTAGACGCTATGTAATGATACTAGTACCAGTGCTACCACGATGCTACCACTGAGGCTGCTACCACTACTATCACCATCACCATTACCATCACTATTGCACAATCCTACCATACCTCCCTCTACCCGTATACTCCCTCCTAACCTCTGCATCCACATGCCTGCATCTATAGCATGTACAGCCTCTACTGCAGCACTGCTCGCAGTGGCCACAGCAGTAGCACCACTCATATACCTTCCAGATGTGCCAGCAGTAGCACCACCTACCCTTACCACTTCTACTACCAGCCTTGCTACCCTTGCTGCTACTACCACTACCACCACCATCATCATGGTCCTGGTTCATACACTATCACCATACACTGGGTATAGTAAGCAGGTTGTGAACTCATCTATAATCCTTTGTATAATGTGCTAGAGTATTACAGCAACGACCTTGCCAGGAGTAGTAGGTTCGCTGGCCTCTCACGTATGCGCCTGTACACATAGCCAGATATGTTCATACCATAGGGTATGTACTCTGCAACCCTGAACCCCCTACGCACGAGTGCACGCTTCAGATCATCCCTTATCCCCTTGAGCATCTGGAACTCAAACTCCCTCGCTGGATGCTCCCTACTCAGCTCTATAGCCTCATCTACCAGCGCACCATCATGTGTTGCTATAGCGAACATCCTTGTTGAGTGCTTGAAGAGCATGCGCATGAGCCTCCTGAAGTTGGTGTTTATATGCTTCCTGCTCCTGTACACTACGCTTGCATCCTCCCTGTACGCACCCTTGACGAGCCTTATTATACCCCCTCTCTCAAGCATATGCATGAGGTCGAGCGAGTGCTCCTTTATGTACGCTTGATACGCTACCCCTGTATGCCTGTACTGGTTGAGCGTACTCAGGTATATGCTCACCGTCTGCTGGTAGTACGGTGATGACTCCATATCTATCCACACGAACGTACCGTACCTGCTTGCATGCCTTACTATGCCTAGCATGTTCCCCATGCACGTATCGTAGTCCACATCAAGACCGATCTGGGTCAACTTCACAGATATAGAGCCATCTACACCATCTTCATGCATTGCATCCAGTAACCTCATGTACTCCTGCGCACCGCTCTCAGCCTCATCCTTGCTTGTGCTATGCTCACCCAAGCAGTTGATTATGGCCTTCATGCCCATGGAGTTGGCCTGCTTCGCATACTCTAGGGCCTCATGTATGCTAGAGCCAGCCACCCAACGCCTTGCCATCCTGAGCACTAGATGCTCATATATGCTCATCTGATGATACTCTTGGATGGATGGGGGAGATATAGTTTATCGACCGGAAGTACTTTTATTAGGCATGTGCATACCAACGCTAAAGAAAGTGTATGTTGGTTGATACCATAATAGGCATGATAGCAGCAGTTCTAACCACGAGCAGTTTTATACCCCAGATATTCAAGGCCTACAGGAGCAAGAGCATGGATGATGTATCCCCTTACCTTATGCTACTGTTCATAGCAGGGGCATCGATGTGGCTTGTTTATGGTATATTCAAGGCCGATCCAGTTATAATAGTAGCGAACATACTCGCTCTAGCATTCAACATGACACTACTACTCATGAAGCTGATCTACTCACGACGCAGGTATGGGAGAAGTAGCAGCATACACGCTCAGTGAGTCATGCATTCATGGCGGGCCCGGTGGGCTTCGATCCCACGACTTGCTGGTTACCCCTGCAGCATCCGAAATCCGAAGCCAGCCGCCCTATCCTTGCTAGGCCACGGGCCCATCCTCTCTGAGCAGAGCATACCTATTAGGCTTTAGCGCATCTGGCACGCCATCCCTACCCTCTACCAGCGAGGCCATGAGCCGTGCAGTCGCTGGCGCAAGCGTCATCCCAAGCCTGCAGTGCCCAGTGGCTACTATGAGGTTGCTCGTACAGTTACCAACCCTCCCTATTATAGGGAGACCATCAGGTGTACATGGCCTATACCCCGTCCATCTATCTGCAACCCTTGCATCTGCTAGTGTTATGTACTTACCGCCCCACTCAACAAGTCTCGCAAAGTTCTCCTCTACAGGTGGATCGCCTATACTGCATGGCTCGAACATGCCGGTTATCCTCAGCCTACCATGCAGGGATAAGGCGACTCTATGCTCACCACAGAGCACTGGATACCTAGGCATGTGCCCTGAACCCTCGAGTTCCACCATGTACCCCCTTGCTGCCACGACAGGGAGGCTCAGGCCCTCAACCCTGTATGCTCCAGTGCAGAGTATGTATGCATCAGCATGAATCCTTGCATCGCTAGTCTGGAAGGACTCCACTCTACCTTTGCCATAGCCATCCCATACTATACGCTCAAGGCTGCCAAGGAATACCACAGACCCCCTCAAGGCATCCCTCAGAGCCCTTATGAGCGTGACAGGCTCTATCTGCGCATCGTCTGGGTAGAGGATTGCACCATAGCATGTATCCCTTACCGCTGACTCCAATGCATTGACCTCATCCCTGGCTAGTACCCTGTACGGTATGCCCAGTGCATATGCTAGAGGCTTGACATGCTCAAGTCTACGCTCTAAACCATCCCTGCTCAAGTACACCTCAATCAGGCCTAACTGCCTGTACACGAACCCAAGGCTACCGCTCATCCTTGCATACCAGTCCCTACTCTCCAGAGCCATGCTCCTTATGAGCATCCCCATCCTTGTGCCATCAGCCTCCATCATGCTTGTATGGATGGATCGTGCGATGGATCGTGCAATGCTACCTTCGCTCCCAGCCCCTCTGGCAAGCCATCTTGCAACATCCTCGACCTCCCTAGCATCGATGGATAGAGGGCCTAGAGAAGGGGATACATAGCCAGCGTTGCCGTAACTGCTGGCCATCCTTGCATCGCTACCATCTAGCACAGCAACCCTGAAGCCCCTTCCAGCGAGTTCGTATGCTGTGCATAGCCCTATAGCACCCCCTCCCGCTATTGCCACATCGAACTTGTGCATACCATTACTACATGGGAGGAATATTATATATCGATCATCTGTGACTGATCTGATCCGTGAGATTATCTTCAAAAGATAATCTGATGGCTATTATTGGTAGCCAATCTTCGGTATATAACTACTTTCTATACTAAATAATGCGATAATATATAGTGCTAACGATGGTGATAGCCGTCACAGGAGTAGCATCTATAACGTTAATCATCATACAGGACAAACCAACTTTAGTAGATCAACGGCTGATAGTAAACACCAACAGTACAATGAGACAAAGATAGAAGGCACTTACTACGATCCAGGCACACCATTCTGGAATAGAGAGAACATGTGCAGGAGAGCAGTACATTCTAGCACTTGAGATAACTCCCACATCCAGACAGTAGGAAGGATATGCCAAAGGAGGTAAAGTATGGAGAGTTACCTTGGCTGGACAAGGCGATCGATAACGCTGGTAAGAATACAGGGGTTAGTGATCTGGAACTGGAAGAATTCTAAGTATACGGGGGATGGTAATAAGACTTAGGTATACATCGCCGATGGTACAGTAAGATTCTATAGATTGTACTACATGGAGGCGCCCTGACCGAATTAAGATGTACAGCACTACTCACACTGCCTATTATTATTTAGTATAGTAGTAGTAGTAGGATGATATGGCACAAGTACTGGCACAACATTCAGGAATCCATGATATACAGAGAAAGAAATCCTATGGTTCGCTACTTCTGGCACCAGTAACTGCCGAAATAGACATCTTATGATCTAAGCGATCATCCCGAGTGCATCCTCCAATTCCAACCACAAATTATCTAACATCTATGAAGAAATCTATAAGAACTGCGTTACTACTGAAGTAGTACACTAGAATCAAGGCGAGCTGATCCTAACTCAATTATTTATTTATGCTTTATTATTATTATTATTAGACTAATTTAATTCCATCTCCTAGACCAATATACTATAGAGTGCAAGCATAACCACTGCTGAGATGGTTTTATATAATGCTATAGATCTCTCAACCATGGCGTACTCTCCTAATTCATACGTGAACTTTTGTAGAGTCGGATAGTGTTAGGAAGAACCATATCACCAGCACTACCGATGATACCATGATGCCTAACCCCTTACCTCTCATCATCAGGATCCCGATGAATGAAGGTATTGATAGTATGGTAGATGCAACACTAATCAAGGGAATGCATATGTTGCACCCTCGATAGATGGATCGTATTCGTATGAGCGATATAGCATACCTGGTAGCACCAGCACCGTGAAGAGTTGTACTGCTGGGAATACGAGCATGTATACTGCAACTGTATTGGTTGCATACCTTAGACCCTCATCCATCCTACTCGTACCGTATGATAACCATGTATGCCTAATAAGCATGCTGATCCTGTTCAGGGCATATACCTAGCCATGCGAATAGAAAGAATTTATCATGGTGCATGTTATTGCAATGCATGCCATCATCACCACCACCATCACCATCACCATCATCGCTGAGCATATCGAGGCATGTGGCTGGGGTAGAGTATGCCATAAGGGATATCATCCATTACGCTAAGGAGCAGGAGAGGAAGGGTAACAGGGTCATATACCTGAACATAGGAGACCCAGTACTCTATGGGTTTGGTACACCCAAGCACGTCAAGGATGCCATGGTAAGGGCTGTGCTAGAGGATAAGAACTACTATGCAGAGTCCGAGGGGGTCAGGGAGTTGAGGGAGGCTATAGCGGAGAGGGAGTCAGCAAAGGGCATGCATGTAGTGCCTGAGGATGTGGTAGTGACTAATGGTGTGTCTGAGGCACTAGACATGATCATATCAAGCATAGCGGAGCCAGGTGATGAGGTGCTAGTGCCAGGGCCCTGCTACCCTCCATACCTATCTTACGCAAGGGTCAGGGGCGTGAAGCCTGTAGAGTATGCTACTCTAGAGCATGAGGGGTGGAGGATAGATATGGATGATCTCAGGGGCAAGATAACAGGCAAGACTAGAGCCATATTCGTCATAAACCCTAACAACCCCACGGGCTCCATACTGGATGAGCATACACTTGAGGCTCTTGTGGATACTGCTGTAGAGCATAACCTCTACCTTGTGTGCGATGAGATATACGACAGGATAGTCTTCGATCGGTTCACGAGCATAGGAAGGTATGCCAGGGATGCACCTGTGGTCATACTCAATGGCTTCTCAAAGGTGTATCTGATGACTGGATGGAGGTTAGGCTACATATGCTTGAACTCCAACGCAAGGTCGCTCGATGGGCTGAGGGCAAGCATCGGTAAGTTGGCAAGGCTGAGGCTATCTGCAAATACGCCAGCACAGATAGCTGCCATAGAGGCACTGAGGGGCCCTCAGGACCATGTGGATGATATGGTGAGCAAGCTGAATGCTAGGAGGGAGTATGTGATGAGGCGCCTGGATGCTATGAGCGGTGTTAACATGTACGTCAAGCCTAGGGGTGCATTCTACATCTTCCCTCGCATAGATGGCTCCCTAGGCTATAGTAGTGATGCTGAGTTCGTGCTCGATCTCTTGAAGAGTAAGAACATGCTGGTGGTCCATGGCTCAGGATTTGGTAGCATGGGTTACATGCACTTCAGGCTTGTGTACCTACCCTCACTCGATGTGCTTGAGGATGCGATGAACAGGTTAGAGGAGTTCGTGGGCTCGCACTACAGATGATATGAGTTAATAATTAATGGGTGATGGATGGGTGAATCATGGATGGATGGATGGATAGATGGTATATGGGCGTTCATGGGTAGATGATCCATACAGGCCTTGATACAGTTGTCAGTCATTCTATCCTAGTACGTTCATACCTCTTGCTATACACGAAGAGCGCTGCAGATATGCCAAACATTATGAGTACAAACTTTGCACTGTTGATACTATCATTGAGCATAAAGTCAAGAACAAAGTCTGGGCCCCATAGCGCAATATCCCTGAGCAGTATTATGATAGCTACTATGGCAAAGAGTGCCCCCATGGCACTGACCCAGTTCTTTGCTACCATATGTATTTAATTGCTGGCATGACTTAAATCCTTTAGGCCTAGGTGTAATCACGGTTCCGCAACGGTGTAACAAGATGCGACACATACATGCATACATGCATACATGCAGGCAGGCAAGCAGGCAAGCAGGCATTAGTTATACCAAGCCCTACCTCCATCCATCACTATCATCATCACGCTATCCTTATGCTCGGGTTCTTGATCGAGTTCTGCCTTGCAGCGTTGAGCAGCATGGGCGTTATGCTCTCTATCTGGTATGCTAGGCTTATAGGCCCAATGTATATGGGGCGCAGGTTCCTTATCTCCCTAAGGAGCTCGCTTGCTACTGCTAGGGCATCCTTATCATCGGCACACACAAGCACATCACTCTCTATGGGCTCGGTGAACCTCCTGAGCTTCACATCCGATATGGTATGCAGTGCAGCAACCACCCTAGCGTTCTTCAACCTCCTGCTTACGGTCATGGCTGCAGAGTCCCTGTGCTCATGCATGGGCACGTATATGAACCCATCCTTACCCTTGCTCATGGGTACTATAGGGCATATGACTATGCTACCATCCCTCATCCCCTGTGCTATGCCATCCAGTGTACCCTCCATATTCTCGTAGGGGATGCAGAGAACCACAACATCGCAGTAGCCCACCAACCTACCATTCTCATCACCCTCCATGCTCCCATCTATCCTGCCATAGTGCTGTAGCGCTTCCTCTCTGTACTCCTTTGCAGCGGCTGCAGCCTTGCTTGCATCCCTTGAGCCTACAACGATATCATGCTTAGGGCACCACCTCAACGCCAGCCCCTCACCCATCCTTCCAGTTCCTCCAACCAAACCTATCCGCATGCATGCAGGATGTTGAAGAATTTATATTAACTTTTGGTGTATGTGATGCATGAGCCTTATAGTACTGATGAGGCATGGGGAGGCTCTGAACAACGTGAAGCATATACTCACGGGGAGGACACTGGTATACCATCTGACCGAGAGGGGTAGGCTGCACGTGCATGAAGCGTGCGAGATGCTCAAGCCCATGCGTATAGAGGCTGTATACACAAGCCCGATAGCAAGGGCAGTGGAGACTGCAAGCATAGTAGGGGAGAACCTTGCACTGCCATACACTGTGGATGAGAGGCTGACGGAGACGGATATGGGTAAACTCACTGGCATGAACTACTTCGATGTGATCAGGGAGTATAGGGGCCTCCTGCTCGAATTCTACTCTGGCAGGGATGTGAGCATGTATGGGCTTGAGAACTTCAACCTCATAAGGGCAAGGGTGCTTGATATGATGGATCATGTTGCAGGAAGGCACAAGGGTAATGTACTGCTCATAACCCATCTAGATCCCATAAAGGCTGTAGTACAGCATCTACTCAAAGTTAGCGCTGATGTACTGCTCAACCTGCAGATAAAGACGGCATCGCTGACCATAGTCTCACACTCGAGCAGCAACTACGAGCTCCTAGCGTACAATGTTACGAGTGCTATGCGCTACCTCTAGCCAATATATACTTTACCCATAAGATTCAATCCCAATGTATTTCCTACAGTTAGATTTATATCTTAATTACAACCCCTCTTGCATGATGAGGAACCTTAGCATCCTGGCTGCCGTCGTTGCAGTAATCGTACTGTTCTCTACAGTTGGCATGGTATATGCGCAGGAGGAGGTTGTGGACAGGAGTGCTCTTGCTTGGGGGTTATTCTACAAGATGATGACCGCAGCATTCATAGTTGGAGCAATAGTGCAGGGCACATTGGTATATATAATATTCAAGTTCAAGGAGAAGAAGGTGAAGGAGAGGGCTGAGATAAGTAGGTAGGTAGGTGGGTGAGCGAGGCGATAAGCATGGGTAGTCATGTTATATATGAATGGATATATGTTGGCGCTGTAGTCTCTCTACTCATATGGGTTGGGGCTGAGGCATGGTATGGAGAGAAGTTGCTGCATGAGGTTCCCAAGGATCATATAACCATCAAGGTGACTGGGCAGCAGTGGTTCTGGACATTTGAGCACCCAGATGGCAAGAGGGAGGTTGGCACTCTGCACCTGAAGGCAGGGAAGGTCTACAAGTTCGAGATAACTGGCAAGGATGTGATACATGCATTCAACATACCCCACTTCGCAGTCATGATAGATGCGGTACCAGGGAGGATAAACACCATATGGGTTAAGATACCAGAGGATGCGGTTGGAGAGTACCTGATACAGTGTAGGGAGTACTGTGGGCTACTGCACTACAACATGAGGGCCAACCTCATAGTTGAGGCATGAAGGGAGAGGTGATATGAGATGGTCATAGAGATCGCAAAGCCAAGACCGCTCTGGCAGATACTCTTCTCTACCCACCATACGGACGTTGCACTACTCTACCTTATAACATCCATAGTCTTCTTAATGCTTGGGGGTGCACTGGCATTAACGATAAGGACGGAACTGCTCACACCTGGCACTACAATAATAGGCGATGCGGATCTATTCAACAGGATATTCACTGTTCATGGGACTACAATGCTCTTCCTCTGGGTACTTCCATTCATATCTGGTGTAGGTAACTACCTTGTACCAATACTGGTCAAGTACAAGGATATGGCCTATCCCAGGCTGAATGCTGTAGCATACTGGATGGCTGTGCCAGGGGCAGCACTGATCTGGCTAGGGTGGAGTGATACGACATGGATGGCCTATCCACCATACTCAACGATGAGGGCAGCGGGTCCAGCAGCGGATATGTGGATCTTCGGGCTGAAGATACTAGGCCTATCCTCTATACTTGGTGCAATAAACTTCATAGTCACCATACTCAAGTGCAAGCACCCAGATCTACCAATGATGAAGACATCGCTCTTCGTATGGTCTATACTCGTAACATCCATGATGACTTTGGCAGCGCTACCAACGTTCACAGCAGCGCTCATAATGCTCTACACCGACAGGCTAGGGGTATCAGGGTTCTTCGACCCTGCTAGAGGAGGAGACCCGATAGCATACCAGCACCTATTCTGGTTCACGTTCCATCCAGAGGTGTACATATTCCTGTTACCTGCAGTAGGTATGGCTTACGAGTTGATACCAAAGTTCTCAAGGAAGCCCATATTCAGTTACGGCTCCGGTGTCATAGCATTCGTGCTACTGTCAATAATAGGATTTGCATCATGGGCACATCACATGCTTGCCACAGGGCTTACATTCACGGAGAAGACTGTCTTCATGATAGGTACTCTTGCAGCAGTACCAATGTCTGCGATGCATGTATTCAACTGGATGGCAACCATGTGGGGAGGCAGGATAAAGTTCGCTGCACCCATGAAGTTCGTGATAGGGGGTATAATGCTCTTCTTCACATCTGGCGCTGGAGGTGTTGTGAACACTACACTACCATTGGACTTCATAACGCACGATACGTACTGGGTCGTAGGGCACTTCCACATGATGCTGATGGGTACCGTATCATTCATATTCATGGGCTTCCTCTACTACATGTTCCCCCTGATAACTGGGAGGATGTACAGTGAGAGGCTGGCGAATGTGCACTTCTGGTTCGCCTTCATAGGCACTGCACTGGTCTTCACAGCCATGCACATAGTCGGTCTGTACGGTATGCCCAGAAGGGTGTGGGACTACGTGCCAGACCCAACGATAATAGCACTCAACCAGATAGCAACCATAGGAGCCTATCTCATAGGTATAGGGATGGCAGTCTTCATAGCGCTGCTCATAAGGGATTCCGTCAAGGGTAAGCCAGCGGATATGAGGGACCCATTCGGTATAGGTGAGATATACTATGACTACAGGAGAAGAGAGCCACATCATTAGAACAACAGGTAGCAGGATGGGTAAGGGTATAGCGCTGATACTGATAGTCATGGCCGTAGCAGGAGGCCTGCACGTTGCCCTCGGTGACTTTTGGCACAAGTACCCTCCCATGAACCAGGTAGCAAAGACAGGCACCACGACAACCCCTGCCCCAACCCCAGCACCAGCACCAAGTGTACCAGCAGGGGAATCAAGGACATTCACATTCGTATTCAAGGAGGAGAGCCCAGTGAAGCTACACTTCGAGGTTGATGGGCAGATCAATCCAGATATAGAGGTGTATGTTGGCGATACCATAACCATCAACGTCAGGAACGATGGTGCCATGCCACACTCCTTCGGCATAGTCAGCGATCCAGCAGATCTCAACAGCGTAGTGTTCAACGCAGCAGTAGGCTCATCCACACAGTTCCTACTAGCAAAGCAAGAGGGTACAGTGACATTCAAGCCTGACAAGGCTGGCGAGTACTACTACATATGCTTGGTCGCAGGGCATGCAGATCTGGGCATGAAGGGCAAGTTCATAGTCAAGGAGAGGACTACAGGTGCAGGGGGTAGCACTACTGGTACTGGTGCTGGTACAGGCATAAGCGAGGCAGGTACCACAGTAGCCAGCAAGGTACTCTCATTCAGTGATAGCAAGGTCGATCTCTCATTCACATTCGAGGAGGAGAGCCCCGTGAAGCTTCACTTCACAGTGAACGGCGAGATCAATCCTGAGATAAGGGTGAAGGCAGGTAGCACCGTAACCATACACATAAAGAACAACGGCGTGATGCCACACTCATTCGGTATAGTGAGTGATCCTGCTAATGTGAACAGCGTAGTGTTCAACGCAGCAGTAGGCTCATCCACACAGTTCCTACTAGCAAAGCAAGAGGGTACAGTGACATTCAAGCCTGACAAGGCTGGCGAGTACTACTACATATGCTTGGTCGCAGGGCATGCAGATCTGGGCATGAAGGGCAAGTTCATAGTGGAGCAGTAGCAGTAGTAAAGGATAAATGAACAATGGTGGAGAAGAAAGAGTGAGTGGGTGAGAAGAGGAGGAATGAGATCACTACGCTACACCTCATTTTTTGCTCTGGTATCTGTTTATGGTGTTATGGTTCTAGGCAGTTATGTCAGTGCTGCTGGTCTAGGGTTATCATGCGTAGACTGGCCAACGTGCAGGGGCACATTCCTCCCAAGCGAAGAGATAATGGCAGAGTGGGTCCACAGGCTGTTCGCACTGATGGCAGGGGTCTCTGTGATAACCATGGCTGCTCTATCATGGCGTGTAAGGAATTCAAGACTGAGGCTCACCGCTACCCTTGCTGCCGTATTCGTTGTCACGCAGATAGTGCTCGGCATCATAGTCATAGACAGCAGACTGCATCCATTGGTAGTATCGATACACCTTGCAATAGGTACACTGCTCTTTGCATGCACACTATTGAGTGCACTCACTGCAAACAGGATATATAGGGAGAGTATGCAGAGTGTAAAGTAGTTACGACTAGGCAGGCAGAATTGACGAACGGCTGGAGACTATCTATCATAGACAGGTTATTGCTCAACACATCTTTACGTGACCTCCCTCTCTTTACTCCTCCTCTTGTATATCATTATACCAGCAACTACTGCCGCTGGCATGGTAGCCCCTAGCACTACCATCGATATGAATATGTAACCGAACTCCCTGACTATACCAACGTTGAACTTTGCAGTCACGATACTACCATCGCTGTTGTACACATCCACCACTATCACATATACCCCAGGCTCCTCGAAGATGTAGTTTATCTCAAGGTGTCCATCCCTAGCAAGCATGGGGGAGAAGGCATGAACCAGGGTATCGTTCTTGAATATGCTCAGCCCCAACGTTACATCCCTGAGATCGTTACCATCGCTATCTGCAACCCTAACGAGTATCCTTGCTATGCTGCCTGGGGCAGGTATCTCTGGTTGTGTAGCAACCTGTACAAGGTAGCCTGCTATCCTGTACTCCCCAGAGTTGAAGAGCTGGTGTGCACTGGCATGAGTATATGGTAGTAGGAGCAGTAGTGGTAGGAGTGCCTTGAGCGATGCTGTACGCATACCTCCAACCATAACCATACTCACTCTATTATACGCTGCCCCTCATTATAAATGTAAAATAAATGGATATGCTACCTTATAGGCAGTATCGATCTACTCCTAGCAAGTGCTACTGCAGAGCCTAGAGCACCGATCAGAGCGAGTAGGGCCCATGGGAACTCTGGTACAACGGTAACAGAGAACTCTACACTCTCACCATCGTTGTTGCCTATCCTCTCAAGCCTTATGGTCACTGGTCCAGCATGCTGATCCGTAAAGGTGAAGTACTCGACGCTTGAGCCTCCAAGTGTTGCACCATTCCTCCTTGCCAGCTCCTGTCCATCCTTCAGAACTACGAACTGGTAGAGTACATCCTTGAATGCGCCAGTGTTCGCATCCATTATGCTTATTGAGAATGCAGTTGGCTTCATAGGCTCTATGGCATCTGGCACGGATATGCTTACATGGTATGCACCATTCGTGCTGTACTTGGATAGCTGCCCTGCATCAACCTCTATTGGTGTACCTACATCAACATCTCCAGGGATGAGGGTGAACTCTGCAATCTTTGGTTGCACACCCATCTCCGCAAAGTGGTCTGCTATCTTCTGGAGTGTGTTGTTGAATATCATAAAGTGTATAACTGGCTGCTCTGCACTCCTATCTATCACTATGTTGCTCTCTGGAAGCCTGAATCCATTCAGGAGCCCAGTGTACTTATCAGCAACCTTCGATGGGTCATCGAATACAACCTCCTGGTGTATGAATGGGACAGTGGCAAGGTACCTCTTATCCCAGTTCATCGGCATGGTGAATGTTATGGCATCGTTCTCCTCCTTGTAGTCCATGGTGAGTATCTTGTCGTAGAACGATCTCAACTCAAGCTTGCCCATTGGCGATTCGTACTCCTGTATGGTCGCAACTGTTACATATGCGTTGAAGGTTAGTGTAGGCTCAAGTAATCTCTTGGGTGTGTCTATGCTCCATATCTCTATCTTGAACTCATAGAGCCCTCCATCAGTCAGTATAGGGCCTCTAACATCCACAGGATGGTCGAACGTACCTATCCACTTTGGTAGGCCAGTGGGCTCCTGGGGGGCATTGATCATCGCCTGCCTCATCTTTGGATCTGGCTTTATCCTGAGCCAGAGGTCGCCATCTGGCGAGTAGAAGTTATCCAGTAGCAGCAGTTTGCCTCCCTGTGTAACCCTTATGTTGTATGATACACTTGGTATGTTGTTGTTATTATTAGCATCGAATACCCTTATCCTTATGAAGGCCTCATCTGGTAGGTTCTTTGTGTCCAGCGTTGGGGGATATATCTCTACCCTGCCAGTCAGTGCCCTCCCTCCAAGGTTCGCTATCGCAACCTCATCGGAGTGTAGACCATGGCCTAGAACAGGTTTAGCCTGCATGTATGGTACCGCTAGAAGCGTTGTTAGCAGTATCATCACACTCAGTACCTTAACTCTCATTGGATAGATATCTCCAAATCTATAATATAAGGCTTATCTATCTCTATGGATAGTTGAGGTATATGGAGGGGAACCGTTGACACCCTACTGCTATAATAAGTTAGCTTTTTATGTAGTGCCAAAGATAAACATTATATGATATTCGGGGTTATGGCAGGTGTATTTTCATATATACTGCTATCATCCATTGCACTCAGTGCCTATGCAGAGAGCCAGGGTGTAGGGCTTACAGAGCCCATGGTAGTGAAGACGGATAGGGGCTCCCTGTACGTTGAGATCAGGTTCTGGTCGGAACCAGAGCCGAACAAGGAGGCCAAGATGCAGATAAGGTTCCTCCAGCCAGATCTATCTAGAATACAGCTGCATGTTGACTATGCTGTTGTTGTAGAGGATGCCAATGGTAGCAAGGTCTTCGAGCATCCAGTGACACACTCAACACCAGGGATAGAGGAGTTGCATGTGACCTTCCCTGCTGAAGGCCCATACAGCATAACCGTGAAGGTATCAGGCATACTCTTCATACCCATACCAGAGGAGCAGGCGGTATTCTCTGTCAGGGTCATACCGGAGTTCCCTGTAGCGATCATTATTATAACTAGCGCTGTGGCAGTGCTGATAGTGTATGCAAGGGTTATAGGCTATACAAGAAATAGTATGATATAAGCAGTAGATGGGATCTCCTATTCTTTGCTTGCCTACTCACCTCTGCCTCCTCCTTGCTATCATAGAGCCTACTCCAACTATAACCCCAGCTGCCCCAAGCCCCAGACCAAGCATGCCATAGTTGTATGCAGCATCTATCTGTATGCTCTTTCCCCCCTCCATCTCGCTCACCTTGCTGCCGAGATCATCGACCCTTGCTGATAGACCATCTATGCTCCTCTGCAGCTCAGCGAGCGCTGCCTGGAGCCTTGGGGCTATGTTCGCATCATCACCGCCTTCAGTATCTGGGAACGCTATCCTCCCCTTGCCCTCCACATCCTCTATGAGTACACTGGCATCCACGGGGTTCCCTGCAACAGTACCCTTTATGTAGACGGAGTATGTGCCTGTCCTAGTAGGCAGTATGGGGGATACGTAGACCCCAAGTTTACCCTCTAGAGGCTCTATATCGATGCTCTTGCTTGCATTGCCGTATCTCACCTCTATGCTTATGCCAGATGGATCTACAGCGTATGGTCTACCATCTCTAGTGAACTCGAAGTATATCGCATTACGCTCGTTAACAAGCGGGGGCTCGTTTAACCAGCCTACTACTATCTCAACGTTGCCAGCAACTATATTCGTATGTGCCTCTGCAGTGTCAACAGATGCAACAGTTGCCAGTGCAATAACCACTAGTACACCAATCGAATACAGGATGCTCCTCATGAAATATATCATTGCCTTGGGAATATAAACCAATCTTCCAGAGATGGATTATGTGATGGACGATAGTAACAGGAAAGTAGTCAGCATTGCATCTGTGTAGAATATACTAATTGTGGAATAAACTCACAAATAAAATGTGATCGTTTGGTTTTGCGCTTGGTTTTTTGCCTATGGTATGTTAGTGACCGTTCTCATGCTCGCCCTTCATTATCTCGTTTACTCCAACCACCACGGATGAGCCCCTTGGCAGGGTGACTATCCTGTCATGTGGATTCTTCAGTATTACATCTGTTATGAACCCCTCAGCCTTGTCCTCCTCATGCGTACTTACAAGATCGGCGTGGTAGACGCACATCTTGCCCTTCTCTGAGACGTTATCTAGAAGCATCATCTCAGGCTCAGCGAGTAGCCCCCTCTCTGCATCCCCTACCTCTACGGTTATAGCTGGCTCACCAGCAGCATCACAGGGTACCCTCAGTGCAACATGCCCGTTCATTATGTGGTATGGAGTAGCATCGTATATCAGTATGAAGTCGTTGGGCTCTATCCTCTTCCAGTCAAGGAGTAATGTTACTGTATCCCTTACAACATCGGTCCTCATCTCCTCCTCTGCTGCCTGCCCTCTTGGCATGACATATGCTATGCTGACCGCTACAAGTACTGCAACGCTTATGGATGCTAGAATTGTAGCCCTGTTCATACCATATCTAATAAACTTGTATAGAAAAGATTTATGGTACAACAATCGAATAATTGGTGCTGGATGGGAGCAGAAATAACAATAAACTAAAAATATATGGTGGCAATCAGTTCAGTCCAATCCTATAGGGAATCCGTCTTGCCATGAGTACAGCAATGAGAAGTGATGCACCGACCACCATGGCAATGCCAACAGGGAACTCTGGAACGACTGTTATGCTGAACCTAACGCTCTCTCCAGTATCGTTCACATCGGTCAGCAGTAGCGTGTATGTACCCTGCTCTGTGAAGAATGAACCATCGTACACCTGCATAGTCCTCATCGTCTTGCTCCTATGGCTCCTATCTACATGCTCATTGTGTGTATCGTAGAGCATCACATCGTATCTGACGCTCTTCAACTCCTCTCCAGTGTTTGGGTCCTTGAATACGAACCTGAAGTACACCGTATCGTTCACGTTTATCGTGCTTGGAGCGAACTGCATCTCCACAAGTACGCTCCCCTTGCTTGATCTTGATGTTAGCACTGGGCTCCAGTCTAGGGTTGAGGGGTCTACTTGCTGTGTACCATTCCCAGTACCAGCACCAATACCAGTATCCCTTGCTTCACCTACGGAGATGAGTTCTATGACCATCTCATCCCTCATTGCATCTGGATCTGCAAGTACCCTATCCGCAATGCTTAGAAGTCTGTTCTTTGGTGTCATGTAGTGCACAACAACATACCCCTCTGCTGCCCTATCCACTGTTATGGGCTCATCAACACCATTCAGCATCCCCTTGAACTCCTTCCCTGCCAGTTCCTTGAACTCCTTGCTTATGTAGAACTCAAAGTGGAAGAGCGGGATACCCTGAACGAACCCCTTATCCCAGTTGAACGGCATCACAGCCCTTATGCTCATGCTCTCTGGATCGAAGTTGAACTCTCTTATTGCATCGAAGTACGATATGGTCTCTATGCTGTACTCCTTCCCCCCATAGTTAACCTTGAACTCCCTTGCCTCTGATAGTGTTATGAGCAACTCGTAGGATGCCTGTTCAGCCTCCTCAAGCCTAGCATCATCTACTGCAGTGACCTTTGCATCTATCCTATACAGACCAGCATCACTGAAGACCTTGCCCTTGACGATTAGGGGGCTGCTATCATCTGCGATGTAACCCAGCTCGTTGCTCCTTCCCTCTATCTCTGTAGTGGTACTTGTGCTCGGCTGAAAGTCTATTGTAGCGATTCCAGTCGATGAGTATATCCTCTCACTGAAGAGTAACTCGTTGGTTGCGAACCTGCTTATACTCAACTCGAGCGCAACACCCCTGATAACCTCACCGCTCTCTGCATCCATCAACTCAACTATAAGCCTCTGCTCGTTCATGCTCCCATACCTCTTCATCTCTGGCACCAGTTCGACATGCAGCTTTGCTATCCTCTCTCCAACGCTCTTTGCTATGCTCTCTCCTCTCCCAAGGCCATGTGCATACGCATAATCCATAGGGTGGACGATGGTAGTAGATGCCAGCAGTACTGCAAGTGTGAGCAATACAAATACTCTCATGTAGAATGGGTGTACCGACTCTAATTAATTCATTTATGGTACAACGATAGAATTAATTTGTGGTACAAGATGGAATGGCTAACCTCGCAGCATATCTGCTACCCTCCTCTGATCATTGACTCCCTTTACGAAGAGAAGCGATGCCACAACTATTATAGATGTTAACACTGGTACTGCAACGTCTACAAGCCTGAACCCCAAGGTTCTCTGCTCACCATTGCTCACACCATCTGCAGCCTGCTCACCTATGGGTGCAAGCACTGGCCTTGCTGTTATCGCTATGCTACCTATCTTACCACCTTCAGGCTCAGCGAACCATACAGTGCTGGACTCTGCTGCAATCCACTGGTTGAACGGATTCCTAGTAGGTATCTCAACATCCCTGACCTTACCAGTAACAGGGTCGAGCACACCTATCTTTGGGATCACATGCTGTGCAAACCATATATTCCCGTACCTATCCTCTGCAAGTCCAAATGGTAGCGAGTTCTTGTCATTTGCACTGTACCCTGTGAACCTCTCAAGTATGGGGTTGAACATAACTACCCTATTGCCCAGATGCTCCGCTACCCATATGTTACCGTTGCTATCCATGAGCAGTGCTGTGGGCTCCTTCAGGGGCTCCTCTGGCATATACTCCTTCACATCCATGCTCTCTGGATCTATCCTTGCTATCTTGCCTGCTATGGACTCTGCAACCCATATATAGCCTTGGTCATCCTCAAGTAGTGCTATGGGGAATGAGTCCTTGGTAGGTAGCCTGTACACCTTGAACGTACCATCCCTAGCATTGAACGATGCAACAGCATCCCTATCGAGCAGTGCCAGCCATACCATGCCCCTGCTATCCACCATTATGTAGCCTATCCTTGCACCATCTGGCGCATCGTACAGCCTCTGCCTACCATCCTTGGTTATGTAACCGAACTTGCTGCTCGATGGGTCTATGAACCATACCCTGCCAGTTGCATCCTTGCTCAGTATGGTCACAAGGTTCACGCCATCTATCCTGTACTCCTTGAACTCTCTACTGTCTATGCTGTATAGCCATATCCTTGGCCCTCCAACATCGCTTATCCAGAGCATCCTCCCATCCAGGATGAGATGGTAGGGCTTTGCACCATCTGGCATCTCGTATTCCACCAGTTCAAGCCCAAGATCATCAAGCCTTGGCTTCAGGTTGAACTCCAGCGGTACTGCTATGTTGAGTGCCCCCTCTCTGGCTGCAAGCACCTCTATAGTCCATGGACCGTATGCAGGCAGTGTTATACTCCCAGTGTACACACCATCATCACCTGCACGCACAGCTTGATACTCCACTGGCGCAATACCCTCACTCGGCATCGATGCCTTGAGCCTGACTGATGATACATCATCCAGAGCACTCCCGTCTGGTGCTGTAAGCACAAGCGTGAACCTGTTCTCTCCAAGCAGAGCTGGCTCTATGCTGAGCCTAACCCTGACCTGGTCATCGAGCCAGTAGGATGTGAGCCTGTTAGGTGCTGTACCTGTACCATCGCTAGCCTGTACAGCAAAGAGCTTTATAACCTCACCCTCTGGGGGTACGGTATTCACTAGCATGCTTATCACAAGCATCAGCGCTATGCCTATGCCCGCCTCTACCCTCACGCTCCTTGCAAATACCCTGTTCAGTGATGATGCAGTTGCTGCTGTACCTGTGCCAGTACTACCAGTACCCCTCCCTCCTGTAGTGATGAGCAGGTTCATGCCCCTCCTGTGGAGGATCTGGTTGTATGCCCCAAACCCAGTCATAACACCAATTATACCGAGCTTCATGAGTAGCAGCATGCCATATGTGCTGTTGAGCAACTTGCCAGGGTTGCTCTCTATGGCAAAGATCATGAACGTTCCAGTTATGGATGCTATGGCAAGGCATACGACTATCATGCTTGAGAACCTTGGTATGGCTGCCAATGCCACTGGCGCCTCTGCCCTAGATGATGGTAAGAGCGTGTATGCCATGTATATCAACCCCCCAACCCATACAGATGCAACTACATTGTGCACAAAGTCCGCTAGAGTTGGTAGTGCTGGATCTGCGAGACCTGCGGAGTGGCTCAGCAGGCTGTTGGTTGCTATGAGTATGGACCCTACTGCTATGGATGCGTATGCTGTATACCTGCTCCTTGCTGCAAGTACTGCAAGTAGTAACAGTGCAAGTCCAAGCCTAACGAGGACTATTGTGCCGAACCTGTTGGTCATCGCATCTACTATACCCGTCTCCAGCCTTACAGTGCTCACGCCTATCATTGCTATGCTTGATGCTATCACTGCGATGGATGAGTAGATGAGGAGCATCCTGAGCCTAGAGTCATGCATGCTAGATGTGTACCCTGCCAGCCCTCCTGCAAGCAGCAGTACAGCGATCCCGGTACCCAAGGCCACGCTCTGCCCGACCATCCCTGGGAACCTGGCTAGTGACTCTGGGAGCAGCACTATCTCCTTGCTGCTTATGGTAGGTACATCCTCCACCCTCAACTCAGCACTACCAACGGCGAATATGGTTGTGTAATCCACCACATGCCCATCTATCTTGGAGAGTACCCTGGTCTTTACCGTGTAGATATCATCATGCAGAGGCTTCAGTGTTATCTTGAGCGTCAACTCATCCCCATCGTATGCAAGATCGTTGTTATCCACCCTGTTGCCAGATGAGTCGAGTACCTCAACCCTGCTGAAGCCTATCTCCACTGCCTCACTGAACCTCATCCTCACCTCTGATGGTGCGCTGTCAAGCCTTGCAAGGTTAGCTGGCTGAGACTCCAGCAGTACGGGATGGGCATATGCACTATTCCCATAGTTGGTTATGATCGCTATTACCGTTATGGTTATGGCCACTGCAAATAGGAAGGATGATCTCATCACTCTACCTTGCTACTACCACATTCAATTTATGCATTGTGGTACAGGAGTGCAATGAGGAAACCTTTAAATCCTGAGTCCAGATAAGAAGCACAATGGCCACGATAAGCAAGGAGGTTATAATAAACGCACCAGTGAAGGAGGTATTCACGTACTTCGCTAGGCCAGAGCACATATCTGAGCAGTTCCCAAAGGAGATAGGCATGAACGTTATACCCATAGAGGTCAAGGATGGGTTTGGTGTTGGTACGGTATTCAGGATCACAGGGAACTTTGGGGGCAAGGTGCTTGAGTGGGACTGTGAGACGCTCGAGTACATACCAGGGAGGAAGATAGTAGCAAAGCAGATAGACGGACCATTCAAGAGGTGGATGATAACTGTTGAGTTCGAGGCTCTAGGCGAGGATAGGACCAGAACCAGGATGACAGTCGACTATGATCTGCCACTGAGCTTCATAGGGAGCATAATGGATAAGGTGAAGGTGGAGAAGGAGGCTGAGAGGGGGATAGAGAATGGGCTGTACAGGGTTAAGGCCCTGTTGGAGGGTACTGGCTCCATACCAGTGTATATAACGCTGGATGCGTACAGGAGGCTCCTGAAGGTAAAGGAGAGCATGAACTGCAGCGTATCTGAGGCCATAGTCAGGCTGATAGAGGAGAGCAAGCCAATAGCAAAGTGAGCTATAGGTTAGTTGCCATCATTTTGTTTATACTCAGACCATTCAAGCTTTAAATATAGAGCTTGAACCCGATATGGGATGGGGCCTGTAGCTCAGCCAGGCAGAACTGCTAAAGCAGAGCAACCTAGCAGTGCCTAGAGCGGCTGGCTCTTAACCAGTAGGTCGTGGGTTCGAATCCCACCAGGCCCGCCAACCAACCAACCAACCAATCATCCATCCATGCATGCATGCCCATCCATCATCCAGCGGGTTTCGTACCGTATCACTAGCATCCACCAATCCCATATCAAACTTTTTATAGATCTCGACTGTAGCGGTCACATGCAACTCAACATAGACGATGTTGACTTTAAGTCCGATGGGCTTGTACCTGTCATAGTGCAGGATGCAACCAGCAAGGATGTGCTCATGCTAGCATATGCCAACAGGGAAGCGCTCCAACTCACCATCCAGACTGGGAAGGCATGGTTCTGGAGCAGATCGAGGAAGAGGTTGTGGATGAAGGGTGAGGAGTCTGGCAATGTACAGTATGTGAAGGATGTGCTGGTCGATTGCGATAGCGACGCTCTGATCTACATGGTTGAGAGCAGTGGGCCAGCATGCCATACAGGGAACAGGACATGCTTCCATAACAGATTAATCAGATAATGTTTATATACGATCGTGTGAATCCTCAGCAAGTAGATCAGTCTTACTGTAATTTATCTGGTATATGGGCGCAATCTGTAAAGTAATGTTGTATATTATCGTTAGGAATATTTAGTAATGTTAAACTTTAAATTAGTTATCTTTATTTGCCAATGCTGGGTAGGGGAGGTGTCATACCTATGGGTAATGTTAAGGCTCTGAGGTGTAGGGAGTGCAGGCAGGAGTACGAGCCAAGCCTCAAGTACGTATGTGATGAGTGCCTTGGTCCTCTGGATGTAACTTATGATTACAGCAGGGTGAGGGTGAGCAGGAGCACATTCGCTGGCAGGGAGAAGAGCTACTGGCGCTACCTCGAACTCCTCCCTGTGGAGAGGAGCAGTGTGGTGAGCCTGGATGCTGGGTTCACACCACTCCACAGGGCAGATAGGTTGGGTGAGGCTCTAGGCCTAAGGCACCTCTACCTCAAGAATGATAGCGTTAACCCAACATTCTCATTCAAGGATAGGCCAGCAGGTGTAGCGG
This sequence comes from Candidatus Nitrosocaldus sp., assembly GCA_025054855.1. Lineage (GTDB taxonomy): Archaea > Thermoproteota > Nitrososphaeria > Nitrososphaerales > Nitrosocaldaceae > Nitrosocaldus. Next base: position 126,055 of record JANWZS010000001.1, on the reverse strand, counting down.
TATCCAAGGCAAGGGAGATGGGCTTGAAGGCTGTAGGTTGCGCATCGACTGGCAACCTTGCCAGTGCAACTGCAGCACATGCAGCCAAGGGTGATATGCCATGCTACATATTCGCACCAAGGGATATAGAGTATGCAAAGATCGCTCAGGCATTGGCATATGGTGCAGAGTTCATCGCTGTAGATGGTACATACGATGATGCCAATAGGATAGCGGCACAGGTGGCAGATACGAAGCCTATAGGTATAGTGAACGTCAACCTAAGACCCTACTACGTTGAGGGCTCTAAAACGCTAGCGTATGAGGTTGTGGAGCAGCTGGGCTGGAGGGTGCCAGACCATCTCATAGTGCCAGTTGCAAGCGGGGCTATGCTCAATGCCATATGTAGAGGGCTTGAGGAGCTCCATGAACTCAACCTCGTGGATGGCATAGATAATGCTAGGGTTACGGCAGCACAGGCCAAGGGGTGCTCCCCTGTGGTTGATGCATTCAAGAAGAACAGGGATGAGATAGTCCCTGTAGAGTATCCTAACACGATAGCCAAGAGCCTGGCCATAGGAGACCCAGGGGATGGCATATACGCTCTGAGGAGGTTAAGACAGTTCCATGGGTATGCTGAGGACCCAGACGATGATGAAATAAGGGATGCGATACTGCTACTTGCAAGGTGCGAGGGCGTATTCACGGAGCCTGCTGGAGGGGTTGCAGTTGCAGCGCTCAAGAGGCTGGTTGAGGATGGGAGGATAGGCAAAGATGAGCATGTGGTATGCTACATAACTGGGAATGGGCTGAAGAGCATAGATGCGATAGAGCATCTGCTCAAGGAGCCGAGGATAGTTAAACCTAATTATATGGATGTTGCTAGCATGATAGCTGTGTAGGTGATAGGGATGGCAAGCGTTGAGGTTACCATACCATCCGTACTGAACAGGAACGCTGGGGAGAGGAAGGTCAGCATGGAGGCGGATACGCTCAAGGATGCCATAGACAACCTTGTGAGTATCATGGGCAATGACTTTGCAAGGAGGGTCCTTGATAGCAATGGCAAGCCCAAGGCCCTCATCAACATATACATAAACGGTAAGAACGCAAGGTTCTCTGGAGGTCTTGAAGCAAGGTTGAGCGATGGCGATAGGATAGTGATACTCCCTGCTGTTGCTGGTGGCAGTTATGATGCCAGCATGGGAGCAGGTAGGATGAGAGTTAAGGAACTCGGTGATGATGAGATGGAGCGTTACTCGAGGCAAATAATGCTCGACAGCATAGGCTACGAAGGCCAACTCAGGTTGAGGAATGCTAGGGTATGCATAACTGGTGCTGGGGGCTTGGGCTCCCCAATAGCCATGCAGCTGACTGCCATGGGTGTTGGGTACATAAGGCTGGTGGATAGGGATGTTGTAGAGTTATCCAACCTGCACAGGCAGGTACTCTACACGGATGCGGATATAGGGCATGTGAAGGTTGAGGCTGCAGCAAGGAGGCTTAGAGCCATAAACCCGAATGTTGATGTCGAGCCTCTAGCAGTATCCATACACGAAGGGACTGCAGATGATGTGATCAATGGCTGTGATATTGTCATAGACGGGCTTGACAGTATAGATGCCAGATACGCTCTCAACGATGCATGCCTGAGGGCAGGGGTACCGTACGTGTATGGTGGTGCACTGGGCACTCTAGGCTCTGCATGTACAGTGCTCCCAGGGAGGAGTGCATGCATAAGGTGCATCTTCCCCGAGTTGAGCGATGATGAGATGCCAACGTGCAGCATAGAGGGTGTGCACCCATCCATCCTGTACATAGTGAGCGCTGTACAGGTATCAGAGGCTGTAAGGATAATCACTGGGCAGGAGCCTGTACTGCTCAACAGGCTGCTCTACATAGACCTCAACGATCTCTCATTCAGCACAGTGGAGGTGAGCAGGAATGAAGGGTGTGTATGCAGCAATGGTAAGGCCAAAGCAAAGGCAAAGGCCAATGTCGTTGCAGCAGGTAGCGTTGCACTGAAGGTCGAGGAGCTCTGCGGTAGGGATATGGGCAAGAGAACATTCTCCATAACCCCAAGGGGCATACTTGCCCTAGATCTGGATGAGTTGGCAGCAAAGGCATCATCCCTTGGCTTCAGGGAGAAGAGCAGGGGCGAGATGGGCATAACCCTGGTAGATGGTAGCAAGAGTCTCAGCGTGCTGAAGTCTGGTGCAGCAGTGGTAGTTGGTGCTGAGAGCGAGGATGATGCTCTGAGGCTGTACAGCTCCGTAGTAGTAGTAGGGTGATGAGGTAGGGATGGATAATGTAGGTAGTGGGAGGAGGGGTGATGTACAGACCAATGGGCTATCTGCCTGCTGTAAGTGACCTATCGGCTTGTTGACTGCTCTGCTCTGGTCTGCTCTGCTCTGGTTTGGTTGGTTGATGGTGGTGGTGCAGGAGCATGGTCACATTCAAGAGAGGTAAGGATACATGCACCCTATGTGGCTCACCGATAAGGTTCCCCTACAGACTCGATAGGTATGGTATACCAGGTGTTGTATGTGGCAAGTGCTATGATGAGAGGTTGAGGGAGATATACAACATAAACCATACCGATAGGGTCAGGCGTGAGGGTGCCTTGGTCTGACCTTCATCACTACAGATCGATAACCTGATCACGCCCACTGTAGAGACTACTATCAACGAGACTACCATCAACCCTTTCCCTGCCTCCATTACCTGTTGCTCATCTGTACACTACAGTACTTCAGTAGAATCTAGCATCGACAATTATTGTGGTGGATAAGCATCTTCTTTACATTGCACTAACTCATCAATGGATGGATAGGTGGATAATAGTTATGGCCATATCTTGGCACATAATGAACACACTAGCCAGATGGACAATGCACTACACGACTACGTTATGTAGTATGTATGTATGCAGTCTTGTTACACTAACCAATTCCAGCATTCATAACTGGATGAGCATAACATCCAGCTCCTTGGCCTTATCGTACGCATCATCATCTATCCTGAAGCCGAGTAGTGCCTTCATACTCTTACCCTTGATCCTCTCAACCTTCATAGCTTTATTCACGAGGCTGACGATATCCATTACGCTGACCCTCGACTTTGCCTCTGCGATAACGTTCATCTCCATCCCATCCCTGCTGACCCTCCCATATATATCGATCTCTATACTCTCCCCATCGACCGTTATGGTCATCCTCCTCCTCACATCACTCAGCCTGTAGCCCTGGTCCATGAGATACTCCCTGAGAGTCCTTCTAGCCTCTGACTCTACTACCATGCCTAGGGTTGCTGATAACCCAGCTACTTGGCTCCGCAATTCCAGTATGCTCTTATCCAGCTCAGCTATCCTAGCCTCAATCTTGCTTACCCTCTCCTCAATCTTGCTTATCCTCTCACTGAGCCTAGCCTCTACCTCGGTAATCTTCTTATCCAGCTCAGCTATCCTAGCCTCAATCTTGCTTACCCTCTCCTCAATCTTGCTTACCCTCTCCTCAATCTTGCTTATCCTAGCCTCAATCTTGCTTATCCTCTCACTGAGCCTAGCCTCCAACCTTGCTATGCGCATGCTGGTCTTCCTGTCCAGCCTCGCTATCCTCTCAAGTATCTCCTTGTAGCCTATAAGACCTGCTATGGCATTCCTGAACGCCTTATCCTTCTCAAGCATATCGAGTATCCTATCCTTCAGGTTATCCTGCATAACGTATCTTATATGCGCTTGAATATAATCTATGATGGTTTGCCTATTGGTCTGCTATGGGGATGGGCGCTTATATAGAATGTATGATCTGTATCATCTTCTCTACATACTGACAACAGTGCTTAATATTAAACGAGTATATTAATCGACAGTACAGCATGTATCCTGCAGTAGGCCCCATCTGACCATGCAGGTTTGCACCAGTACCATCACCATCACCAGTACCAGTACCAGCACCAGTACCATCACCATCACCAGCATGAGTTCAGCAATCCTTAAATACTATATATTGAACCCTGCTCATGCCTGCATACAGGCTTGTGGTCAAGGGTAGGGTGCAGAGAGTTGGGTTCAGGAGGTAACCCTTGACAACGCACAGGACCTGGGCATACTCGGCTATGTTAAGAATCTGCCAGATGGCTCGGTTGAGGTACTTGCCCAGGGTGAGGATGATACACTTGTTCGTTGAGCGCGTAAGGGGTGCACCATCACCCATGATCGTGAGGGAGGTGCATGTGGAGGAGGTAGCGGTAGATACATCGCTAGACAGGTTCAGGGTAATCGGCGAGAGCCTTGAGGAGTTGCATGAGGGCTCTGGAGCAATGCAGAGCGTATTCATGTATGAGTTCAATGACTATAGGTGGGTTCAGGGAGTTTGCAAGGAGGACCGATCAGAACTTCGCTGAGATCAAGCAGGAGTTGAGACTGGTTAGGGATGATCTCAAGCAGGAGATACATGCTACAAGAGAGGAACTAAAGCAGGAGATCAGGGGCGTGGGTGATAAGCTGCAGGCATTCGCTGATAGGACAGACGCAAACTTCAAGCCTATAGAGGCAAAGTATGGGGAGATCTCATAAACTCACGTTGATCCTTAATTAGTTGAGGAGGAGCAACGAGGAGACTAGGCTGAACTTGCCAAGGCAATGAGCATGCTTGCTGATATACTGAATAGGTTGATAGGTAAGCAGCAACAGTAGGAGTTGTGGTGAAGAATAGGAAGTACAGGATTGTAAGGGAGAGTGTAAGGAAGGTTTGGGGGTAGGCCTGGCTTAGGTTGAGGACGCTTGACCTCCTGCATGCAGGGAGATTGGTGCAGATACTCTTGTAACACTCGATAGAGGAATGGTTGAGGGTGCAGATGCTATAAGGGAGCATGCTGGTGTTATGGTTAAGGGTATATGATGATGAGGGTAGAAGCACTGCTATCTGCTGCATGGACTGCTATCTGCTGCATGGCTTTGGCCTAGGGAGAGTTCATCATCCAGATACCATCGATTCCATACATACATACACACATGCATACAGAGAGGGTTGATCCATCGTACCCTTCTTTCATGATGACTTACCTTCTAGCAATGGCCTTCCTCTCAACTATCTCATTCAGGATAGGGTTTATGGCATTGATCGATGCATTCCAGATCTCTGCACACGGGCTTACCATTCTCACCCAGATCCATGTATGCATCCTCATCAAGCATCATGGTCTCCTTTATGGGAGTCCCTGAACCTTATGTATAGTATATCTGCTTCCCTATCGTACTCAACCTTCATCTAATCCTCACCCACCTTCTAGCCTCTACCTTGCTTCTGATCACCTTCTCCACCCAGATTATAAATGTTGTTACTACTCTTATATCATCACCATCATTGGCATACACTACAAGTAGATGCTTATTCTCTCTTCCTGCCTGATCCTAATCCCTTTATGGCGATGCTTACATCTGCACTCAGATCATAATATACCTGAGATGGATGGAGTATGGCATCTAGCATCATCTCATCTCCTCCTCTATACCCGTTCAACCATCCTTCTCCTCCTTGCATGCTTGGTATACCTCATACCTATTCCTGATCCCTCTCTCCTGATGGTGTACATATGGAATGCTAGATTATTCAGTCTTCATCGGGCAAGTGATGCAGGTGAGTGTGGCAGTGTGTACGGATGGGTGGGTATAGGGGGAGGGAAGCTAGGGTGCTGGCCAGCATCATCTTATGCCAGTATGATAGAGGGTCATAGCATAACCCTTGTATCATCGATGCTCTCATCTACCATGAACATTTTGTTCATAAACCTTATATACACAGGCCAGATAGATGGGGTAGAGCGGTATGAGCGAAGCAAGCAATACAAGGATGAGCAAGAGGATATTGAGTATTGGGCTTGCAGCCATAATGGTGCTGAGCAGTATAGTGGTTGTTCTTCCTGTTCAAGCACAGCAGCAGCAAGTAACTATAACTGCTAGCACAGATGAGCGTGGTAACAGGTTCTTTGGTCCATCACTTGCTAGGGTACTCATAACGGATAGATCACTTGCAGGGTCTCCTGCAGATGAGATAAATGTTACAGTAGAAGCAAGGAGAGGTACAACCTCACTCGGTCAAGCTTCAGTACCCGTAGCAGAGATAGGTACTTCTGGTCAGTTTGAACTGTATGTAGCAGCACATACAGATGCTTTACCAGCCAATCCTACACAGGCAGATGTAGATAATGTAAGTATAATGAGAATATACTCATCACCTGCTACTAATACTCAAACTACTCAGATTGGTGGAGGAGCTGATGATAGTACGCCTGTGATAAGAGGAATAAGTACTGCGCTACAATCAGGCGATGTAATAGTAATAACATATGGTGGACAGAGCAAAGAGATAAGATTTGATCGCTCCACTGCTGTCCTAACAACTGATAGGACAACTGCAGGTCATCAGAATAGGATAATACTTAGGCTGAATGATCAGGATGCGAATGTAGATCCTACAAGGGTCGATGAGTTTGATGCTAGTACTGCTAATCTAATCAGTCCGACGGTAACATTCGCTGCTGGCGCAAAGTGGAGAGAGACAGGGCAGAACACAGGTATATTTGAGTTGGTTGTGGGTGTTAATGTATCAGTGAGCGGGGGTGCACAGTTAACAGTAGCAACATTCCCATCAAGCGCAACATTCACAGTACAGGATCATGATGTGTATGCTGTATATACTGATTCAAAGGCTCCATACAATGCAACTACATCTACTGCAAGTACATCAACTCAATCCGTCTCGCTGAGGAATGTAAATGGTAGAATAGAGCTTGCTGTACCACCAACACTGGGTAATGGATTCCAGATAAGGATAACAGATGCAGATAGGAATATAGATACAACAGCAAGGGACACATTTAATGCTAATATATTCGGTACTGGGACAGTACCATTTAAGGAAACAGACAATAACACAGGTATATTCTTACCAGATCTTTCAGATAATAAAGTTGCCATAGTACCAGCTGCAGCTACTGGATTTAATAACACCACAAAACAATTCGAGGTGAGTGTTAGTGATATTGCAGCTGATACAGATATAACTCTAACCTATACAGATCCTGCACGGGATCCAAGTGGGACAGGGAACTTTAACATTGTAGCCAAGATACAGCATGTTGCTGGTAATATAAGCACAACAACACCAACAGTTTCAGTTACTGGCAGAGCAATAATAGAGATAAACGATATGGATCTGAACCTGAATCCAAATGGCAGGGACTTTTACACTGTGACCTTTAACACCGCAGACTCTGCTACTGAGAATAATGCAGCAGATTTTAGAGGTTTGGCAGATCTAAGGATAAAGGTAAGAGGCTCTGGTGCTAACTTTACTTCCCCTAACCTAGTTATAGGCTTCGAGGAGACAGATGCAAACTCTGGCATATTCAGGGGGGAGGTTAGGATAAGTGTGATCAATACAGTAGCATCTCTAGCAGATGGTGATAGGATAACATTCGAGTACATAGACAATACAGAAAGTCCAACAATAACAAGGAGTGTGGATGTAAGGATAGGGAAGCCATCTGGTGTGATAGAGTTGGATAGAACATCATACCCACCAAGCACAAACTTGACAGGCGTTGGTGATAGAGTAACAAAGATACACGTAGTGATAACAGATCCCTCATTCAACACAAGTAGTGGTTCACAGGATGTACTTACACTTAAAGATGCTGATAATACATTTGAGAATGGAGAGCTAAGAATGCAGTTGATCAAGGGTGCAACCACGCTAACAATACAGCCAGGTTTCTTAAAGACTGACGGTACTGCATTTACCGTAGTACCTGCCGGTGTATCATTCCCAACCACTGCATCTGAGGACGGTGTTAACACAGGTAGGTTCACTGTCGACATCGACCTTCCAAGAACAATAGATGGCAATACAATAAATGATGGCTGGCAATTAAGACTTATATATAAGGATAGCAATGGTGATGAGCAAACAATTACAGCAAGCATAGTGCAGAATACAGCAGTTATAACTACAGACAAGAGTACTTATGACCTTGGCTCTACAATAATACTTCAGATTAGAGAGTCTGACTGGAATAACGATAGCGATAAGGTAGATGAGATACCAATTACTATAGGTGACTTTAGAGTCGATAGTGACAAGGTAACGGATGATACTTTAGCGCAGATAGGCGCTATACAGGGAATAACACTTGATCCATCCAACGTACTGAGAGAAACAGACAAGAACTCTGGCATATTCCAGATAAGGATACAGAATATAAACGCCGAACTTGTGAGCAGGGGTAAGAACCTAGAGTTCACCTACACCGATAAGACACCATCTGGTGGGGGCTTAGAACAAGAAGTAAAGTTGACAGTGTTGATAACAGCAACACAACCAGAGATAATATTCGATAAAGAGGTCTATACACCATTCGACAGGATGTGTATTAGGATAATTGATCCAGGCGCAAACTCCGACTCTGATAGGAAGGAGTTGTTGAGTGCGGTAGGCAATGCTAGGCTAAGGATAATAGTTGGAGGAACATCTGCAGATTACACAAACCAGTTCGAGGAGACTGAACCAAACTCTGGCGTATTCCAGTTCAGAACATCTCCAAACTGTGTAGCAATAACCGATGTAAATGCTAATGCTAGACCAGGCGATGGTATAAGGGTTGAGTACAGGACTGCAGACAGACAGGCAGAGCTATCAAAGACTGCTAGGATAGCATTCAACGATGGTACAGTATCCTTCGACAAGGACTCTTACAGGATAGGTGAGACAGCCAGGATAACCATAGATGATGCAGACGAGAATAGGAATCCCGATGTTCCAGACCAGTTCTCTATGAAGGTTGTCTCTGACAGTGATCCAGCAGGTATAAGGGTTACGGTCAGGGAGACGGGTGACAGAACAGGTAGATTCACAGTAGATATCATACTTACAAGTGAGGTGAGTTCTGGTAACAGATTACAGGTTAGAGAGGGTGATCAGATAACTGCCATCTACACAGATGAGACTCTACCAGGCGCACAGACTATAAACCAGCAGCTTGTGAATAGGGATAATACCCAGGGTCTAAGAACACTACAGACTAGAGATGTTGCTGCAACAGCAACGATAGGCATAACGGTAGCGCCAACTGAGCGCTTTGCTGTACAGCAGCCTAGAACTGTAGATCAGGCAGGGAACCCAACAACCCCAACAGTCAACGTACCTGTGAGCATAGCAACACAGATAAAGAACAACACCACTAGGGCCATGGACTATGTATACATAGTGCAGGTGAAGGATGCTAACGGGGTAGTGGTGAGTATATCTACAGTCTCATCTACACTGGATGGTGGTAGGACAGCGAACGTATCTGCATCCTGGATGCCTACTGCACCAGGGACATACACCATAGAGACGTTCGTCTGGTCTGAACTAGGCAAGCCATCACCACTCTCACCATTGCAGAGGATAACAGTGACCGTAACATAAGGGGTATGCAAGCCCAATACAAACCACCCTTTCTTTCTTTTGTTATCGTTGCTGTTACTGTTAGTTTTTTATGATTATAGTACCTGCTAGCGTACAGGTTCATGCTCAACAGTCCCAACCCCAATCCCAACCCCAGCAGCCCCTGCTGACACTCAACCTGAGCAAGTCCATATTCCTTCCAGGGGATATGCTCGTGGTATATGGCAAGGGTATAGCCAGAGACTCGTTGATAGTTGAGATCATAAACCCCGCTGGAAGGTTAGTCCATAGAGCACAGGTGGATGTTGAGCCTGATGGCACATACACCAGGGTAATCCTAACATTCCCCAAGCCAGATGATGTGAACTTCATGCAGGGAACATACACCATAGCAGCAAGGTCAGCGGTAAGGCAGGATATGGTGCAGGGCAGGCTATTCATCTTCCAGGCTCAAGAGCAGGTGCAACCACCAACAGCATTACAGCAGCCGGTTCAGGATGGCACTGGTGCTGGTACCGTAACGGGTACAGGGCTGGTGCCTGAGCAGGCTGGCAGGAGGCTGGAGTTGAGGCTATCCGCACCACCCTCCCTGGGCATCAACGAGCATGCCAGAGTACTTGCAAAGGTCACGCTGGATGGTGTGCTACTCAAGAGCGATGCATCCTCGCTGCAGGCTAGGCTGATAATGCCAGACTCAAGGGCTAGGGAGGTTCAGTTCACTGCAGTAGATGATGGTGTGTTCACAGCAGAATTTGCAAGTGATATGCCTGGGGAGCATGTCATAGTCGCAAGGTTCGCATACAGCGATCTGTTGGCGTATGATGCTGTGAGCGTAGTGGTGCAGGAGAGCCCAGTGCTCACACTCAGCGGTGAACTGAGCAGGCTCAGCTCAGGCATAGAGAGCCTCAATGCAAGGCTCGATAGGTTCGTGAGGGATGATGCAACCAAGGATGCAGCCTTCGAGGATGCCATGAGGAGGCTGAGCGATGCTAATACCCAGATGCTCTCACTCCTGCTCCCGATAGTGGGGATGATAACGGTTGTTGTTGCACTACAGGCTACTATACTGGCAAGGAGGAGCAGGGGCTGATATACGTATGTGTGGATTATCTGCCATGCTACTGATGAAGAATGATTGGTAGAGTAGATAGTTAGGCAGGATGCATGGGTTATGAATAATATCAAGGGTGAGGGCACATAGTACAGGCATGCAGTATGTGCATATAGGAGAGCATAACCAGCGGTAAGCCAGTTACAGAGCCCACTCAACATTTATAGATCACCTTCCCCCAATAAGGGATATAATGTATGACAGGAATAGGAGGAGGGCAAGGGTACTCCTAGCCTCTACCCTATCACTCCTACTGCTCATATCGACCATACCCAACTCGCATCAGATGCTCCCCTACTCTAGGGATGCACCCGATGGCAGTAATGCTATCTACCTTGATGCCCATGGGGCACAGCTCCTATCTGGCATTAGGAAGCAGTCCATGCTCATCTCCCTCGATGGGTTGGGGTATGAGCAACCAGCAGATGCATCCAGGGTGATAATAGTTGGTAGAGGTGACCTAGACCCGTTGGTAGCAGATAGGGTATTCAGTTACGTGAGGGGTGCCGATGGAGGTTACATAGCATCAGCATCCATAGCTGATGAGGCTATACCCTTCCTTGAGGCCAGGGGGCTGAGGGTGATCAGGGACTTCATGGTGACCCTTGACCATGCAGGCTATGGTGTAACTGGTGTAGGGGCATACGGGCAGTACGAGGGGAAGGAGATGTGGTCATCAGTACAGGCAGGAGGAGGGCAGGGGATAGCATACCAGCAGCAGAAGCAGGGGGGAGGCACTGGTACTGGTGATGGTAGCGGGAGGAGTGGTGGTGGTGGTGCGAGTATGAGTATGGATGCCTCGAGGTTCTCCCTTATATATGATCTGGATGAGATACATGCCAAGGGAGTATCTGGCAAGGGTGTGAGGATAGCCATAGTAGATTCTGGTGTAGACTTTAGCAGTGCTGATATGAGGGATGCTGTTGCAAGGGATGAGCAGAACAGGCCTATAATGCTAGATGCCGATGCCCAGGGTATAGTGCTCACGAGTGCAAGGTTCATAGCAAGGATAGTTGATGGGATGGTAGTCAACGCCCCACTTCCAGATGAGTACAAGGATGATCAGTCAGTATCCAACGTGTATGTTGATGATACTGGTGTGTACCTTAACATAAAGAAGAGGGAGAAGGGTATGAGGTTCGAGGTATACAACTCCATATACCCATACATATCCCCGCTCAAGTTCACCGCAACCTCAAGCATGGACTGGAAGATAGGCAAGAGTGCTACAGACTTCATCCAGTCTAAGAGCGGGGTATACAGGATGGGCTTCTTCCTGCAGCTGAACTTCCACCTTGGTAGCGCATCGCTCATCATAGTGCCTGTACTGCTTGTTGATAGCAGGGAGGCAGGGGTATACGATACCGTGATAGCGGACATGTCCACTGCCTGGGCTGACTTTGCAGCATTCGAGTTGAGGAAGAATCCTGAGGAGGTTAAGTTCGACTTTGACTTCACCGATGAGGTACCTAGAAGGGTGGGGGATGGTAATGAGATGCTCCTGTACGATGCTGATAACGATGGTAACCCTGAGCTCTCAGCAGGTATGCTTGGTGCATACGTTCTAGATGTGTGGGGTGTGATACAGGATGAGGGCAAGGGAGGGGGAGAAGGGGGCGATGATGCTAAGGGGAGTGGTAGTGGTGGTAGTGGTGGTAGTAGTAGCAGTAGCAGTAACGGTAATGGCTCGCATATAGATCCTTACCTTGGGGCTGTGAACGGCAGGCTACTCGAGCCTGTGGATAGAAAGGGTAGATACTTCACTGTCATGTTCGACTTCTTCGGCCATGGTACGCAGTCTGCAGGCACCATAGTATCTAGGGGTGTTGTAGATTACCCTGTATACGAGTCCCAGCAGCACAAGATCAAGGGGATAGCACCAGATGCCAAGATAGTGCCAGTGAAGGCACTCTGGTTCGGGGATATAGCATACGCCTGGCTCTGGGCATCTGGGTTCGAGCAGGTTAGGGAGGAGATCAAGGTAGGGGATAGCAGTGAGAGCACTAAGAGTAGTGCTAACAGTAATGGTGATGGTAGAGATACCGATGCTACAAGCACAACCTCTCCATCATCCCCATCACAGCCATCACCTGCCATGGATGCAGTTGCAGTTGCAGTTGCAGATGATGATGCAGATCACAGCAGGGACTCCACCGATAAGGGTAGCGATGGTAATGTAAGAGTAGAGTGGAGATGGGTCTACACTGGCAAGCATAGGGCAGATATAATAAACAACAGCTGGGGCATACCATCTGTACCCATACTGGATCATGGCGCTGGCTACGATATAATAAGCATGCTTGCCACAGCACTCAGCATCCCAGGCTACCTCAGCCCTGAGTACCCTGGTGTGCTGATGGTCAACAGTGCCGGTAACTCTGGGCATGCCTATGGTACTGTATCTGCACCAGCAACATCCCCCCTCGCACTTGCCGTTGGTGCAACGACCAACAACGTGATAGTTGGTCTGGAGTTCACGAAGAAGCAGCCCAGGTTCGGGAACAGTCTAGAGTACTACGATGATATCGTGGACTTTAGCAGCAAGGGCCCAAGCGTAATCGGTGATGTGAAGCCAGATATACTTGCAACTGGCGCATATGGGTTCACCCCATTGCCCGTGAACTCAAGGTATGCATCTAGCGAGTCAGTGGCACATGCATTCGGTGTATTTGGAGGCACGAGTATGGCTGCGCCCATAGTGGCTGGGTCTGCGGCACTGCTCATAGAGGGGATGAGGGAGAAGAAGGGTATGGAGTACGATCCCATGCTGGTCAAGGCTTTGCTCATGAGTACTGCAAGGGACCTCAAGCATGATCCATTCACTCAAGGCGCCGGCAGGGTAGACCCACTTAAGGCTCTGGAGTATCTCGACGGTAGCAAGGGCTCCTTCATCGTGTACACAGATGATACGTATGGTAACTACCTGGATGTGCTGAAGCAGGCACTGGATATGCACAACCTCATGCTGGATGGTAAGGGTAAGGGCAATGGCAGGGCTGGTAGTAGTAGTAGTAGTGGAGATAGTGGAGAAGGCAAGGGAGGGGGAGATGGGGAAGAGATGAAGGGCGATCCTTACGGGTTCAGACTAACACTTCCCACTCGCACCGATATCATCTCTGGCAAGTGGTACGCAGGGTACATAGGCAAGGGAAGCAGCAAGGCTGCAGAGTTCACCATAGTCAATGGTAGCGATGAGAGGCTCAAGGTGAGCATAGAGCCAACTATGCTCAGGCTAATCTCTGCAAGCAGCGTAGATGGCAGAACCACACCCAGGGAGAAGGACCCAGCATTCAACAGCGAGGATTACGGTTACATACCAAACTACATAAGGGTTGGTAAGAACGGGGCTGCCATAGGTAGTATGGGTAGTGCTGGTGCAGGTACTGGCAATGGTGCTGGTACTGAAGGCAGCAGCGATGGTAAGGAAGAGGCCAAGAGTAAGAGCATAAGTATAGGCTCGCTTGATATAGATACGGATAGGGTCAAGGACTCGGATCTCATGGTAGCGAAGGTATACTATCCATTCGAGAGCTTCATGAATACTAGAGACCCTCTCTACGCCAATGAGTTGAGGATAGCATCGCTCTACGCATACGAGTGGAGGGATGAGGATAGGAACTCAAGCCTAACATACACAGAGACCGCCATGATAAACAGGGCTGGGGCATGGGGTACTGTACAGCATCTCTCAGTTATAGAGCCGTTCAAGCGTGTGGATGGTGAACTCCTCCTTGGTGTGTACCCTGTACCACGTACCATCTCCTACTGGTTCGGTAATACCCAGAAGGATGCCGAGCCATTCGAGTACAGGCTGGTGGTGGCATTCTACAAGAAGGATAGATGGGATATGGTGGATGTGGATGGTGGTATAGTGATGAGGGATGAGGGCGATGGGAGGATCAAGAACATGCTCTTCATAGAGCCCAGGAGCAAGGCAACGTTCAGGGTAGAGATAGATGTGCCAGAGGATGCAAGGGAGGGCATATACCAGGGCTTCATAACTGTGAGCAGTGATGTACAGGTAACTAACATACCTGTATCGTTCGTAGTGCCAGTGGATATAGGGAGCAGGGATAAGGATGTCCCAGTGGTGATAGGGAGTATGATGGTGGTTGATGTGGATGAGCATGTAGAGTCAAGCACGATGATGGATGGTAAGAATGGTGGTAGTGATGCTAATGATAACAGCAACAGCAACAGTAACAGCAACAGCAAGGGTGAGAGCACCAGTATAAGCATAGGTAAAAACAACAGCAACAACAGCAACAGCAGTACAAGCAGCAACTATGGCACTGGTACAGGTACTGGGAGCACTGGTTCCAGTGAAGATTCCAGCACTCCAACCAGCCAAACGGTAGATGTCACGGAGAGGTACACTAGCAATGGAGTGACCCTGCTCTACGATAACTCCATAATAGCAGGGGCATTCGATATGCTTGGGAGGTACAACTCTGGCGAGTGGAAGTACTACCACCTCAACATAACAGATCCAAGCATAAACGTGCTGAGCATGAAGCTGACATGGAAGAGTATGTGGAGTAGTGTGGATGTATTCGTGGTTGATCCTCAGGGCAGGATAATAGCTACCAATGTGCCTGGCGGTGTATTCAAGACGTTCATAAACTGGCCTAGCAACGACTGGCTCGGGAGGACTGCGGTCAGTGGTGGTGGGGGCTTTTATCCATCGCAGAACAATGGAGAGAACTCTAGCGTACTCTACATACCCATAGACTCTACTGGAGTGTACTCCATAATGCTACATACCACGCTCTTCGCTGCTGAGCAGGATCTGTATGAGCCATTGCAGATAGAGGTGAAGTCCGCATCCATAATACCTGATGTTTATCCACCAACTATCAGGATAGATGCACCAGAGTACGCTAGAGGTATAATAGATGTGGGGGTGGAGGTTGTGGATGATAACATAGAGGAGTTGGTGTACAGCATAGACGGTTCACCACCATCATCCATGCTTGGTGCTGGTGGCATGATCAGGATAGATGGCATTGCGGATGGGAGCGGTTACGGTCATGGTAGCGGTGTTGGTGGTGGTAGTAGCATGGGTGCAGCAGCAGTAGTAGTAGTAGTGGCAGGTGAGGTACACGGCTATGATGGTAGCGGTAGAGGTGATGGCAGTAGTACCGTCATCAACAATGAAGGCAGCCTGAGGTCAGGCAAGATAAGCATAGATACCAGCAGGTTGGCAGATGGGCCGCATACCATAACAATAATAGCAAAGGATAAGGCAGGGCATAGATCGTTGAGTAGCGCAGTGTTCACGGTTGACAATACTCCACCCCTCATAATGGTTGGTGGGCTTGATGCATATCTCATCGATGATGGTAGCAGTAGCGGTAGCAGTACCACCGATGGTGCCAAGGGTGAAGATGCAGATGGCATGGGTTCAAGGCCAGTAGCAGGCATGCTCAGATTCAGCGTTGATGTTAGGGATGCCAACATCAGCTCCATCAGGATAATACTCCCAGACGGAAGTGTGATGGAGAGGCAAGGCCAGATCAGCATAGATACCACGAGGTTGGGCGATGGTGTGCATGAGATCAAGGTGGTTGCGGAGGATAAGGGTGGCAATCTATCTGAAGCGGTAAGGAGGTTCAGTGTAGATAACACACCACCAGTAGTATCCATACTGGATGAGAGTGGCAAGACGGTATCAGGAGTATTCGAGTTGAGGTACTCCGTAGCAGAGGAGAACCTCAAGCAACTGCTCATATCGATAGATGGGAATGCTAGGGTAGTGGAGAATACAGGCTCGTTCACCATAAACACCATGGACCTCATAGATGGTAGGCATAGGGTAGAGGTGATGGCAGAGGATGGTGCAGGGCATGTGAGCACTGCAGGCATAGAGTTCACTACAATCAACTACGAGCCCATGGTAAGGGCACAGATAGAGGATGCTAGGTCAAGTGCACACAGCGAAGGCCTGACCATAGGACTCGTTATAGGACTGGTGATAGCAGCAGCATCTGTAGGAGCAGTGGTAGCAGTGATGCGTCATAGGGCTGGTAGTAGGATGAGCGAGGCACAGACAGATCATACATGATATGGTTACGATGATATACATGTTTAGGCACAATCAACCTCTCGCATCAATAAATTTAAAATAAGGCGTATCTGAATATCTAGTGATGGCAGGGGTAGAGGCTCAGGGGGAGGAGAGGATATCCCGTAGAGAGTTCCTCAAACTCATGGCCGCTGCTGGTACAGTACTGGCATTCACACCGTTCATAGAGTGGGGCAAGTTCATGCCCCGTGCTGCATCAGGCAGGATAGAGAGGACAGCGGTTGAGCTGCCAGATGGTACACAGGCGAATGTCAGGACCTTCCCTGCGAATCATGCAGAGACCGTCATATACCCAAAGACTGGAGACAGGGTCCTTGACCAGGAGCCGTTCAGGGTATGGAAGATAGTCAGGCTCCCAGAGGAGATGGGGGGTGCAAGGAACGATGTATCAGCATTCAGATGCTACAGTGATGTCTGCCTCCATCTCTGGTGCCTATGGAACTACTTCCCACAGGAGAATAAGAAGAGGGGCGAGTGCCCATGCCATGGGAGCATATACGATATGCGTACAGGTATTGCAATAGCAGGACCAGCATTCTTCCAGTCGCCTCCAGCGAACCTTCTCCCAAGGCTGGATCTTGAGGTTGATGCCAATGGTTACCTATGGATACTTCCTCCAACATTCTCGCTGGATAAGAATGGTATAATAGGCTTCGGCAGGTTCGAGAAGGGAGTGAATGTGTGATGAGCATCCAGAGGGGCGAGAACGGGCTAGTCAGGTTCTTCAAGTGGCTCTGGCAGGGGCTTGAGCGTACCATATTCGTGGGCATAAAGTTCACCTACCCATCTAGGTTCGTGAGCCCCATGGGCTTCCTTGGGATGCTCACATTCATAACGTTCATCATACTGGGTATAACTGGTGCCCTTCTCATGTTCTACTATGAGCCCATACTGGATAGGGCATGGGATAGCGTCAAGACCATAAACAACACCATCCCGTATGGCTTCCATATAAGGAACATACACTACCATGCATCCAACGCAATGGTGTTCCTTGCCCTAGCGCACATGTACTACCAGTACTTCTCTGGCAGGTACAAGATAAGGAACGAGGTCCTATGGGTTACAGGTGTTATACTTGGTACTGTGACCATACTGGAGGCGTTCACTGGCTACGACATCATATACAACGAGAGGGCAGAACTTGCAATAAGCATAGCCTCATCTCTAACCAACTCCATACCGGTCATAGGGCCCCAACTGAGGGAGATCGTATTTGGTGCTGGCTTTGCTGATTTCGTGCTCAGGTTCTATGCGCTCCATGTCTTCATCCTCCCCATAGTGATGCTAGGGCTCATGGCTGTGCACTTTCCACGCTTCCTTGTCTTCGATGTGCCCATGGTCATGGCTGTATCTGGGATGATATTC
Organism: Candidatus Nitrosocaldus sp.; assembly: GCA_025054855.1. Lineage (GTDB taxonomy): Archaea > Thermoproteota > Nitrososphaeria > Nitrososphaerales > Nitrosocaldaceae > Nitrosocaldus. The sequence continues at coordinate 108,063 of JANWZS010000001.1, read as the reverse complement.
ATAGTCGCTGGTGTCTTCCCTGTGGAGTTGGGCAACAAGTTCGACCCTACAGTACCTCCAGATATCACTGTTCCAGAGTGGTATCTGAGCGGGATATACGCATTCCTCAGAACCCAGTACGACAAGTTCGTCACAGGTGTGCTCTGGCCAGGGCTATTCATAGCAGCATTGGCAATGATACCGTTCATAGACAGGTACAAGAAGCTCTCATGGAAGGATAGACCATTGATAACTGCACTAGGCATAACCAGCCTAGCACAGATAATAGTGACTACTTACTGGGGCTTCTACATAGACCCAGACTTCAACAAGCCTCTGCTGGATAGGATAGTCATAGACCCCATCCTCTTCTATACGGTGATGCTGCTCCTAGTGCCATTATCCTTTGGGTTCACTTACATGATGATCAAGCTGGCTAAGCACTTTGAGGAGTTGAACAAGAAGGAGGCTGCAGCAAGGAAGGCTAAAGGTACGGTTGGGCTCAACATACCCATAAGGTGGGGGTGGTGGCTGCTTGCAGTGCTCCTAGCATTCCAGGTGTATCTGAACATAGCAGCATACTACGCTGGCATAAACGGGTTCAAGAACGTGCAGCTCTTCCTTATTGGGTTGGTGCTTGTAACATTCGCTGGTGTATTCCACCTCTACAGATACATTAACGAGCAGTTGAAGAGGGCTAAGCCCATGGCAAAGCCTGCTCCAAAGGAGCCCACACCAAAGCCAATGATAGAGCATAAGGAGAAGGAGGTTAAGCCAGTGGTTGAGGCAAGGGTACAGACTAGCAGCGTGGATACCATGGGCAAGTCTACAACTACGGTACCATCATCTTCACCTTCCTCCCCCACTGGTGGGCTGGGACCTGGTCCAGCCAGTCTAGGCTACAGTGCAGGCAGCGGTTCTGTGAAGGCCAGTGTGGATGGTACGGACATCGCATAATGGTCATCTGTCATCCCATCCAGCCACATTACAGCAATACTATAACCACGATCATAGTTACCAACATGAGCCATGCACCAACATAATCCATGTTAGTACCATTTTTAGGTGAATGACCATCATCAATTGCATATTCTAGCATTATAGACTGAATAATTTACTTATTAACCATCTTAACATACTGAATTACCATTTATAGTAATGTTTATATAATTCCTTCCTAAGATAGGAGTAGTGCAGAAAATACATATAATATGGGTCATAAGTTTACTCTTATTACCCATATTAGCAATTAATGCCCAGACTATAGAGGTAGATCAGCAGAGACCAGAGAATAGACCCGTAAAAATGGGTACAGATAAGAAAGTTTATACATGTGACGTAGATCAAAAGGTCGTAGTCACCATATCGGGTAATCCAAACACAGCATATACGCTGGTTGTTACCAAGCCAGATAACACAACACTAACCTACAGTGAATATCGATGCATCTGGTAGTGCTACTGTAAGCATACCGCTATCCACAACAGAACCAGCGGGCACGTGGGTTCTAGCGCTCCATGATGCGAATAGAAAGGTTGTTGCAGAGTGGAAGTTCGCTGTAAAATGCGACAAGCAGAAACCACCAGCACCAGAACCCACGAATTCATGCCTAACTGTAGTTAGCGATACATCAACATTCGTCGATAGAGGTGATAGTGTTCATCACATTCCCATGGCCAGCACCAATAAACAGCAATGATCTCGGGGTTGCAGGTGTAAAGCCTATATGGTCGAGTAGCGGTATGGATACCAACAACCCATACACGTTCACAAGGTACTTCCTTCTACCTTCAGGGAACTCGTACAGTGCTACACTCACCATAAATGCTGATGATCAGTGGATGGATCTGAAGATAAATGGCAACTCTGTGGCAAGCGAGCCTGCACCAGCAGGGTGGGGTAACGTGCATACGTACGATGTATCAGCATACCTCCAGCCAGGGCTCAACACGCTAGAGGTCAAGGCTGTGGACAGGGCACAGGTGGTTGCAGCACTGGCCTACAAGATGGATGTGAAGTGCAAGCCAATGCAGGGATCACTCCACTGGGACAAGATAATATTCACCATAGATGTTAGGCAGGTTCAATCAACACCAACGCAACCAGGGAATGAGGAACTGGTAAGGAAGTTGAGGCCATTGATGGGCAAGACCCTGGACATAAAGGTCAGGGATGAGCCAAGCGAGGTGGTTGCGGTTGAGGATGTGGTCAAGTCATTCCTTGCTGCCAAGTACAACCTGAGCAAGAAGGACCTGGATCAGATAACGGTTAGGATGGTTGAGGTTGAGTATGCCATAGACCCCAATGTACATGGTAAAGTACATGCGCAGGATGCTGGTATGGGTAAGAAGAGTGCTAGCAGTGATACACCAGCCCCAGCAACTACCAGAGGCGATGAGATGTACTACGTACTGCCGCTCATGGGCATGGCAGGGTTAGGGGCATTCCTTGCCATAAGGCATAGGAGTAGGGCAGGATAGAATAGGGCAGGATAGAATAGGGCAGGACCAACCACGCAAATACAACCCTTTATTTTTTAATCACGTATCTATGCATGGAAGTATCCTTGTATCGCTCACACCCTTGATTATCTGTATCTTCCTCATCACTATGTTGTAGATACCCTTAAAGTCCCTAGCCTCCACTATGGCAAGTATATCACAGTGCTCAGATACAGCATGCGCCTCCCTGACACCATCTATCTGCCTTATTATGCTTGCAGATGCTATCACATCCCTCCCGGGCTCGAGGTCGATCTCTATGTACGCACGCATACCTCCATTCCCCTGCTGCCGATAAAAGCAGTAATGTCTACTAACCTTTATAAGTGTGGTAAAGAAGTGTAGAGGTGAGGTGGTGCATGAGCATGGGTACAGTGATGAAGGAGAAGAGTCCGTTCGTTATAGGTGCAATAGCGTTCGTGCTGATGATAGGTGTAGCCATATCCTACTACCTCTTCTCATACCTGCCAGAGATAAATAAGAGGCCCACATTCCCTGCGGAGTGGATCAACCCTCCACGGACGACTGAGATAAGGATAGTCAACGGTGCGTTCGACCCTAACCAGAAGGATAACTATGTACCGAAGAGGGTTACGGTTAACATAGGCATAGACAACAAGGTAGTGTGGATAAACGAGGATATAACCGCACATACGGTCACATCGGATACTCACTACCACGACCATTACAGTGGGGCATTCGACTCTACGGCAGAGGAGCACTGGGATGAGTTGCCACCGAATGGCTATCTGATGCCTGGTAGCAGTTGGTCGTTCATATTCGTTGAGCCAGGGGAGTATCCATACCACTGCATACCACACCCATGGATGCAGGGCGTGATAGTGGTCAAGAAGCCAACAGCTTAACGAAGCGCACTAATTCGTTTCGTTGCCGTGGCTTGCTTGGCATTGTATGCATGTATCAGCCAGCGGTGAACGATACACCCTCTACTGCTATCCATGGTATCAACGAATCCATGACGAGCCTCCTCTCCTTAGATACCATCGATACGCTCCTCAATGCATCGTATATGTTCCCTGCGACCATAACCTCCCTCACGGGATATGCTATCTCCCCATCCACTATCATGTGCCCTCCCTTCACTACCCCAGAGAATGCACCATCCACAGCACTCACATTGCCAGAGAACCTGTTTATTATCACGCCACGCCTGACCTCCCTGCATATCTCCCCATAACTCATCTCACCTGCCTCCACCACCATGTTAGTTGTATCTATGGAGGGTGGGGATGCTATGCCCCCTGATGCGTTACCAGTGCTCTCTACACCAGCCCTGCTTGCTGTGTAGGTGTTGTGTATGAAGCCCCTGAGCACACCCTTATCCACTATAACGCTCCTCCTGTGGGCAACACCCTCCCTATCGAAGCTGCTGGCACCAGTACCCTCTGCGTAAGTCGCATCATCTATTATGGTTACGAGATCTGATGCGACCCTCTTGCCCAGCATCCTAGCGAACCTGCTAGCCCTCCTCTGCACATTGAATGCGTTTATGGCAAATGCTACGGGCTCCTTGACCAGCTCGAGGAACGCATTAGGCGTGATTATCATGGTGCCCTTGAAGCTCTCCCCCTTCCTGCTGTTCAGCGAGCCTAGGACGCTCCTGGCAAACTCCCTAGCAGTGGTCACAACATCTATACCCTTGATATGGTGGCTTGAGCCCATCTGGACATCGAAGTTCGATACCATGCTACCATCCCTAGCCATGCCCATTATGCTCCACGTGATTATGCTAATCCTCTCATACGCCTCTATGCCGTTGGTGTTGCATACAGCATGCTCTATAGATGATGAGTCGAAGAGCCCGCTATCTACAGTGACTCGAGCATCATCTTCAACCGCATACCTGAGCATGCTACGTGCGTACATAGCAACATCCTCTACAGTCATGCCCTCAACCCCTTCATCGTATATGTTGAGTGCTGGAGCCCTACCCTTGGGCTCGGGGAGCCTGTTATGCCTATCCCTAGGGCATGCCCTTGCCATGCTCAACGCACCATCCACAACACTCTCTATGCTCACATCATCTATGGAGTTTATGGATGCGAAGCCAGATGCACCATCCACCACAACCCTCACCCCTATACCTATGGGCTCACCGACCTTGACATGCTTCAGTGCATTGCTCTCCATATATGCTGTGATCTGCCTGTTCCTGCTTGCATATGCCTCAGCACCACTGGCACCCAATCTCAACGCCTCCCTGATGGCCTTAGAGCACGCATCGAGCAGATGCCCATGGCCATTACCCTTGGCCCCATCACCCTTATTAGCCATGTTCATATCACTGCTCACTGCACACCACCGACTATGGCAGTGCACCTCACGTATGAGCCTCCACCATCCACCTTCATCGGCTGATACTTGCCACAGTACCCAGTACCTATATCGTATCTAAAGTCCCTGCTACTGCTCACAGCATCGATGCTCTTGAGCACATCCATGGTTATGCCTGATATGCTCACGCTCCTGAATACCTGCCTAACCTCCCCATGCTCTATGAGGTATGCCTCCTCAGCCCCGAACATGAACTCCCCATTGGCATCGGCCTGCCCGTTCCTTGCACCCTTGAGCATGTAGCCATGTCCAACCTCCTTGACCATCTCATCTAGGCTGTAATCCCCAGGCTCTATGTATGTATTCCTCATCCTTATCAATGGCTCATCATCGTACTCGAATGCCCTAGCGTTCCCAGTAGGCTCTACACCGAATATGTATGCACTCTCCCTATCGTGAAGGTACGAATTCAGTATACCTCTATCTATTATCCTTACAGTCCTGGCCATGACACCCTCATCATCCACAAGTATGGTGCCGGCAGCATATGGCACTATGTTGGATGCCCCACTATCCACCAGCGTCACCAACTCGCTTGCAACCTCCTTGCCTAGTAGGTCCCTTGCTATAGAGCCAGAGAGCACAAAGTCAGCCTCCACGAGATGCCCTATGGCCTCGTGCGAGAGCAGCCCTACCATGGCAGGGTCGAGTATAACGGTAGTGCGCTCCCCCTTCGGTTGCCCTGCGCCAAGGAGTCTGACCGCCTTGTCCGATGCCTCCCTTGCGATCGCCGTATGATCCCTATCCCTGAAGAGGTCATCCCATCCCCCGGTCACGCATGAGCCCTCACTGGCACTTATCCTCCTGCTACCCTTACCTGCTATTGCACTGACCACGATCTCAGGCTTGGAGTCGTGCAGTTCTGCACTCGCACCATCACTATTGACTATGATCTTAGCATCCATGGTCTCCCTGTACAGTGATGATGCAGACCTAACCTCCCCGCTCGGATGTGCCCTAGCCTCCCTCTCAGCCTCGATGGCAACCCTGACCTTCTCCTCTATGCTGTGATCCTCAAGCCTCCCATTGACCTCTGGCATGAACAGCCCCCTCGCAACCCTGGCCTCGGCAAGGCCCTTAACACGCCTATCGCCCCCCCTTGCCCTTGCGCACCTCAACGCCTCATCTAGTGCCTTGAGTAGTGCACCCCTTGAGGTCACGCCTGTGCTGCTGAACCCCCATCTGCCATCCATTAGCACCCTTATCCCTGCTCCAGACTTTGTGACAGATCTGGCCCTCTCAACCCTACCATTCACGACCCTCACCTCGTTGAGTACCCTTGCGTGGTACCTCACCTCTGTATACTCTGCAGGGGATGCATCCACAACGGCACTCAGAGTATCTGCATCAGCAAGGCGCATAGCAGTGCTCTACCCTAACCCACTTATTAGTCATTGTACTCAACCATGTAACTCGTGTTATATATCGTGTATTACTTGTATTGGATCACGGAATTGTTTTATGGTATTTTTCAAGACTTAGGGGTATGGAATGGTACAGGATCATTATAGCGCTTGTATTACTGCTCGCAATAGGTATGGTTGGTACAGTACACGCTATAGGTGATGGTGGCACTGGACATCTAACACCTGGGGATGAGTCTGGTGGAGGTGGAATATCCGAGGACGAGCCTGAACCCCTAGATGAGATATGTGATATAACAGATCCACCATTCCCACCAGACAACCCGATAATATGTGGAGGCGATGCTCCTGAAGCACTAGAGAACGATGCAGCAGTCAGGGCATACCACACGGATGGTACCCTGGTCACAAATGTGGACCCGTTGATGCTCAACGAGGATGTGGACTGTATAGCAGGGATAGACTGGGCTGCAGTGCCCCTACCTGGGAATGAGGTAGAGATGGTCTGCTACATACTGCCACCTGGTTCAGACCCATCGCAGTACGAGATGTACGCACTGGCAAAGCTCTCATCCACAGAACCAGTAGAATGCCCTCCAGAGCTCTCCAGCATGGATCAGTGCTTCTCTGTAAGGTGGGATGGTGTGCATATAGATGAGGTGGGGGAGTGGTACTTCGTCGCCGTATTCTTCCTGAACAATGATCCGGTTGCACTTGCAGGGGATGACTTTAGGGTATACCCATTCATGGTTGTGCCAGAGTTCATGGTGGGAGGGGTAGCATCTATAGTGAGCATGTTGGCAGTGCTAGCATACAGGAGGTACAGGACAGGGAGGGAGGAGGAGTAGTAGTAGCAGCAGTAGTAGTAGTAATAGTAGAGCACTAGCATCCCACCACGCTCCATAACCAATGACCACAGTTTTGTTAATAGATATGAAGGACCAATCTTTTTATAATACGATATGGTAGGATCGCTGATTTGATTGGGGATAGTGGATGATCTGCTAGAGTGGACCAGGGCTGTGTTCATGCCCATAGGCGATGCTGGGCTCTTCATACTTGCGTTCCTCGAGTCCTCAGTATTCCCTGTGCCTCCAGACGTTCTGCTCATAGCACTATCCCTTGCAAACCCTGCCCTAGCACTCTACTACGCTACCATAGCAACCATAGGCTCTGTGCTTGGAGGTGTGGCAGGGTACTACATAGGTCTGAAGGGCGGTAGGAGGATAGCGAGGAGGATATTCCCTGAGCGTATGCTCGATAGGGCTGAGAACTACTTCAGGGAGTACGGTGTATGGGCTGTACTTATAGCAGCCTTCTCCCCTATCCCGTACAAGGCCTTCACTATAGCATCTGGCGTATTCAGGATGAGCCTGAAGGGGTTCATAGTAGCATCCATAGTCGGAAGGGGAGCAAGGTTCTATGCTGAAGGCATACTGATAATGCTGTGGGGGGAGCAGATGCTAGCGTTCGTGGATGATAACCTCGAGATCATATCACTTGCTGCTGCAGCGGCTATAGTTGCCTACATAGTGCTACGCAAGAGGCTTGCAAGGGAGAAGAGGGTCAATTAATTAGAGCCTCAGCTCGCAACAAAATAAATATATCATCACGCTACTGCGTCAAGCCACTCGAGAGTAGCACATCTGCCTCCCTGACTATCCTCTCCACATCTCCATACGCTAGACCCTTATCCAGGCTTATGTACACTATGTATCCATCGTGTAGGAAGGATACCAGATCGACCTTCTCATGCACTGTCAGCGTGAACCTGCATCTGCCCAGGGAGTCATAGAACCTCTCCCGCATGGACTCCCTCACTGCGGTGAGGAAGAACTCATCCCTAGCCTCTTCAGGCCTGAAGAGTGGCCTGACGTCTTTCCTCAGGCTCCCTGCCAGGGTCTTGCCGAACCTGTTCATTATACCAGCGTACCTAATCTTGGGATCGAGCATCAGTATCCTCACGCATACATCTTTGTATCTGTTGTTACCAGCCATCATATTGGATGTATGTGTATGGTTGATAAACTTATTGCATTATGGTAGCATAATAACAATCTCATCACGCTGGGTAAACCACTAAATATAACAGGCCCTGAATAGAATCCATGCCATCAGCATACGTACTGATAAACTGTGATCTAGGATCAGAGGATGAGATAATAAGGGAGATAAGGTCGATAAGGGGAGTGAAGGAGGTAAAGGGCACATACGGAGTGTATGATATAGTTGTGAAGGTGGATGGGAACAGCATGGAAGAACTGAAGGATACGATAACATGGAAGATAAGGAGGCTACCAAAGGTTCGCTCAACAGTAACGCTCATAGTGATAGAAGGGCAGGGGGAGTAGGAGCAGATAGCAGGCAGGAAGTAGGGAGTAAGAGACATGATACTGCAGGGAGCAGACGAACGGGTAGAGTGAGAGTAGTGGAGTACGGCGAATGCATGCTTCAAGTTGGTGTGTTGTTGGTTGGTAGCAGTGGCAGGTGCAGGAGATGGTGGTGCCAGAGCTAGTGGAGATGGTAACATGAAGCGGTAGAGATGTTGATAGAGTGCAGGATAAGCAAGAAGAGAGCATAATGAACTGGAAAGGCGCACAAAAATTAAGTAATTATTATTATTATTGTTGTTATTATTATTGCATTACGCTCATCGACTAGGGGTTGAGTACGGCCCTGCCCATTATCTTGCCTTCCTTGAGTTGGGTTAGGGCATCGTTGGCCTCATCCAGCCTGAACCTCTTCCCTATGACACTCCTTATGATTCCTCTCTTGGCTAGTGCAACCAACTCAACCAGGTCAGCGTACTTGCCTGTGTACGAGCCTATTATCCTGAATGCCCTAAGGGGCATCAGTGCGAGGTTGAGCTCAGTAGAGCCACCGAACAACCCAACGAGTACAAGCCTACCCCTCTTCCTCAGCATATCCAGGTCCTTGGCTACGGTCTTGGATGCGTTCACAAAGTCTATGACAACATCTGCACCAAGCCCGTTGGTCAGGTCCTTCACCTCCTTCACAGGGTCGCTCCTGCTCGAGTTTATGATGTGATCTGCACCAAGCCTCTTCGCCTCCTCAAGCCTCTTATCATCCAGATCTATCACTGCTATCGTGGAGCCTGCTACAGCCCTAGCTATCTGTACACCTATGAGCCCAAGCCCCCCAGCACCCACTATAACCAGGAACTCCTGCGCCCTGGCAGATGAGTTCTTCAGCGCTGTGTACGCTGTCAGCCCAGAGCATGCCAGTGATGCGACCTGCTCAGCCTCCTGCCCATCTATCCTGATCAGATACCTCTCGCTTGGTACCAGCACATACTCAGCATAACCTCCATCCTGGAATATGCCTAGAGATCTTGGTCTGTCGCATAGGTTCTCCTCACCTACAGCACATGCTGGGCATGCACCATCACCTATCCAGGGGTACACCAGCACCCTCTCACCCTTGCCTGTATTGGTGACCTCATCCCCAACCTCCTCCACACTACCGGCTATCTCATGGCCAGGGATGAGTGGGAACCTTACCCCTCTATCCTCAACCCTCATGAACATATCCCTGGGCCCAGCATAACCTCCCTCCCAGAGGTGGAGATCGCTATGGCATACCCCACTGGCGAGCACCTTCACAAGCACCTGCTTCCCCCTTGGCCTTGGTACTGGAAGTTCGTCTATCTGTAATGGCTCCTTCGGCCTCATTATGCGGGCAGCCTTCATGCATACTGTATCTATAGGCAAGTTATTATACTTTGATGGAGCATGCAAGATATGATGAGGTACACGTTCGCTGTACTGCTTGCCATAGTAGTGGTAGGGGCGCTAGGCATACCCCTTGGTGATCCAAGGTTCATACATACTGCGATCCTGCTAGAGGGGGCATACATAACACTTGCAGTACTCTCACTCAAGGTGACTGGTATGGGTAGTAACAATGGTAGCAGTAGTGGTAGTGGTAGTGGTAGCAGTATAAGAAGAAGAAGGATGGCTATGGTCACTATACCATCTATAGCCATAGCATCCATGGTCATGGTAGCAAACACCCTCTCAAAGACCCATATGGATATAATGGTGAGCCTCACACCGCTCTACAATGCACTGATACTCATAGTAGGCGGTTACGTACTGCAACTACTGCTGATTCTCAGCAGCATCTACGAGTATAGCAGGATCAGGCTCACCAGTTTAAATGCTTGATCATGCACTATCTAGGGAGGGGTCTGCAGTGAGCGATGAGGATCTGCATGCATCGTTATCCAAGCCACCAGTGAACCTACTGTTCAACCCTACTCTGGCCAGCAGGAGGGGTGTGTGGAGCATAAGCATATCCTACCTGCTTGAGCGCTTCCTCAGCATACTGGAGGGGATGAAGAGCAAGGACCTGAGACTATGTGGTGTAGCAGCACTATCCTCAGCACTGATATTCAGGCTCAAGGTGGAGAGCATCTTCCTGCTTGAGAAGATAGCGAACCAGCGTAGGCAGGAGAGCAGGGAGAGCATCGATATCAGCAGCATGAACCTCTCCATGCCGTATAGGCATGAGGTGGCATACGATCTATCGCTTGAGGACCTGCTGGAGATGCTCTCGAGCATAGTCGAGAGGATATACATGAGCAGCAAGCAGGGGGCGATGGATGCTGCTACTGGAATTAGCATAGAGCCCCTAGACACCTCTACACATGGCGACTCGTATCTCATCACGCTGGAGGGGATCATAGAGGATTACAAGTCCAGGCTATACACGCTGGTGATGGAGCGTGGAAGCACATCACTCAACGATCTCACTCTAGATCTTGAGCCCATAGAGGTTGCAAGGTACTTCATTGCACTCCTCCACCTATGTATGGATGGCAGGGTTGATATCAGCGAGTCAGAGAATGGTGATGTAAGCATAACGGTAAGGAGGCCTACAGGTCAAATGTAGTTGAGTATATGATCAAGTATATATGAATAGTCTATTTAAATCCAGATGCTAGGGGATGAATCTGCATGCATAGAGAGGATGAGATGCTTGCAAGGCTGGAGGTCGCACTCTATGCATCTGGTAGACCTCTCAGCCTGGAGGAGATACAGAGCGCAATAGGTACCGAGAGTAGGAGCAAGGCGCTCAAGGTAGCAAGGATGCTTGCAGAGAGGGTGAACTCTACATTCCACGCACTGGAGGTTGTAGAGTCTCCATCAGGCTCATTCGTGCTCCAGATAAAGCCCTCATACTACAGCATGGTCAGGAGGTTCTCAACGAGACCACTGCTCTCCAAGGCCGTGCTAAGAACCCTAGCATACATAGCATACATGCAGCCTGTGAATGCAAAGAGGCTTGCAGAGGTCAGGGGTTCGCAGGTGTACGAGCATCTGAGGGAGTTGAGGGCCATGGGGTTCATCTCATACAGCATAGAGGGCAGGAGGAGCAGGATGTACCGTACAACATCGAAGTTCGCTGAGTACTTTGGCATAGATGGGGGTGGTAGCGAGGGTGTAAGGTCGCTGCTTGTAAGCAGGGTTGATGCTGCTGGTGCTGGTGATGGTGATGGTGATGGGAGGGGTAAGGGTAAGGATAGGGATAGGGTGAGGGGTATGGATGCTCATACTACCAGTGATCTGGCAGATGGTATAACTACGATCGTAGCCCATGGAGGCTAGAAAAGACTTTATTATACCTGTGAGGGGATGATGGTATGAAGAAGAGCGTAGAGAACCTCTTGAAGAGGAAGCCCACCGGGGGCAAGAGGAGGGCCTACAGGGGCAGGAGGAAGTACGAGATCGATAGGTATCCGGCGGAGACCGTGCTGGGCAGGGAGGAGAGGGTCGTGAGGAGGGTCAGGGGGGGCAACATAAAGGTCGCATGCAAGAGCGTAGAGTATGCGAACGTGGTAGATAGCATGGAGAGGAAGGTGGTCAAGGCAAAGATACTCAGAGTAGTCAGGAACCTAGCAGATAAGGATTACGATAGGAGGGGTGTGATAACCAGGGGGGCCATAATAGAGACAGAGGCTGGGACGGCTAGGGTGGTCTCTAGACCAGGACAGGATGGGGTAGTGAATGCCATCAAGGTGTCAGAGTAGCATACCTTGTAGATTAGATAGGATGATATCATGACATATATTATATGTTACATATACAAAGGTAACACCATGTATGAAGGACTATGAGCATCATATAATCTGGTTGGAGTACTTCAACAAGAACCTGAGCAAGGGCAAGGGGAGGAGGGTGAGCAAGAGCAGGGCTGTATTCGATCCAAGCATGGATGAGCTTGTGGAGGCAGCAAGGCTTGCTGGTTACGAGCCAAAGGATGTGAATGGTGATGCACACTATCCCAGGAGGGCATACACTAGATCAGGCTACATAATGGTTGAGAAGAAGGGTAGCAAATCCATTGCACTCAACAGGATAGCAGATCAACTTGTGCAGATAAGGAATAGGAAGAAGCAGTGATGATAATATTATAAAGAAAGATTGACAGTAATGGTGATAACCATGGTGGGGAGGGAATGAAGGGGAGAGGGGAGGTGGGAGAGGTCTTGCATATATCGAGGAGTGGGAGGATGATAATAAAGAGCAGCAGCAGGAATGCAGCAGCGCTGAGCAGGGGTACACTCCTTGTTGATGCAAAGGGGAGGAGCGTTGCACGGGTTGTGGAGCTCATAGGGCCAGTAGATTCTCCATACATCTCTGCTCTACCGTTGACTGACAGGGTCAAGAAGTACATAGGTGCCAGACTCTATGCTGCTGGACCAGATAGCAGCAGCAACAGGGGCATGAGGAGGCACGAGGGGAAAGGGGTGGAGAGGGAGAGTAAGAAGAAGAGTAAGAGAGAGGATGGTGAATATGGTGAAGGATAGGCATGCGGTCATGCTATAGGTAGGTGGTGTATAATGGTAGCAGGCCAACGGTCGTGTCCTGAGTGTGGCTCCATACTGATAGAGGATCAGAGTAGTGGGGAGTGCTTCTGCTCCTCCTGTGGTTATGTAGCTGTTGAGCATATACCGAGCATGCTACCAGAGAGCATATCAAAGGAGCCAGAGGATAGGCTGAAGAGCTCGAGGAGCAGTGGGCACACAAGTTATGCGTATCATGATCTAGGCATATCTACGGAGATACCTTATGTGAACAGGGACTTCACTGGCAAGAACATAGACTCCAATGTTATGGGGCAGGTAGCAAGCATAAGGAGGTGGCATAGCAGGCTCAGGGTATCATCTAGCAGGGATAGAAGGCTCTACAACGTCCTGAGCAAGATAAATGAGATATGCTCCATACTCTCACTGCCAAAGATAGTATGCGAGACTGCATCACTGGTGTACAGGAACTTCGATAGCAGGAGTGAGGCGAAGGGCAGATCCGTAGCATGCATGGCTGCTGCGAGCGTCTATCTCGCATGCAAGAGATGCTCCATAGTAAGGTCTGTGGATGAGATAGTTGAGGCTGCCAACTGCACGCATAGCAAGAAGCTAGTGTACAGATACTACAGGATGATAGCGATAGAGCAGGCTGGCAGTGGTGGTGCAGATGCAGGTACTGTAGATGCGGATGGGCGTGAGGAGGGGCATACGCATTACACACAGCTGACACTCGACAGGTACATATCCAAGCTCTCGAACATATCGAAGGTTGATACGAGGGTTGAGAAGCTTGCAATAGATATAGCGAGGAAGGTGGAGTGCGAGGATCGTAGCGTCATGATAGATGGCAAGGCACCAAACGGGCTTGCGGCAGCGTACATATACATGGCAGCGATGCTCCTGGGCATAAGGATGCTCCAGCATGACATCTCCAACGTCTCCAGGGTCACAGAGGTTACGGTAAGGAACAGGTGCAGGGAGATACTGAGTAACTACAGGATAAGGCTACTGCTCAAATCAGCATCCTGATGCACTTGCGGTATCATTCTTATCACATCTTGGCAATAGCATGCGATTAACTTACGCACTACGGCTACAGGTTATAAGAGTTGGTGCACCAATATTTATATAAGATGACTGGGATAACGGTGTTATGAGGTTGGAGATAGTAGATCTTCACGTGAGCATAGACTCCAGGGAGATAATCAAGGGCCTTAACCTGACTGCTGAGAGTGGAGAGGTACATGCCATAATGGGGCCTAATGGCTCTGGCAAGAGCACCCTAGCATACACACTGCTCGGCCATCCAAGGTATACAGTCAGCAGAGGTGACATAAGGCTGGATGGGGAGAGCATCCTTGGGCTATCAACGGATGAGAGGGCAAGGAAGGGACTATTCCTAGGCTTCCAGTACCCTGTGGAGATATCTGGAGTAAGCTTCAGCAACTTCCTCAGGAACGCATACAACATAATGAACAAGTCGTATCAGGATAAGAGCAGGGAGGTCTTCCTAACCGTAAGGGAGTTCCATGAGTACATGAAGAGGCAGATAGATGTCGTTGGGCTTGATGGTTCATTCCTTGCAAGGTATCTCAACGAGGGCTTCTCTGGAGGCGAGAAGAAGAGGTCCGAAGTACTCCAGATGCTCGTCCTCAAGCCCAGGTTCGCAGTGTTGGATGAGCCTGACTCTGGCCTTGATATAGATGCTGTGAAGGCAGTTGCTAATGCCATAAACAACTTCATAGGCAAGGATACTGCAGTCATGGTCATAACGCATTACGCCAGGATACTCAGATACCTGAATAGGCTGGATTACGTGCATGTGATGGCTAATGGTAGAGTGGTTAGATCTGGAGGGAAGGAACTGGCTGAGATGCTTGAGGAGAAGGGCTATGGCTGGATAGAGAAGGAGGCAAGGGAAGAAGAAGAAGAAGAGGAAGCAAAGAGCGTTGGTAGCAACTAACGTATTAGAGTTATTAATTTAATGATGTTGATCTATATATACTGGAACTCATAATCTTTTATTATGAGAGTGCTCGCTGTGGCACTCATAATGGCTGTAGTTGCAGTAGGTATCAACACCGCTTATGCATCCCATTACTCCAACAATGGTGAACTGAGTATATATGGATGAGGGGTGAGAGTATGGGTGCTAGAATGAATATAGTGATAGCAGGGGTATGCATAGTAGTTGGCGGTTACTTCATCCTGAGCTTCCTTACGAGTACAGGTATATTCGAGAAGAGAGGGGGTGTATACCTTTCAGAGATAGATATGAGCATAGAAGAGATATCAAGGTGGGCAGATGTGATAGTCATAGGCACTGTTGGTGATAGGGTTGGTGTGCAGAGCAACGATGATGGCAAGATATACAGGGTCGTTGGCGAATACAGTTTAAGCATAGATGATGAACTTACAGGTAACTACAGTGATAAGGTTATTACCATAAAGACGCTAGTGGATGGAGAGAAGTTCATAAACTACAACGTGAGTATACGTAAGGGTGAGAGGGTTCTACTCTTCCTGAAGTATGTGACTACAGATAGCGCATGGAAGGGAGAGGAAGGGTACCTTCTAGCAGGGACACAGCAGAAGTTCTCTATAGATGAGGATAACATGGCATACAATCCAAAGTATGGGAGTTACAAGCTGAATGAGCTTGTGGGGATTATAAAGAATGCGAGGACTGCATGAGGACTGCATGCTCATGACATATTTTTGACATATTTTTTCATCTCATCTCTACTTCGCTGTATGCACTACAGTAAAGCAAATAAGCCCTTGCCCTCTAGCATGATGTATGAGTACGGGCAGTGTAGGCTCAGAAGCCCAACATACATTCTTCAACTTCTCATTCTTCAAGGTCGATCAGAAGTGGAGATGGCTCAACGATGTCACAAAGCAAGAGTCAGCAAAGGAGTTCATCTCAATACTCGAGTCTGCATCTGCAGATGGCGTAAGGTACAGATCATACTCGCTAGTTGGCTTAAGGGAGGATGCAGACTTTATGCTCTGGTTCCTATCCGATAGCATAGAGAAGGTCCAGGGTATAGTAGCAAGGCTGTACAGGACTGTGCTTGGCAAGTACATCAACCCAGCTTATGTGTACATATCAGTGCTCAAGCCATCTACATACACTGGCAGGGCTGAATCCTCCTTCCTCAAGGGCGAGAAGCCCCTCAAGTACGTTATTGTGTACCCATTCATAAAGAGCAGGGAGTGGTACCTGCTCCCGTTTGAGGAGCGAAGAAGGATGATGGAGGAGCATGCCATGGTAGGGAGGAGGTTCCCAACAGTAAGGCTCAACACATCCTACTCATTCGGGCTCGATGATCAGGACTTTATGCTTGCGTTTGAGACTGATGATATATACGCATTCCATGAACTGGTCATGCAGTTGAGGGAGACACAGGTGAGCAGGTACGTGGTGAAGGATACACCGATGCTGGTAAGTATATATAAACCAATAGGCGAGGTGATAAGTGATCTTGGCTAATCTAAATGCTAGGGCAGTGAACTGGCATGCACTGAAGGAGTGGGCCATAGTTGTTAGAGCAGTTGAGCAAGGCAGACACTTCATCCTGTTCAGGAAGGGAGGCATACTGGAGGATGGGTTCTCAGTAGCAAGTAACGAGTTCCTGCTCTTCCCAACGTTTGAGCATCAGAGTAGACAGTACATAAAGGATGAGTACAGGCTAGAGTATGATGCGCTAGAGGTGCATGCTCCAGTTGATAAGGTAGTGATAAGATCAGCAGCAAGGGTAGCATCGTACTATGAGAGCAATGATAAGGCTAGACTACTCAAACTCGATAGATACCATATATACAACGATCTCTTCATAGACTACAGGATGCAGTGGAACAGAGATAAGCCTGTTAGTGTTATGCTTGTAAGAGCCTATAGGCTTGAAGAGCCTATAGTGCTTGATATGAGCGCAGAGTACTATGGGTGCAGATCCTGGATAAGGTTAGATAGGGATGATCTGAACGTTAGGGTAGGCAGGGCAGTGGTAGATGATCACGCATTTGAGCGTATAAAGAGAGAGGTTGATGGGGTGATGCATGGATGAGGTATAGAAGGTTAGGGAAGAGCAACATCCCTGTCTCTGAGATAGGTTTTGGTGCATGGAGCATAGCACTTGACTGGTGGGGTAAGAAGATGGATGATGATTATGCTGTAAAGATGCTCAAGCGTGCTTACGATCTAGGAATAAACTTCTTCGATACAGCAGATATATATGGCAAGGGTAGGAGTGAGAGGCTTATAGCAAGGGCATTCAAGGATATGAGGGATGAAGTAGTAATATCAACCAAGTTCGGCTATGATATATACTCTAGTGTAGAGCAGATAGGCCATGGCGAGTTACCTCAGAGGTTCGATGCAAAGTATGTCAGATACGCTCTAGAGAGGAGCCTAGAGAGGTTGGAGAGCAACTATGTAGATGTGTACAACCTCCACAACCCAAAGATGTACGCTGTGATGCATGACCCTCTCTTCCTTGCGCTAGAGCAGTTGAGGTCCGAAGGGAGGATAAGGCACTATGGCGTTGCCCTAGGCCCAGCTATAGGATGGAGGGATGAGGGTGTATATGCCATGGAGAAGAGGAAGATCACTGCGCTACAGACAGTGTACAACATACTCGAGCAGGAGCCGGCGAGGCAGTTCTTCCCGTATGCTAGAGCAAGAGATGTTGGCGTACTCGTAAGGGTACCAGATGCATCTGGAGTGCTCACAGGTAAACTCACAGTCAATACCAACCTGGATAAGAACGATCACAGATCATTCAGGAAGAGGGCATGGGTAGAGGAGGCAAGCAAGAGGCTCGAGGTTCTAAAACCAATGGCAGATGCTAGGGGATGGAGCATGCAGGAACTAGCGATAAAGTTCATACTATCAGAGCAGTCTGTATCATCCGTACTACCAACCATAACCAGCATAGAGGAGTTGGATGCATATGTGAGCATCTCTGATGGCAAGTATCTGAGTAGTGATGAGTTGAGGATCATGAACGAGATGTACGATAAGGACTTCATAATGCTACAGAGCATACAGTAGTAGAAGTAGCAGCAGTGGTGCAGCAGCCATCTCTAACCTCTATAGCCATATCACTGGTAACGACTACTCATCCTCAAGGAAGTACCTGACCCTCTCCTTCTTGAACTCCCTCGTTGAGAAGAGTATCCTGTAGTCGCTTACACCAGTATGTGAAGCGAACTCCCTCGCTATACCCTCGCATACCTCCCTACTCCTTGCATGGACCATGCTGTACAGGTTGTATGGCCAGTCTGGATAGGTTGGCCTCCTGTAGCAGTGTGTGACCTGAGGGAAGGAGGCAAGGAGCGTGCCTACATCATCGACCCTCTCCTCTGGCACTATCCAGACTATCATACCGTTGGCTATGAACCCAGCATTCCTGTGCCTGAGTATCGCTGCAAACCTCCTCATAACACCTATACTCTCATAATACTTTGCCCTTGCTATGTACTCATCAACGCCCACCCCAAGCCTCCTCGCTGGTTCTTTGAAAGGCTCGCTTACAACCTCTATATCCCTCTGCAGCTCCCTTATGAACCTCTTATCCATCTCATCAGGCTCGAAGTTCACCGCTGGCTTTGCATCCCTACTACTGCTACTATTATCTGTAGGCTTGACATCCATAGCATCCTCATCCCCCGTCATATCCAGCCTCACGCCTATCTTGTACAACTTCACCGTGGGGAGTATCATGTACCTCCTCACACCATCGAGTTTAGCAAACCTCTCGACCTCATGCTTCACATTACCGTATGGAGGTACTGCTATAGTGAACCATAGGTTGTAGTTGGCATCATCCCTCTCATAGTTGTGGCTCACGCCAGGGTGCCCGTTTATGACCCCTGCAACATACTCTATCCTTGATGCATCCACGCTCATGGCGATGAGGGCGCTCTTGTACTTGAGCCTCCTCGTATCGAATATGGCATCTATCTCCCTTATTATCTGCTCATCCTTCATCCTCCTTATCCTTGCCATGACCTCCTCCTCACTTATGCCTAGCCTCTCGCCTATTGCAAGGAAGGGCCTTGCGACCAATGGGAACTCCCACTGGATGATGTTGAGCATCTCCCTATCTAGAGCATCCAGCTCCTGTGCCTGCATACAACTTCTCCATTACCATACCCTGACTGATTAATATTGGTAACTGTAACCCTACCACTAGCCCCAATCTATAAATAAGATGCAGGCATATGCTAGATGAGTCGTATTGATAGTTGACCTCAACATCCAGGGCAGGAGTGTTCTGGTGATAGGTGCTGGTGTTGAGGGTACAAGGAAGGTCAGGGCACTGCTCGGGCAGGGGTGCAGGAGCATAACCGTAGTGAGCAGCAGGTTCAACAGGCACCTGCTGGACCTTGCGAGGGAAGGGAAGATAAGCGTGGTGAAGAGGAGGGTCAGGGATGCATCCATACTGGATGAGTTGGAGGAGAGGCCATTCCTGGTCATGGCAGCCACCAACGATAAGGCATTGAATAGGAGCATAGTAGAGAGGGCCAAGACCATGGGCATCCTGGCCTATGCAGCAGATGACCCAGCGATAAGCGACTTTATACACCCTGCCGTAATAAACATACATGATACGCTCTTCATAGCGATCTCGACCAAGGGTAGCAGCCCTGCCATGGCTAGGCTGCTCAGGATAAAGGCTGAGAGGGTACTCAAGAGGCTTATAAGGGAGGAGGATGTGGAGATGATAAGGCTCGCAGATTATGCTAGAGGCGTAGCGTTCAGGCATATAAGCGATGCCCATGCTAGAAAGGATTACATATACACGGTCATAAGGGATAGGGAGATAATGGATATGCTCAGGGGCAAGAGGCTGGAGGAGGCGAGGGCAAGGGCATTGAGCATTCTGGAGAGCAGGTATGGGAGTGGTTCTGGATGATCAGCATACTCAATGCTAGGGTGACTTACAGGAGCATCCCCATACACATGCTCGAGCGCTTCACATTCAAGGATACTGCAGGGGTGTACGGTAGGAGGGATGAGTATGGGTTCGATGGCATGCTGATACTCCAGACGTGCAACAGGGTAGAACTCTATGCAGTGAGCAGCAGGGTCGATGAGCCATCATCCCTTCTAGACCTCTGGGTCGATCATCTCAAACTAGATAGAGCACTAGTAGAGAGGAGTGTAGAGTTGAGCAAGGGTAGGGATGCGATACACCACCTCTTCAGGCTCGCATCTGGGCTTGACTCTCTGGTCGTGGGGGAGGATCAGATACTCGGGCAGGTTAGGCGTGCACTGGACAATGCGAGGAGGAGCAACGCCATCGATCCGTACCTCAACCTTCTATTCGAGAAGGCTCTACGTGTAGGTAGCAGGGTCAGGGCAAGCACGAACATAAACAAGGGGAGCATCTCATATGGCTCCATGGCTGTAAGGCTTGCCGATGAGCACCTTCACGGGCTGGCTGGGAAGAGGATCATGCTGATAGGCTCTGGCGAGGCAGCAGCCATGGTGGCAAAGCCACTCATAAACAGGGGTATAGAGTTCACAGTGACGAGTAGGACTATGGATAGGGCAAGGGCATTCTCCGAGAGGGTAGGAGGCAGGCCAATGGAGTTCGAGCATGCAATGCAGGAGCTGGATGGGATGGATGCACTGTTCATCGCTACCACAGCACCATACTGGCTCATAACGCATGAGAAGATGGTAGAGGTTATGGAGAGGAAGAGGAGGATGAAGAGCAAGGCCAGTGGAGGAGGAGAGCAACATCCTACTACTACTACAACAACTACTACAACAACGACAACTACAACAACAACGCTCCTCATCATAGTGGACCTCTCTAATCCAAGCACTGTGGAGCCTAGGGTAGATGGTATAGATGGTGTGAGGGTGATAAGGTTCGATGAGGTATCAAGGATAGTCGAGAGGAATATGAGTGCTAGGAGGAAGGAGGTGAGCGAGGCTGAGCGTATAGTCAGGGAGGAGGTGGATGCCATGGAGGCTAGGCTGAGGAGGCTAGAGGTCGAGCCTATAATAGATGCACTCTTCAGGAGCGTGGATAGGATAAGGGCAAGGGAGCTGGATAAGGCACTGAGCATGCTCAACATCGACGAGCAGAGTAGGCAGGTAGTTGAGCAGATGAGCTATGCTATAGTGGAGAGCATACTCTCAACACCCATGGATGAGTTGAGGAGGGCATCGGAGAGCGGGGACGTGGAGTTGATAAAGGTGGCTAGCAGGCTGTTCAGGTACATCCATGAGCGTGAGTTGGAGGGGCAGGGCAACAGGGCGGAGGTATGAGCATGAAGGGGTCCAAGCCCAAACCCCAGCACCAGCCTCGATGGCCATCCCCAATGGAGGATTCAGACCATCGATCCACCAGATTACACGATGATGGCTCATCGTTCCCATCAGTAAGGCTCAGGAGGCTTAGGAGGAGCAGTGCAATACGTGACATGCTCCAGGAGAGCAGGGTAGATGTTGGTACACTCGTGTACCCTGTATTCGTGCAGGAGGGTATAGCAGGGAGGGAGCCCATCCAGTCCATGCCAGGGCAGAGCAGGCTCCCAGTCTCCCTGCTAGTCGATGAGGTCAGACACCTCCTTGAGCTAGGGATAAGGGCAATCATACTATTCGGTATACCAAGCAGGAAGGATGAGTACGCATCATCAGCATATGCTGAAGATGGGATAGTGCAGAGAGCGGTATCCATGCTAAGGAGGGAGTTCAGCAGCGATGATCTGACAATAATCACAGATGTATGCACATGCCAGTACACTAGCCATGGCCACTGCGGCATAGTTGATGGTGGTAGGGTAGATAACGATAGCACCCTTGGTGTACTCGCAAGGATAGCGGTTAGCCATGCTAATGCTGGTGCGGATATAGTTGCACCATCGGCCATGATGGATGGACAAGTTAGGGCGATAAGGGATGCTCTAGACGATGAGGGGTTCAAGGATGTACTAATAATGTCATACTCTGCAAAGTACTCCTCATCGCTCTACTCCCCCTTCAGGAGTGCTGCAGATTCAGCACCAAGGTTCGGGGATCGTAAGAGCTACCAGCTCCACTACACCAATGCCAGGGAGGCTCTGAGGGAGATAGAGCAGGATGTACGTGAGGGAGTTGACATAATAATGGTGAAGCCAGCCATAGCCTACCTTGATGTCATAAGGCTTGCAAGGGATGCGTTCAGGCACCCACTGGCAGCGTACAGCGTCTCGGGCGAGTATGCACTAGTAAAGGCAGCTGCACTTCAAGGTCTGATAGATGAGGATTCAGTCGTTATGGAGTTGCTCTCATGCATAAGGCGTGCTGGAGCAGACATCATAATAACGTACTTTGCAAAGAGGGCTGCAGAGATAATCAATGGTAGATAGATTTTGGATTATCTGCCTGCTCTCTTGCTCTGTGGTTCTTCTAACTGTGATAATACTCGATAGCACTCTCCTCTTCATATGAATTAACTCTATAATATGATTAAAGATATGGGCGTGTAGAATGATGTGCTAGGTCAAGTAAGTAGCAGGGTAAATGCCTATAGGTGATACAGCGCCTTCATAAATAACGCATGGTTGTCATTATGAAGCAGTATGTGATAATAACTATGGGTCTCATAATGAATCTTGTTGGTATAGCATAATGCTAGCATTATGTTACCATTGGTCAGGTTCCAGACTACGTTATAATCCCTTATGCGTAATTTATCCTGTTTATACGCCCCTTTCTCTCTCTGCCCTCTCTATTCTTCATGATGAAGAGTACCATAGCAGCACTAGCTACTGCCATACCTATACCCATACTAGCGATCAGCATGTTCACCTCCTCCTTTGGGCTCTGCTTCTGTAGTAATGGCTTGATCTCCAACGGCACACGGGCGATCTGATCCTCGATGTTCAGATGCTCTGTCGGTATAATGCCATCTCCAAGGAATGCGAGATCTTCATGAGCATCATCTATAGGAGCAGTCCTACTTCCTAGGGAGACGAAGTATAACCCCTCATCGTAAGAGTATGACCATCCATACACTAGGTACTCCTTACCTGCCTCAAATCTATAACCACATGCACCATCATCCACTGCTGTAAGTACTACAAGCTCCCTGTAATAGTGACCGTTGGTGCTCTTCCAGTACCTATCAACATCGAATACAACAGCATTGATATCGCTTATGTCTGTATGTAGCCTCTTAACATCGAGTACCTTGCCAGAGAACACTACTGATGATGAGTCGAACCCTTTTTGTGGAGTGCTAGGAACTCTTGGTTCACATGCGTAAGCACTATTTGTAGGAAAGAGGATCAGATGAGTTAAGAGTAATAAGAATAATAAATATAATAGATTATCATTACTCATACTGGTTAATAGCGCTAAATTATATTTAACTATTGCTTCAATTTAATGTATATAGGAGTAGACATTCTTGTAGATGTGATTTAATATATATAGCAGTTAATCCTCTTCCTTTTAATGAGGTCTATAGTAGTAATTGGAGGAATAATAACATCTGCTATTATAGCAGTAGCTATGTTTAGTCTACTATCTCTACAGGATAATAGCAAGAATAATGGAAGGGAGGTTGAGCCAGTTGAACCATCACCGAGCAAGATAAACAGGGCAGGGATACCCATGCTGACATCATTCGAGGCAGCAGAAGCATATGATGATTACTACTCTATACAGGAGGGCCAGTACGATTATCTAGACAGGGCTATAAATAGGGGCACAACACTCATCTCCGATACAGAGATTGATGAGTACTTCAAGAGCTTCTCAGACAAAGGATACAGGTTTGCCTATAAACTAGCAGATGGTACAACAAGGTACTACACAATAAACTACTTTGAGGTACCAATATCCCTTGAGAGTCACAACATACTTGTAAGCATAATAGATGAGCAGGTCGATGAGGTAAAGAAGGCAGAGATCCCTGTACTATCAGAAGAGGAGGCAGGGTACATCTCTGAAGCATTACATGAGCCATACAGATGGGTTCAGATAGGTGAGGAGGAGGCTAAGGCGCTGAAGAAGCGTATAGCAGAGGATGGATACATACTGAATGTTGGTACTGATGAGGGCATCAAGACCATAAGGTTGATGTATATAGGCCCTTACTCGGAGGAACTTAGGCTACCAGAGTTCCAATCCATGTATGGCCAGATAGGCAAGGAACTGGGTGGGTGATATGAAGAGATATATACTACATCATTAGCAATGCTATGTATATCCAGCATACAATGCAGGAGGCGTATGCATACAGCATAACAGGTTATGTAAAGGCAGGGAGTGCTGGTCTAGCAGATGCCAAGGTTACAGCAGAAAGAGTAGGCGAGTACAAATGGACTAAAACATCTATGAGCGGTAATGTAGGATCATATACACTTACTGTTGATTCAACCAACTCATATACTATCGCAGCAATGAAGGCATATATACACGAGCAGATACCACTGTGAATGGCGGAAGCACTGCACCAGATCTCAACATATCCACCAGATCCTTTGCTTACGTCACATTCAAGATAGCCTATGATACATCTGTAGGATCTAGACTGACAATAGATCAGGCAAGATATTACCTATACTCGGCAGAGCCATGGTTTAGGGAGGAGCATTCCATAAAGTTTCAGGAGGCTGGGCCTGGTGTGGCTTGGTCTACGGCGGGGACTTCTGTTTTGCTACTCCAGTTCTTTAGATGATTTTCTCGATGATCTGGCAATAGATACACGCTGGCTGTACGGCAATTATGGTGCTAGCATCCTGATAGGATTCACTGGCAAGACTCTAAATGATGGGGATGGTTGCATTAGTCACATTCCAACATCTGGAGGTACTCATCCATTGATCGTGATAGGTAACCAAACCCCAGATATGGCGAGAGTTGTGATGCATGAGGTAAGCCATGCATATGGTCTTACCCATATAGAGTGAGTGTGCAGTAATCATATATCCAATATAATGGCCTGACGGTTGTCCTAGCAATGTATACATCAAGAACTGGACACCCTTGCATGACTCTGCAATCACGCAGGAGCTGGTACAACTAACCAATTATTTCATATTAATTTCGTGTCTCAGACCAATATTTTTAATTAAGTGTTATTGAATACTGAATAAAGTACTTCTAGGCCAAGCAGCTAATAATCTTTGAAATCATGCTCGTATCTAGAGGGATAGAATTATAACCAATTATTGATGATTGTGGTTATAAGGAGATAGATCAGGTTTGAATAGCAAGTATATAGATAATGATAACAGCAGGGGCCTCTTCGAACGGGCCTCAAGGTCAATGATCAAGGGTGTCAACAGTCCAATAAGGTACTTTGAGCCGTACCCATTCTTCGTCAAGCGTGCTAGAGGGTGCAAGGTCCATGATGTCGATAACAACCAATACATAGACTACTGTATGGGCTATGGCGCATTGCTGCTAGGGCATGCATTCAAGGCTGTAATTGATGCTGTGAGGGAGCAACTTGCAAGGGGCTCGCTCTACTGCATGCCAACTGAGCAGGAGGTCGAGCTAGCAGAACTACTGCAGAGGTGCATACCATGTGCAGAGGCAGTAAGGCTTGTAAACACAGGGATGGAGGCTACATACCATGCAATAAGGATAGCAAGGGCATACACGAGGAGGAGGAAGATTGTAAGGTTCGATGGCTGCTACCATGGTTCGCATGACTACACCCTAGCAAGGCGTGATATGAGCAGGGAGGAGAGGATGGATAAGGCCATCCTTGATGGGGTAGCGGATAACACGCTTGTTCTGCCGTACAACGATCCAGATGCCCTAATGGATGCTATGCGTAGAGAGGGTGATGATGTTGCTGCCGTGATAGTAGAACCTGTCATGGCGAATGCTGGGCTCATACCCCCTGAGGATGGTTACTTGGGTAGGTTGAGCAGCATCTGCAGGGAGTATGGATCACTGCTGATATTCGATGAGGTCGTCACAGGGTTCAGGCTGGCGCTTGGAGGGGCAGAGGAGTACTACAACATCAAGCCAGATATAGCTACATTCGCAAAGGCCATGGCCAATGGCTTCGCTATAGCATGTATAGCAGGTAGGAGGGATGTGATGAGCGTTCTTGCACCAGAGGGCAGGTTATATCAGGGTAGTACATTCGCTGGCAACCCTATAAGTGTTACAGCATCCTTGGCAACTATAAGGTATCTCACAAGGCATAGATCGCTCTACAGTAGGATAGCTAGGAGGTGCGGTGAACTTGTAAGCATGATAGATGATGCGATAGAGGATAATGGGCTCACTGCAAGGGTGAACTCCATAGCATCCATGCTCCAGGTATTCTTCACATCAAGGGAGGTCAGGGACCATGCCACTGCAAGATCATCCAACACGGAACTCTTCAAGGCATACTTTAGGGCACTGCTCAAGCAGGGCATATTCATACCACCATCCCAGTTCGAGGTCTGCTTCCTATCACTTGCACATGATGATACCATTATAAGGAGTACTGGAGAGAGTATCGATAGAGCGTTTAGGGAGTTGAGGGAGCAGGTTGAGGTTGCTGGTAGGCAGTAGGGGGAGCAGGCTCTCGCTGGTGCAGACGGAGCATGTGATATCCCTACTGAGGCAGATGGATGGTAGCCTAGAGTTCGAGGTGGTTACGGTGAAGACCAAGGGGGATATCGATGCAAGACCACTCTACAGGATGGATGGGAAGGGTGTATTCGAGAAGGAGGTTGATCAGGCGGTGCTCTCTGGTAGCGTACACTTTGCAGTACACAGCATGAAGGATGTGCCATCCGATCTGCACGATGACCTAGTGATAGCCTCAGTGCCCAGAAGGGAGAGCCCCTACGATATATTCATAGGAAGGAGTCATGGCCTGATGAGCATACCAAGCGATAGCGTGATAGGTACGAGCAGTCTGAGGAGGCTTGTACAGCTCAAGAGGGTAAGGAGTGATCTGATGTTCAAGCCCATAAGGGGGAATGTGGATACAAGGGTAGCGAAGATGCGCAATGGCGAGTACGATGCCCTGGTCCTTGCGGAGGCTGGGCTATCCAGACTTGCACTGGATCTGGATGGCCTCAAAGTTGAGAGGCTCAGCAAGGATACGATGATGCCAGCACCAGGGCAGGGTGCCCTTGCAGTGGTGGCAAGGAAGGATGATAGAGACCTCATAGCATTACTGAAGAGGATAGAGGATAGGGCATCCAGGGCGGAGGTGGATGCGGAGAGGAGTCTACTTGCAGGGGTAAGTGCCGGATGCAGGTTGCCACTCGGTGCACTCGCCAGGGCACATCCATCTGGACTACTAACCCTCGAGGCGTGCATATTCTCCATAGATGGCAGGGATGTGATAATGGGTAGGGCATCCTCGGGCATGGATGATGCGGAGCGTCTAGGGGCACGTGTGGCCAGGGCACTGCTGGAGCAGGGGGCATCGAGGATATCTGAGGAGTGGAGGTCAGTAGAGATTGACTGACCATTGGGAGTTGGGGTAACCAATACATGCGAAGGTGTGGGAGAGGTGCATGTATATGGGCATGGATATGGATACGGATAAGGGTGATACACGCAAGGAACCCATCAAGAAGAGGGGCAAGGTGTACATAGTGGGCTCAGGCCCAGGCGATGCAGGGCTGCTCACCATCAAGGCACTCAAGGCTATACAGGAGGCAGATGTAATACTCTACGATAGGCTGGTCAGTGAGGATGTGCTCGCCCTTATACCTAGTCATGTGGAGAGGGTGTACGTTGGGAGAGAGGTTGGTGATGACTACAAGCATCAGGATGCTACCAACAGGCTCATGCTCAAGTACGCCAGTGAAGGCAGGTGTGTTGTGAGGCTCAAGGGCGGAGACCCGTTCATATTCGGGAGGGGAGGGGAGGAGGCTGAGTTCCTTGCAGAGCATGGTGTGGAGTTCGAGATAGTTCCAGGGATAACATCTGCCATTGCTGTACCAGCGTACGCTGGGATACCACTGACGCATAGAGCGTACTCATCCTCAGTGGCCATAGTCACTGGGCATGAGGATGCTATGAAGCGCACCCAAACCGTTGATGTAGCGAGTGTAGCGAGGGCTGTAGACACACTGGTAGTGCTCATGGGTGTATCCAGCCTCAAGGATATGGTCCATAGGCTGTTGGAGAGTGGGATGGCAGGGGATACTGG
Organism: Candidatus Nitrosocaldus sp.; assembly: GCA_025054855.1. GTDB lineage: Archaea > Thermoproteota > Nitrososphaeria > Nitrososphaerales > Nitrosocaldaceae > Nitrosocaldus. The sequence continues at coordinate 79,901 of JANWZS010000001.1, read as the reverse complement.
TATTGCGATAATAGAGTATGGTACGGTACAGGGGAGGCAGAGAGTGACCATATCGAGCATAGGGCATGTGCTTGATCATGCAGGGGATGTGAGGCCACCAGCTGTGATAGTAATAGGTAGAGTGGTGCAACTGGCGGAGAGGCTGAGGTGGTACAGAGGGGGGGAATACAGATACTTCAGGTAGATCAACATGGCGAAGATTATACTGATAACAAGGGAGAGATTGGGGGAGGATGGCAGCAGTAGTGGTGACTGCAGCATAGGTAGCAGCAGTAGTAGTAGTAGCAGTAGCAGTAGCAGCAGTACCATCGAAGCGTTGAAGGGTAGAGGGTTCAGCATCATGATGCATAGGACGATAGAGGCGGTGAGGGATGAGGAGAGGGTTATGGGGGCATTGAACAGGCTACTCTCATCGGAGTACGACTATGTAGTATTCATGAGCATCAGTGCTGTGAGATTCATAGCTGATGCCATGGTTGCCAATGGACTTGAACCTAGGATGCTGAATAGGTGCACCGTAGTTGCTGTAGGCCCAAGCACGAGGGATGAACTGCTCAAGCATGGAGTCAGAGTCGACCTCATCCCATCCAAGTACTCCTCATATGGGCTTATAGAACTCTTCAGGTCCATAGGCAGTGATGGCAGGCGTGGGAGGAGGGTATTCATACCGAGGAGCAGTGAGGCCAGCGATCTACTTGCCAACGCACTTACATCTCTGGGCTTTGCCGTTGAGGAGGAGCATATATACAGGATAGTGCCAAGCAGGCACGATGGCTGGAAGAGTGTTGCAGATGCAATTGCAAATCGCAGTTTACACTACATCATCTTCACAAGTTCATCATCTGTAAGGGCATTCTTCACGGTTATAGGCGAGGTGTGCGATGGGGCAAGCCTTATAGATGCTATAGCAAATAGCACAAGGATCATCGCTATAGGACCAGTTACAGCAGAGACCATCAGGGGCTATGGCCTTAACCCGTATGTTGCTGATGAGCATACTGTAGAGGGTACGCTCAAATTATTGCTTAATATAATTCAGGATGATGAAGATAATCCATAATGTAGGTATGTATTCAGCAATATGGAGAGATGCAATGTTTAAATATGTATAACAGTGTTATAATCACATGGCCAGTCAGGATGTGATCAGGGACTATAGCAAGTATGACTTCAAGGACCCAGTGGACATGTACGTTTACATAAGCAGGAAGGGCCTATCAAGGGAGACGATAGAGGAGATAAGCAGGATAAAGAATGAGCCAGAGTGGATGCTCAAGTTCAGGCTCAACGCATACGAGATGTTCCTGAAGATGCCAATGCCCAAGTGGGGAGGGGATCTCAGCAGGATAGACTTTGACAACATCTACTACTACGCAAAGCCTACAGACAAGAAGGGCAGGAGCTGGGACGATGTGCCAGAGAATATAAGGAGGACGTTCGAGCGCCTAGGCATACCAGAGGCTGAGAGAAAGTTCCTTGCTGGTGTTGGTGCACAGTATGAGTCTGAGACTGTATACCATAAGTTGAGGGAGGATCTGGAGAAGAAGGGTGTGATCTTCTGCGACACGGATACAGCGCTTAGGGAGCATGAGGATATATTCAGGAGGCACTTTGCAAAGGTCGTTCCTCCAAACGATAACAAGTTCGCTGCCCTGAACAGTGCTGTATGGAGTGGGGGCTCGTTCGTGTACATACCAGAGGGTGTTGAGGTGGATATGCCACTCAACGCATACTTTAGGATAAACGCACAGAACATGGGCCAGTTCGAGCGTACACTAATAATAGCAGAACCATACAGCAAGGTACACTACATAGAGGGATGCACAGCGCCCATATACTCCACAGAGTCACTCCACTGTGCTGTTGTGGAGGTTATAGCGAAGAAGGGTGCAACCGTAAGGTACACAACGCTCCAGAACTGGAGCAACGACGTCTACAATCTGGTGACGAAGAGGGCGCATGCATATGAGGATGCTGTTGTTGAGTGGGTTGATGCAAACATAGGTAGCAAGGTCACCATGAAGTACCCATCCGTGTACCTGCTAGGGAGGAATGCCAGGGCTGATCTGCTAAGCGTTGCGTTCGCTGGCAAGGGACAGCACCAGGATACTGGTGCGAAGGCCGTGCACCTTGCCCCTAACACGACATCCAAGATAATCTCAAAGTCTGTGAGCAAGGATGGAGGGAGGACATCCTATAGAGGATTGCTGCACGTTGCCAAGGGCGCAACCAACGTCAAGTCTACGGTGAGGTGCGATGCCCTGCTCGTAGATGAGATCTCCAGAACCGATACATACCCATACATAGAGGTGAATGAGGATGATGCTACGATAACACATGAGGCGAGTGTAGGGAAGATAGGCGAGGATCAGATCTTCTACATAATGAGTAGAGGGTACACGGAGCAGGAGGCCCTGAGCCTGATAGTCTCAGGCTTCCTAGAGGTCTTCACGAAGGAGCTGCCTATGGAGTACGCTGTGGAGTTCAACAGGCTCATAAAGATGGAGATGGAGGGTGCAGTAGGTTAACGGAGAGGAAGTGATCTACTTATATGAGCGGCGCACTGCCCATCTCATATTTTGATGATCAGAGGATAGAAGAGATATGGTCTAGATATGATGAGCCAGAGTGGCTCCTAGACTCTAGGAGGAGGGCACTCCACAACTACAGGACGCTCCCAGATGAGACATCATCGCTATTCAACAAGTACACAGCCGCAAACCTGCTCGATGCCAATAGGTTGATGATACTAATGGATTACACAAGTGAGCTTGATGGCGAGTTGAGGAGGAGGAGGGATGAGATAAGGCATGGCATAGTGATCACCCAGATGGGTAGGAGCATAGAGGTCAAGGGGTTGAGCAAGAGCCTGGAGGATGAGGGGCTGGTCATCAAGGGTGTGATGGACGCACTGGGGGATAGGGAGTATGCGGAGATCATAAGGGTATCGTCCAGCAGGTTAGATACTGCTGAGGATAGGTTCCTTGCTCTAGAGCATGCATTATTCAACTCTGGCATATTCATATACGTGCCCAAGGGTATGGTGCTAGATGAGCCCATAACTATACTACATGCATTACCCTACGATGGCTCGATAGTTGAGAGGAACATAGTATACGCTGGGGAGTCCAGCAGGGTTAGGGTAGTGCAGGAGCTCTATGCAAGGGATGTGACCCATGGGAGCAATGGAGATGATGGTGGTGATGCTGGTAGTAGTAGCAGTGACCGTGTTGGGCAGGCCTACTTTGAGTCCAATGAGTGCTACGTAGCAGATAATGCAGATGTGGAGCTCATAACCACACAGGGTATGGGCAGGAACATAGCGTACATGACCAACAGGAAGGCCTTCATTGGGAGGGATGCTAGGTTCAACTCGTATCTAGGTCTCTTTGGTGGTGCATTGAGCAGATGCAAGGTCGATAATATGCTTGATGGCCCTGGTGCAAATGCAGAGCACTTCAACGTTATATTCGGTGATGGTACTCAGGCGTTCGATGTAACAGCCAACATGATCCATCTCAAGTCAGATACTAGAGGCAGGGTTCTATCCAAGGCCGTTGTGAAGGACTCATCCAGGTCGTTGTTCAAGGGCATGATAAGTATAGGGAAGGAGGCCAAGGGCTCAGAGTCGTATCTTGCTGGTCATGCGATAATACTCAACAAGGGTGCCAGGGCAGACTCCATACCAGCGCTCGAGATAGAGACGAATGAGGTCAAGGCTACGCACTCCGCCTCTGTTGCTCAGATGGATGAGGGGCAGATATTCTACATGATGAGCAGGGGTATGAGCAGGGATGAGGCGAAGAGGGCCATAGTCTTCGGCTTCATAGAGCCTCTCCTGAGGAGGCTCAGCGTGGATGCAAGGATATACACCACATACCTCGTAGACTCCAAGTGGAGGGGTAGACCACTCATCCTAAGGTCTGATGATGTGATGAGGGAGATATGGGAGGTGGAGGAGGAGTCTAGGAGGATAGAGAGCGATATATTCGAGAAGCACTACAAGTATAGATGATCTCTGCACAATAGCAGGTGGTCTATATGAACTGGGTCAGGGTATGCAGCAGGCAGGACCTGAGGGATGGTGAGATACTGAGCATGGATGTGGAGGGGAGGCAGCTTATGCTAATAGCCCAGAATGGTAAGGTGTATGCCCTGGACAGGATATGCACACACATGGATGCTGACCTGAGCATGGGGTTCCTTGCAGAGGGGCAGGTCACGTGCCCACTGCACCTATCTGCGTTCAGGCTGGAGGATGGTATGGCGCTCAACCCCCCAGCGGAGAGGCCGTTGAGGAGGTACAATGTTAAAATAGATGGCAATGATATATACGTGCAGGTGGTCTAATGCTGAGCATGCTGGATGTTGAGAGGATAAGGGCTGACTTCCCTATACTTGGCAGGAGGGTGAGGGATGGCAAGAGGCTCATCTACTTCGATAACGCTGCGACTACACAGAAGCCCAAGCAGGTCATAGATGCCATATACAACTACTACATGAACTACAATGCCAACATACATAGGGCAGTGCACCAGCTCTCGGAGGAGGCTACGGAGGCATACGAGGGCGCAAGGGCCAAGGTCGCCAGGTTCATAGATGCCAGGAGCGATGAGGTAGTCTTCGTCAGGAACGCAACAGAGGCCATAAACCTCGTGGCATATGCCTGGGGGAGGGCGAATATCAGGGCTGGGGATACCATACTCGTGAGTGAGATGGAGCATCACAGCAACATAGTGCCATGGCAGATGCTTGCAAGGGAGAAGGGTGCTAGACTGCAATACATAAGGATAGATTACGATGGGAATGGAGGCAATAGCATGGGTGATGCTGATGGTGGTCATGGTGGCGGTGGTGATGCTGGCTCACTAGTGCTCGATGATCTGCACCATGCTCTCTCACATGAGAGCGTTAAACTGGTAGCAATTAGCCACATGTCTAACGTGCTGGGCACCATAAACCCCGTGGAGGAGATAGTGGAGGTGTGCAGGGATAAGGGCAAGGGTACGATGGTACTGGTTGATGGTGCCCAGTCTGCACCCCATATGCCCATAGATGTCAAGGATATAGGGTGTGACTTCTTTGCGTTCTCTGCACACAAGATGCTCGGCCCAACTGGCGTTGGTGTGCTCTACGCCAAGAGGGATATACTCGACTCCATGCATCCGTTCATAGGTGGAGGGGATATGATAAGGGAGGTGCACAAGTACGACGCATCATGGAACGATCTGCCATGGAAGTTCGAGGCGGGCACACCCAACATAGCAGATGTCATAGGCTTTGGGGCAGCCATAGACTACCTCAGCGCCATAGGCATGGAGAATATCAGGGCTTATGAGCACCAACTCACGGAGTACATGCTCTCAAGGCTGAGGGATGTCAAGGGCCTTAGGCTGTATGGGAGCAGGGAGGCAGGTGGGCGTGGTGCGGTATTCTCATTCAACCTGGCAGATATACACCCCCACGATCTAGCAACCATACTGGATGAGGATGGGATAGCGATAAGATCTGGGCATCACTGCGCACAGCCACTGATGGAGAGGCTAGGGGTGGCAGCAACATCTAGGGCAAGCCTGTACATATACAACACGAGGGAGGAGATAGACCGGTTCATAGAATCGCTGGAGAGGGCAAGGTTGATATTCAGGGTAGGGTGAGGAGATGCCATGAGTAGCGCAGATATCTACAGGGAGATAATACTGGACTACTACAGGAACCCTAGGAACTACGGGAGGCTTGAGAGCCCAGATGTCGTGGTCAGGGATACCAACCCTCTATGTGGTGATGAGGTGGAGATGCACATAAAGTTCGAGGATGGCAAGGTGAAGGATATAAGGTTCAACGGCAAGGGCTGTGCGATAAGCCAGGCGAGCGCATCCATGCTCACAGAGATGGTCATGGGCAAGAGCCTCGATGAGGTCAAGGGGCTGGGGAAGCAGGATATACTCGAGACACTAGGCCTACCAAACCTCGGCCCAGCAAGGATCAAGTGTGCCCTACTCTCACTGAAGGTATTCAAGCTTGGGGTATACTCGTACATAGCCGAGAGGATGGGCGAGAGCGAGGCAGCGAGCATAAAGGATGAGGCATCCAGACTCTTCTGATCTGGCTATACCATCAGCACACTCTACACCACAATACAAATAGATGCTGCTCATGACACTGCTCAGGCCTTTGCTGCTACCCTCTCGTACGCCATCTCAAGCACCTCCATCATGGGCAGCTTCTTCCCTGCCAGGTATAGCACGAGTGCTCCGCCAGCAGTGCTTATATGATCTACCCTGTCGGCAAGCCCAAACCTCTGGAGCGCTGCGGTCATATGCCCCCCGCTCACTATGGTAGTGCTGAGTGATCTGGCTACTATCTCGAGCAGCGTCCTCGTACCGTATGCGAACTGCTCCCTCTCGAATGCGCCAGCAGGCCCGCTCATGAATACTGTTCCAGCACCGCTTATGACCTTCTCATAGTTATCTATGGTCCTGCTACCTATATCGAGGATGGTGTCATCATCACTGAACTCATCCAGACTCTTCTCAACCCTCTCGCCATTGTTCTCCGTAGCATAATCCACGGGGAGCATGAATACATTCGGGTACTTCTGCATCAACCTCTTTGCCTTCTCAACCAGCGCCTCCTCCTTCACACCAAGCCTGTTGGCCTTGAACCTACCCTGGGCCATGAGGAATATTATGGAGATCAGTCCAGTGAGGAGCACCTTATCGGCCCTCCCTCCCTGTATAAGCGTCTCTATGGCCTCAAGCCTGTCTGAGATCTTCGAGCCACCGAGCACGACCACGTATGGCCCCTTGGCTACCGTGAGCACTCTATCAAGGGAGTGTACCTCCTTGGCAACCAGCCTCCCAGCACATGCAGGGAGCAGGTATGGGAATCCTACTATCGATGGATGCGCTCTATGCGCAGATGGGAAGCAGTCGAGTATGCATGCATCCATGAGCCTTGCTAGCCTCCTCACCATAACAGTACTCGCTGCATCCTTTGGTGTGAACTCATAGTTCTCCTCAGCACAGAACCTGAGGTTATCGAGGAGGAGCACATCCCCCTCCCTCATACCCTCTATGCTCCTCCTGGACTCTGGTCCCATGACATCCTCTACGAACCTTACATCCCTACCTATCCTCTCCTCCAGCACCTCTGCATGCTGGCTTAGATCTATGTAGTCGTAGCGCCCGACCCTCCCCTGGTGGGAGCCTACGATGACCTTGGAGTGCTCCAACTCCCTTATGGTCGTGCTTGCCTCGTCTATCCTTATGCTCTCTATTATCTTGAGCGTATCTGGATGGATGGGAACGTTCATATCGACCCTGATGAATACAGTCTTGCCCTCCAGGTCAAGATCATCTATGGTTAACATCCTCATCCCCATCCGCCCTCCCGCCTAGTCAATCTACACCTGCTAGACCATGTAGTGATAAAAACTTTATTTTGTACCATGACCATCATCTCACCCGCCATATACTCACTCCAACCATTGCAATCATCCACCATCAGTAATGATAATATTGTTTTGGTTGGGTCCACTCCATGTGCTTGGTAGAGCAGCGCTGGTGCCTTTACGCTCCATCACCTTCCTATCGCTACTCATAGCATTTGCAGTGGTGAGCATCCTTGTAGCATCAGGGGTAACTGATGGCCTCGATAAAGGAATATTCGATGCAGTGACTGGCTCCAGATCACATACCATGGATCTGATCATGGTAGCGATAACCACAACAGCGGATATATTCCCAGTATACTTCTCACCACTCCTGATCATAGCCATAATACTACTTGTGAGGAAGAGGAGCAGAAGGATAGGAGCGATACTCATACTAGTAATACTCGTTGCAGCTCTTGCATCCCTGCAGGTTAAGGGCATAGTGTACAGGGATAGGCCAGACTATGAGTTCAGGGTTGAGGGACTCGAGTACAGGGTTGAGTTGGATGCTATAGCGGTGAACACGAGTTCCTACCCATCTGGGCATGCTGCAAGGAGCGCTGCGTTTGCACTCGTGATGAGTTACATGCTCAGGGATAAGCGTATAGGGAGGGTGAGCATGGGGATGCTCCTCTGGCTCTATCCTCTCCTGATATCATTAAGCAGGGTATACGTAGGGGAGCACTATCCCATGGATGTGCTTGGAGGTACACTGCTGGGGCTCATAGTAGGTAACTTCATGGCTATAGTATTCAGGCTACACTCCCCATCATAACCATATATAATGCATACAAGCACGTTAAACCATGAATGTGCTGGCAGAGTCCTCATCCAGGAGGAGCAGGGCGTAGTGGCTGCTATCGTGATGGTACACAACGTATCTTATGTTACTGCCCTTGAGCATATGCCTTATCCTCAGATTGAGCCCGTTGAGCAGGGCATAGCCTATGCCCCTTGCCCTATCATCCTTCGGTAGGAGCACCCTGAACCTCACTGCCTTGTGCTGCTCGTAGAGCATGAGCATGCTACCTATTGCATCCATTACCTCCCTTGGATCGTTGATTACGAATGAGTGTATCACTGGCACCTGTGATGGATGCATGTACCGATCCTGTCTATGTACTTGCCAGGTAAATAAAGCAATCTACATGGTGTGCTGGATGGTCTCTTGTCTACTCCCCTGCATTCAAATATTTATAAGTGCATCAGCCCCTAACTAGCATATGAAGGCGTTCGTGGAGATAAGGATAGAGGCTGGCGCAAATATAGAGAGGATAATACAGTTGCTGAGGAGCGTCGAAGGGGTCAAGGAGGCTTTCGCTGTAACTGGGCATACGGATATAATAGCAAGCATAGAGGCCAGTGACCTCAAGGGTGTAGCAGATATAGTCACGCAGAGGATACATGCGATAAAAGGGATAGAGAATACGGAGACGATGGTATGCGTTGAGGATTGATCAATGCTTACGAACGGTCTTAACATGATGCGTACCCCTTGGTTTATTTAACACTTAAATCTGCAATCGTTGTAGATGCAATGAGTAGCAGTATGCATGAGTACATAAAGACCGTGTATTTTGAGAGGCCAAGGCTCAACTCCCCCTATATGATATGTGGGTTCCCTGGAAGTGGATACGTTGGTAAGCTGGCAGTTGAGCATCTCGTGCAGGAACTCAACGCAAAGCCACTGGCAGATATATACTCTTACTCATTCCCCCCGCAGGTGGTTATAAGGCAGGATGGTACGGTTGAACTGATGAAGAGCAGTATATACTACTGGCAGAGGGGTATGCAGGATGTTGGTAGCAGCAGCAGTAGTAGTAGCAGTAGTAGTAGCGGTGATGGCATATACAACAGTAGCATAGGCAGTAACGATCTGCTCCTTCTCACTGCGGATGCTCAACCCCTAACGCCAGAGGGGGAGCATCTGCTTGCTGAGATCATCACAGATATAGCGGTAGAGTTGAACACAAGGATGGTATTCACGCTGGCAGCGTACATAACCGGTGTATTCATGGACAAGCCTAGGGTCTATGCAACAGCAACTGATGCCTCCCTCATAGAAGAGTTCAGGGGTCGGGGGATGGCTACCATGGACAATGGCAGTATAACTGGTATGAACGGTCTGCTCATCGGCATGGCCAGGTTGAAGGGGATCAAGGGGGTATGCCTCCTCGCAGAGACATCTGGCTATGTTGTGGATGCAAAGGCATCACAGGCAGTACTGAGGTCACTGCTGGAGTTTGTGAACATGAGCGTGGATATGAGCAGTTTAGAGAAGAGGGCCAAGGATACGGAGATGATAATAAAGGCTCTGGAGCAGCAGGTGAGGAGGAGTGGCATGGGTGGTATCACACAGGAGCAGTTGAGGGAGGAGCAGGATAAGGATAGGGATCTGGGCTACATAAGCTGATCTGATAATAGCATCTGTTAGTGGTAGCTATAGCTACATCCTGCTATGCAATCAATCAATCAATCTAACCTGTGCCATCTGCATGATGCTAGTACTCTACAACATCCAGCCTACCATACCTACCTATATTCAGCACGTTCTCACCCTTGAACTCCTTGGTGTAACCATTGCTTATGGAGATCTTGGAACCCTCTCTAACCATGTCTATCTGCTCATTCCAGAGGGTCAGCTTTATCCTGCCCGAAGCATCCTGTATTATGCAGTCTGCAACCCTGGCCCTGCTACCATCCTTCAGCCTAACCTCCCTAGCCTCTGATACGCTCACCACCTCTGCACTATCTATAGATACCCTGCTCATTCCACCTTTTATATCGGATATTCGCATAGATTGCAAGCGTAACACATTATAATAAAGGTTGCCTTATCTATGGTAAGCGGGGGTAGCAGAGCCTGGTCAAATGCGCGGGACTCAAGATCTAGCATTTGCACACGGGCCACACTGCATCCGTTGAGTTGGGTTGAGTTGGGTTGGGTTGAGTCGTCTTGGGCCGATGGGTGATCCCGTCCCTCAGGGGTTCGTGGGTTCAAATCCCACCCCCCGCATCCAAGCCATCACCCTCATCCAGTTCATGATACACTCTATACTATAGAGTCTCTACTATGTACTCTCTACTAAATATTTGATAAGTATTAGTAAATAGTAGCAAAATTTACACAAACTTTTTAAATAAATATGTAATAATTAAGGGTATGAACACAAAGAGTGTAATAGCAGATGGGGTGGATGCGGATGGCAGGCAGGCATGCGCAGTGAGCACGGAAGCGAGCAGGGAGGGGATGTGAGCATGGGGATGATAGCAGGTATGTTCATGCTATTCAACAACGATGAGTACAAGGAGCCGATAGAGAGGATAATCAAGGTACTGCTCGATCTCGGCCTGACGCTCAACGAGGCGAAGGTGTACGTGTATCTGGCGAAGACTGGGTACAGGAAGGCTATAGAGATAGCGGAGAACATAGGTATACCAAGGACAGAGACGTATCAGATACTCAACAGGCTGCAGAGCAAGGGGCTTGTGATAGCAACAATGGAGCATCCAGTAAGATACGCTGCAGTGGAGTTCGATGACCTCTTGAAGACCATGATAAACGTGAGCATGGAACGCCTGAGGGAGTTCGACAGGAGGAGGGAGGAGATACTACAGGTATGGAACAACCTACCAGAGTTCGCAAAGAACTCATGCGAGGATAAGGACAGGTTCCAGATACTGGAGGGTAGGGAGAACATATACGCAAAGATAAGCAGTATGGTTGCAGATGCTGAGGAACTGCTCATGGTATGCAATGAGGTCGATGCCTTGAGGTTGTACAACTATGGGATAATGGATGCTATAGCGAAGTGCAGCAACGTTAAGGTCATAAGCAGTGTATCCCCAAGCGTTGCATCCGTATTCATGGATGTAGGCTTGGGCAATGTGAAGAGAGTAGAGAACAAGCTCCAGTTGATGGTCATAAAGGATAGGAAGGAGATGGTGCATCTGCTGAGGGAGAAGAACAAGAATGATACGGCAGCACTATGGACGGACTCTAGCACACTCGTAGAGTCTATGGTATCATTCTTCTCTCTACTATGGAAGGAAGCAGACGAATGATGGTTAGCAGTAACGCATAGGGAGGTTCACATAACACATAAGGCAGCATAGGCTATGCCTCTCCACCCTAACCCTTTTTCTTTCCTCTCCCTATTCCCTTATCGATGGGCTGTTTTGTTAAGGTTTATAAGTGCTTGCAGATATCCTAGCAGGGGTTGGGTTACATAGAGACGCTCAAGCGTATAAGAGAGGGTAGGACTGACTACAGGAAGAGGAGGGCCATACTGCTAGGCAAGCATGTATTTGCAACAGTAAGGGTGAGTGATGAGAATGTCATGGTTCAGATAAGCAGGGCGACTATGAATGGTGATGTGGTGTTAGCATCAGCACACAGCAGGGAGTTGCTCAAGTACGGCTGGAAGGGTTCCAGGAGGTGCATACCGGCATGCTACCTCACAGGCCTACTCGCTGGTAAGAAGGCCAGGGCCAACGGCATAGATGGTTGCATAGTGTACGCAGGGGTCCGTGGGTTCTCCAGCAGGGTAGGGGCGTGCGCAAAGGGCCTGATAGATGCAGGCTTAGATGTCCCGGTGGGCGAGGATGCCCTGCCAGATGACGATAGGATAACTGGCAAGCATATAGCAGATTACGCAAGGATGCTCAAGGAGGATAGCGCATTGTACTCAAAGAGGTTCTCAGCCATACTTGCAAGGGGTCTCAGACCTGAGGAGTACGTTAAGCACTTCAACGAGGTCAAGGCTAATATAATGAAGGGTGATTGATGTGGGCATGGACTCTTCCGGAAGGGATAGCGGGAAGGAGGGCGAGGGTTTGGAGAACTGGAGGCCAAGGACCAAGGTTGGTATGTATGTAGCAAGCAAGCAGATAACTACTCTGGAAGAGGTATTCGAGCAGGGCTACAGGTTGAGGGAGCCAGAGATAGTGAAGACCCTGCTACCAGACCTCAAGAGCGAGGTTGTGCATGTTGGTGTTGTGCAGAAGCAGACGGATGCTGGTGAACTGACCAGGTTCAGCGCCATAGTTGCATGCGGCAACTCCGATGGCTGGTTCGGTATAGGTAGGGGGAAGGCAGCACAGATGAGGCTTGCGATAGACAAGGCTACCAGGGATGCGATGCTCAACGTCATACCCATCAAGCTTGGGTGTGGGAGTTGGGAGTGCAGGTGCAACATGAGGCACTCCGTCCCATTCAAGGTGGTTGGGAAGGGAGGGAGCGTCAAGGTAGAGGTCATCCCTGGGCCTAGGGGCCTTGGGCTAGTGGCAGGCACCAATATAGCCATGATGCTCAGACTGGCTGGTATAAGGGATGCATGGACCAGGTCGTTCGGCTCTACCAGCACAATGTCCTCCACCGCTCTTGCAGTGTACAATGCGTTGAGGAATACGTATAGCGTAGGTTGAATGGGAGAGGAGGTGTAGATGGCAGGATGGCTTACCTTGTGATAAGGTTGAGGGGCACCGTAAACGTACCGTACTGGGCAAGGCATACACTGAGACTCCTAAACTTGGAGAGGAGGTTCAATGCCACCATAGTGCCTGAGCGTGAGCCCTACATAGGGATGCTCAGGAGGGTCAAGGAGCATGTGGCATGGTGCAGGGTTGATGCATCCTTCATAAGGGAGTTGCTGGAGAAGAGGGGCAGTTACGGTGATCTTACCAGACTCGGGTTCTCCAGCATAGATGAGCTAGCGGAGGCAATAGCCAGCGATAAGGTTGTGCTATCGAGGCTGGAGGGTGTGAGGCCATGGTTTGCCCTTGCCCCACCTAGGGGAGGGTTCAGGAGGAGTAGCAAGCACATGCACAGTGATGGAGGCATACTTGGCGAGAATAGGGAGTTGATAGAACTGGCAGGTAGGATGATACAGTGAAGCAATCTATTACTATCAGCATCCATGAGTGGTAGAATCCCATATACCATCAATCTATCAATAATGCTATTACACCTGCTACCATCTGATCTCATCAACTGTACTCTACTCCAATCTCTCGGTTATCCTTGTATCCTGTAGGACCATCTCACAATCCCTCTCCCCTTGTCTGATCAGGTATCTTATATTCTCCAGCGTAAAGTCCGCATCCTCAAATATCCAGCCACTATGGGTTCCTCTACGCTCCTTCCTCTCTATCCTCACCACCTCCCTTATCATCGCCCCTCTCTCTGTACATAATCTACTGTACTCCCGCTCCAACCTCTCCAACCTCTCTCTGATACTGGGATCTATCTGCACCCCATCCTTGAGATGCACGAGTATATCATGCATCTCTTTGAGTAATCTAATGTATCTAGATACTACCCTAGACATCCTCACGCTATTGTACGTCTTATCGGTGAAGAGTATATCCCTTGCCCTATGTAGAGCATCTATCATGTTTATAGGTAGTCTCTCCACCCTCCTTGGGAATAGATCTACTATGAACACCAACTTATCCCTCCTCGGCGATGCATCCATGGCCTCTCTTAGCGGCGTATTGCTTAAGAGACTACCATCCCATAGGTACCTCTTACCAACCCTCACCCAACCAAGTCCATAGAATGGGTAGGCAGCACTTGCTACTATATGCTTGAGCTCAATATCCATCTTGTAACTGTCAAACACAACTACACTCCCATCAAGTATATCCGTTGCGGTGACTATCAACCTTGCCCCGTCTCTGGATCTTAACCTGTGCTGATCCACGTATCTTGCAAGTGTATCTCCCAATGGTTCTATATCATACAGGTAGGTCCACGTGTACGGTGCGATGCTATCAATACACGCAGGACGCAACCATCTTGGTACAAACACCCTTGGGTTACCATAGAGTGAGTTATATGTCATAGTTAGGATATGCTTCATCTCATCTGGTATGGTACTGGGCATGCTTGTATATGCGAGTTCTAGCCAGAAGCGCTCCAGAGCCTCTGCAGGGTCATCCTTAGCTGCCACTATTATTGATGCGTTCACAGCTCCTATGCTGGTACCTGCAACTATATCGAATCTGATATCGTTCCTAGCCAATGCCTTGTATACACCACACTCATATGCGCCAAGGGAGCCTCCTCCCTGAAGTACTAGTACCCTCTCCACACCATCTCCCATCAACCATATCCATGCTACCTTCCTATTTATTAGTGGTGGGTTCTGCAAGGCATCCAACATCCATGGATCTAGTATGACCAGTGCTGTTGCACAACGTCTATGAAGTATGGCTCTGCTACCCCTAGGCGTATGTTTGCTATAGGATACTGACACACAAGGCTTATCTACAGGCATGCGGATGATCTGTAAGTGTGGACTGATATGGATGATAGTGATAGCAACTATGCGAGTAAGAGGCACGCAGTACCCCTACTACTTGCTACCGTTATCGTAATGAGCATAACATCGCTCCTCTCCGTAGCAGTATATGCGGATGAGGGAGTAGACTGTGTGGATCACAAGATAATCAGGGGTAACTTCGATGGCGATGGTGCAGATGAGGTACTCGTGAATGGCACACTATATAACAACGGTGATACAATAGCAATAGGTAGCAGGACGTACACAGTGAAGATAGGCTCTGGCTACATGGAGGGTACCCTTGGCAATGACTTCATGGTTGGTAGCAATGGTCATGATATGATATATGGGGAGCGTGTACGTGCTAGTGATGCTAGAGGAGGGGATGACTTTATAGTTGGTCTAGATGGCAATGATCTGCTTGCTGGAGACTACATAGCGGGTACTGATGGTAACGATAGACTGCAGGGGGGTGACGATGTGCTCTGTGGCAACGATGGTAATGATATGCTGTATGGGGATGGGCGTGACTGGATATATGGCTATGGTGGTGATGATACCATAACTGGGGGCAACGATATACTGGATGGCGGCATGGGATATGATATACTCTATGGAGATGGTGTGAACGGAGGGGATGGATATGATACGATTAATGGGGGTAGAGATAGTCTAAGGGGAGGGGTAGGCGATGATATGCTTGCTGGAGACTGGCTGTTTGGTGATGCCCTGCACGAGATGGGCGAGGGTACGAGTGATGATGTAGTGATTGGTGGAGAGGACAGATTGGATGGAGGCTATGGCGATGATACACTCATCGGTGATGGCATATCTGGGGGTAATGGCGATGATGAGATAACTGGAGGTAATGATATGCTTGAGGGAGGCGATGGTAACGACTCGCTACATGGGGACAGGGTATGGGTAGGCATGACTGGCAATAATAAAGTGCGTGGAGGCTATGATGCACTGGATGGAGGCGATGGTGATGATACACTCATCGGTGATGGCATATCTGGAAGTGAAGGTGATGATGTTATAACTGGAGGTATTGACAGGCTAGATGGAGGGTATGGCAATGACTGGTTGTATGGTGATAAGCTGTTGGTGTATAGAGGTGATGATACGGTTACTGGAGGCAGAGATGAGTTGAGCGGGGGTTATGGTGCTGATATGCTCTTTGGGGATATGATTGATGCGTACGATGGTAAGGATGTCATTGTTGGAGGCAATGATACACTTGAGGGAGGCGATGGCGATGACTGGCTCTGGGGCGATAGTATCTCCGGGGGTATTGGAAGCGATGGGATAACTGGAGGCAATGATACACTTGAGGGAGGCGATGGCAGCGATGGGCTTCTTGGTGATGGCATATCTGGAAGTGAAGGTGATGATGTTATAACTGGAGGTATTGACAAGTTGAGTGGTGATGGTGGTGCTGATGCATTGTATGGGGATCATGTGAATGGAGGCAGTGGGGATGATACCATGAGTGGGGGTAACGATGCGCTTGATGGTGGTGCTGGTGCTGATACACTCTATGGGGACTCTGTATGGGGTGCAGGCGATGAGGATGTTACGTATGGAGGCAACGATCTGATCAATGCCATAGATGGTACGTATGATGATAGCATAGATGGCGATCATATAGATGCAGAGCATACAACCCTGGGCTATGAGGATATATGTGCAAGTGATCCAGACAGCGAAGAGAACTGCGAGTACGATGATATATCCAGGCTGGTGACGTTCAGGTCACTGCTAGATGTGGTGGATGCTGGAGAGAGCGTTACTCTAGAATTCGTGTCCAGTGCAGATAACGAGGTTGTGATAACTGGCTTGATGGTAGTAACCCCAAAGGGTGATGAGTGCAGGTACACCGAACTACCAACCAGGGTACCAGCAGGTGGCATGTTCAGGGCAACATACCCTGACCAGTTCACTGGTACAGGTTGCGATACAGGCACTCCAGGCACATACACAGCCATGCTGAGTACGGAGGTTGGAGATCCTATAGTCACCGAGTTCAGGATATCGTTCAGCGTTGTGCCAGAGGTACTGGTAGGTGTAGTGGGCATAGTGTGCTCCATGCTTGCTGCGATACTGGTATATGCGAGTGCGAAGAGAGGGTCCAGTAAAGGGTCTCACGCTGGCTAATCCCATGGCCAGCATAACCTTTCTTTCTTTCTTTCTTTCTTTCTCTCCTCTTACCCATAGCAAGGCTTAATTAACGCCTTGTCATCTGGTAATGTGTGGTAACTAGACTCAGAAAGGTTAGGAAGCAGAGGGGTTCAAGGACCCATGGGTGGGGGCAGATTGGTCAGCATAGGGATACGGGGAAGAAGGGCTACAGGAGGGTTGGGTTACACAAGCACAAATGGACGCAGGCTGTGCTCATAGAGGGCAAGTACTTCGGCAAGCATGGATTCCATAACCCGACCAGCAGCAGGAGTATGGTGAGGAGATGGATCAACATTGGTATGCTTGATGACCTCTTCCTCAAGCATGGTAGGGTAGATGAGAATGGGAGGAAGGTCATAGATCTGGACTCGTTGGGCTATGATAAGTTACTGGGCTCTGGTAAAGTTAAAGGTGTGTATCATGTTGTGGTCAAGGCGTGCACAGAGTCTGCAAGGAGCAAGGTTGCAGGTGTTGGTGGTGAGATCATCACATGCTGAAGCCTGCTGGTATAAGCTTCAGGGGGATAGTTGACAAGGCCTCAGTCTATCTGCCACAGATACCAAAGCCCAAGAAGAAGTTAACGCTTACACAGAAGTTCATGTGGAGTGGGTTGGCATTGCTCGTGTACCTTGTGATGGGGCAGATCCCTCTATACGGTGCACCAACGAGCCCCTTCGACCCGTTCGCTGCATTCAGGGTGATCTTCGCATCCCAGCAGGGCACCCTGATAGAACTTGGTATAGGACCCATAGTAACTGCTGGGCTGCTCATGCAGTTGCTCAAGGGTGCAGAGATATTCAAGTTGGACTTCAAGAACCCAGAGGATAGAGCGCTCTTCACTTCAGCAACCAAACTCGTCACGATAATAGTGATAATAGTTGAGGGTGCGATCTACGGCTCCATGGTCTACAAGATGCCCCAGGATGTGACCATGGTGATAATAGGACAGTTGATAGGTGCAAGCCTTATAGTGATGTTCCTGGATGAGATGGTGCAGAAGGGCTGGGGTCTAGGGAGTGGGATAAGCCTGTTCATAATGGCTGGTGTTGCACAGAGCCTGCTCTGGCATGTATTCAGCCCTGTCACTGCACAGGATGGGCTACCCTTCGGTGTATTCCCCATGCTCATCCAGATGGCCTCTAGCGGGAACTTCGATATCATGTATGCCTTGTTCAGGTTTGGACAACTACCAAACCTCATAGGTCTCTTCATAACCATAGCGATAATAGCACTCCTGCTATTCACACAGGGTATGAAGCTTGAGATACCCATAGTCTCTAGCAGGTTCAGGGGGTTCACAGCCTCCTACCCAATAAAGTTCATGTACGTATCAAACATCCCAGTCATACTATCATCAGCACTAATCGCTAACCTCGTATTCATGTCACAGCTCTTCTGGGCAAACTACAACCCATTGAACAATAGAGAGGAGTTCAACTGGATAGCCATGTTCGACCCCCAGAATCCCACAACACCAATAGGAGGTATAGTGAAGTTCCTCATCCCAACTAGGGGTATAGAGGCTGCCATGGCAGAACCATTGCATGCAATCGTCTATGTGTTCATACTTACTGGCATGGTAGTGCTATTCGGCAGGTTGTGGGTGGAGTTGGGAGGGCTCTCGCCCCAGAAGGCAGCAAGCAGCCTCATAGATGCTGATGTGCAGGTGCCAGGGTTCAGGAGGGTAGAGTCATCGATAGAGATGCTATTGAAGCGCTACATACCATCAGTTACGCTCATGAGTTCACTCTTTCTGGGCTTCCTTGCTGGAGGGAGTGATGTGCTCGGTGTATTCGGCACTGGTATAGGGCTGCTGCTGATGGTCGATATACTGATCAACTACTACAACCTGTTGCTGAGGGAGCAGATAGATGTGTATATGCCAAGGTTGAGTGCGCTCCTTGGAAGGAAGTAGGATAAACAACAAGCGTGCAATAGTGGTAGGTATACCAGGAGTAGGCAAGACAACAGTGATAACAAGGGCTGTGGAGATGCTGAGTATGCATGGTCTGAATGCTAGGCTAGTCGTATTCGGTACGGTGATGTTTGAAGAAGCGATGAAGATGGGTGTAAGGCACAGGGATGAGATGCGCAGGATGAGCGTTGAGGAGCAGAGGAGACTGCAGGAGAACGCTGCACTGAAGATAGCCAGCATGAGCGATGATGTGATAATAATAGATACTCACCTCTTCATAAGCACCAAGGAGGGTTACTACCCTGGACTGCCACTGCACCTGCTCAACCTGCTCAAGCCAACCAACCTCATCTTGGTTGCAGCGGAGCCCAGGGAGATACTTGGTAGGAGGATGAATGACAAGACCAGGCAGAGGGACCTTGTCGATGAGGGTGAGATAGCACATGAGTTGGAGATAGCGAGGATAATGCTTGCTGCATGCTCGATACTCACTGGAGCACCCTTCGCCATAGTCATGAACAGGGAGGGTAGGGTTGATGAGGCATCACAGGAGCTGGCAAGTCTGCTTGCTGATGGGAGGAGGGGGGTTGAGCAGTAGATGGAGCCAACATTGATATTTGCATACGCCCTGAACCTACTACTACTACCCTACCCATCACCACTACTACTGGCATCACCACTACCATCCATGCTGCCATTGCAGTTTGCACCCCCAGCATCTGCACATCCATACATAACAAACATGTTGAGTGCATCCATACTGGTGAGTATCATAGCCATAGCACTCCAGTTCTTCTACGCACTCCTCAGACTCAAGATGACGGATATGCAGAGGTTGAGGAGGTTGATGAAGGAGGTTAATGACTGGAGGAGGGATTACATGGAGGCGATGAGGAAGCAGGACAAGGAGAGGATAGAGAAGTTGAGGGAGAAGCAGGAGTACATGAACAGGATCAACATGGAGGTGATGCAGATGAACTTCAGGCCTATGATAGTCTTCATGATACCCATGCTCATAGTATGGTGGGCCATACTGCCCCAGGTCTTCGGGCACACCGTAGCGATCTCCCCAATCTCACTGAACATATTTGGAGACCTACTCCCAATAACATGCACCAAGAGCATAATAGTCAAGGATGTTAGCAGCATAAGCGATGAGATAGTCAAGCATGCAGAGGGCATACAGAACTCTATGGTAAGGGATCAGGTCACCTCACTCGCAAGGGAGGCTAGGGAACTGGTAGATGCAGGGCAGTACATAGCTGCAAGGGATAGGATACTTGCAGCGTATGATGTGCTCAACGCAAACCTGGAGAGCAAGGTCCAGGAGAGGGTACCATCATGTACCGCAGAGAATGAGGTACTGCTCTGGGCATGGTATGCTATAGCATCTATAGCATTCTCTGGCATAGTCATGAAGATAACCAGGACAGAGATGAGCGTCAGCTGATGGTAGTTGATGAGTCGGGCAAGAGGAGCAAGAAGAGTAAATTAGATATGGCTGGAGCATCAGTTCAAGGTATGGGGGGGAGGCTATCCATAATAGTATCTGGCCTACCTGCGGTAGGCAAGACCACCGTGGCAAAGGCGATAGCAGATAGGTTCAATCTACGCTACTACTCTGGCGGTGATATACTGAAGGAGCTTGCCATAGCCAGGGGCTACATGCATGCTGGGAGTGACTGGTGGGATAGGGAGCATGGTATAAGGTTCCTCGAGGAGAGAGAATCGAACCCAGAGTTCGATAGGTATGTGGATGATCGACTCATGGCACTGGTGAGGAAGGGTGGTGTTGTAGTGACCAGCTATACGCTACCTTGGCTGATGGAGAGTGAATCGGAAGTGGTGAAGATACTGCTCAAGGGCTCCAGGGAGAAGAGGGCTGAGAGGATGTCTGCCAGGGATGCTATACCTTATGAGGAGGCACTACGTATAGTAACCATAAGGGATGAGAGGAACAAGAGGCTCTACAGGAGCCTGTACAACATAGACCTCTGCAGGGATACTCATGTATTCGACTTCGTCATAAGCACCGATGACCTTGAGGCAGAGAGCGTTATAGATATAGCATGCAATATAGTAGGGCATCTGATCAGAGGCATGGGTAAGGGAGGGCATGATGCACGGTTATGAGCAGTTACCCCAGCTCAACAACCTACTGAGTATAGATGATGATGTTACTGATGAGCATCACGGCTACCCTCCATTCTCTAGACCTATGGATGTGCTCCTAGACTACGGCCTGATAGCACTCGACAAGCCAGCAGGACCGACCAGCCATGAGGTCGTTGCATGGGTTAAGAGGATGCTCGGGGTAGAGAGTGCAGGGCACAGCGGTACGCTAGACCCTCCGACCACTGGCCTGCTACCAATAGGGGTTGGGGAGGCTACCAAGGCACTCACCGTACTCCTTCTAGGGCCCAAGGAGTACTACGCAATAGCAAGGCTGCATGCGAGTGTGCCCAGCAGTACACTGCACGATACCATGAGGATGTTCATAGGCGATATATACCAGAGGCCTCCTCAGAGGTCATCCGTGAAGAGGGAGGTGAGGATAAGGAGGATATACGAGTTGGAACTGGTTGAGGAGCATGGAAGGCTACTCCTACTGCGTGTGCTATGCCAGGCAGGTACGTACGTTAGGAAGCTCATATACGATATAGGGGAGGTGCTCGGCTCTGGTGCAAGCATGGTGGAGTTGAGGAGGACCAGGGTCAGCATGCTGGATGAGGATGATATGGTGAGGTTGCACGATCTATACGATGCGTACATGCTATGGAGGGAGGAGGGTAGAGAGGAGAGGTTGAGGAGCATGATCAAGCCTGTAGAGTATGCACTGCAGCATGTGAAGGCCGTGGTTGTAAGGGATAGTACGGTGGACTCTCTATGTCATGGTGCACAGCTTGCAGTACCAGGTGTACTCAGGGTATCCAGGGACCTCAGGAGGGGTGACCTGGTAGGTGTATACACACTGAAAGGTGAACTCGTTGCGCTTGCAGAGGCGGTGATGTCTGCACAGGAGATAGCTGAGGCAGATAGGGGTATAGCGTTTACGCTCAAGCGTGTTATAATGAGGCCAAACACGTACCCTAGAGCCTGGAAGAGTAAGGGTAAGAGTAAGGAAGAATAGCTGTGTGAATGGGTTATGTGCTATGGCACACTAACTACCAGCACCCTGCAGTACACGCCTGTCTATGAGCTTGGTCAGTAGGGCAGCATGCTTCTCAGCATCCTTCTCATTCTCCTCCAGAAGCCTCCTAGCCTCATCGCTCTTCACCATTGGCATGTAGCCCTTGTACGCAACTATCATCCTGAGTTCATGCTCTAGGGCATCCACAAGGGCCTTCGCCTCATCACTACCATCCTTGCCCATAACAGAGTCCCTGAAGCATGTGAAGTGCACAGCGCCCTTTGAGTAGAATGTGAACAGCTCACTCCACGCTATCTGCTTAGAGCATATCGCACAACTCCACTTCGTGCTCATACCTGTCATTGGTGCACATGGCTATTAAACCGTTGCTAAAGGAATCGTATTTATGTATGGAGGTAGGTAGAGGGAGAGAGTGAATAGATGAGGTATGCCGGGGTACCCTAGTCTGGTAGGGGGCAGTTTGGATGGCAGTGATACTGATGTAAGCCAAGCCCATGCCTGGAGTACAAAGAATAGTTAGCCTGTGCCCGCAAGGGCTCGTGGGTTCAAATCCCACCCCCGGCGTCCCATCGATCCTAACCTATATTACTAGCAGTGCATACCATACGTGTATGTTCACAGAGAGGGAGTTGGAGTTCATAGGCAAGCATGAGGTGTGCAGGTTGGCAACATGTTCAGATGGTAGACCGCATGTGGTGCCAGTCTGCTACATCTTCTCTAACAACCACTTCTACATAGCAACCGATTACGCTACCAGGAAGTTCAGGAATGTGCTGAGGAATAGGAGCATCTCACTCGTCATAGATACTTACAGGCCGAACAGGGCTGTGATGGTCGAGGGTACAGCGGAGATAGTGGAGCGTGGGGAGGAGTTCAGGGAGATATACAGGTTGTTCTACAGCAGGTTCGAGTGGGTCAGGAGGGAACCCTGGGGTGAGGGCGAGGCACCGTTCATAAAGGTCAGTGTGACCAAGAAGGTATCCTGGGGCCTGTGAAGGCAATATTTTATAGTGTAATGCTTCACATACCAACCATGGGCCTGGGGAGGCTCCTCTCCGATATAGCTGGCAAGGCATGCGAGATCATACTACCGATAAGGCATGATGTATTCATGGGCAACACCAACTCCAGCATAGCACTATGCACTCTATCAAGCATGGATCTCCTGCTCGAGGTATCGAGGTCAGATATCATGCAGTATATAGCCATAGCTGGTAGGCTGCTATCTGAGAACAAGGGCATAGATGCTCTAGTCAGGTACGTCACGGCCAACGAGGGGATAAGGTGCATAGTGCTCGCTGGCAGGGACTCGAAGGGGCACAGAGCAGGGCAGTCACTTCTAGCACTATGGGCTAATGGTATGGATGAGAGTGGTAGGATAGTAGGCTCACTTGGAAGGGATGCTGTTCTGACGGTTAGCATGGATCAGGTTACCAGGTTCAGAGCCCAGATCAACACCATCGTAGATATGATAGGGGTCACTGACCTAGGAAGGATACGCAAGCGTATACTGGCACTGTCTAGTTAGTCAGCGAGCGATGGATGCATATGCACAATGCTTAATAACATGCGCATCGATATCCACCCATGGCTACAGCATTCCTAGTACTCTACCAGTTCAAGAGCATGAGTAACGATGAGGCATCGAAGGCAAGCAGGGAGTGGAACGAGCTGAAGAGGAGCATCCCAGAGGGCGTAAGGCTCGTCGGCGAGTATGTGCATGCGTGGGGGACCGAGTACAATGGATTCCTTATATTCGAGAGCGATGATGCAGACAAGTTCCTCGATTGGTGGCCAAGCTTCAAGGATAAGATAAGGTGGTACGTCACAAAGACGCATACCATAGTGGCTAGAAAGCGTTGATCTGGCAAGCAGCCAATAAGGCACGATGAATCGAAGGTATGAACTGCCGTATACGGGCTGGTTGAGGATGATGAATACACATATTTTTATTGTTTGTAGCAACATGGGTCAATACACCATTACGCCATAGTCATCGTGATTACAGATGTTATAGTGAGACTCAGCAGCGTAGACCCTATCCAGGATGATACGAGTAGGAGCAGCGAGCGCTTATTGTACACATGGGGCCTCCTTACCATGTTGATACCTATGAGCGAGCCTATGAGCATCTGTGAGAAGGGCAGTGGTATACGTATCTGTGTTGATACCCAGAGTATGATTGAGCATGCAGATATCCCGCTCAGCACTGTAGCAGGGGTGTAACCAACTATATCCTCGCTCAGGAACCTCGATACGCCCTTGCCCATCATGACACCAGCAGAGAATACAGCCAGTACAGCAGGCATCATGTAGATACCATACGTAGTGTACCCACCACCCATTGAGTAGAGTAGCCCTAGGTTGTTCGCCCCTATAGCATATGATGCGTAGAATGCTGCAGGTGGCATCATAATGGAATAGAACCTGGAGAGATTTGCAAGGCTCAGCAACGCTGTAGATCTCAGTATGAGATGGTAGATGGCCATTGTTGCGATGAGCGCTATGAATGGGGCTATGATCCATGCTGCTATAACGTACGCTACATGGCCGATAGGGATAGGGCAGGTAGAGGCTACACCCCCAACGTAACCTGCAAACATTATATTCACCATGCTCACAGGCATGTTCAGGAGCGAGAAGATGGAGAGCATGGCTGCTGTGACTGCATATGTAACAGTGTCAATGTGATCCTCCAGCATAATCACACCGCCCATCTTCCAGCCCTCAAGCAACGCCCCGGTCATGAACCCCAGCACTGCCACTCCTGCACTCCTCCTGTAGTTGAAGCCAGAGGCCAGCATCCCCATTACAGTTATGCCTGCGTTGTTTATGCCGAAGACGAACGCTATGTAGAGCAGTAGGATCAGATCCAATGCGTGCACTGCTATATCATGCATACCCTTTTGCAAGCATGAGTATTATGACATCGCTTGCATCCTCTGCACTATCAGCGATCCTATCAACTAGCTGTATGAACTCCTTGAGCTGTATCACAGTAAGTATATCATATGTACTGTTGGAGTAGAGTTCGTGCAGTACAGTGCTCTTCATGGCATCTACACTCTCCTCGCTCTGCTCAACCCTCTTCACCCTCTCGAGTATGATCTCCCTCTTCTCATGCAGAGAGTTCACCAGGTCAATGAGGCGCATCACAGTCTCCATACTCCCGTCTATGTATGCTGTTGTGTTTGCGTTGAGGAACCTGAGCAGTGCGTCATCTGGTACCTTCCTGATCATCAGCACCCTGGATGCCTCCTTTGCACTATCAGCAATATCATCGACACGCTCCATGAACGTTAGTATATCCTCACGCATGTAGGCAAAGAACGAGCCCTTGCATACCTTGATTACATTCTCCCTATGCACACCATCAGCCTTCGTCTCCAGTTCATCGACCATGGCAAGGTAGCCCTTGCCCTTCTCCAGATCAAGTGCAATGAGCGCATCTATCATGCTCTTGAAGCTTCTCAGCGTATCCATCACAACACTCAAGTGCTCCAGCAGTATATCTTGGATATCGCTACCCTTGCGATAGAACATCCTACCACCAATCCTCATACAATCCTACGAATATACATGCGAGTAATAATAGTCTTAAGATAAGGATAAAAGTAGGAGGGGAGGTAGATGATGCATGCCTATACCAGATGGGTGCTGTATAAGGAGAGGGTTCAGGAGATGCAGCAACCCACCATCACACATAATCTCCATAATCGATGGCTCTGGGGAGTACATGGTAGGTGTTGTATGCAGGGAGCACCTTATGCTGGTGGAGAGTATAGTCGGGTTGAAGCAGATGCAGGGCGAGGTACCTGAAGGTTCTGTAAGGTTCACAGAACTCAAGAGCGTGGCAACTACATGCAACTACACACCATAAAACATGTATTAACTTCATGGTAATATGCAGAATTCCTGTCTCATGAGGGTTAGGCATATGGTTCTTTCAGGTGCCCGGGCGAACATATTTAAAAGCAAGTGGTTGGCTAGTAATAGCATGGATGATGATCCCAGCGCAGAGACGGACGTTGATGCGGATGGGGCAGAGATGGTCTTCTGTGATATATGTGGCAATGCTATAGAGGCATGCTCATGCGTGTGCCCCTACTGTGGTGAGAGGGAGGGCTGCAGTTGCTGCCTATTCGATGCTACCACTGGAGGAGGCTAACAGCATACAACCTAATATATATATTATCGCTAGCATGTGCACCTCCTAGCATATTGTAACGAATAGGATAAAAGAGAGGATGGGGGTAGGTAAGATATGGCTATAGTCAATAGGTTGAGTTGGGTCACTGGAGGGCCGCAGGGTAGTGGGGTGGATACAGCAGCAAACATATTTGCCAAGGCATGCGCACTCGGTGGGCTATACCTCTTCGGCAAGAGGGAGTACCACTCAAATATAAAGGGGGAGCATAGCTACTTCAGCATACACGTGAGCGAGAGTCCAGTTAGGGCACACGTGGATCATATAGATATGCTGGTTGTATTCGATGCCGAGACGCTCTTCAGGCATGCACTGCACGTGGTTAGCGATGGTGTTATAGTCTATGATGCCTCAATAACAGGTAGCAGCATAGACGATGTGCCAACCCTGGAGAGGAGCAAGAGGGATGAGTTGAGGTCTCTACTCTCTAGTCACTCGCTTGAGGGTACTGTGGATGGTATGCTGAGGCTCCTTGAATCCCAGGGGGTCAGGCTCTACGCCATACCATGCCATGACCTACTTCAGGATATAGCAAGCAAGAGGGGCGAGCCATCGTTGAGCAGGCTCATGAGGATGGTGAATATAATGATGCTCTCATCATCATTGGCACTACTCGAGTACGATCAGCAGGTACTCGCAGATGCTATAAGGTATGTATTCAGGGCAAAGAAGAGCATAGCAGATCTCAACGTAGATGCTGCACTCTACACCTACAACTACACGAAGGCCAAGTATGTGAATGAGGATGGGGGTATAAGGTATAGGCTAGTTGCAGGTAAGCCCATGCACGATATGCTCCTCGTGCAGGGCAACCAGTCAGTCGCACTGGGCAAGATGGTTGCTGGCTGTAGGTTCCAGACTTACTATCCAATAACACCAGCATCTGACGAGTCGGAGTTCCTGGAGGCCAACGAACTGCTCGATGGGAGGGGCTCCGTAGTTGTGATACAGACTGAGGATGAGATAGCAGCCATATGCATGGCCATAGGCGCAGGGCTCTCTGGTACAAGGGCATCTACAAGCACATCGGGCCCAGGGTTCTCGCTCATGGTAGAGGCTCTTGGCTGGGCTGGGATCAATGAGGTCCCAGTCGTAGTAACGCTCTACCAGAGGGCAGGTCCAAGCACTGGTCTACCCACAAGGCATGAGCAGGGCGACCTACTCTTTGCCATACATGCTGGGCATGGTGAGTTCCCCAGGGCAGTCATAGCATCAGGAGATGTGGAGGAGGCCTTCTACGATGCAGTAAGGGCATTCAACTATGCAGAGCGCTACCAGTTGCCAGTCATACACATAGTGGATAAGGCGATAGCGAATAGCGTTGTAACATGCAGAGCGTTCAACACCACTCTCGTAAGGATAGATAGAGGTATGCTGATGGATACTGCTGGTGCTGCTGCTACAGTGAGTGATGGCAGCTATATGAGGTTCAGGTTCACAGGAGATGGCATATCACCCAGAGTCAGGCTAGGTACACCAGATGCTGTATTCTGGAATACTGGGGATGAGCATGATGAGAGGGGGCATATAACTGAGGATCCAGATCTGAGGGTGAGGATGATGGATAAGCGCATGGGCAAACTGGAGCTTCTGCTCAAGGAGTTGAGTAGTGATGAGCAGGCAATTATGCATGGCCACAGTTCAGATGCAACGGTAATCAGTTGGGGCTCGACCAAGGGCGCCATACTAGATGCCATAGATATGCTCAGGGCAAGGGATGGCATAGAGATGAACTTCGTACAGGTCAGACTGCTCAACCCTTTCCCATCTGCAGTGGTATCATCCATGCTTGAGCGTACAAGGATGCTCATAGATGTGGAGATGAACTACTCCGCCCAGTTATCCAAGCTGTTGAGGGCAAACTTGCAGAGGGATGCCGACTACCATGTAGTGAAGTACAACGGTAGGCCAATGTCATCCAGCGAGGTCTACGAGGCTCTGAAGGGTATAATAACAGGTGGGATTAAGAGCAAGAGGGTGGTGTTGAGGCATGGCGTCTAGAGCATTCAAGTTGGCAGATTACAAGACGGATGTGCACAATGACTGGTGCCCTGGCTGTGGCGACTTTGCCATACTCAATGCCATACAGATGGCACTGGCAGAGATGCAGGTTGAGAGGCACAGGGCAGTAGTGTTCTCTGGCATAGGATGCTCTGGCAAGACCCCCCACTACATAAACGTGTATGGCATACACACACTCCACGGTAGAGTGCTCCCGTTCGCCATAGGGGCAAAGCTGGCTAATCCATCGCTGGAGGTCATAGCGGTTGGGGGGGATGGAGATGGTTATGGTATAGGTGCGGGGCACTTCGTCAACTCTGGGAGGAGGAATGTGGATATAGCATACATAGTATTCAACAACGCAGTGTACGGATTGACCAAGGGTCAGGCATCACCGACGCTCAAGCTTGGCCTGAAGACAAAGTCCCTACCAAAGCCCAACATAAACCAGGGCATAAACCCTGTAATGATGGCACTGGCAGCAGGGTACACATTCATAGCAAGGGCATATGCGTATGATGTCAAGCACCTCAAGGATGTGATAATCAGGGCAGTAAAGCATAGGGGCTTGGCGCTGGTGGATGTGCTCCAGCCATGCCCTACATACAACGATATACACACGAAGGAGTGGTTCTCTGGCCTTGACAGGGTGGATCCTGTCACTGGCAAGCCCATGCCGAGGGTGTACAGGTTGGATGAGCAGGGGTATGATCCTGTAGTGCACAATCCAGATGATGAGGACGAACTTAACGCAAAGATGATGCAGGCTATAATCAAGTCGAGGGAGTGGGGTGACAGGATACCAGTCGGCGTATTCTACCAGAATGAGCATATACCAACCTATGATGAGAGGATAGGCAGCAGGATACCGGACTACCTGAACAGTCCACCCGCACTACAGAGGATAGATGATGGTAATGGTAATCCATACGCAGATATAGGCAGACTGATAGATGAGTTCAGGGCAGATAGTATGTAGCAGGGCAGCACAGCAAGCAAAATCAATGATCAGCAGCATAGCGACTTACTTCATACGTGGCATGAGCCCTAGATAGAGCTATCGACCGGTTACTCCTGCCAGCAGCATGTATATGCTGGTAGTCATATAAACTCCATACATATCTTACAGGTCCCCAGATGACCTGTATACTTACCAATATTCGCTAATTCCTTCACTAATCAATTGATTAATTAATTAATCAATTCGTTATGCACTATCTATGAACCTCTTGACCCACCTCACAGTCCTTCCAACATCTGCAGATCTGGTTATGTACGAGCCTATGACCAGTACCTTTGCCCCTGCCCTTACCAACTCACATATATTCGAGTCGTCTATGCCTCCAGCAACAGCAACTGGTATGTTGCATGAACTGCTGAGAGCCTTGACGATCCTCATAACTTCATCCATACGCATCGCTCCAGCCTTTACAGCATCTATCCCCCTGTGTATGCATATGTAATCCACACCCAACTCGCACAGATCCATACCCCTATCTAGGGGATCACTCACATGCAGAAAATCAACCATTATCTTCACACCATGGTTCCTTGCTGCTATAACAGCATCCAGTATGGTTCTATCGTGTGCCAGTGCAGATACCGTGACTATATCGGCACCGTTCCTCGCTGCTAGTTCAACTTCTTCTGCACCAGTATCCAGCACCTTCATATCCGCAACCACTGGTATGTCCCTGCAGACCTGCTTTATGCTCTTTACGGATGTGATGCCAGCGCTCTTTATGAGGAGCGTACCAGCCTCTATCATATCAGCACCGTTCTCCCTGGCCATCATAGCTATGCTCAGTGCATCCTCAACCCTAGTGACATCCAGCGCAACTTGGAGCAGTGCCTTGCCCATACCTCACGTATCATTAGCATCTCGAATTATATAAATTTTAATTCTTATGTCATGTTAGGCTTAATTCATTAAGCACTATCCCCAATTCATCGATATATTATTTATATCTGGTCCTCGAACAATAAAATATATCCCTTGGGGCAAGGGCAAAGTATTAAGTTAACTTCCTCGCACCATATATCATGCTAGTGATCGACAAGTTAAGGGAGTACGTTAGGGAGAACAGGGATGACATAGTCGGTGATCTAAGGAGCCTCATAAAGCACCCAAGCGTATCTGCGCAGGGTATAGGGATAGACGAGTGTGCTGGCGTACTCAATGGGATAATGCGTGATGCTGGGCTGGAGAGCAGGATCATAAGGCTTGAGGAGGGTAATCCAGTGGTCTACGGTGAGGCGAAGGGCGAGAGCGATAGGACACTGCTCTTCTACGGGCACTACGATGTGCAGCCAGCAGAGCCACTGGATGCGTGGCGCTACAACCCCTTCTCTGGGATAGTGACCGATGATAAGGTGCATGGAAGGGGTGCAGCAGACTCGAAGGGTAATGTGATAGCATTGGTCAAGGCAGTGAAGGCCATGCTGGATATGAATGGCACACTACCCCTCAACGTGAAGGTGCTCATAGAGGGAGAGGAGGAGGTATCATCAGTGCACCTCCCAGGGTTCGTGAAGGAGCATGCAGATATGCTCAAGGCGGATGCCTGTGTATGCTTCGATGGCTCACTCAACCCCTCTGGCTCACCCAACATATACGCTGGTCTCAAGGGCCTGCTCTACGTCGAGTTCAGGGTAAGGACAGCATCTGTGGACATGCACTCATCCCTAGCCCCCATAGCACCTAACGCCGCATGGACACTCACAAGGCTGCTCAACAGCATCAGGAGGGATGGGAGGATAATGGTCAAGGGCTGGTACGATGATGTCAGGGTACCAACGAAGGATGATCTCACCCTGCTAGAGAGTCTGGAGTACGATGTTGAGAGTATCAAGAAGGATTATGGCGTGAGGGAGTTCATAGGCAAGGTCAAGGGCAAGGTGGCACTCAAGAGGCTACTGTTCGAGCCGACGTGCAACATCGCTGGTATATACTCTGGCTACGTAGCCTCTGGCTCAAAGACAGTCCTTCCTAGCGAGGCTCTCGCCAAGGTAGACTTTAGGCTGGTGTATGATCAGAGGCCAGAGGAACTCTTCAGGAGACTGCAGGATCATATAAGCAGCCTGGGCTTCACGGATGTCGAGGTTACTATGCTGGGCTCTCTGGAACCTTCAAAGACCAACCCCAATGCGAGGATAGTGAAGGCAGTAGCCTCTGCAGCAAGTAGCGTTTACAGCAGAAAGCCATCGATATTCCCGAACTCGTGGGCATCTGGACCAGACTACGTATTCACCAAGATACTGAAGATGAACTCAGTATGGACTGGATGCTCACCAGCACATGCAAACATACATGCGCCGAATGAGTTCACTAGTGTGAGGAACGTGCTGGATGGTATATGCTATGTGAGCAGTATGATGCAGGAGTTTGCAAGGTGAGTGGAAGCGCTCGCTGCTGGATGCGCCATGATGATGCTTCTGCTGGGCTCTTGGCCGATGGATGATATGAGGCTAGCGCTTCCTCCTCACCCGTACACGCTTGGCCTTCGCTTCCTTCCTGCTGTATGACTTTGCCGTGCATCTAATGAACCTCTCGGGGTTGAACCTCTTCGCCATACAGAGCATTAGGCATGGGTAGATAAAGGTTTTTAGCCAGATCATGGAAGCTCTACAGGTGTTCCTAGTAGGGCATGCTGCATGGGCATATGTGATATCCAGGCCATTGGCATCAGTGCTCAGGGTCAAGATCAACCCCTATCTCGTGATGCTCTTGGGCATGATACCAGATGTGGATATCCTGCTCCAGGAGTACATCAAGCATAGGTCTGTGACGCATAGCGTACTCTTATGGGGCATAGCATTCATACCACTCTTCATAATGTACAGGAGGAGGAGCATACCGTACTTCGTAGCGGTCATCCAGCACATAATCTTCGGTGATGTGGTAGTTGCGAGTACTAACATACTCTGGCCACTCAGGTTCCAGGTAGGCATGGGCAATAGCCTGCTCTCACCACTCAACATAGCAATGGAGTTCATAGGCATGGGCATGGCACTTCTGCTCATCCTAAGGTATGATAAGGCTATGGTTGCCATGAACTCGAGGAACATACTTGGTATGGTGGTTATGCTCCCCCTCATAGGTTCTATGCTCTACCTCTTCACTACCGACGGTCTACTCTTCCTCGACCACATACTGGGTATAGGTGGTATCAGCTCAAAGAGTATAATTAGAGGCGTTTATGATGCCATAGATATACTTGCCATCGTACTCCACATATCATTCGCAGCGCTCCTATCAGCATCAGTACTCCAGGGTTTACGTGCACTACTGGTAAGGATGCATTAGGTGTATTCAATCATGTAACTCCTGTTATATAATACCTATTACATATCTCATATTCCAACTGTGTTTATATTCCAGTCATGGAGAGTAGTACGTATGAGCAGGAACATGAACAGGCGTGATGTCAAGAACAGGTCTGATTATATGCATACAAGGAGGAGGAGCAGGGAGGAGATACTGGCAGGTGTTCTTGCATCAGCAATCAACGGCATAACCAAGACCAAGATGATGTACGATAATGCCCTGAGCTTTGCGCAGGTCAAGCACTACATAAACTACGCCTTGGAGCATGGCTTCATCAGCATGCATGAGGATAGCAATGCTGGTAAGCGTGGCAGGTGCATATACATAACAACGGAGAAGGGGCTCAGGTATCTAAAGTTCTACGAAAGCTTAAATACGAGCAAGGCTAAGGCTAGCATATCGAGCAAGTCTCTTGAGGAGGGTGATAGGTTATGATGGGTGTAGAGGTCAAGGAGAGGCTCAGGAGTCTGGATGTGAACAGGCTGATAACAGTGGTTATACCAACGCTTAATGAGGAGGAGGGTATAGCCAAGGTTATAGAGGAGTTGCACTCCCTAGGCATAACCAACATACTGGTGGTTGATGGCTACTCTAGAGATAGAACGGTTGAGGTGGCAAGGGGTCTTGGTGCAAGGGTGATCTACCAGCATGGCAAGGGCAAGACTGGGGCACTCAAGACAGCATTTGAGAATGTGGATACTCCATACATGCTAGTCATGGATGGGGATTACACGTATGATGCATCGAGCATAGAGCGCTTCATTCAGCACATGGGCAGTTATGATGAGATAATCGGTGCAAGGGTGCCTGTTGAGGAGGAGAGCATGAGCGGTTTACACAAGTTGGGCAATGCAATAATAACGAAGGTATTCAACCTACTCATGAACACAAACCTCTCGGATGTATGCTCTGGCATGTACATGCTCAAGACTGAGACCATGAGGGAGATAGATCTGAGCACATCTGGGTTCGATGTTGAGGCTGAGATCGCTGCACAGATAGCAAGCATAGGCAATATAACGGAGGTGCCTATAAACTACAGGAGTAGGATAGGGAAGAGGAAGCTCTCCACATGGAAGCATGGGTTCAGGATAATGAGCAGTATATTCAACCTCGCAAAGGTGCATAACCCTGGGGCATTCTACTCACTAATGGTCAGCATGCTACTTATACCTGCTAGCATAATATTGTTCAGCTCGTTCATGGAGATGGTGTACACTGGCAGGTTCTCCAGCAACTGGTTCCTCGTTGGTATAGCGTTACTGCTGGTAGCAATACAGGGGATGAGCATAGGCGTACTCTCACTCGTGGTTAAGCGCTCCCAGATGAGGCTTATAAGGATGATGAGGAAGCAGATAGGCAAGGTATACGCGTAGGCAGGTGCAAGCATAGTATCGAGGTGCTGTAATAGCCTTCCATCATCATTATTATATAGCCTCCAAATATTGAAATACCAGCAGGGGTATATTATGCCGTGTGCTCCATCATTGCATACAAGGGTTACAGGGATGCAGCCCCTCTCATAGTCAGGGGATTATCCATGATGGAGTACAGGGGTTACGATAGCGTTGGTTTAGCCACAGTGCACAACTCTAGGTTGGTGGTAAGGAAGGGTGTTGGCAACGTGGGTCATGTTAATGCTAGACTGAACCTAGATGGCATGTATGGTAGTGTTGGTATAGGGCATACACGATGGGCTACGCATGGAGTAGTGAACGATATCAACGCACACCCCCACGTATCATGCGATGGTAGAGTAGCAGTTGTGCATAACGGGATAGTGGAGAATCATGTGGAGTTGAGGTCCATGCTCACTACAAGGGGGCATATATTCAGGAGCGAGACAGATAGCGAGGTCATAGCACACCTGCTAGAGTACCTGCCTACTCCTGTTGTATACGATGGCAATAGCATAAGCAAGGCACTCTTGGATCTGACCAGTATGTTGAGTGGTTCGTACTCATTCGTGGCACTTGTGCATGATGGCACACTGGTAGGAGCAAGGAACCATGAACCACTCATTATAGGGCTGGGCAATCCACGTAAGGGCAGGGATGGTATGTTGTTTGCAGATGAGTGCTTCATAGCAAGCGATGTACTGGCATTCATAGGGCATACAGATAAGGCAGTATTCCTTGCAGATGGCGAGGCATTCATAGTTAGAGAGGCACAGAAGGGGTTGAGCATAGAGGTATATGATAGACATGGCAAGGTTGCGAAGGATGTAACACAGGTAGCATGGGAGTTTGCTGATATAGATAAGGGGAGGTTCGCACACTACACCATCAAGGAGATACATGAGCAGAGAGATACCATATCTAGGGCATTCAGTATTGAGGGTAGTAGAGTGCATGAGGTAGTCAGGACGCTACTCGCCTCTAGAAGGATAGTGGTGACTGGCTCTGGTAGCAGTTACCATGCAGCACTCATGGCCAAGCATCTACTCTCAAGGATATGTATGGTAGGCTGTGATGTCGTTGTTGCAAGCGAGTTCCTGTACAGTATGGATACTCATTATGTAGATGACGATAGCAACTGCGATCATGGTGTAGGCCCAGTCCTACTTGCAGTATCACAGAGCGGAGAGACTGCGGATGTGCTGGATGCTGTTAGGATGGCGAGGAGCAAGGGCTTCAGGATACTATCACTGGTAAACTCCCCGCTATCCACACTTGCTAGGGAGAGCGATCTCTTCCTGAGCATAAATGCTGGGCCAGAGATAGGTGTTGCTGCAACCAAGAGCTTCACTGCACAGGTTGCACTACTCTACAGGATATGCATGGAGATGGCCAAGGCTATGGGTAGGAGCACCATGGAGATCGATATAGGTAACCCCAGCATGCACGTTGGGAGCATACTTGAAGGGGAGGAGCATATAGCAAGTACCGCTGAGCGTATAAAGGATGCAAGTAGCGTATACATCATAGCCAAAGGCATACACCATGTCATAGCGCTAGAGGGTGCACTGAAGCTGAAGGAACTTGCATATGTGCATGCTGAAGCTATACATGCAGGTGAACTTAAGCATGGCCCATTGGCGCTGATAGATGGGAAGAGTGTGGTGATAGCGTTGAACCCCATGGATCAGACGTACAGGGATATGCTCACATCTGTGCATGAGGTCAAGTCTAGAGGGGCGTACATCATAGGCATATCTGATGCAGAGAGCAGCCTCTACGATACCATACTGGCCATCCCAGGAGTTGAGCCACTGCTCTACCCACTGTATGAGGTTATACCGTTGCAGTTACTTGCATACCACATGGCCCTGAAGAGAGACTGCAATCCAGACTACCCAAGGAACCTAGCGAAGTCTGTTACGGTGAAGTAGGTAGGGTACACAGATACTGATGGGTAGATAATGATGGGTAGCGGTCAGTAGTCTACTGCAAGAGCACATAGACCATTAGCCTTCTACATGCGCAGGAGGGTCCATGGATGCGTGGATCATGTTTATGTAGAGTATCATAGCTGCAACGGTAACGAGGCCAGATATGCCGAACACAACCCTATCGACTGCCATCATATATGGCATGAGATTCCAGGATACCCTCAATGCTATTGCAGAGAGCAGCACAATCAATGGTATCATATTGAACCTCGTATAGTTAACATTCCTCCCAACTATAGGAGGTAGCATTATGGGCATGAAGTTCATTATGGTTATGCCTATGAACCCCATCGTAACCATATGTATTGCAAGGTCGTAGAGGTGGAATGTAGGGTTCGTGGCATAGAGCAGTGCGTTTATCAGGCCTAGGAGGAGTGCTATGTACGCTACCCTCAGCAGTGTAGCAAAGAACCTCAGCCTCGCTATCTTCTCTGTCGCCTGAGGGTCCTGTGACGTGTAGAGGAACCCTGGTATGGTCAGTCTGCGCATGAGGTATATGCTGTATGCAAATGCAAGCGCAGAGACCATCATTGCAGCTACTGCGGCAGCGAATAGTTGCATCACAAGCATGGATGCGGATGTCAGTGCAGATATGAACGCAACGAGGTCCACACCCCTCATGGGGGAAGACTGGTTGAAGAATACAGGCACGACCTTGTACTGCACACCAAATATGGTGAATATCACGGATGCCATCCATATGTAGATGAGGTTCAGGGGCTCCATCTTGATGTTCATGCCTACTGCAGCAGCTGTATGCAGTGCACTGTATGCGATAAGCATGGAGAGCGAGAGTGTGAAGTAGTGATCTGCCAACCTGCCTGATCTTGGAGCAACCCTCAGCATCAGGAGTACGAGTAGGGAGAAGAGTGCTACTGCGGTTAGTCTCGTTACTGCTGCTACCAGAATCATGCTGCTCCCAACCACTACCGCACTCGATTGCATTACTAGAGATGCTATCATCAGCACGAATGATATCCTTGCCTCTCTCACATTGGTAAACCTGATGCTCCTTATCCTCGGCACCAACATGTACATCACACCCATTATAAGCAGTGTTATGGCCCCTGTCTGGAACTCCCTGTGAAGTGCAAATACACCTGCTGGGATACCCATGCTGTAGCCAGAGAGCATCAGCATCCATGCAGAGCCTATTCCAGTGCCTATGAAGAGCAGTACCACAGTTGCCTTGACGAATGGTCTGCTCCATGTAGATACTAGGAGCATACGATGGGATGGAGAGAGCGTTTATTTATACGGTAGCATGCCAGATTATCCAGTTATCCTTTTATAACTGGAGACCATCTCTAGTTAGAGGCTGGTAGGGTTGGGTGCGAGCGCATCATTCGAGCCACTGCTCTGGATGCTACTCTTCGGCGTCGTAGCCTCTGTGCCAGCACTCATAGTGGCCAAGATGATAGCACCAAGGAGGAGGTTCTTCAATCCCGTCAAGTTCATGCCCATGGAGTGTGGGCAGGTTCCCAGCGGTGAGGGTAGGACTAGGTTCATGATGCAGTACTACTCGTACGTGCTTATGTTCGTGGTCTTCGATGTGATGACCATCTTCCTCTATGCCTGGGGCGCATCGCTATTCGGCCTCCCAAGGTTCGTCACCCTCCCAATCATAGTCTTCCTTGCCATCCTAGGCGCTGCACTGGGCTATGCCATGTACCTATCCTCAAGGAGGGATATATGGTGATGGTAAGGGTGGTAGGATAGAGGATAGTAGAGGGTAGTCAGTCAGTAAGTAAGTAAGAAGAGTGGTAACATCCTCCTAGCCACTGATAAGGTATAAATACTATCCCCTTGTAGGGTACATGAAGTTGCATGCTGAGAGAACTCCTGAGCCCCAAGCGTGAGATGAGCAAGGGAGAGGCTGGTGAGAGGCCAGCGAACTTCAACGTGTTGGTTGGCAGATTATCCGAGGTGCTTGTAAGGGCTGTAGATAAGCCATTAGGCTACGCCATAAACTGGGGCAGGTTATGGTCGCTATGGCCTGTGCACCTGGAGACTGCATGCTGTAGCCTAGAGTTCGGTGCGGCATCTGGCCCAAGGTACGATGTGGAGCGCTTTGGTATAATAGAGGCCTTCGGTTCCCTTAGGCAGTGCGATCTCATGGTTATACAGGGTACGGTTACAAGGAAGATGGCCCCAAGGGTTAGGATGATATACGATCAGATGCCAGAGCCCAAGTACGTCATAGCCATGGGCGCATGCGCAATAACTGGAGGTCTATACTTCGACTCATACAACGTACTGCCAGGGATAGATGGCGTTATACCAGTGGATGTGTATGTCCCAGGATGCCCACCCAGACCAGAGACCCTCATACAGGGCTGCATCCTCCTGCAGGAGAAGATAAAGAGGACCAGGTTCAGGTAATCGGTGGCAAGCAGTAACAGATGATGATGGTGTATGAGCCAGCAGGGGCAGGCAGGTGCAGATAGCGGTCAACTGATCCTTGAGAAGGAGATAGTGGATAAGGTGACTGCAAGGTTTGGCGATAAGGCCAAACTGGCATATGTGAAGCCCAGGAGGGTAAGGTTCAATGTGAGCAAGGATAGCATCATGGAGTTTGCCAGGTTCGCTAGGGATGAACTTGGGTTCGACCATCCCATATCGGTATCAGGTGTAGACTATCCGAAGAACAGGATCATAGATGTTGTGTACCATGTAGGCTCATGTACCAACGATAGGTACAGATCGTTCGTCCTTGCGTTTGCTGTGCAACTTGACAGGGATGACCCTGTGATGCCAACACTCATCCCCGTGTATAGGGGGGTTGAGTACCATGAGCGTGAGACGTTCGAGATGTTTGGTGTAATATTCGAGGGGCATCCGAGGCTTGAGCGCCTGCTCCTTCCAGAGGACTGGGCTGATATACCACCATTGCGTAAGGACTTCCATATAAAGGGGAGGGAGGAGTGATCATCCATGAGTGGAATGGGTAGCGCTGAAGGGATACCTGGGTTCCAGATAGAGGGCAAGGGGGAAGATGGCATGGATAGGGGCATACTTACGCTCAGTGTTGGTCCACAGCACCCAGGCTCTGGGCACTTTAGGTTGGTCGTCAAGGTCGATGGGGATATAATAGTGGAGGCACTCCCAGACCCAGGTTACGTGCACAGGGGGGAGGAGAAGATGTGCGAGTACAGGAACTACATACAGAACATACCCCACCTTGAGAGGCCCATGATCGCTGACTCGTGTGGCATACTCTACCCATACGTGCTTGCAGTAGAGGAGATAGCCAACATCCCAGTACCAGAGCGTGCAAAGTACATAAGGGTCATGATGGCTGAGATCAATAGATGTATATTCGAGCTCTACTGGCTTGGCATATACGGGATATTCCTTGGGCACTCTACCATGTTCATGTGGCCCATGGCAGATAGAGAACTCCTCATAGACCTTGCAGAGATGGCCTCTGGTGCAAGGGTTACCCATGCGTACTTTGTGCCTGGAGGCGTGAGGAACGATATCCCAGATGCCTTCCCTGAGAAGGCTAGGAGGCACCTGCTCTACTTCAGGAACAGGCTGAAGGAGTACAGGGACATATTCTACGATAACCCGCTCTTCCAGGCCAGGACTGTAGGGGTTGGTGTGCTCAGCAGGGAGGATGCTATAAACCTTGGTGCAACTGGCCCAGTGCTCAGGGCATCTGGTGTTGACCATGATATACGTAAGGTGGAGCCATACGATGTATACGATGAGCTTGACTTTGATGTTGTGACCATGAAGGAGGGGGACAGCTTTGCTAGGGCATACGTGCCATGGCTTGAGATGTATGAGAGCGTTGAGATAGCACTTCAGGCGCTCGAGAAGATGCCCTCAGGCCCGGTCAGGACAAAACTGGGGCCGAACCCAAAGGGTGCTGTAGGTGAGGCATTCAAGCGTGTAGAGGCTGCGAGAGGGGAGTTGGCGTACTATCTGGTTAGCGATGGCAACCCAAGGCCATACAGGGTCAAGCTGAGCGTACCATCGTTCAGGGAGATACCTGTTATGGCACACCTACTCAGGGGAGCCAAGCTCGCAGATATGCCGAGCATATACTGGAGCATGAACTACTGGCCAGTGGAGGCTGATAGGTAGCAGTCGGTCAGTCAGTTAGATAGATATAGAGACTAGTAGGAGGGGAGTGTAGGCAGGGCGAGTGGATGGATGGGTGGGTTGGTGAATGAGTGAGCAGGCTGGTGATGGGGAGGAGGTGAGTGACCCATGGCAACGGTGAGCGAGTTCACATTCTCAAACTTCATCAAGAGCGTACTCTGGCTTCTCTTCTGGGTACTCATGATAGTCTCGCTCATAGCACTACCTATACTATTCATAGTGCTATTCTACGTACCCCCTCCAGTAATAAACGGGGTAGAGATCAACCCATACCTACTGCTCACCATGCTCACCAACCCACAGGTTGGGGCACCATTGATACGCCCGACTCTGGATAGCCTCTTCTTCAGGATAGCAGTATTCCCAGGGTTCACATTCGCTGCACTGTTCGCTACAGTGCTGATATTCGCTGAGAGGAAGTTCCTTGCAAAGATGCAGTTGAGAGTTGGGCCCTACCATGCTGGCAGGGAGGCGTTCTGGTGGGCAAACTCCCTAGGAGGGTTCCTGCAACTCATAGCAGACCTGCTCAAGTTGCTGGGCAAGGAGATCATAGTCCCATCCGGTGCGGATAAGCCGATATTCTGGGCTGCCCCGGTAGTACTCGTCATAGCAGCAGCAGGGCTCATCGCACTGATACCAGTGGCACCAGGATGGGTTATAGCAGATATAGATGTCAGCCTGCTGGCAGTATTCGCTCTCCTAGGCTTCTTCCCGCTCACAGTGCTCCTTGCCTCTTATGCGAGTAATAGCAAGTACCCGTTCATTGGAGGGTTAAGGGCGCTCTACCAGCTCATATCCTATGAGATACCACTGATACTCGCTGTTCTACCTATAGTCATACTCGCATCTACACTCAGCCTCACTGGGATAGTTGAGGCTCAGTATGCATACTGGTTCATACTGCTGGTACCTATAGGCGCATTCGTGTTCTTCATAACCGCTCTAGCAGAGCTGGAGAGGATACCCTTCGATCTCCCGGAGGCTGAGAGTGAGATAGTCGCTGGATGGCTGACGGAGTACTCTGGCATGACCTATGGCCTGATCCAGTTGGCAAACTACATAAAGATGTATGCCCTATCAGCACTGTTCACGACACTCTTCCTTGGTGGCTGGATGGGTCCAGAGTTCCTTCCAGGGGTAGAGGTCTTCGGTGTGGAAGTGCTGAGCAGCAGCGAGACGAGTGGCATCTTCTGGTTCACGATCAAGACGTTCGGTGTAGCACTCTTCATGATACTGGTTAGAGGTACCAACCCGAGGGTGAAGATAGATGTGCTGTTAAGGGCAGGGTGGTCCAAGTTGATAGCATTATCGTTCATCAATGTATTTATAGCAGTGGCACTACTCTACCTTGGTGTTGTAGGTGTTGGTCCTTGAGGTTGGTTGCTATGGTCATGATGTGGGTTTTATGCAATGGGCGGCGTTGTTGTGGCTAGGATATGGTAGTAGTGTTATGGTGGTGATGGACTGATGGGCTCAGTCTCAGGCATGTTGAAGACACTGGCATCTGGTAGCAAGCATCTAGCCATAAAGAGGTTCACACTACGCTACCCAGAGCAGAAGCTTAGGTTCGTAGGGGATGGCTATCAATTCGATCCAAAGGAAGGTGTTGGGATAGCAGGATACAGGGGAAGGCATATACTCTACCATGACAAGTGTACTGGCTGCCAACTCTGCTCAATAGCATGCGAGGGCATAGCAGAGGCCATAAGCATGGTGAAGGTGGATAAGCAGTACAAGCAGAACAAGAAGGGTATAATGCCCCAGATCGATTACGGCAAGTGCGTCTTCTGTGGGCTATGTGTGGATGCCTGCCCCTTCTATGCACTCTTCATGACCGATGATTACGAACTTGCAGCATACACCAAAGAACATCTGATATACACACCAGACCAACTGGCAGTGAAGCCAAAGTACCAGGGCACGTACGAGATAAAGGTAGATGAGTTGGGTGCATACCACGATGAGTGATCCATACTTCATAGCAGTCTCTGCTATAACCATAGCATCAGCGATAATAGCACTCGAGTTCAGGGAACTGATATATGGTGCCATAGCGCTTGCAGTTACGCTCCTAGGCATTGCCATGTTCTTCGTGCTCCTCGATGCTACATTCGTGGCCATGTTCCAGATAACAGTGTACGTTGGTGCCGTGGTAGTGCTCATAATATTCACCATAATGCTAGTTAGAAGGGAGGCGTGGTTGAGGTTAGATGAGGGGGGCAGGAGGAGGATAATGGGTGTGGTCGTTGCTCTAGCGGTCATAGGGCTCGTGGGTGCACTACTTGCAGGTTCCAGCATAGCAAGGTGGCAGGCATCGGAGAGCGCCCCAACACTGATCCAGATAGGGGAGGAGATGCTCACATACTACTCTCCAGCATTCATAGCACTGGCACTTACACTGGCAGCATCAGTAATAGGTGCACTGGTGCTTGCGAAGGTGGAGAGGGGCGGGGGAGAGGCCAGCGATTCAGAAGCAGGGGAAGGGGTTATGGGTAGCGAGGAGGGGGAGGCACGAGGGGCAGTTGGGGAAGGAGAGGATACGAGGTGGGGGAAGGAGAGAGAGGAGGAGAGGTGAGTGATGGGATGAGTTGGATGAACTGCAGTGTTATTACCGCATCTACTCACGGGGTGATGCAGGGTACATGGCAGAGATACTAGATTACACCATAGTATCTATCATACTCCTTGCCATAGGCATATACGGCCTCACTGTGAAGAGGAACTTCATAAGGATGCTCTTTGCTGTGGAGATAATTGTTAATGCTGCAAACCTGAACCTCGTAGCATTCTCTAGGCTCATGCCAGCACCAAACGCAACTGGGCAGACGTTCGCATTATTCTCAATCGCTATAGCAGCAGCAGAGGTCGCTGTTGGACTAGCACTGATCATAGTCGCATATAGAATATATAGGAATATAGATATCAAGGGGCTGAAGAGGCTAAGC
The DNA here is from genome assembly GCA_025054855.1 of Candidatus Nitrosocaldus sp. Classification (GTDB taxonomy): domain Archaea; phylum Thermoproteota; class Nitrososphaeria; order Nitrososphaerales; family Nitrosocaldaceae; genus Nitrosocaldus. Next base: position 36,952 of record JANWZS010000001.1, on the reverse strand, counting down.
GGGTAATGTACTACCTATTGCAGGCTGTCTTCATACCACTTCTACTATCACCCCTAGCCTACTACATAGGCAGGAAGCACGGTGTCAATGCATCCACGTGGTTCACATTCGGTGTGATGCTCTACTCTACCATCATGCTACTCATAGCATCTATGCAGGGGAGGTACGAGGAGCACTATCCATGGAGTCAGTTGGGCGAGTTTGGTCTACTGCTCGATGGCCTGAGCATACCGTTCGCACTCATCATATACATACTATCAACTGTTCTAGTGCTCTACTCGAAGCCTTACATGGTGCACAAGATAGTCGAGCAGTACGAGCATGAGCATGCCAACTCTGGGGGTGCACCAGTCAGATCCGTGGTGGAGGTGCCAGTGGAGTACATAAACACCAACATGGGCATATACTATGCACTCTACCTTGCGTTTGCCATGGGCATGCTAGGCACTGTACTTGCCACCAACCTCGTGCAGTTCTACGTATTCTTTGAGATCATGCTAGTACCATCTTTCTTCCTCGTCGCACTCTATGGCTATGGTGCTAGGAAGAGGATAGCGTTGATGTACCTCTTCTGGACGCATGTTGGTGCTGTGGTACTCCTCATAGGGCTCATAGCCATGGGGCTATCCGTCAACAGCTTCGATATGGCTGCTGTGAACGAGGCAGTGATAGACAAGGGGTTGCTGCCGTTCATAGCAGGGGCCATAATCATAGGGCTAGTAGTGAAGTTGGCCATATTCCCCGTGCACATATGGCTACCGTATGCGCATGCTGAGGCACCAACACCCATAAGCGCGCTCTTATCCCCAGCCATGATAGGGATAGGGGGGTACGCTCTAGCAAGGCTGGTTATGCAGCTGCTCCCAAGCACATATGCAGATATCTCTATCTGGCTCAACCTGGGAGGGCTTGTGACCATGATATATGGAGGGGCGATGGCACTCATGCAGGATGATGTTAAGAGAGTGTTAGCATACTCGAGCATAAGCCAGATGGGCTACTTCCTCTTCGGCATCTCATCCCTGAGCGTGATAGGCTCGACTGGGGCAGTGATGATGTATGTTAGTCATGGTACTGGTAAGGCACTGCTCTTCATGATGGCTGGGATGCTCATAATGCAGGCAGGTACCAGGAGCCTTGCCAAGTTGGGTGGGCTAGCAGGGAGGATGCCCATAACAGCTGTCACAGCGATGATAGGAGGGCTAGCGATAATGGGCATACCACCGACCAACGGATTCATGGCTGAGTGGATGCTCTTCCTTGGCGTGCTGGAGAGCGCTACCAGTGCAGAGCATGGCTCCCTTGTCAGGGTGGTGGCATTTGCCTTAGCCATGGCAGCTACAGTGCTGACAGCAGGCTACATACTCTGGATGTACAAGCGCATCTTCTACGGGCATAGAGAAGGGCTAGAGAATGTCAGGGAAGGTTCCATGTACATGGCTGCCCCGATGATGTTCCTCGCCATACTAACCATACTGATAGGCATATATCCAGATATGCTGACATCGCTCATAGTGCCATACATGAGGGGACTGTTTGGAGGAGGGTGATGTGATGGAAGGTATAATCAGCGTAATGTTAAGTATAATAGTGCTTGCTGCAGGTGCAGGTGCAGGTGCAGTAGAGGAGAGCGCAGGCAGGTTCATACATAACCCAGAGTTCGATGCCCTAGCGCTCAACGTCTGGCTGGTATGGGTACTTCCCATGATAGGAGCTATGCTCAGCCCACTGTTTGGTAGGCTAGGCAGTAGGGTCAGAGATACCGCACCAGTAGCATTCTCACTAGCAAGCGCCATAATGGCATCAACACTGATCCCAGTTGCCCTCGCTGGTGATGAGGTGCACAGCCAGTACTCATGGATACCAGATCTTGGGATAAGGGCTGGTGTTTTAGCTGATACGCTCAGCATAATAATGAGTAACCTCGTAGCATGGATATCCTTCCTGATCATGGTATACAGCATAGGCTACATGAAGGGTGACCCCAACCTGGTCAGGTACTGGTTCTTCATGAACTTCTTCATAGGTAGCATGCAGCTCATAGTGCTATCTGACAACCTGCTCATGCTCTTCTTCGGCTGGGAGGGTGTTGGTCTGGCATCATATGCGCTCATAGGCTTCTGGTACAGGGACAGGGTAAAGGACTACGTGGGCAGGATAGGGCACCATGCATGGGGTATAGCACAGTACACATCACCATCACACGCCGGTATGAAGGCATTCCTCATGACGAGAGCAGGGGATGCCGCCATGCTCGCTGGCATCTTCCTTATATTCATACATGCTGGTACGTTCGAGTACAAGTTGCTCTTGGAGGATACTGGGTGGGCTCATGCCATGCAGGCGAATGGGCTGCTGGTACCTGCAGCAGTGCTCATATTCGTTGGAGCAATAGGCAAGTCAGCACAGTTCCCACTGCATGAGTGGTTGCTTGAGGCCATGACAGGCCCAACATCGGTATCAGCACTCATACATGCAGCAACCATGGTCAAGGCTGGTGTGTTCCTAGTAGCAAGGTTAGGACCATTGTTCTTCGCAGTAGCAAGCACTGATGTTAGCGTATTCTTCGAGGTGGTAGCATGGGTTGGTGCCATAACCGCATTCATGCTTGCATCACAGGCCATAGTGAACAAGGAGATAAAGAAGGTCCTGGCATACTCTACAGGCTCACAGATAGGCTACATGCTCCTAGCACTGGGCATAGCAGGGCTATCAGCAGAGTTCGTGAACGGTTACACAGCAGGGCTCTTCCACCTTGCAAGCCATGCCATGTTCAAGGCATCGCTCTTCATGGCTGCTGGAGGTATACTGCATATAGCAGAGAGCAGGTTCATGGATGATATGGGAGGGCTAAGAAAGCACGCAAGGAAGACGTACGTGTTCATGCTCGCTGGTGCGCTCTCGCTCGCTGGTGCACCGATAGTGACCTCTGGCTTCTGGAGCAAGGATGCGATATTCGCATCCCTAATGGAGTCACACTACGTATTCGCACCTGTGCTATTCTGGATGGCGTTCCTAACTGCTGTCATGACAGCATTCTACACCATAAGGATGGTCGGTATGGTGATGTTTGGGGAGAAGAGCAGGCATCTGCAGGAGCTGGAGCACCATGGGCATAGGCTGCATGATGTTGGTGCTGTGATGTGGGTACCATTCGGTATACTCGCTGGGCTGACCATAGCGATAGGCATAGCGGGGCCTTTGGTGGAAGGGCAGTTGCACGATCTCTTCGCTATCTTCCTGCTCAACTCCTACGGTATAGAGAGCCATGGGGAGGTCAAGCTGCACATAGAGGCCATAGCATCATCTGTCATAGCATTCGGTATAGGCTCTGGTCTAGGCTATCTCTTCTACATAAGGAGAGCACTAAGCCCAGAGGCGGTGTCGAGGAGTGCAGTAGCATATGCCGTGTACAGGTTCCTAGAGAACAGGTGGTATGTTAACAGCGGTTACTACTGGGCATTCGTCATAGCACCACTGTTCGCATCAAGGGTTGCATGGAGGTACTTTGAGATGGTTGTGATAGATGGTATAAACCCAGCATTCCAGTTCGCAATGGCATGGTGGTCAAAGGTCGTAAGGTACATGCAGACTGGTGTGGTTCAAACGTACATATACGCATTCGCCGTAGGCATCATATTCGTACTGCTGCTGGTGATAGCAGGGAGTGGTGCATGATGCATGGTAACACACGAGATGGTGAGTCTGAAGGAGGGACTGTTGATGTTAATGTTGATGTTGATGTTAATGGTAATGGTAGTGGTAGCGGTGGTGTACTAGCATGGTAGATCTGTACTCTACACCAGTGATGATCACAGTGGTACTTGGGGTTGCAGGTCTCATCCTCCCACTCCTGGATGCGTTTAGGAGGAGGGATATGGGCCATAAGGTCCATGGTAGCATAGCGTTTGGTGCACTCATACTGGCAATGGCCGTGATACTTGCAAGGATAGCATCTGGCTCGATACCCCTAGGCATAACGTTCACAGATCAGGTCATGGCAGATGACATGTTCGGCTCGTTCTTCAGCATAGCCATGCTCATAGTCGCCATAAGCACTGTGGTCTCATCTGTAGAGTACATGCGCAGGGTACCCAACCCAGGACCTTACTACTCGCTCATCCTCCTCTCATCCATAGGCATGGTCATGCTTGCATACTCTACAGACCTGTTGATGCTTATAGTCGCATGGGAGCTGATGAGCATCCCAACGTATGTGCTTGCAGCGTTCAGGAAGAGGGACCCCTTGACCAATGAGGCGGCGATAAAGTACTTCCTGTTTGGTGCACTGGCATCTGGCATGCTCATATACGCAGCATCGCTCATCTACGGCATAACAGGCTCAACCAACATAGCAGCCATCATACAGTCACTCGTAGGTATGGATGAGGGGCTGAGACCCCTAGCACTCATAGCACTGGCCATGCTTATAGCTGGCTTTGGGTTCAAGATGGCTCTGGTACCATTCCACATGTGGATACCTGATACGTACGAGGGCTCTCCAGCACCGATAAGCGCACTGCTCTCTGCAGCAACGAAGAAGGCTGGGTTTGCAGCAGCGTTCAAGGCAGTGATATTCGGCATGCTTGTACTCAACGTGGAGTGGAGCCTAATGCTTGCTGTAGTAGCAGTGCTCACCATGACCATAGGCAACCTTGCCGCCCTGACGCAGAGGAGCATGACCAGGATCCTAGCATACTCGAGCATCTCCCAGGCAGGGTACATGCTGATAGGCCTGAGCCTTGCCCCATACTCCGATCTGGCAATGCAGGGGGCACTCTTCCATGTGATGAACCATGCGGTTATGAAGTCCTCAGCGTTCATAGCCGCCGCTGGCATAGCACTAGTCATAGGGACCATGAACATAGACCAGTACAGGGGTATAGGGCGCAGGATGCCACTCATATCCCTGGTCATGGCTGTATCACTGCTAGCATTAGCTGGTGTGCCACCGCTCAACGGGTTCTGGAGCAAGTTCATACTATTCGCTGCTGCCGTTAATGCTGGCTCCGTGGTCTCCTGGGCGCCGTACCTTGCAATAGCAGGGATACTGAACAGCGCATTATCCCTGGGGTACTACGCATGGGTGATAAGGCGCATGTACTTCGATGAACCAGCAACCATACCAGCGGTTAACCAGAACTATCTGTATGGCGCTGCTGGTATGCTGAAGGTGAGGGAGCCTAGGCTGATACTTGCTGTGCTTGCATTCGCCCTAGCATTCATGGTGGGCTTCGGTGTATACCCTGCACCATTGATAGCATTCTCCCAGGCATCAGTACCATCTAGCGATGTATTCTCTGCACTTCCTGGTGGGTTGCAGTCTGGGATGGTGCGTAATCAGCAGCAGGAGGGGCACCCCCAGGGTAGCGTTGTTAGCGATTCCAGCAAGGGTGTAGATGGTGGTGGTGGTGATGCTGGTCATGGGTCATACACGCAGGGAACAGGAGGAATGACCGATGGTGGTGGAGCAAGTCCTGGAGCAGGTTCCATAGATGCCGATGGTGTGATAGAGACTGGTGAGCCGGTTGCAGTAACGGCAGGCAAGAAAGGTATGGAGGAGAGTTCATCGCCCTCATCCACTCCCACTGGCCAGCACGACGATGCTGGGCAGTCAGGAACCCCTTAGCATATACCCTATCTCCCTGGCGAGTGAGTCCTCATCTACCCTAGACAGATCGTATCTGTAGTAATCGAACCTATCCGGATCGTACTTGCACACAACCTCTATGGGCTCGCCCTTTGCGATCCTCTCCTCTATAACCGATCTATGCGCATATGCCGTAAGGAACCTGTAGCCCCTCCTCTTAGCCTCAAGTATGAACGAGTAGCGTAGCAGATGGCCACCGTTAGCCCCCCAGTACGCATAGTCTATGCTTATAGGCTCGAGGTATATGGTATTCCTCCTACCCCTGTTCTCATCCTTGGTACCCCTTCTAAGCCTGTAGAGCTCCAGTGGACCACCCTTCGAGTATCCGAGTATCCCGCATCCATCACCCTCCCCCTCGTTGCCCCCCTTGCTACCCCCTTTACCATTGTAGACCCCCCTCAGGGTTATGAGCAGTGTATCATCACGCTTCAGCGTGGATATGAACAGATCATCGCTCATACGTAATGGCAGGGGCAGCAGTTTATGTAACCTGAGGAGTGAAGCGATGCACGAGTCTGAACAGTGGCCATTCCTCTCAACGTTGATGGCGAACCCTATAAGCCCTTGCCGTATCATCTCCCTCGCCTCGAGCTCCCTTGCATAAGCCTCCTTGAACGCATTAACGTTCCTGTAGAACCTCTCCCTGTACTCTACAGGCACTGCTGAGAGTATGAGATCGAGCATATCCCTCTCCTCCTCCAGCATCGAGTTGAAGTACTTCACCGCCTCCCTGTTTATGATGGAGGGGTGCCAGCCCAGGGCATGGGCATTCTTCATCGCAAGCTCCATGGAACCGTTGTAATCCTTCATGGCATAGCCTGCTACCCTCTCTGCGATGGAGACTATCCATCCTAGCCACATGTAGTGCTCCCTCCTTGGATCGCCCTCTGGTATGCCAGCGCTGGTGAATAGCTCATCCATCTTCCTCAACGCACGTTCCTTGACCTCTCCCTTGAATGGGAATGCGGTCCTGTATATCATCGCCACGACTATATCCAGGCTGAGGCCAACGTACTCAACGAACCTCACTATGCGCTTGTTGTTCCTCAGGAACCATTCCACAGAGTCCTCATTGGGTCTATCGAAGTCCTTGAGTGGATCGAAGTCATGGAAGAGCGCTGCAAGGAATAGGTAGTAGAGGTCATCCCTGCTGAGCCTCCTGCTCAGCCCCTCAGCCACAAGCAGTGTAAAGTATGTTGCCTCCAACTCATGGTCTATGTTGTGGTAACCATAGTAGTCTGGGCCTAGACCCTTCTTCGAGAACTCTGTTATCGCAAAGTTCACCACACTCTTTGCCCAGAGGTCCTGGATACCTACCTCCTGGGCGAGATCTATTATCTTATCCTGGAGCAGGGCCTGTTTGCTTAGGCCTATCTTGTAACTGAACCACCAGGGTGCGAGCCTTATCCTCTGATACATCTCATACCACCAAGGATAGGGCATGGTGAGGGGGTTGTTTACGGTCATACCGTCACATTTCTAATGGTTCTTACTATCTATATATAGTTTAATATCTATCAGCATCTCTCTATGCTAATTTATATACTAATATAGAATGTTTCATCTAATAATTACATTATACAATCGAAAGATCTTTGATCGATTGTCTATTCCCCTTATTAATTATAGTGCTCCGGGCGGGACTCCCCCATGCCTATATGATATGCATGATTTGAACCCGCGATCTGCGGCTCGAAAGGCCGCCATGCTTGACCGGGCTACACCACCGGAGCACATACTCTAGCATATACCATAACAATAAAATCCTTCCCATGGAGAGAGCAAAGATTTTTTATGGGTGCATGGGATGCTATGCCATGGGTAGGGAGATAGTAGAGAGGATAGATCTGGAGGTAGAGAGGCTGAGCCTCCTCAAACATCCGTTCTACAGACTCTGGTCAGAGGGCAGGTTAAGCATGGATGCGCTGAGGGGATATGCGCTCGAGTACTTTCACCTAGTGAGGCATGTTCCTGAGATGGTGGAGAATGTGATGCAGCACCATGATGGAGGTGAGTATGCCAGAGAGATTGACAACAACCTTAGGGAGGAGAGGGAGCATATAGCACTCTGGATAAGGTTCGCAGAGGCCTTGGGCATAAGCAGGGAGGATCTGTATGCGTATGGGGTGAGCAGTAAGACCAAGGAGGCTGTGGAGAGGCTGCTAACCCTCACATCCAGGCGTGAGGGTGTAGCAGCGATGTATGCTTACGAGGCAGAGATACCGAGGATAAGTGCCATCAAGCTCGACGGGCTGATCAAGTACTACAGTATGGAGAGTAAAGAAGAGGCTACGGAGTACCAGAGGGTGCACAGCGTGGTCGATGTGAGGCATGCAGATCTCTGGAGGAGGATGATCTCCAGCATGCCAGAGGATGCGCATGATTCACTCCATGCCTGTGCAGTAGAGTCCATGGTTGCACAGAATCTGCTGCTCGACGCTGTGTATGAGAGGTACATCAAGGATGCATGTTGATTGATATGTAGCAGTAAGCAGGCAGACGAGCAAAAGATAATTATATGTAATCGCTCTGTGCAGAGTAGAGCTGGTTGCCTTCTGTAGGTGGGCCCGTAACCACACCATGTGGCGGGATGCTTAGCTTGGAAGAGCGACCGGCTCATAAGGTTATAACCAGACTGGGGAGACCGGTAGGTCAAGGGATCGAAGCCCTTCGGGCCCACTATCCATTCTTGTTGATTAGGGTGTAAAGATAATAGATGCTGGACGGTGATCTTGCCAACGAGATGGATGATAGATATATAGGCGGAGAGCCTAAGAACCTGTATGTGTAATTTAGCTGACGAGTCAGGTACCCTGTTACATTCAGAATCATAGACAGGTTCCCCATCATCCTAACCATACTTGCAATTCAGGAGACCAATACGATCATATCATATCACTAGAATAACAATCTCCATAGCCTTATCGATCTCTTCTTATTCTGGTTCTCATATGCATCCTTACCTACTCTAAACCCTACTGCTCTACCAATTCATGAATATAACAGGTCTATATTCTACGTTCCACTGATTGATAAAATATATGAGTTAGGAGAGTGTATTCTTGACCCTCCTCATAGCATACAGTACTGCTATAGCCATCATAGATACGATAACTGCTATGGGTCCTAACATACCCTCTGGCACTACATTCAACGATACGCTGACCCTTATAGCAGCAGTGGTACCAAACTCTCCAAGTATCATCCACTCCCCAGCCCTGTCCAGTCTTATATTTGCTATCGAGATACGGTTACCCCCTACATCCTCCATGCTGTATGTCTTCTTCACATACGTGCCATCAGCATTTATGGCAGTGATCACCAGCCTATCCACTGCACTGTTGTCCGTTATGGCAAAGCACTGTATGGTATCATTTATCTCTGCTGGGATTTCATCGAGCAGACATCCCATGATATAGATGCTACCAGATCTTACATCGAGCATTAGGTACCTTGCATCTGCACTGAACCTATGCTTGATGCTGTTCACCGTACCCATTATGCTGTTGGTCTTCTCCTCACTCACATTATCGCGAAGTACACTGCCTATAACCTCACCTATCATATCCCTGCTGGTTAACGTGTAGTAACTGCTAGGCGCTATGTAGCCTGCTACCGTGTAGTTCATATCCATGTACCCTGTAGGCCCTGGCCATGGATGGGAGAAGCATGCTATGAGACCAAGCATGCTCCCAGGCTGCACGCTAGGTACTGGAAGAGCATACTCTGCTATGCCCACTACCTTACCGTTCTCATTCGTCCATGCATCATCCTTTATCAACTGCACTGGCGTCGATGGTATCCACTCACTGGCATATGTATTGGTTGAGTAGTTGTACCATCTGAACTTGAGGTAACTGTACATGAACTTCCATATATCCAGCATAGGATCGTTTGCATTCAATGTGACCTTGGCATATGCCCTTACACTTCCATCGGAGAGCGGAACGAGTCTCAGATCTATAAAGTCCTTCCTGCTTGTGTACTTGCCACATATCTCACCAACATCGAAGTTCATGCTGCCCCTACTAGTATCTATCGGGTTATCACCAGGTATACCATTACTACCTCCACCTCCACCTCCGCCTCCGCCACCACCCCCACCCCCACCTGCTCCAGTGCCACCACCAGCCCCAGGGTTACCGATCGTTCCTCCTGCTCCACTACCCTCTATGGTGAACTCTCTAGTCCTATATGTCATCTCCATGTATGGTGGGTCTCCAGGCATTGGATGTACGAAGCACGCAAGCAGTGTCACCCTACCACTTCCAGATGGTACAGTTAGACTCACATTAGCCTCGCCATAGAGTGGATCATCAACGCTCCATGATACTACCTTCATCATGCCAGTCTGTGATATTATTCTGTTGTCCTGATCCAGCCAGAAGAAGTTCACAGACTCGTACATCCATCTCCAGTGCTTCGTGGGATCGAATGGTTCCCCATAGTCACCAGGATTGACCCTAACCTTAAGCGTGGCCATGACAGATGACCCTGGTGCTCCACTCGTTGGGTTTATAATGAACTCTATCTGCCTATCGCCTCCAGGGAGGGTGCTGCATGGTAGTGCGCCAGTGGGCCTCTGCTGCTGTTGCTGTTGTTGGCCCTGCTGTTGCTGTTGCTGCTCCTCTACCTTTGGCATCTCACTCCCAACGTAGAATGGTACTACCTTGGCAACCATATCCATGTAGCCATCGAGCATGGGATGAACAAAGCATACAAGGAGGCTGAGCCTGCTTCCAACACTCACATCTGGCACATTGAGCATCACCTCTGTGCTACCTGTGTATATATCATCATCACCATCATCCCAACTCACTATCCTCAATGGGTCCTTCCACTTGCTCACCAACTCCTCACCACTGCTCTCAGTATACCTCCATGTGGTTGGAATAGGTCTATTCGCATCATCCAGCCATGTCACTGTTATGTACTCGAACATCCACCTCATGCTCTCATCCTCTGGCAGTATCTTTATCCCGATCTTCGCTCTAACATCACTTGCAGGCAGCCCATACGATGGCTCTAGGATTATGCTCACATCCCTGTCTACCCAGGGCACACACAGATCCTTGATATCAAGCTTGGTTATCTTCTTGATCCCTATCTCGAGCAGTGCTACATCATTTACCCTTGCAATAACGTACACACTCCCTTCTCTTCCGTTACTGATTGTATGCTTGAATGCATACGCAAACTCCCTACCTGCTACATCATCGTACACTGTATGCGTTGTGCCATCGCTGTACACAACATCTATGGCAATGTTGTACTCATCCTCTGTACTACTTGTGAAGAAGCATTGAAGGAGATCATTATCCTTCACCGTAAGGTTCTGTGTGATGCACCCAAGTATGTATAGGCTACCACTTGATGCGTCTATGAAGAGGTACGAGTTCTCCTTGACTGTAATCGCTCTATCCTCTCCATCTACAACGAAGACTCTATCGAGTAACTGCTTGATAGCCTCATCACTCCCATCTATACCCCTATCCTTCAGGGCCTCCCCAACCCTTGCGTAGACCTCCTCCACACTACTTACCCTATAGTATGTGATCTGCTTCTCCTCCTCGATTACTCTGAATGTAGATGCTACATATCCTACCTCCTTGCTTGATGTTGCTGTACCCTTCTCAAGCAAGCAGGCAACCATCACAACCTCTGTATTTGGAGGGAGTGATGGTACCTTAGCGTATATTGATGCCCTCCCAACCACACCGACAGTACCATTCCCATCATCTGCATAGTCCCATGTTATCCTGCTCTCCTCCCAGTCTGTAAGGCGTGAGCGAGCATCATCCATGGAGAACCATGCAAACCTTAACGTACTGTATCTGAAGATCATGCTCTCATCAGTACCCTTCAGCAGTGCCTCAGCATTCACGGTAGTACCTGCAAGACCGTGACTCTTGCTGAGTGAGAGGCTCATATCAACACCTGTGGGAAGCACCTTGCCCTCCCTTGGTACGCACTCTACCTGTACTGGTGTAGGCTCACTGGCCTTTGGCTCTGGTTCAGGCTGCTTGGGCTCAACCCGCTCCTGCTCTCTCTTATCCTGCTCAACCCCTTCAGTCACTGAGCCCCTATTGACACTTACAGTTACCTCATCGCTCAATGCTAGCGAGTCTTCATTGCTGCTTTCGTTACTTACACCAACCCTCTCCTCTGCTGGTTCCTGCACTGGTGTAGGCTCTCTAGCCTGCTGATTGTAGATGCTGACTGCTATGAGTGCACCTGTAATGACCACAGCAGCTACTGCTACAAGCAGTATGGTTCTCTTCAAGGATATCTCCTAGATAGAGTTAGTGATGGACGGTAATAATGGTTATGGTACAACCATCAAATTACCTATTCGATAGTTGTACTAGAGATATGTTATGTAAGATAAGTTATAGTATTATGCATATTTTGATGGTTGTACCACAAGATTTTTAGAAGTAGGATGGGAAGGATATGGTAATGCAGTCCAAGGCTCTACTCCTAATAGCAGTGTTGGTGATGGGAGGCTTCAGTAGCATAACTAGTGCATATGCCAATGGCGATCATGATCATGGCGATGGAGGGTATGGAGAACCTGGAGATGTGTTGGGCAACATATGCGGTACGTTCAACGACACATTCATCTCCCTTGATCTGCACCCAGCAGGTGGTCTCCCTGGGGATAAGACCAATGTTACAGTCAGGGCTGATTTCAACGCTTCTGGAGGAGCATTACCACAACCAATATTCGAGTTCATGTACAGTTACGTAACCTTTGCCTGGTATAGACCATCAACAGGTACATGGATAGCAGATGCTTCTGGAGGTATATGGTACAATCCTGCAGATGATCCAAGCCTAACCCCTAGCCCTACAAGACCAGTACCCAACAACGCATTGATAACAACATGGGTAGGCGGTGTGGGTAGCAGGACAGTGAATCAGTTCCCTGTGCCAGAGATAACGGTAGCTAACCTCCTTCCAGGGGAGGAGATATGGCTCATAGCATGCTTTGCACATCCAATGCCTGGTGGCGGTTCAATGGATATGAACTACACGGTAGCACCATACCAGGTATCCATATGCCATACAGAGCGTGACAGGGAGATGGAGATAGATGCTCCATCACAGGGTATGCCAGGTGAGCCGATAACGGTAACGGCAAGGGTGAATCTTATTGCAGGTGATAGACCTCCTGGGTGGCAGTTGATGAGGTTCGCATTCATAGACTCCACAGGTAACCTTGCTGCTCCACACGTGGACGTTGCAGGAACACTGGTATCGGGCACCGTTGACCCAAGCACAGGAAGGCTCACAGGACCTGGTGTGGTTGAGGCTACAGCAACCCTAACGGTGCCAGACCTTGCTCCAGGGACCATGCTGAAGATACTTGCATGCACTGGCCATCCGATGGGCATGATGTATGATGGAACCAAGGGTTACCACAGTCTGGACTTTGAGGTTACAGGCTTCGCAGTGGTGCCAGAGGTGCTCATAGGAAGCATAGGCCTCGTCGGTGCTGCACTGGGCTCCTTCATACTCTACGCAAGGAGGAGGAACTGAATATACACCATCAACAACCCAATCCCTTTATTTTATATGAAGAAGAGGTCTGTAGTACACTCCCTACACGATGCTTATACGTATACCTATCCTTCTACTCCTGTACCATAATACTTAACTATAATAACAGTGTATGATGATCAGGGATGAGAGGTACTCTTGTATCAGCAGTGATCATGGTAGCGGTGCTGCTCGCAGGTCTACTGCTCCCACTCTCTACTCCAGTAGTACCAGCGTATGGCCATGGTATGGGCAAGGAGACCGTTGGGCCAAAGGATGTCAACGGCAGATCCATCTCCCTCGACATCAAGATAGAGCCAGAGTTGAGGAAGGTCGGTGAGCTTGTTGATATGACATTCACCATGAAGGCCATAGATGCCAGTACAAAAGAGATAATACCTGGCACCATAGTCTACGATATCGCAGTAGCCAAGTTTGGCACACAGGATGTGCAGTTGAGGGATAGATTCCATATAATGCCAGACCAGGATACACTGAAGATAATATTCAAGCCAGATCCAGAGGCCAAGGAGGTGACCATAGAGGGAGAGACCATGCCGAACATGGGTTACATGCGTACAGAGGATGGTAGGGATATAGTGGTGCGTGGACCAGTGCTGGTTGATGCTGGGCTCTACATATTCACCATAGACCTAGTTGGTATAGGAGATGGGTTCCTGAGCAGACCAGTCCAGTACGTATCGTATCTGACCATCTCAGAGCAGGGCTCATGGAAGGTTGAGTACGATGGCAAGACCAGGGATATGGAGTACATCTCCTACTTCGAGAAGGTCAAGGACCTGAAACTCTTCACTGATAGCGATGGCAACATAGTAGTGGAGGCTGTATCTGACTTTGACTGGTCACCAGAGTTCGTTAAGGATATACCATTGCTGCACTTCGAGTACTACATACCAAAGGACCAGTTCCCCGACTGGGTGAACAGGGAGATGAAGGGGTACATCAATGGTATGGATGCCAGCGTCTTCGTTGACAGAGCAGCTGAAGGGTACATAGTTGTACACTATATGATAATCAAGAGCAGGCTGGTGAAGATGGCAGAGATGGTGAGCGAGGATGAGAGGGATAGGGTGATCTACACACTGGTTGTGGGCAGGTTGATGGAGGATACTGGAGTCAAACCTGGAGAAGGGGAGGGAGAGGTAGGGAAGAGGCTGGAGTGGGCAGAGGCCATGGTACTCAAGGGTGAGAAGGGCAGGTATATAGCAGAGATAAGGTATGCACCAGTGCAACCAAATATAGACGAGCCCACAGCCTTCCAGATAAGGATCTTCAGGGCAGATGATAACGAGGCTGTAAGCGTGCCGTACAGGCTCCTGATATATAACCAGGATAGGGTTATTGTGGATGATCTGGTGGCAGATGGTAAGGATACGCTTGAATACGGTATAACCGAGGGTGGCTCATACGCTGTAGTGCTCAACATAAACGATGATGAGGATAGGGTAGTCTTTGGTCTAAATGTGGTACCAGAGTTCCCGTTGGGCATAGCGGGTGTACTCATAACAGCCATGATAGCGGTCTCTCTGCTGGCAAGGCATCGTGCTCACATGATGATCAGATAGATTCCTTCATTTTTTGGTATAGTTAGTCGACGTCGACTTACTACCATCTAATAGAGTATTACCAAACAGTAAATTTTTAATACTATGCTTAAGATAGCATACTCGTGAGGGTTCCACTCATTATAGGTATATCTGTTGTAGCAGTAGCAATAGCAGTAGCAACAGCAGTAGTACTGATATCTGGTAGTGCTAGTGATACTAGCCCAACTAATGAGGGAGTTACTAGCACAAAGCTCAAAGTAGTCACATCTGTTGCTCCAATAACCAACATGGTAAAGAATGTAGGATGCGAGCATGTAGATCTGAGGGGTGTAGTGCCTGATGGAGTGGATTCGCATACATTCGAACCTACTCCATCTGATGTATTGGTAATACAGGATGCAGATCTGGTAATAATAAATGGTCTGAACCTTGAGGTAGCATTCGAGAGGATAGTCAATGCAGCAAGAGCGGATAGGGGAGGTGATGTCAACAGCATCCAATTGCTCAAGTTGGCAGATAACACGATAACTAGAGAGGAGTGGATATTCGACTTCTCCTTCCCTGAGGAGAAGGGCGATCCCAATCCCCATCTCTGGCTTAACGTTGCCTATGCTATAAGGTATGTTGAACTTGTAAGGGATAAACTGATCGAGATGGATGGAGAGAATGCATCATACTATGCAGGTAATGCTGAACGCTACATAGCGAAGCTTAGAGCACTGGATGAGGGTATAATGAAGGCAGTACAGACCATACCAGAGCAGCATAGGAAGCTTCTGACCTATCATGACTCATGGGCATACTTTGCTAAACGTTATGGTATGGAGGTTATAGGCGCTGTCCAGCCATCTGACTTTGGGGAACCTACACCCCAGGAGGTCTCTAGGATAATAGAGCAGATAAGGGAGGAGGATGTGCCTGCGATATTCGCATCAGAGGTATTCCCTAGCAGGGTTATGGAGCAGATAGCAAGGGAGTCAGGGGTCAAGATAGTGGAGACTCTGGCAGATGATGTACTCCCAGGGAGGCCTGGTGATCCAGCGCATACTTACATAGGTATGATGCTTGAGAATATGCGCAACATGATAGTACCATTGGGGGGTAGCGTTGATGCCCTTCAGGGTATAGATCCAAGCGATGTATGCACTGGTTGAGCCTCTGGATGAGTATCATGGACCATGCCCTTCCTCCTCCTGCCAGCACTACAGCTACCATGATCAGCATGAGGAATATAGTATATGGGTACTCCCATGTACCAGTGCTCGAGGGGATAAGCCTTGATGTGAGGAGGGGTGAGAAGATAGGCATCCTGGGCCCTAATGGTTCCGGCAAGAGTACACTACTCAAGATCATAGCAGGGCTGATCAAGCCTTGGTCTGGCTCCATAGTATTCAGTACCACTACCACTACCACTACTACCACAACTAACTCCAACAGGCCTGTTATAGGTTACATGCCACAGGTTGAGAGCATAGACTGGGACTTTCCTATAACCGTGGAGGAGGTCATCGCACTAGCACTATGGAAGAGATCTGGAGCCATGCCATGGTCTAATAGGTATGCTAGGGAGAAGGTATCTGACGTGCTTGAGGTGTTGGGAATGAGCAGGTATGCTAAGAGGCAGATAAGGGAGCTCTCTGGCGGTGAGCAGCAGAGGGTATTCCTTGCAAGGGCTATAGTGCATGAGCCAGAGTTACTGCTCCTAGATGAACCTACATCTGGTGCAGACCATCATACAAGGGAGGATATACTGAATGTACTTGATGGGTTGAGTAAGAGGGGAGTTACCATAATGCTCACTACGCACGATATAAGTGGTGTTGCATCAAGGCTTCCAAGGGTTGTATGCCTGAATAGGCGCATACTTGCTGATGGCAGTGCAAAGGATATACTTACACAGGATAACCTGCTGAGGATATACGGGCTGGTGGATTCCATGAGGCTGTGATATGATGATCATCATGATGATGGAGTGCATGAATGTATGAGCGAGATCAACTCACTCCTGCTCCCGTTCCAGTACGAGTTCTTCATCAGGGGCATACTCGTCTCTATACTTGTAGGTGCAATGAACGGTATGCTAGGCGTGTATATAGTGCTGAGAGGTATGAGCTACATAGGCCATGGTCTATCGCATGCGGTCTTTGGTGGTGCAGTCGTGAGCCATATGCTCAACATCAACATGTACATTGGTGCGGCACTATGGGGTATAGCATCAAGCATGATCATAGGTGAGGTGAGTAGGAGGACTAGGGTGAGGGCAGATGCAATCATCGGGGTGATAAGTACTGCAGGGTTCGCCATAGGCATATTCCTGATCAGTAGTACGAGGAGCTTCACCAGGAACTTCGAGGCGCTGCTCTTCGGTAACATACTTGGCATAACGGATATGGATATGCTCATCATATCCATAGTCTCCATTGTAGTTCTAGCATTCTTCCTCACCCTGAACAGGATGATGCTATTCACCATATTCGATAGGGAGACCGCAAGGGTGTATGGCGTGAGAACCGATCTAGTTGAGTTGGTATTCTCCATACTCCTTGCAGTAGTAGTTATAGCATCCATGAATGCTATAGGGGTTACACTCCTTGCAGCAGCCATAGTTGCACCTGCAATCTCTGCTAGAATGCTAACCAACAACTTCTCCAGGATGATCATCCTATCTACTGTACTTGGTGCCCTAACTGCCTTCTCTGGCATGTACGTAAGCTTCTTCCTTGACTCTGCATCAGGTGCGACCATAGTGCTATTTGGTGCTGGGCTGTTTGCTGTACTACTCATCTACACGCTACTGCGCAGAGCATACCATACGCACTCTCATGGGAGTATGAGGCATGCACACCTACATGCACATAGAGGGGATCATGAACATGAACATGAACATGAACATAGGTCTCATACCAATGGATGAACAATCCCCAGCATGATGAAGATGAACGAAGCATGAGCATTAGGTTAGCATAGCTAGCATCGATACTGCTGCTACTGATAACATTACCACTCACACCATTCATATGACCTTGACGAAGTTGATCTTTATGCGCTTTATCCCCTTGTTCCCCGCCAGTTCCCTCGCAAGCCTCTTTATGCTCTTGGCATTCCCACGCACTATTATCACCTCCAGACAGTTACTCTCATCGAGGTGTATGTGTGTTGAGGAGGTCACTATGTGATTATACTCATGCTGTATGAGTGTTAGAGCCTTCTCTATATTTCTGGTCTTTGGATCGTACAGGAGTTCTATCAAGCCAGCACCCTTACTGGACTCAGCAGTCCACTCATTCTCAGATATGAATGCCCTCATAGCAGTCTGTATTGCCTTCGATCTATCTGTGAACCCAATCCTCTTCATCGTACGCTCGAACCCATCTAGAAGGTCTGATGGAAGCGATATACTTATCCTTACTACATCATTACCGTTGGCATGACGCTTCATCCTTCATCGATCCCTGCTAAGGGCAGATTTATATATAAAACTATTTCACCTGAACTAAGATTTAAATAGATTCTGTGTATGCTACGCTGGCATTGGATCGATGCAATGATTAAAATAAATTGGTTGTGATCAGAACTGCTCTATTATCTCCCTTCCCTCCTCCTCAACCAACTCCAGCTTGGCAAGTATATCCTCCAGATCCTGCTCCTCCTTTACCTCCTCAACCAGTATATCCTGGAGTATATCGTATGTAGCGTAATCTGCATCCTTGACCTTCTTTATCAACTCGTTGTAATGCTCTATGGCCTTCCCCTCGATCTCCAATGCCTTCTCTACAGCACTCCTCAGGGTTGTGTACTTGCTTGGGTCAGCATCGCCCAATATGCTCACGTTAGCCCATTCACTAGGCGAGCTCGGGGCCATGGCATCGAGTTGGTTGAGCCTCTCAGCTATGATGCCTGCATGCTTCAGCTCCTCCATCGCAGACTCCTTGAACTTCCCTGCTATGGTTAGAGAGCCCATGCCCTGCATGTAGAGCGATGTGTACCAGTAGTAATGGAACGCCATGAGTTCGTTGCAGTATGAGACCTTCAGACCATCTATCACATCATCGACTATTGGACCTACTATCTCTCTACCCTTCCTTCCCATACAGCTGGTACGTTATTCATGCTTAAAAAGTTATATGCCCTGCCACTGGCCCATCTCCCGATGGGTATATACCTGTATGTGGATGGTGCGAGCAGGGGTAATCCTGGCATCGCTGGTATAGGGTTGGTGGTGAGGGACTGTAAAGGCAATACGCTGACTAGGTACAGGGAGTGTATAGGCATAGCAACCAACAACGTGGCAGAGTACAGAGCGCTCAAGAAGGGTCTGGAGATCGCAGCAAGGTATGGGAGGGATATAACCGTCATGTCAGATAGCATACTCATGGTCAGGCAGATGAGCAAGGAGTACAAGGTTAGGAGGAGGCACCTGCGGGAACTGGTGAAGCAGGTAGGCGATCTCATAGCAAGGGAGAACCTTGATGTAAAGTATGAGCATATACCAAGGTGGGAGAATGCCGATGCCGATAGACTCGCCAACGAGGCTATAGATATGTACCTAGCAGGGGATGCGTTGAGGTGAACCATTTGGTAGGTTCTCTGATCACCCTCACAAGGCTCCACAGGATAATAAACTACTCCATACTCTCACTCGTAATCCTATTCTTCATAGGCTCACTCGAGTTGATGCCAGAGTTGTACATAGCAAGCAAGCCTATAGTCGACCTTCCAGCATGGATGGATCAGTACTGGTATAGCATACCCTGGATGATATTTGGTCTAGCATCGCTAGATATCTTCTTGAAGTACAGGAAGGTGGGCAGCCTTAGGGTGCTCGTGCGGAAGAACTGGATGGATATCATCATGCTTGCTCTGATACCATTCCTCTTCGTATTCAAGATGGCAAAGGTATCCATCAAGGCATACAAGGTGCTGAAGGCCAGCAAGTCGTGGTCCAAGTTGGTACACCTAGCCAAGAAGATGCTGTACGGTAAGAGCGACTCTGGCAAGTTACGTGAATAGTCACAACTATATACTGGATGGTGGAGAGTATGTATGCAGCTGTGAAGACTCAGAGTTGATCTGATGGGTGATGATAAGGCATTGATCTGAGCTGCTAGTAAGATTTACTAATGGGATGGGGTATATCATCCCATTGCCAAGCAGGAACCTGAATAGGGCAGTGAAGGATATAATCATAATAGTTGTTGGGGTAGCATCCGTATGGCTTGCGTTAAGGGTAGCATTCGCTACCGATAACCCGTTCTATGTGGTCTCTAGCGAGAGCATGCTACCTACTCTTCAGGTTTACGATGTTATAGTGGTGAGGAATGGTTCAACGTTCGATGAGGTGAAGCCTGGGGATATAATAGTCTTCAACAGCCCGTCTACGCATGACAGGGTCATAGTGCATAGAGTGGTTAAGGTTGAGCATGCAAGCGAGAGGGTCATAACCACAAAGGGGGATAACAATCCAATCTCCATACCTGGGATAGACTATCCCATAACGAAGGATGAGTACATAGGCAAGGTGGTCTTCGTGATACCCAAGCTTGGGCTGGTGAGCAAGGTACTCACCCCTCCAATCAACTACATAGTGATAGGGATAATACTTGCTGTCATATTCCTAAGCAAGTTGCGTGAGGGTGAGAGGAAGGACGAGAGCAGCAAGGTCGACGAGTCGCAGGCAGGAGAAGGCCATAGGGATGGGATGGGTAAGGATGATGATGGTGGTGGTGGAGGAGGAGAAGGAGCAGAAGAAGAAGGAAGTAGGAGGGATGGATACGGTGGATCTGGGGCAGGAGTTAGTAGTAGTAGCAGCAGTAGCAGCGGTAGCGATGATCAGCCTGGCAGAAGAGTAGATAAGGAAGGGTGATTTAGGGGCCAGGTGGTTGTGCGCATAAAGTCGCCATCAGCATGGATATCATAAGCCCCTCACTCATACCTATTCCATGGTGGCCTGTTATCCAGTATATGACTCATTCCCATCCTAACTATTCGTAATCATCATCCACCAGCATACCATCCCTGCCTGACACACATGTTGACCCCTCGGTATCTACTGTACTGTAACTCAGCATGCATGGCTGGCCTTTACACACGAATGAGCATCTACTCCTGTTGCAGATTTACGCATATCCATGTGATGTGCAGGATCTACTTGCTGCACCCATAATCATATGTATCGCTAGTAACTTGCCAGTCGTGTTGGGAGGTAGGTATCCATCCTTGATACCTGTTGTTTGCATCTTCCATCCTCACTTACTGCCTAGCAGCGACCGTTGAGTTGATCATCGTCACATCCACCTGCCATCATCGCATGTATACTACTATTGCTATGCGAACACAATCTTCAACTATCAGCCTCCTAGATGGTAACGATACCATATATAGGGTTTATATACTTAATTTTTTGTATATATTAGGGTATGAGCAATTGGTGTGGCGATAGTATATATAGGGTTTATATACCCCCTATTTATAAGATAGGTATGCCCCAGACGAAGCCAATAATAAGCATAGAGAATGTGGTTGCATCGGCAACTGTAAACCAGACTATAAACCTCAACCAGATAACGCAACTCTTCCCAGATGTAGAGTACCACCCAGACCAGTTCCCAGGGCTGGTGTTCAGGCTCAAGGCACCAAAGACCGCTACGCTCATATTCAGCTCTGGTAAGATGGTATGCACCGGCTCCAAGTCTGAGGAGCAGGCTATCAAGGCTGTGAAGACGGTTGTAGCGAAACTCAGGAAGGCTGGTATAGAGATAGAGAACGAGCCTATAATAGAGATACAGAATATAGTTGCATCGGCAAGCCTGGGAGGCAAGATACACCTCGAGCAGGCAGCAAGGATGCTACCAAGGAGCATGTACGAGCCAGAGCAGTTCCCAGGGTTGATACACAGGATGCTAGATCCGAAGACGGTGATCCTGCTCTTCGCATCTGGCAAGTTGGTGTGCACTGGTGCCAAGAAGGAGGATGAGGTATACAAGGCGGTGAACAACCTGCATATACTGCTTGAGGAGAAGGGACTGATGATGTACAGATAGTATCTGCAGTTTCACAAGAAAATCCAGCCAGCAATGGAGTAAAGATCTCTAATTATTTCAATATATCATACGCTTATCATATATAATACTACTATTACTACTACCTATTACCCCCCATCTGTGCCTTTATTATCCTTACAGTATCCTCATCCAGCAGATCCGCTCTGTACAGCATCTCTACAACCTCCTCTATGTCTGCAACGCTAGTAAGCCTTATACCCTTGCCAGCAAGGTGCTCTCCAGCACCCTCAAGCCTATCTATGAGCACTATAGCATGCTCCACTATCCCACCGTTGCTCCTCACGACATCTGCAGCATATGCTAGCGATGTTCCAGTGGTGGCAACATCATCCAGCAGGAGCACCCTTGAGCCATGCCTCAGGTAACCCTCGAGTAACCTGGATGTGCCATGGTCCTTCACATCCTTCCTCACATACACCAGGCTCTTCTCCATGGTGTATGCTAGGGCAGATGCATAGACCAGCCCTGCAGATGGTATGGTGCATATGTAATCTATAGCATCCTTACCTATCTCCTCCTCAACCTTCTCCCTCAGGGCCTCAACTGCCATCCTAAAGTATGCAGGGAAGCTTGGGAGTACCCTAAGGTCTATGTAGTATGTGCTCTCCTTCCCACTTGCAAGCCTGAATATACCGAACCTTATCGCATTGGATTTGAGCAGGAACTCTGCAAGTTCACCCTTCATAACCTAAGCATTTATCTACACATATAATAAGATAGTGTTATTATGCCAGAGATCTGGCTGAGATACGGTACGAGCGAGGTGGTGCTGGATATAAAGGCTGAGAATATGCTCAGGCATGCTAGGCTAGCAGAGGAGCCTATGAGCGATGATGTGCTGAGTGCAAGGTACGAGGCCATATGCTCATCCGTAGATGGTCCAGTGGATATGGTGATCCTAGATGGCTCCAGGGTTGCTGCTGGTGTAGCATCCAGGCTAGTATCCTACTTGGAGGGCAGGGGCAGGAGCATAGGCGGTATCTACTCCACTGCAAGAGTGACTGGGATCGATGCTAGACCATTCAGGGGCATAGCAAGTGGTAGGAGGACTGTACTAATCTCAAGGGCAGCGCTGGACCCTGTATTCACCTACTCGTGTACGGCAACTGCACTCATGAGGCTCGATACAAGGCTCATGCACAATGCGTACAACGCATTCATCCATGGCGAGCACTCGAGGATAAGGGAGATGGTGGATGGTTATCTGCAGGGTATCAACTCCAACTCCACCTCGCTCGAGATCATCCAGGGGGAGAGGGGTATTGTGGATCTGCTAGTATGCGATACCCCATCATCCTATCATCTGGTATCTTCCAGGCTCGATGGGCTAGCATACCATGCTGAGGTATGCAGATCCATCATAGCGAGCCCAGGGCATACGTACAGGCTTACCGATGCCCTGACGGCGCTCTGGAACTGCTCCAGGGTACTCAAGGGTGATGATGGGATCATCATCATGCTAGCAGAGTGTGTAGATGGGTTAGGTGCTGAAGCACTCCAGATGCTGGTTGAGGGCAGAATACAGTATACTGCTGCAGTGGATAGTCATGGGTACGTAGATGGGCTGGAGTACGTGCACATGATCAAGGCTATGAGGGAGAAGGGCCACGATCTAGGACTGGTTACCATGCTCCCTGAGCGTTACGTCAGAGCCTTGGGCTTCAGAGCGTTCAGGAGGATAAGGGATGCACTAGCATACATACTTGGCAGGATGGGGCAGAGGCACAAGGTGATGGTAGTCTCTGATGCATATACTATGCCCCTGGTGAGGGTATGATGGTGGTGGTGTATGGCTCATGATGGTGCAGAGACCCTACGCCTCATACCCACGATGGTATGGGTGCACACAGCACAGCAAGCACTATCACCACCATGAAGAGTATCCTCCTACCCCTGGAGAGTGGAGATACATCATCCAGTGGCCTAACATCCTGTGTCCTTGCGCTCATGAACATTATGAACATTGCCATGAATATGTAGCCCAGTGCAGCGAGTATAACAACACTCACGAACGTCAGCCTCCTCTGCCACTTGTAGCCCAGGGTAGCCCTTGCTATATGCCCCCCATCGAGCTGCCATGCTGGGAGCAGGTTAAGGAAGGTTATGAGGAACCCTATCCAGGCAGCGAATGCTACTGGGGAGAGCACTGGCACATACCCTGGCACAGATTTCCCAGTCAACTCGAACGCAAGCTCCATCAGGAGACTGGGCTGGAGTGGGATCAGCTGTGCGTTGGCCATCATGGCCCTAGCCTGTGCCTCATCTATCAATGGGCTGAGCATCGCACCATAGAACGATACCACTATGGTCACTATGAGCCCAGCTATTGGGCCTGAGACGCCTATATCGAAGAGCACATCCCTGTTGGTCATCGGTGCCCTGGAGAATATCACAGCCCCGAATGTGGGCACGAAGAACCCTGGTACGCCTGGGATGAAGAATGGCCATGTGGCCTTTATCCTGTGCACCCTGGATGCAAGCATATGCCCAAGCTCATGTATGCCCAGTATGCCCATGAGCGACAGCGTGTACAGCGCTGCCATCTGCCATGGTCCATACACCAGGCCTGCCAACCCCTCTGATCTGAGCAGCCCATCGTAGAGCACGACCGCTACTGTAGCTATGAAGAGCACCACAGGCATCCAGGGCTTGAACCTCCTGGTAGGCTGTACCTTTGGTATTACGAGCAGGATGAGGTCCCTTGCACTTATCGCATCGTTCGACTCATCTGCCCTGCTCAGCATGGCATGGTAGCCGTATCCATCCAACTCCTTAACCAGCCTAACAAAGTCACCCTTGAGCGTATCCTTACCATCTATATGGAACTCATAGGCCCTATCCTCACGTATATAGTAACTCCTCACAACGAAGAGGCTCGATACCAGTATGGGTATCCTATCGTCTATATGCCCATGCTCACTCTCGGAGTACTCCACTACCCTATCTACAACGGTATCACTTTAATACGTTTGGTTCTACCTGCCAAGAGTTAAATACCCTTGCCATTATAATTCCTTATGCAAGTGGTGCTTAGACATGTGGGGGACTACACCATAAGGCGGTGTGAGTACAAGGACCTCCTACATGTCATGGAGATAAACATGGTTGCGCTATCGGAGCACTACTCTGAGTACTTCTTCGAGGAGCTCTTCAGGGAGTTCCCAGAGGCGTTCCTCGTGGCAGAGATCGATGGTACGATAGTGGGTTACATAATGTGCAAGGTGGAGTATGGGTTCTCCAACTTCAAGAGGCTTGGGTTCGTGAAGAAGGGGCATGTAGTATCCATAGCTGTGCTGAAGGAGCATAGGGGCAGGGGTCTAGGCACCGCACTCATGCAGGAGGCGATGAATGCCATGATAGCGAGGGGGTGCGATGAGGTGTATCTGGAGGTTAGGGTGAGCAACGAACCTGCTATAAGCGTGTATGAGAACCTCAAGTTCACCATCAAGTCAAGGCTCAGAGGATACTACAGGGATGGTGAGGATGCCTACCTCATGGCTCTAGACCTGCATGAGCCTGCATGATCACCAGCATATGATGCCAGCAGAAGAGGGGCTGTGGAGGTACTGCTGGTAATGCATTCGTACATCCATGGATACATTAGCAACCTCCTAACGCATGATCAAGGCTAATAAACTGGGAGAGTATACCGCCTATAGGTATGCAGTATAGAAGGAGGACCATGGGTGTAGTGCTCTTCATATCCAGCATAGTTGCATTCATGATCTACTCTTGGCTACTACTGGCATCGGAGTGGAGCGTGCTCATCCTCAAGTACACAGTGCTCATGCTCGTTGCATGCATAGCAGGGGTATTCGCATGGCTCGGACTGAGCATAGCCATGGCAGGGAGGAGGAGGGGTATGGGTGGTGATGACGAGCGCCCTAGGGTACTGGGCTGAACATGACAGCACACCAGCATCCATCTGCATATAACACATCTGCCAGACCATCTCTATGGATGATCACCATACATACATGCGTGCATGCATGATGCATCATGATCCATCAAGCCATTTGCTCACCGCTATATCGGCGACCACCTGGTAGACCCTTGGACCCACCTCCCTGACTACCCTCACACCTGCTATGCTGTACGTGTACCTGTAACTTAATCCACCCATACTGTATGCACCAGAACGCATTATACCATCCAACTCCTCCCTGCACATATCATAGACCTTATCCCTGCCACCCATCAGGTGGGTGAAGTAGTGTATAAAGCACTCACCCCCAGGCCTCAAGGCCATTATGGCATAGATGAGGTACTCCTTCGCCTTCTCTGGGAGTGGCATGAGCACCCTATCCACCGTGTTCAGGAGTCTATCAACTGTAACCTCTCTAGCATCGCCAAGTATCACACTAACCCTATCCTCCACCTTGTTCAGCCTCGCATTCTCTATGCAGAGCATCACCGCATCTGGGTTTATGTCTATGCTGTATACCCTGCATCTGGGATTCCTCTTGGCTATGACTATGGAGAATGTGCATACCCCTGCAAACATGTTGAGTACGGTCTCGCCATCCCTGACGAGTGAGGCTATCCTCGCCCTCTCCGTGGATAGCCTTGGCGAGAAGTACACCTTCGCTACATTCACCTTGAACCTGCACCCATGCTCCTTGTACATAGTCACGGGATCATCCACACCCGCTATACACTCTATCTCCCTGACCCTGTGCAGATCCTTGACGGGTGATACCTGCATGTAGACGCTCCTCACATGCTTCACACCCTCTAGTATGGCATTGCCTATCTCATGCCTCCTATGCACCAACTCATCTGGGACCTTTATTATCGCTATATCCCCTATCACATCGAAAGAACTGTATAGGTGCCTGATCTCATGCTCATCCAGTATGCCCTTCAACGCCTCCTTGAGCATAGGCATGCAAAAACCTATTTAGCCACCAAATATAGCATTATCCCTGCATGGAGGGTGCTGATACACTCTATACTGTATCCAGACTCTTCCCCAGCCTCTTCCCCAGCCGTAGGACGCTTGAGAGATGTGCGAGTATACTCGCCTCATTGGAGAGCGCTGATGGGGACTCGCTACGATACCTGTACAGGAAGGGACTGCTCTACAGGATAGGTGCTGGTAAGGGAGGGGGTAGAGGCAGGTACACCCTCTACAGACCAACGCCCAGGGGCATGATCATAGCAATACTATCCAACCCGTCATCGTTCAGGGATAACAGGGTTGTGATGAACGCACTTGCAGATGGAGCATACAGGGGGAATAGGCTGGCACTCGCACTCGTACTCATAGGGCTTGTAGATGCCCGTGATGGGAGCATATACAGCACGCTCGTGGACTACTCTAAGCATCACACCATGGATGGTCCAGATGAGGAGGTAGCAGACTCGCTCATGGGGTTCATGGGCAGTAGGCTTGAGGATGATGCCAGAGGCTTGCAAGGTTACATAAACGTGCTCAGGGACTTCACATCCAGCACCCTGGATAATGTGCTAAGGGTTGTTATAGCATCCCTGAGGCCTAGAGTAGAGGACTACAATGGCTTCATACAGCTTATGCATGAGGTGGTAAGGTTCTACTACGACCCCGTTAGGGTAGCGTACATGCGTGTAGTAGGGGAGAGGGAGGAGTTCAGGGAGAGGCTTGAGAGGTTCAGGGTTGAGCATGACATCTCAGTGTTAGCAGGTAGCGAGAGGGGCACCATAGAGGTATCGCTGAGGCTTCCATCACATAGCAGGCTGGCATCGCTACCATACTACATGCAGGTGATAGCGTACAAGTTGATCGTAGAGCCGAGGGAGTTCATGCTCAGAGAACTGGAAAGGTACGTATGGGGCTACTAATTCAGGATTGCTAAAGTTTTCCCTTTAGATACTCACAAGAGCCTTTAAGTAGCAGGCTATGGTAGGGCAGCCATGGCTTCAGGCAGTGCTATAGCACAGGAACTGGCATCTGCGCCATTCGATGAGATGATAAAGAATCTGTTGCTGGCAATGGTTGCAGCACAGAATGAGGCCAATACATCATTCATAGAGGGTATAAAGGAGCTTGCAGATACCATAGTTGAGATAAAATACAAGAAGAGGACGGGCTCTGGTGAAGAGGAGAAGACCATCAGTGGAAATGCCCTAGCATTTGGAATACTCCCAACGATGCTCCAGATACAGAATGGAGTGATAGAGGTGAAGATGGCCATAACCATGGAGAGGAGGACCGACTTCCAGTTAGGTGTCAAGGCAAAGGCAAAGTTCTGGTTCGCTAGCGTATCGGTTGATGCAAAGTACTCCAACACGTACTCATACAAGGCAGAGGCATCCAGTTACATAAGGATACAGGTTGCCCCAGCGCCTCCTCCACAACCGCTCATGAAGGCCATAGAGAAGATAGCACAGGATAACCCTCCGCAGATACCTGCATAGTATGATGATGGTATGATGTGGTGGATATGCCAGTAGCATCCATCCAACTCTACCATTTTTTGGAGGCACTGGTAGATGGCGTCAATAGCGCAGTGGAGAGTGCACTGGAGGATACTGCAGATGAGCCTGTAAGGTTCATACCCTCATCCATAGATGTTGGGGTCAGATGCTCTATAGAGTACGATGGATATGGTCTCTATGTAACACCCTCCAACGCATATATAGCAAACTATTATGGGAGGGGTGACGATGCTACCATACATGCAAGGCTATCACCAGTACCAGGCAGATCAGCACGGAGCACAGCATCAACCGTACATGGGGATGGTGTTGGTAGGGAGGAGGTGATGTGATCTGTCAGGCATAGAGGATCTGCAGAGGATGCTCAAGGCCCTGAGGGATGAGAATGAGGTATTGAAGCAGAGGATCGCCAGGGTTGCGGAGCTGGAGAGGGAGAATGAGGCATTGAGGAGCAGGATATCTGAGATGACCAAGGGGTTCGCTCTGGCAGTGGAGCCTGCTACACTCATCAAGTCAATACAGAGCGATCTGCTCAAGGTGGATGATTTTGCACTCAAGCAGGAGCGTAACACTACATATGTTGTATCTGATCTGAGTCTGCAGCTCAAGGCTGTGGTGACGCAGAAGGACGATAAGATAGCACTAGTGCTCCCATCTAGGGCTGAGGAGGTGAGGCCTGAACTACTGAGCACTATAAACATATCCATGAAGCCCATACCGCTCCCTGCAAGGGAGGCTCAGCCACGACCTCAGCCCAAGCCAGAGCCAAGGCCTATACCAGTGGAGGCCATAGAGGGTATAGGCCCAAGGTTGGGCAGCGTGCTGAGGGAGAAGGGGCTGGGTACCGTAGCAGACCTAGCAAGGGCATCGGCCAAGGACCTTGCTGCTGCAGGCATGGATGAGGTTAGGGCAAGGAGGTTCATAGGCATGGCTAGGCTAATGGCCATCAGCGAGTTTGCAGGGCTGGAGGGTGTGGATGAGCAGGCGGCTGAACTGCTGGTAGTCGCAGGCAAGGTGGACTCGAGGGAGATGCTCGCAAAGAGCGACCCGCAGGAGCTCTTCAACAGGCTGAGCAGTGCGATCAAGGAGAGGGTAGTGAAGGTACCGAAGGGGTACAGGTTGAGCATAGATGATGTCAAGGGCTGGATAGAGTCTGCAAGGCAGAGTCTAAACCCTTAACCTTTTTATAGGTTATGAATCTGAACTATAGACCTCATATGGCATAGTATACGCCCTTCTCCTTCTGCATCCTGTCTAGCCTGCTGTTCAGTTTGTTTATCCTGGGCCTGTTGCTCTCCTCATCCCTCCTGAACGTGACATCAAGCCCTTTGAGGAAGATGTTCATGCCTTCCCTCTTGCTCAGCGTACCCGTAGCATGGCCCTCCTTCCCTGGTATGCCAGTGAAGACTATGAGCGTATCAGCAACCATATCGACCATATGCATATCATGATCAACCACTATGGCAGACCTGCCCTGCCCCTTCACGAACCTCTGTATGAACCTTGCTATGGTTACCCTATCCTCAACATCAAGGAAAGCAGATGGCTCATCCATTGCATATATATCAGCATCCCTTAGCAGGCACGATGCTATGGCAACCTTCTGGAGCTCTCCCCCGCTCAGGCTCCTGACCATCTTATCGTACAACCTCCTCAGCCTGAGGGGCTCGACTATGGTCGCCTCAGCGCTGCTCCCCTCTATACCCTTCCCGTACGCTTCGGATAGGAGTGTCCTCACATCGTACCCGTAATCCTCCTGCTCAAGGTACTGCGGCTTGTACGATATCCTTGCATTTATCCTGAACTGTCCTCTATCTGGGCTGTCTATGCCAGAGATCATCCTCATCAGCGTAGTCTTGCCTAGAGCGTTTGCACCAACCACACCCACAACCTCCCCCTTCCTGATCCTTGCACCATCAGCGATCAGCCTGAACCCAGGATGGCTCTTCTCTACCGTGGTGTACTCAGCCACAACCTCCTCCATTATCAGGTCCTCTCCGCTGCTGGCACCCTCGAACCTGAATGCCCTATCCCTGAACCTCACGTTTATGCTCGAGAGATAGCCCTGGAGGAACTCGTTTATGGCTGTGTTCGTGCTCATGGCATCAGAGACTATACCATAGGCACCAGGCTCGCCGTAGAGTACGTGCACGTAATCGCTCAGGTAGTCGAGCATGGTGAGATCATGCTCGACTATCATGACGCTCTTACCCCTCCTGCTGGCTATATCGTTTATAACCCTGGCAACCTCCAGCCTCTGATGCACATCGTTGTACGATGATGGCTCATCGAAGAGGTACAGATCCGCCTCCTTGCTCGCTGCAACGGCAACTGCAAGCCTCTGCAGCTCTCCACCACTCAACTCATCCACATGCCTATCCATAGACCCATGTAGGGCAAGCCTAGATGCGTAGTGCTCAGCATAACCGCTCTCATCGTATCTGGCTAGCAGTTCCCTGGCGGTACCCCTGAAGACCTTCGCTATGAGGTAGACCTGCTGTGGCTTCATCGCTACCCTTATCCTCTTCTCCGCAACAGCCTTGAGGTGCTCCTTCACTGCAGTGCCCCTGAAGTGCTCTAGCACCTCATCCCATGACGGCTCATCCTCATACCTGCCGAGATTGGGCTTGAGCATCCCTGCCACTATGTTGAGTACGGTGCTCTTCCCTATACCGTTCCTGCCAAGGAGCCCCACCACTGCACCGCTTCTGGGTACTGGGATGTTGTACAGCCTGAACGAGTTCTGGGCGTACTGGTGCACCTTCCTCTCCTCCAGCTCCTCAGCGAGGTTGACTATGGTTATCGCCTCGAACGGGCACTTCTTGACGCATATGCCACAGCCATTGCATATATCCTCATCTATGACCGCTATTGCCTTGCTCCTATCCTCCTCGCTCAACGTTATACACTTGCCCCCATCCCTGTTGAGCGGGCAGAATGCTATACACTCCAGACTACAGTTTCTTGGCTTACATAGGTCCCTGTCTATGACCGCTACCCTACTATTGTTGCTGTGCATCCACCTCATTTCTCTTGCATGTAATATATGTATACTCCATGCTTCCAGCATCAGAAAGGTTTAATTTACTATCTCGTACGATTATACATAGCCGGCCATAGCGACAGGGTAAGACCTGGTCCCATTCCGAACCCAGAAGTCAAACCTGTTGACGCTGCCGTGCTAGTGAGGTGCGCAAGCCCTCGCGAAGCGGCAGTGCCGGTGTCCATCTATTCTACCCTAGGCATGTATGTTAGCCCTCTGTTAGAAATGTAATCGTCGCCATCGTGGTTGATAATAAATTAGTACAGAAGTAAAACGATATATATATCCTCCCGTTAAGATAATGTAATGGTGAATAAACTAGCGTTGGGTATAGCGGTGACAGCGATACCCCTGGCAGTAGGTATAGCAGCCATACTAGGTCTATTCGGGGCTACTGGTGGCAAGTTACTCCCAGATGTCAGGCCAGATAGACAGACCCCTGCAGTGACAGAGGTCAAACTCGTGATAAGGAATGTCAATGGTACTGATAGGCTATTCAACGTTGGCGATGCTGCAAATGCAAACCCTAACCCGCAGATGTTCAGTTGCCTGGCATGCACCCTGAAACTCACAATAACCAACAACGGTCAGAATACGCATACCATAGTGGTTGATGGTACTGGCGCATCAACAGGCCCAATACTCCCAGGAGAGACCAGATCGCTGCAGTTCAGTTACGACGATTATGCAACTCTTACATACAGGAGTGTTGAGCATCCAGATCAGATACAAGGCACTATAGAGATAATGAGGATATCGTAGTCGTAGCAGCAGCAGCCACAAGCGTCCAGCAGTAGCAAGGCAGTACCAACAATATCTTTTTATCCCTCTTACCAACTCTTATTGATTGGTTCAATGTCATCATCACAGCAACCATCAGCAGCAGTAACAACCCCCATATCTAGGGACAGGTTCAGCGATATACTCGCAGGTATGACGGGCAAGAGGGTTCTGATCGTAGGCGACCTCATGCTAGACCATTATGTTGAGACTAGGGTCAAGAGGCTCTCTAGGGAGCATCTGATCCCAGTCAATGAGGTTGTGGATGAGCACTACTATGCTGGTGGTGCAGCGAACCTTGCGGTCAAC